>NZ_JBMSDX010000022.1:0-1272 GCF_049445955.1 Brevundimonas sp. VNH65 | reverse complement strand
TGACGTGACCCCCTGAAACTCCTCCAGGAATAGCTAGAGTCCGCCCCTCGAAAGGACGGACAGAATGAAGCGGTCACGGTTCACGGAAGAGCAGATCATCGGGATCCTGCGGGAGCAGGAGGCCGGTGTAGCGACGGCGGAGGTCTGCCGGCGGCACGGCGTCAGCTCGGCGACCTTCTACAAGTGGAAGGCCAAGTTCGGCGGCATGGACGTGTCGGAGGCCAGGCGGCTGAAGGCGTTGGAGGACGAGAACGCGAAGCTGAAGCGGATGTTGGCGGACGCGATGCTGGACAACGTCGCGCTGAAGGACCTTCTGGGAAAAAAGTGGTGACGCCCGCTGCGCGTCGGGAGGCGGCGGCGCACCTGCGGTCTGCCTACGAGATGAGCGAGCGGCGGGCGTGCCGGGTGCTGGGCGTCGATCGTGCGAGCGTTCGCTACCAGGCCGTCCGGCCGGACGACGGAGTCCTGCGGGATCGACTGAAGGCATTGGCGCAGGAGCGGCGGCGGTTCGGCTATCGACGCCTGCACGTGATGCTTCGACGCGAAGGCCACGCGGTGAACCGCAAGCGGGTCCAGCGGCTCTACCGCGAGGAGAAGCTGTCAGTTCGCCGCCGCGGCGGTCGCAAGCGGGCCATGGGCACGCGACGACCGCTGGAAACGCCGCTGGCGGCCAACCAGCGCTGGTCGCTGGACTTCGTCTCCGACCAGCTGACCGACGGCAGACGCTTCCGCATCCTGACGGTGATCGACAACTGCACCCGCGAGTGCCTGGCGCTGGTGGCCGATACGTCGCTGTCAGGCGCACGCGTGGCGCGGGAGCTGGACGCCATCATCCAGCAGCGCGGGCGTCCGGACACCATCGTCAGCGATAACGGCACGGAGCTGACCTCAAACGTCATCCTGGCATGGGCCGACGAGGCCAACGTCGGCTGGCACTACATCGCGCCGGGCAAGCCCCAGCAGAACGGCTTCAACGAGAGCTTCAACGGCCGTCTACGCGACGAGCTGCTGAACGAAACTCTGTTCCGGTCGCTGCCACACGCCCGCATCGTGCTGGAATCCTGGCGGCGCGACTACAACGAAGCCCGACCGCACTCCAGGCTCGGCTGGCTGACGCCAAAGGCCTATGCCGAAGCGCTTGCTGGACAGATCGGCCGGCCTGCTGCGCTGGTTGATGGCTGCGCAGACCGGCCTCTTGCCAACCCCAACAACCCCAGCTCAGATCAACGACGGACTCTTGTTATGGCTGGATGAGAAACGGGGGTCACGTCA
>NZ_JBMSDX010000021.1:0-2405 GCF_049445955.1 Brevundimonas sp. VNH65 | reverse complement strand
CCAGCTCCGGGCGCAACAGGCGGCGGTAGTGCGGCGGGTCGGAGAGCAGATGGGCGTGTCGGCGGCCGGAGTCTCAGCGGCCCAGGCGGATGCCCTGGCCCGCCAGGCGGAGGTCGCGGCGGCGCGCAGCGCCTTCGATCGGTCCAGGACCCTGTTCGAGCGGGGCTTGGTGGCCCAAAGCCGTTTCGACGAAGATCAGGCCCGGCTTCGCGCGGCCGAGCAAAACGCGGCGCGGGCCGAGGCGCAGATCGCCGGGTCACGGGCCCAGGTCGGCGTCACCCGCGAAGGCTCCAGCGAGGTCGAGGTGCTGGAGGCGCAGATCGCCGCCCTCGAGGCCCAAAAGGAGGGACTACGGGCTCAACGCGGCCAGCAGAACCTGGATCTCGGTCGTCGTGAGATCCGCGCCGCGTTCGACGGGATCGTCGATCAGACCTTCGTCGATCCGGGCGAGTTCGTCGCCGCCGGCACGCGGCTGCTGATGTATCACAACCCTTCCCAGGTCTGGATCGACGCAAACGTCAAGGAGACCGATGTCCGCAAGATTTCCATCGGCGCGCCCGCCCGAATCAAGATCGACGCCTACCCGGGCGAAGTCTTCGAAGCCCGGGTGTCGTACGTGGGAGGGGCCGCGACCAGTCAGTTCGCCCTGTTGCCCAACCCGAATCCCAGCGGGAATTTCACCAAGGTCACGCAGCGCATCCCGGTCCGTCTCGAGATCGTCCAGCAGCAAGGCCGGCTAAGGCCCGGCATGATGGTCGAGGCGACGATCGATGTCGTCGACTGACGCCTTTTTCGCCCGCTTCGGCCCCGGGTATCGCTGGCTGGCCACTCTGACGGCGATGGTCGCCGCCGTCGCGGTCGTGCTGTCTTCGACGATCGTCAATGTCGCGATTCCCGCCATCATGGGCCAGTTCGGCATCGACTCGGTCCAGGCCCAATGGCTCTCGACGGGCTTTCTCGCCGCCATGACGGTGACGATGCTGATGACGGCGTGGTGCGAACGCGCCTTCGGTCAGCGGATGACGATGATCGGGGCGCTGGCGCTGTTCCTGTTCGGATCGGTTGTCGGCGGCGTCGCGCCCGATCAGACGGTTCTCGTGATCTCCCGCATTCTCCAGGGCCTCGCCGCCGGCCTCGTCCAGCCGCTGGCCATGGTGGTGATGTTCCAGGTCTTCCCGCCGCAGCAGCGAGGCGCGGCGATGGGCATTTTCGGCATCGGCGTGGTGCTTGCGCCGGCCCTCGGTCCCTGGGTGGGCGGGGTGCTGATGGACAATTTCGATTGGCGCTTCCTCTTCTATCTGGGGATCCCGTTCGGGGTCGTCGGCATCGTCCTCGCCAACCTGTTCCTGCCGTCCCGGAACCCGGACCTCGAGCGGCAAAGGCTCGACTGGCCGGCGATCCTGTATCTCTCCGTGTTCCTGCTGTCGGTGCTTCAGGCGATTTCGAGCGGCCAGCGGCTGGGATGGGACTCCAACATCGTGATCGGTGAGATCGCTCTGGCGCTCGCGGCCGGTGGAGCCTTCCTCTGGCATGAACACCGAACCCCTCATCCGATGCTCGATCTGCGACTGTTCTCCAACGGGCCGTTCGCCGCAGCCTGTGTCGTCAGTTTCGTCCTGGGGGCGGGCCTGTTCGGCTCAACCTATCTACTGCCCATTTTCGTCCAGCAGATTCAGAATCTTACGCCAACGCAGGCCGGACTTCTTCTCATGCCGGCGGGGTTCGCCCTCGTTTTCGTCTTCCCCCTTGCCGGAAAACTCAGCGACATGGCGCCCCCGGGCGTGCTGATCGGTTTCGGCATGGCCATCTTCGCTTACGCATCGTGGCTCCTCTCGCATGTCAGCGTCGACACCGCCTTCTGGACGCTGGCCTGGTGGACGGTGATCAGCCGGGTCGGCATGGGGTTCGTCTTTCCATCGCTCAGCGCTGGTTCGCTGACCGTCTTGCCGCCGCAGCTTCTGAGCCAGGGGTCAGGCGCGATGAACTTCACCCGACAGCTCGGCGGCGCCCTGGGCACCGGCCTGCTTGCAGTCATTGTGGAACGGCGCACCGCCTTCCATGGCGATCTCATCGCCGCAACCCAGACCTCGGACAATGTCGCGACCACTGCCTATGTTCAGGGGGCAGGACGGGCCATCGCCCAACTGGGCGTGGGCGGGCTGGACCAGGCCGCGGCCTCGGGCTGGCTACTGGGACAGACGGTCGTCTATCAGGCCGCGGCCGCCGCCTATCGCGACGGCTTTCTGATCACCGCGGTCGTTTTCGCCGGCGCACTCCTGCCCACCTACATTCTTCACCGCGCCCTGCAGACGAACCGAAAGCCTTCTGCGGCGCCTCCCACCGCCATGGAGGCCGAAGGGGATATCGAGGCCGGCTTCGCGCTCGAACCGATTCTGCCGGACGAT
>NZ_JBMSDX010000020.1:0-7413 GCF_049445955.1 Brevundimonas sp. VNH65 | reverse complement strand
CAGATCGGCCGGCCTGCTGCGCTGGTTGATGGCTGCGCAGACCGGCCTCTTGCCAACCCCAACAACCCCAGCTCAGATCAACGACGGACTCTTGTTATGGCTGGATGAGAAACGGGGGTCACGTCAAGCGAACTCTACGTCATTATCAACGGAAAGCTCGGGCAGGACTATCGTCAGACCAGAGGCAGTCTGCCGTCCGTTTTCGTGCGGTCCTACCAGAGCATGACCCAGTCTCTTTTGCGAACCAGTCTTGCGGCCCAGGGCGCGTTCGCTCGCCGCAACGGAATGCGCGTGAGCGTGGCGGCGATTCCCCCGGAGGTCGACGCTTCCGCGCTCGATTTCGACCAGGATTCGATGACGGCGCTCTTCGAGGAGGGCCGTCGTCGCGCAGCGGCCGGTGATGGCTGGGCGCCATTGAATGTCGGGCTGGTTGAGCCCCCCTCCCCGCCGGACGGCGGATCTAGCGGGCAACCCGGCCCTCAGAACCCCTGACGGCCAAAAAAGCATCAATGCAGTCTCGTAACAAACTTCTACCGCTGATCTCAGCGGCGGTTGTCGGCCTGTTACTTCCGTGCCTGGCCGGCGTCGCCACCGCACAGGATGACAGTCGGGAGCTTCGCGTCGCCGTCATGCAGCACGACGTCCTCCATCTGGGTGCGGGCGATCGCGAAAGCGGCGTCAACCTTGAAGTGGCGCTGTTGAGCCGTGCCATCGCGGCCATGGCGGCTGTCGGCCGTCCGAGGGATTATCTGAGCCTTGAACAGCGAGGGCGACACGAATTTCGCCGCCGTCGGCCTTGCGTGGCGGCGCGACCTTTCCGAGCGATTGAGCAGCGAGTTCCAGTTTGGTTATGCGATACACGACGGTCGTGGACACTTTGATCCCGCCGAGGCGCGATCTCGGCTTCTGCTGGGCTCTCGGGATCTCTTCCGATCGGCGCTCAGCCTTGATTGGAAGGCCTCGAACGACACACGGATGGGTCTGCAGTGGGTCCGCCTGTCGCACGGACAAATCCTGGGCGACGGGCGCAACCAGGGTCTAGATATCGCAGGTCTAGTGATGACGTACCGGTTTTATTAGGGCGCGATACTGATCGGCTATGCCGAGAAGTAAAGAAAACGAACCTCCCTATACATCGGATGATCGTTGCGGCAAAGTAGAGGCCAAAGCGTGCTTACCCCGAGCGGTGCGGCGAGCGGGCCATCTTGTCATCCAAGCGCTCTGAGAAACGACCTCCTGACCAAGCCGGCCGGGGTCGCGTCCCAAAATAGATCCCGGGCCCTTTCGGCTGCAAGGTCTCGCGCCTGAAGCAGTTTCTTAGAGGGTTGTCGCTGCCTGGCCCAAGCGCTCGTCTTGAAGCGTGCTCCCGCCTGTTGCGCATTGGGCGCAGGCCGGCGAGTTCATTATGCCCGCCTACAGCGCCGTTGCGGGCCTGGGCACTTCTGAGGCCGTACCTGTGGCGACCCGGCCGCGCGCCCACGCCGATTGAACGATTGCGCGTCGTGGCCGAGCACCAGACGGCCATTCTTGTCGCTACGGCTCCTACCAGCGCGAGCGGGCTCACAGAGCGTCGAACCCTGTACTCGTCTGTCATCGCCCGGAAGGACCGGCACGGTCATAGACCGTGCCGGTTTGGGAGGAAGGATGTTCACTCATGAACGCCTTTGAAACGTTGCCGGTACCTAACCGTTCCATTTGGTCGCTTGGCTGGACCGTCAATTTTGAGCCTGTACTCCGGTGTCAGCACACCCTGTCAGCTACGCCAAATCGCCAGCCAAAGCCCGAACTGTGGGTCGAAATCGCGTTCGATCGCAGCGAATTCTCAAACCCGATCTTCAGGCGGAGGTTGGTGTTGGCGGACGGACAGTGGGCCGATGACAGGCTAGTCTGGGACCTTTCCCCCCAAGGGGGGCTCTCGTCCAGAAACTCATCAACGCTAGGGGGGGCGTGGGACGCGTTTGAAATCCGCGCGTACGACGCCATTATCCGTTCGGCCCCGCTGGCCAAGCCGAGGTCGTGGCGCGACACATCGCGCCTGGCTATTTCGGCCCGGCCTGCTGGACCCAAGGGCGTCCATGGCGGACGGGGGAGGGATGGTTGGCCGGACCTAGGCAGGCCGCGAGCCGGCTGTGGTCTGACATCGAAGAGCGCACGGTGGCCCGGCAAGGCGACCATTGATGGACGCCTCTGCCGAAAACGATGCACTCATGCCCATGAGTCATGACCTAGGGAGCCCTCCCAGAACCGAACACTGTGCTGATCGGCAGGTCATTGGTCTTGGCTATTTCGTTGACCTCCGAGACCGACAGATCTGATAAAAATCCTTCCGGGTCCCCCGATGTAATTTCCATCAAGCGAGTGGAGAATTTGGGCTCGATCGCTGCAACCGCCGCCCAGCCATTTTTCAAAGGGTGGATTCCGTAGCCGGGAAACGCACCCGACAAGGCTCCCCCGTTCCGGGTGAGGCCATAGCCAACCGGTGCGGCGAACGCGAGTGCTGCCTGCTTCAGGCCGACGGTGCGATGGCGGCGCTGCGATCCACGTTCCCGACCGAGCAGCAGCGCCAACCCAGCGCGGGCGGCGTCCGCTGCACCCCCGAGATCAGCGATAAGCGTCAAAGGCATCGACGGCGGACAGACCAGGCCCGCGTCCATCTGATAGGTCAGATCATGACCCGGCGCTTCCGGCGCCCGGGCGTCGCCTACAATCTCGACCCAGCAAAGTCGGCTGCTGATCTCGCGCAGCGACGTCGCTGTAATTCCCAGGCGCGACAGGGCGGAGGGTCTCTGGCTGGTGATCAGCAGGTCCGACTGCGCCAGCATTGTGCGGAGCGACGCCATTTGGGAAGGCTCACGCAAATCCAGGGCGTAGACTTCAATCCCCCTGTGCAGGTCTTCGTACCAGGCAGGGCATGCAAGGCGCAGCAGATCGCCCGAAGGCGTTTCGATCTTCGTCGCGCTGACCCCATCCGCGACGAGCATGGCCAACGCAACCGGTCCTGGTAGATTCTGCGCCAGGGAGATGACGTTGAATCCTGCCAATGGGCGATGCCTGTCGTAGGTCGAAGTCGGACTCATTGGGCTGAACTCCTCCTCGTGATCGAGAGCGCCTGCGGTCGAAGACCATAATCTCACCTTGACAGGCTAAGCATGCCAGACAACATACTGAACGTCCAACATGTAACCGTTAATGCCGCCTGAAGCTTGGGATGTGGAGCGATGACGAGATCCAAGGAAGCTAGGGCGGAGTTCGTGGCTCCGCCTGAGACTGCTCCCCTGCTACAGCGCACCGTTTTCGGGTCGGAACACGACGACTACCGCCGCGGCGTGCGCAATTTTTTCGAGGCGGAGGTCTACCCGCACTGGGAAGCCTGGGAGGCTCAGGGGCATGTAGACCGAAGCCTATGGAACAAGGCGGGTGCGGCCGGGATGCTGTGCGTAACGATGCCTGAAGCCTTCGGAGGTCTCGGCGCCGACCGCCTCTTCGCGACTATAGTGATGGAGGAACAAGCGCGCGTGGGCGCCAGCGGGCCAGGCTTTTCACTCCACTCAGAAATCGTCGCGCCGTACCTTATGCACTACGGCAGCCAAGCCCAAAAGGAGAGGTATCTGCCCAGAATGGCGTCTGGAGAGCTCATCGGCGCGATTGCAATGACCGAACCCGGAACGGGATCGGACCTTCAGAATATCCGGACCCGAGCTCGCGACGCTGGCGACCACTACGTCCTCAACGGCTCAAAAATATTCATCACCAACGGATTTCTCGCCGACCTCGTGATCGTCGTCGCCAAGACCGGAGAATCCGGAAAAGGCAGCGCAGACACCAGTTTGATGCTCGTGGAAGCGCGTACGCCTGGGTTCACCAAGGGTAAACCGCTCAAAAAGATGGGTATGCGGGCCCAAGACACGGCCGAACTGTTCTTCGAGGATGTCCGGGTTCCCAAGGAGAACCTGCTGGGCAGCGAAGGGGCCGGCTTCATGATGCTGATGCAGCAACTCGCCTGGGAGCGCCTGATGATCGCAATCCAGGCTCAGGCGAGCGCAGAAGCCGCCTTCGACATCGCTCGCGACTATGTGAAGTCCCGTACCGCCTTTGGGCGTCCGGTCGCCGCCTTCCAGACCATGCGCCACCGAATGGCGGACATGCAGACCGAACTCGGCGTCGGCCGCACCTTCGTCGACGAATGTCTGAAGGCGGAGATCGCCGGGACCCTGACGCCGATGGCGGCTGCGGCGGCCAAGATGTGGGTGTCAGAGATGTGCAGCCGCGTCATCGACCAGTGTGTTCAGATGCATGGCGGTTATGGTTTCATGTGGGAGTACCCTGTTTCGCGGGCGTTCGTCGACAACCGCGCCCACCAGATCTACGGGGGCACCAATGACATCATGCGAGAGCTGATCTCTCGGGCGCTTTAGCCTGCCCCTGACCTTTGGTTCCTTCTGAAGCCCAGCCCCAAGCGTGAGGCGCCATGACCCATCTCGCCGACGACGGCAGATCTCACCCCCGAACCCAGACCGAGCGATCCGCCTCGATGAAACGGCGCCTGATCGAGGCGACGCTCGAGACGCTTCACGAGCATGGCTATGGCGAACTGACGATCGGCCGGGTCGTGGCCGTGGCAGGGGTCTCGCGGGGCGCTCCCTTGCATCACTTCACATCGAAAGCCGCCCTGGTCGAGGCGGCGACGGCGTCTCTCGTCGCTGACGTGTCACAGAAGATGCTTGAGATCTGGAAGCGAGTTCAGAGAGACCCTGATCCGCTCCGGCAGTTTTCACTGGCGCTCTGGAAAGACATTTTTCTCGCGCGCGAAGGCGTGGTTTTGGCGGAACTCAGCCACGCCAGCCGCAGGGCTCCGGAACTCGCGGAAATCCTCACCCGTCTTTGGACAGGCTTCTATCGGATCGTGCAGGATTTTCATCCCGCTGATGCCGCCGGGTTTGGCGGCCCCGCCGGTGAGTTGTCTGTCGGTCGGACCTTCATGTTGAGCCAATGGTTGATGCGGGGCATGCACGCTGACGTTCATTTGGGAGCGTCGAAAGCGTTGTTCGAGGCCTATCTGAACCAGTGGGTGGACGCCTTGGAGCCCAAGAACTCTCCCCAAAGCGATGGTCCAGCCGCGTGATCGAAACCGGCGATTCGAGCGGGTGGTGCAAAGTTCCGCCGGTTTCCAACGCCTGGGCTTATCCTGCCGCCGGTTCAGAAACGAAGCGAAACTCCGAACCAAAGATAGAGACGTCTGAATGAAAGAACCGTCCAGAGCAGCGTTCAGGACCACCGACGGGCTAGATTTGGCCGCCGACTGCTATGGTCGACCCGGACGCGGGTCTCTCCTGATGGCGCACGGCGGGGGCCAGACGCGGCATTCCTGGGCCAAGACGGCGACGGTGCTTGCGGATCGAGGCTGGCAGGTGGTGGCGCTTGATCTTCGCGGCCACGGCGACAGTGGCTGGTCGATGACGGGCAGTTACGCGATCGAACGGTTCGCGGCCGACCTTGTGGAGGTTGCCAAGACGATGGGTGACCGTCCGGCCTTGATCGGGGCGTCTCTTGGCGGTCTCGCCGGACTGTACGCCGAGGCGGAACTCGCGCCCGGAAGTTTCAGATCGATCACACTCGTTGATATCGTCCCGGGCATGGACATGGACGGAGCCGCAAGGGTCATCGAGTTCATGAGCGCCAATGTCGCGGAAGGCTTCGGAAGCCTCGACGAGGCGGCCGACATCATTGCTGCCTATCTGCCCCACCGCCCCCGGCCTTCAGATCAATCCGGTTTGGCCAAGAACCTGAGGAAGGGTGCTGACGGCCGATACCGCTGGCATTGGGATCCAAACGTCGTCGCCGGCATGCAGAGCGGGAAGTCCCTGCATGACGCGGAGGCATTCCGGGCTCGGATGCCTGGGTTGAAAATCCCGGTCCATCTTATCCGCGGCCGTCTGAGCGAACTGGTCTCGCGCGAAGCGGCGGAGTCGTTCGTCGACCAGCTTCCGAACGGAGAATTCACCGACGTCGCTGGCGCTTCACACATGGTGGCGGGTGATCGCAACGATGCTTTTCTAAACGCCGTGGTCGAATTCCTTGACCGCTTGGATCGAGAGCAAAGAGCCCCAAGCGGCTGACGTCGTACTGAGTTTTTTTCGGTGATGACGCCTCTGAAGCCGGCCGCCTAGTGTCAGCCGCCCGTCTGCGCTAGGATCTCTCGGGAGCTCATGGCCGACACGCCAGCCGCGCTCGCCACCATCTGGGACAGGCCGTCAACGTCGACGTTAAAGCGTCCGTCACCTTGTTTGATTGTCCTCCTATTTATCGGCCAGAATGGATTTCCGCCAGCAGATTGCAGTGCTCAGATGTCAGAAACGCTCGACGTTTCCGCCGAGAGCCGATCCGCCGTCGCTCTGCAATGATCCCCCCACTCGTCTCTGCGGAAGGGCTCGAGGAAGCGACCAACACTACTATCGACGCGCGTAGAGACCTTTAAGCGCTAAAACAGGTTCGACGGCGTTACCGTCAAGTGATTGCGACGGGACGAAGATCGACGGCTCCGGATCCACTACTCTTACGGGACAACGGTCGCCTCTTGCGGGTCGCCTTCGCCCACGCTTGGCCAAGGTAAACGCGGTCCGTTTCGCGGCGATGAACGCCTACGAGGTCAAGAGTATTCGACGGTCAAGTTGGCGCTTACCCATCTTGACGGAAGTAGTTGGCGCATTCCTGTGGTGTGAAGGCGTTGAGCGTGTCAGCGATGCGACCCATAGGGCTGTCACGGTGGTATCCGCGGCAGCTCTCAGCAGGGTCTTGAGCGTGGCGCAGGCCAGCTCGATGGGGTCAGGGGTCGGGGCGAGTACGGCGGCAGTTCGCGAAGAGTCCGCCGCGTTTGCGGATCAGGTTACGCACCTGATCCCCCCGCCGCTTGAAGAACCGACGGATCGACGCTTCGGTGATGGCCACGCCCCGCTTGGCCTCGAGCGGGCCAGTCCGGCCAGGGTGGGGTCGTTCTCAGCCTCGTTCAGCTCAAGCAGCCAGGCCGCGTGTAGCTCCAGCGGCGACCGGCTCCGCCCGCCGCAGGCCGACCCCGCTGATCTCGGCTTGAGAGCAACGCAGCGAGCCGCTGAAGCCACGCTCACCTGAAACCGAAGGGCCGCCTGCCGACGCGACATCTCCGAAGCCACCGGCGCCAGAACCCGCTCCAGAAGATCGTCCGATCACGCCTTGCCCATCATCGCCTCCCGCTCAGGACGCGCCGTGACTCACGGTTCGCGCCAGATCGCGCTCTTCCGCTGCGGACCTGGATCGTCCGGCAGAATCGGTTCGAGCGCGAAGCCGGCCTCGATATCCCCTTCGGCCTCCATGGCGGTGGGAGGCGCCGCAGAAGGCTTTCGGTTCGTCTGCAGGGCGCGGTGAAGAATGTAGGTGGGC
>NZ_JBMSDX010000019.1:0-8999 GCF_049445955.1 Brevundimonas sp. VNH65 | reverse complement strand
ACCGGCCTCCTGCTCCCGCAGGATCCCGATGATCTGCTCTTCCGTGAACCTTGATCGCTTCATTGTGTCCGTCCTTTGTTAGGGCGGACTCTAGCTATTCCTGGAGGAGTTTCAGGGGGTCACGTCAAAGCTGCTGCTGGCGTCATCGGTCGGACTTGTGGCGATGGCGACGGCCTTGCCGACGCTGGCGCAAATTCAGCCCGCGCCGCCGGAACGCTACACCCTCGACGAACGCAGCATTGATTTGGTCACGGGCCAGTTCAACTATTCCACGACCGAGGTCGTGATCGGCGAACCCGACGCGGGCGGACTGACCTTCGGCCGCATCTTCATCGGGAACGGCTGGCGTGACACCAATGCAGGGACACTGACGCCGCTCTTGGGCGGTGACATCGTCGTCAGCGTCGGGCCGATCTCGGAGTATTTTACCTGGAACGGATCGACCTGGGACTCGGCGACGGCCAACGGTTCAACGCTGACGCCCGTCACTGGCGGCTATGATGTGGTGGACCGCAGCGGCAACAAGGCGCACTTCGCCTCCAGCTATATGGGACGCACGACACCCTACGGGTCGAACGTCTACCTCGTCACATACTACGAGACACCGAATGGAAGTCGGGTCACTTATCACTACCGAGACGATGGGACTCTGCCGACCCTGACGCGGTTGGAGGCGATCACCAACAACAACGGCTACCAGCTCAAATATTTCTACCACTCGAACTCTGTCGCCAATCAGGCCGAGTGGCTGAGGATCAAGGACGTCGTCGGCTTCAACGTCGCGGTGGACTACTGTGACCCCATGGGCACGACCTGCCCCGGCATGACGCGCTCATGGCCGAGCGTGAACCTCAGTAATCAGGACAACCCTACCACGTCTGCGGATCAGGCGGCGCGCACCACCACCTATGAATATGACCTCGCCGGGCGTCTGACCAAGGTGAGGTTCCCCGGTTCGGCCCCGACCTCTGACGACTATCTGGCGGTCTATGACTTCGCCGGCCGGGTCATCCAGGCGGGCGGCCTGACCGGCCTGTGGAACTACAGCTACGACACCGCCACGACGCCCGGCAAGCTGATCACCACGGCGACCAGCACAGGCAGCCAGGAACTGACCGTCATCTCCGATACGACCACGGGTTTGGCGGATTCCTACGAAGACGCGCTCGGCAACACCTGGGCCTTTCAATACGACGGCAATCAACGCCTGACCCGAACGACAAACCCAGAGGGCGACTATGTTCAGGTCACCTACGACGGGCGGGGGAATGTGACGGGAACCCTGGCCGTGCCCAAGTCGGGGTCGGGCCTGTCCAACATCACGACCAGCGCGGCATACGCCGGGTCTTGCGTTAATCCCGTCACCTGCAACCTGCCGACCTCGACCACGGACGCGCGGGGCTATCGCACCGACTACGTCTGGAACAGCACCCATGGCGGCCTGGAGAGCGTCACGGCTCCGGCCCCCAGCGGCGCGACGCCGGTCGGCAGCGGCACGCGGCCCCAGACCCGCATCGCCTATGCGGCGCAGACCGCCTATTACAAGAACAGTTCCGGCGTCATCGTCGCGGCGCCGACATCCATCACCCTGCCGACCTCGGTCTCCACCTGCGCCAGCGGCTCGTCGCCGTCCTGCGTCGGCACGGCCAATGAGATCAAGTCCACGACGGTCTATGGATCGGCGGGTGTCGCCAACAACCTCTTGCCGACGTCCGTCACCACGGGCAATGGAACCGGAACGCTGGCCGCCACGACCGCCACGACCTGGACCGGCTATGGCGATCCCGAATACGTCGATGGTCCGCTCAGCGGCACGGGCGATCGGACCCGCTATCTCTACAACAACCTGCGTCAGGTCACCGGCGTCATCGGCCCTGACCCGGACGGCGGTGGCGCCCTGCTGAACCGGGCGCAGCGGTTCACCTATAACCTGAAGGGCAATGTCACGCTCGCCGAACAGGGCACGACGACGGGCTACACCGACCCGAACTTCGCCGCCTTCTCGACCCTCCAGCGTCAGGCGGCCACCTATGACACCTACGGGCGCCCCATTACGATCTCCAGTCAGGATGCGGCGGGCAACACCCTTCAGGTCCAGCAGATTTCGTTCGACGGCGCAGGAAATCTGAGTTGCGTGGCGCAGCGGATGAACCCGGCCGTGTTCGGCAGTCTGCCCGCCGGGGCCTGCACCATGAGCACCCTCAGCCCGAACGGACCCGACCGGATCACCAGCTTCGGATACAACGCCGCCAATCAGCAGACCTCGATCACCCGTGGCTTCGGCTCGGGAACCTCGGTGACCGAGAGCCTGACCTACACCGCCAACGGCCAATCGCAGAACCTGACGGACGCCAAGGGCAATGTCTCGATCATGGTCTACGATGGCTTCGACCGGCTCTATCGGCTGCGTTATCCCAACGCCACCGGCGGGGGGACGTCCACGACCGACTATGAGCAATACGGCTATGACGCAAACTCCAACGTCACCAGCTATCGCACTCGCGCCAACCAGACGTTCAGCCCGACCTACGACAACCTGAACCGCAACACCGCCATGGGCGCTCCGGTAGGGACGGATAGCCCGACCTACACCTATGACAATCTGGGGCGAATGCTGACGGCGGTCCTGCCCGGCCGCACCACGACCCAGACCTGGGACGCCTTGAACCGGCTGACCAGCCAGACCGGCACGCTGGGGACCATGGCGTTCCAGTACGACCTCGCCGGTCGTCGCACCCGGCTGACCTGGCCGGACAGCGTCTACATCACCTATGACTGGAATCTCGGGAACGACCCGACCGCCGTCAAACAGTCGGGCGGAACCCAGATCGTCGGCTACGGCTACGACAACCTCGGCCGCCGGACGAGCATCAGCCGCAGCACCGGCATCACCTCGGCCTATGGCTATGACGGGATCAGCCGCCTGACCAGCCTCAGCCACGACCTGCCGGGCGGATCGACCAACGACGTGGCCTGGGCCTACACCTACAATCCGGCCGGGCAGATCCGGACGAAGACCCAGTCCAACAGCGTCTATGACTACCCGACGACCACGGCCACGACCGCCTCCACCAACAACGGTCTGAACCAGGTGGCGACGATCGGCGGCGTCAGCGTCACCTATGACGCCAACGGCAACATCACCAACGACACCTCCAAGACCTACAGCTACGACGCCCGCAGCCGCGTCACCGGCGGCCCGGTCGGGGCCAGCCTGTCCTACGATCCCCTCGGTCGCCTTCGCCAATACGTCGGCACGGCGGGCGCGGAATACCTCTATGACGGCGTGGAGGTCACCGCCTCCACCGTCAACGGCACGACGGTCAACAACCGGCTGGTGCTGGGCTTCTCGCCCGACGAACTGGTCGTGGCCTTCCAGGGCAATACGTTCTCCACGCCCTACTTCAACCTGACGGACGAGCGGAACTCCGTGATCGCCATCACCGACCAGACCGGCGCCCTGATCGTCGCCAACGCCTATGACGAATACGGCGTACCCAAGACCGCCAACGGCGGCCGCCTGCAATACACCGGTCAGCTCTGGCTGCCGGACTTCGGGGCCTACTATTACAAGGCGCGGATGTATCAGCCAGGGATCGGGCGGTTCCTCCAAACCGATCCCATCGGGTATGGGGCGGGGATGAACCTCTATGCCTATGTGGGCGGGGATCCGGTTAATCTGGTGGATCCCTTGGGCCTACAGGATTCTGAACCGCCACCAGTCACCCTTCCACCAGTGCCAGTCACGGGGTTTAAGTGCAAAGGTAACATGATCTGCGGGTCTGAAAATATCGGGAGGTTTCTTGATGAGCTCCTACTGGCGCACTATGGTTTGGAGATCGTGGGCACATTCTCCTGCCCAGCCGCTGCAGCCCTTGCAGCCTCACAGGCCAATGCAGCGGCTTCGGCGCGCGCGAATGAGCCGATAAGTGCCCGCGAACGTGCGACGACAATCGTCCGTCACGGCTCCGGGTTTGGTTGGACGGATTCTCGCAGCGGTCCCCTTGGGCGCGGGGAAGCGCCGAATGGAGTCGTTCCAGACGCCCTAACCTATGGCGACCAGCACAATCACATTGGCGGACCGGCTCAAGACATAAATGCAGTTATGGGCTCAGATCATAGCAGACTAGTGTATTATAATACATTCGCCCCATCGGGATCTCGACCCTTCGAGCTGTATATTTACTCCCAAATTAGCGGGTCTAACGGATTTCATCTGTTCGGATTCCGGGGTGGCGGGCAATATCAATCAGGCGGCAATGGCTGGAAAATTCCTCCGTCAGCACTTTCTGGAATAGTTGGAAGAATGATAGATCCGAGTTCGCCATGTTCCTGACCTATATCATAGCCTCTGCGATCGTAGCCTCGCAACCGACTAACCACACTCACGCCGTCGGGTCCGTGCAGCTTTCCATTATTAAAGAAAATAATGGAGAAATATATAAGTTTGATGTTTCGGTAGTGGAAAGATTGGGGTCCAATTCAAACTGGTGGGTGAACCGACTCTCTTCAGGCGGAAACAGCTATACAAATACTGCAGAATGTCCTGAGTTGTCTAATCTTCTGAGTGAGTTGGTGGACCGTGGGGAGTTGAGGTTCTATCTCCGAGGAATCAGCACTCCAGTCGCTGGTGGAGGCCCCCCGCGACATGGCCCCACCTATCAGATCGTTGGGTCCAGCGCTGGCACTGCCGGATTTGTTCCGTTGGCCGCCACCCCAGCGTCGGGATGGCTTTATGGCTGGGCGGAACGATTTTCGGACACCGCATCGCGCTGCCCCCGAGTCTTACCTCCAGGCATCATACCTTGACGGCTATCCCGACTATCGGGAACTGACAACTTTACGCCGCCGAACTGCAGAAATGGCCTTCTCTTCCCCAACTTCTGGCCGCTTGGCCTGACGCGGGCCAGGTGCATTCGCCCCCCCCCCCCCCCCCCCCCCCCCCCCATTTGTGCCGAACAACGGGCTAGCCGGCCAATGGCACCTGGGTAGGAACCGCCCAGAGAGCCAGCCAAGGACGCCGTGAGCAAGGTGGTTGAAGCGCGCTGAGGGCATCGCCATGAGGCCTGTTCACTTAGGATGCCGAAAGCACAGGAGCCTTCTTCCTAAGCCCAATCCGGGCCGCTTCAAACGCCAAGCTTGACTTATACCATCATGAAATCATGATTGCATGAATTGTTGAGACGAGGACGATCTGGATGGCCAGTCAATCGGACGAGCCGCTTCAGGTGACGGTGCCGAAGGCGACGAAAACCAGCCTCAAGGTTCGCGCTGCGGAAAGCGGCGAGCCCATGCGGCTGATCGTGCTGAGAGCGCTGGCGAACGCCGGAATTCACGTCCCGCAGGGAGAACTGAGAAATCGGAGGAAGGCGAATTGACCCGCGCGCGTAACAGTCAGGCCCTACGCCCCGCCTCCCGGCGGAAGAATTCACGTGCGCCTGAAGCGTCGGTCGTCGACGTCTTCTGTGGCGCTGGCGGCCTGTCGCACGGGTTCGTGCAGCGGGGGTTCCAGATCGCCGCCGGCATCGACGTCGACGAAGCGTGCAGATACGCCTTCGAGCACAACAACAAGGCCCCGCTCGTGCGCCGCGACATCACGGAAGTGACGGCGGCCGACATCGAAAAGCTCTTCGTTCCCGGCCGTGTTCGGGTGCTTGTGGGCTGTGCCCCGTGTCAGCCGTTCTCGACCTATAACCAGAAGAACGACGACCCGAAATGGCAGCTGCTCGGGCGGTTCGGTGACCTCGTCGCCGAAGTCCTGCCGGACGTGGTGTCGATGGAAAACGTTCCCCGACTTCTCGACTTCAAGGAGGGCAAAATCTTCCAGGCGTTCGTCGATAAGCTGAAGGCCAACGACTACGAAGTGGCCTACGACGTGCTGTACGGGCCCGATTATGGCCTAGCCCAAACGCGGTCACGGCTGGTCCTTCTCGCTTCACGCCTCGGACCGATCGCGCTTCCCAAAAAGACCCACAAGAAGCAGCACCGAACCGTACGCCAAGAGATCGGCAAGCTCCCCGAGATCTCGCATGGTGAAGCGGATGCGGCCGATCCCCTGCATCGTGCCAGCAGATTGAGCCCAAAGAACGAGAAGCGCATCGTCGCGTCGAAGCCCGGCGGTACATGGCGGGATTGGGACCCGAAGTTAGTAGCGCAATGCCACACCGTCGAAACGGGGAAGACCTACTCGTCGGTCTACGGCCGAATGGAGTGGGACCATCCGTCACCAACGATCACCACGCAGTTCTTCGGCTTCGGCAACGGCCGGTTCGGACATCCCGAACAAACGCGAGCTCTGTCGCTTCGGGAGGGCGCGCTGCTGCAAGGCTTCCCCCGCAGCTACCAGTTCGTCCGCCCGGGTGCGCGCGTTCAGTTCAAGGCCATTGGTCGATTGATCGGCAATGCCGTGCCAGTCAAGCTGGGCTACGCCATCGCAGGCGCGGTGCGGCAACATTTGGAGGCGCTCGAAGCATGACCAAGCGTCCCTTGAAGATGACGATCAGCCTGAATGCGTTGGAGCATTTGGGCATCAACCTCTACAGCAACGTTCCGGCCGTACTGTCCGAGATCGTCGCTAACGCGTGGGACGCCGACGCCCACACGGTATCGGTCACGATCGATAAGAACGCCGAGACCATCACGATCGAAGACGACGGACACGGCATGGACCGTGACGGGGTCATTGATCGGTTTCTTACGGTCGGCTTCCGACGCCGTGACGAACTGGGAGCGACGACGCCGGAAGGACGCAGCCCGATGGGCCGCAAAGGCATCGGCAAGCTGTCCATCTTCTCAATCGCCCAAGTCGCGAAAATCTACACGATCGCCAATGATGAGCGCACCGCCTTCCAGATGGACAGGGAGGTCATCAAGAAGGCCATCGCGGGCAAATCCGAAGGAGCGTACGAGCCGGACGAATTGACCGACTGGCCCGCCGACCTGAAGAAGGGGACGCGGATCGTTCTCAGTGGTCTGTCGAAGTCGCTGTCCGCCTTGACGGTCGAAGGCCTGAAGCGCCGCGTCGCTCGGCGGTTTTCCATCATCGGCCCGAAGTTCAAGTTCAGCGTGAAAGTGAACGGCGACGCCATCGGCCCCGAGGATCGGGGCTATCACAACGTCCTTGAGTACCTTTGGACCTATGGCGACGCGGATGACTTCAAGAAATCTTGCAAGCACCTGAAGCGACCGGCTCAGGACCGCTCGTCTGCCGTGGCGGCCGCCCTGAAGGCGCATGGCCTCAAGCTCACTGGCTGGGTCGGCACGGTGGCATTGCCGCAGCAGCTCAAGGACGAGGAGGGCGACAACCTGAATCGCATCGCCATCTTCATGCGCGGCAAGATGGCTCAAGAAGACGTCCTGGATGACTTCGCTCAGAAGGAAATCTACGCCGACTACGTGATTGGGGAACTGACCTGCGAACAGCTCGACGTCGATGAGAACGGCGACATCGCCACCAGCAGCCGGCAGGCGCTCAAGCAGGACGATCCTCGCTTCGAGGCTCTGCGGGCGATCATCCTCTCGGAACTGAGACACATCGCGGGCGTGTGGAGCGATTGGCGGCGCACCGATGGGACGAAAGTGGCGATGGGTGTGCCTGCGGTCGCCGATTGGCTGTCTCACCTGCAGGGCGACACGAAGAAAAAGGCGGAGCGGTGGATCGGTCGCCTCAACACCATCAGGTCGGGTGACGACGACAAGAAGGAACTGCTGAAAGCGTCGATCCTGGCGTTCGAAACCTACCGCCACAAGGACGAACTCGACCGGCTCGACAACATCAAGGACGAAAATCTCAGCGAGGTTTTGGAAATCTTCGAGAGCATCGACGATCTCGAAACCAGCTACTATGGCCAGATCGTCAGCGGACGCGTCCAGATCATCCGCACCCTGAAAGACAAGCTCAAGACCAACGAGAAGGAGCGAGCTCTTCAGAGCTACATCTATAAGCACCTCTGGCTGATCGATCCCGCTTGGGAGCGGGCCAAGGGCACGCAGCACATCGAGACGTTGGTGAAGAACTTCCTGGACAAGGACACCAAGGGTCTCAAGGGCACGGACGCCAAGGATCGCATCGACATCGGCTATCGCACCACGAGCGGAAAGCACGTCATCGTGGAGTTGAAGCGCTATTCCGCGTCCGTCGCCGTTGACACGTTGGCGGCACAGGTCCGCAAGTACCGCGATGGTGCGAAAGCCATTCTCGATAAGACGGCCTTCAAGGACTATCCGATCGAAATCGTCTGCATCCTTGGCAAGGCCCCGCCGGAATACGGCACACCGACGGGCGCGAGCGGGGTCGCGGAAACCCTACGTGCGGTGAACGCGAGAATCGTCTTTTACGACCAACTGCTCGTCAACGCCGAGCAAGCCTATGCCGACTACCTCGAAGAGCACGTCAAGGTCGACAAACTGTGGGGGGTCTTCAAAGCCATCGAAGACTTCGCCCCCACGACCCCAACCGTGTCGGCTCCGAAGAAGCAGACCGCTCTGCCCGCGCCGAAGCCCGTGAGGGCTCCCGCAGCGAAGACGAAGGCGCCGGCGACGGGGAAAACTCCGGCGAAGAAGTAAGTCATGAGCGAGGTGGGACGACCTGTTTGCAGGCAAGTAACACCACTCGTCATCGCAGTTGGAAGGCGCGTCCGCATCGATTTTCGGACACAAACTTGGACACACAGCACTTCTAAAAATCGCACCAAAACATTGTTTTAAAACATTTTCATAGAAACTTATTGCCAGAACCTAAATCTCTTCTCTCCCACCAGTCTGCGGTGGTTGCGGCACCATGTTGAAGCCGTGGGCTATCATCTGATCGATGTGGCGGGATTCCGATGACCTCGTCCCCAACATCCGAGAGATCTACGCCGGTCGCAGGTAGTGACGTGACCCCCTGAAACTCCTCCAGGAATAGCTAGAGTCCGCCCTAACAAAGGACGGACACAATGAAGCGATCAAGGTTCACGGAAGAGCAGATCATCGGGATCCTGCGGGAGCAGGAGGCCGGT
>NZ_JBMSDX010000018.1:0-18164 GCF_049445955.1 Brevundimonas sp. VNH65 | reverse complement strand
CAGATCGGCCGGCCTGCTGCGCTGGTTGATGGCTGCGCAGACCGGCCTCTTGCCAACCCCAACAACCCCAGCTCAGATCAACGACGGACTCTTGTTATGGCTGGATGAGAAACGGGGGTCACGTCACAAGTTGTTAGGCGAAACTAGGCCTTGCCTAGTGAAAGCAACAGGTCCTCTAGACCCTTATGATAGCTTGCTCGGAAGTCCGCGTACCTGATGTCGGCTAGGAGAGAGGGAGATTGAACATCCTCGATCACCACCGGAAGAATCTTCACGCCGCTTCCAGACACCTGCCGCGCCAACGCTGAGCGCCATTCTCGTTTGACCCATTGAGAGCTAGCCGCTGCTGCTGAGACAAATAGAACGAGTGCATCCGCTCGTTCCGTCCCTTCGTTGATTTTATCAATGATTGAGTCGCCGACTGCGATCTCGAACTCGTCCATCCAAACCTTGTGCCCGGCCTCTGTCAGGTCGCTGCAAACGCGCCTGACGAATGGTTTGTCTGCAGAGGCGTGGCAGAGGAATACCCTTTTCTCTTCGCCAGAGGTTCGCATCTTTATCTCGCGCGCCCAGATTTCGTCAGAGATGAAAGCCTGCTCCTGAAGCAAGTCGGTTAGCTCTTCGGGGTCGTAGTCGTCGTCATGGCTGTTCCAAGCCATGTTAAAGACTTCAGCTTGGATTTCCTGAAGCCGCTCAATCAAATCCTTCATCGTTGCGGGCCGAAGAAACTGCTGGGGTATGTCGTAAGAACCTCGGCAGTACGTGTACTTGCCGAACTTTACGATTTCGCACGCGACTCCAAGCTCACTGCGATAGGGATCGTCTGCCGGTGCGTCGTCGTCGGCGAGGTCAGGGGTGGACCATTCCACTCCTGCCTCCTCCATCCAAGCGATCTCAAAATCATTCATCTCCGAACGGAGGATGAATGCATCGTCATCATTCTCGCAGATTCTACCTTCGAAAAAGCCAGCTGTGACAACCAAGGCCTGCACCATGAACCGTGGCCGGCTCACAGGTTCGTCCTCCTCCTCTTGTGTTGTCACCAGCCCTCAGCCGACCGCCGCGACGATCTTCTGGGCGGCGTCGTCGAGGTCGTCGGCGGCCGTGATGGCCAGGCCGGACTCGTTCAGGATCTTCTTGCCCAGTTCGACATTGGTGCCTTCCAGACGGACGACCAGCGGCACCTTCAGGCCCACTTCCTGCACCGCCGCGACGACGCCCTCGGCGATGACGTCGCACTTCATGATGCCGCCGAAGATGTTGACCAGGATGCCCTGGACGTTCGGGTCGGCGGTGATGATCTTGAACGCCGCCGCGACCTTCTCCTTGCCGGCGCCGCCGCCGACGTCGCAGAAGTTGGCCGGCTCCTTGCCGTACAACTTGATGATGTCCATCGTCGCCATGGCCAGGCCGGCGCCGTTGACCATGCAGCCGATGTTGCCGTCCAGGGCGACATAGGCCAGATCCCAGGCCGAGGCCTCGATCTCCTTGGCGTCTTCCTCGGTCTCGTCCCGCAGTTCCTTGATGTCGGCGTGACGGAACAGGGCGTTGCCGTCGAAGCTGACCTTGGCGTCCAGCACGCGCAGGCGGCCGTTCTCCATGACGATCAGCGGATTGATCTCCAGCATGGCCATGTCGGTCTCGACGAAGGCCTTGTAGAGGATCGGGAACAGCGACTTGCCGTCCTCGGCCGCGTCGCCGGTCAGGGCCAGGGCGGCGTTGAGCGCGGCCACGTCGGCCTCGGTCACGCCCGTGGCCGGGTCGATGACGATGGTCTGGATCTTCTCGGGCGTGTCGTGGGCGACCGCCTCGATGTCCATGCCGCCCTCGGTCGAGACGACGAAGGCGATCCGGCCGTGTTCACGGTCGACCAGCAGCGAGCAGTACAGCTCTCGCGCGATGTCGGCGCCGTCTTCGATGTACAGGCGATTGACCTGCTTGCCGGCCTCGCCCGTCTGGGCCGTGACCAGGGTGTTGCCCAGCATCTCCCCGGCGTGCTTGACGGCCTCCTCGACCGAGAAGGCCAGGCGGACGCCGCCCTTGGCGTCGGCCGGCAGTTCCTTGAACTTGCCCTTGCCGCGTCCGCCGGCGTGGATCTGGGATTTCACGACATACAGCGGGCCCGGCAGCGACTTGGCGGCCGCCTCGACCTGATCGACCGACGTCACCGCGACGCCCTCGGCGACCGGGGCGCCGAAGCCCTTCAGGACCTGTTTCGCCTGATATTCGTGAATGTTCATGGAGACCGCCGCGACCGCTGCTGCAAAAGGTTGCGGGGCTTATAGGCCCCGCGCCTTCGCAGGCGCAACAGGGCCCGCCGATGCTTTTGGTCTATGGATGCGCCGGGATCAGTCGATCCAGTCCCGCTTGAGGGTGCGCGACGCGGCGATCAGCAGAACGGCAGCCGTCAGATAGAAGCCCATCCCGGTATAGATCGCCCAGCGCAGGCTCTCGTCGCCGAACGTGGGGCGCAGCAGGTCCGACATCCAGCCGAAATAGAAGAAGCCGACGGCGATCCCCAACAGGTTGTTGATCAGCAGGAACAGGGCCGAAGCCGTCGATCGCATCGGCGCGGGGACCAGATGCTGGATCGAGGCGGTGATCGGACCGAGCCAGGCCAGATTCAGGCCGGTCGGGACCAGGAAGATCAGGAAGGCGACCGTCAGGGCCAACGGGGAATTCATCACCTGGGCGCCCGGCATGATCAGGCCGATCAGCCAGTTGGAGTTCATGGCCAGGATGAAACAGGGCCCGGAGATCAGGAAAGCGACGGCGGGCACCAGCGGATAGACCCCCTTGCCGCGACCCGACAGCTTGTCGGCGATCATGCCCCCCATCCAGATGCCGGCGATGCCGCCGATCAGGGCGATGCCGGAATAGTACCAGCTGGTCTGGGCCAGGCTGAGACCGAAGCTGCGCATGTAGAACAGGGGCAGCCACCCCGCCACGCCGTAGCCGCAGACCGAAGACGACGCGGCGCCCAACGCCAGCAGCCAGAAGCTCGGCTTGGGAATGACCACCGAAGCGGTCGCCCGGGCCAGATAGACCGAGGCCCCGATCACCAGAGCCAGAAGTCCGGCGAACGCCAGCAACAGCGGCTGGTTGGACCCCGAGAAAGCGATTCCCATGGCGCCGAGCGCCGCCCCGACCAGGGAAATTCCGGCGATGGCCAGGAGGATGAAGGCGGCGGCGCGCCCCGGGCCCTCGGCCGCGCTGTCGGCGACCTTGCGGTCGTCGACGTTCAAGGCTGCCGCCGTCGGAACCGCCTTGACCGCATCGGTCCCGCCGCGCTTGGGATCCCGCACCGTCAACCGCAGCAGGGGCGCGACCAGAAGTCCGATCAGCCCCACCACGATGAAGGCCGTGCGCCAACCGTAGGTCGCCGCCAGCAGCCCGCCCACCAGGGTCCCGGCCGCCGTGCCCAGAGGGATGCCGAAGGCGAAGGCCGCCAGGGCGCGCGCCCTCTGATGCGGCGGGAAATAGTCGGCGATCAGGGAGTAGGCCGGGGCCACGCCTCCCGCCTCCCCGACGCCCACACCCATCCGGAACAGGAACAGCTGGGTGAAGCTGCCGGCCACGCCGCACAGGGCCGTGAACCCCGACCAGACGGCCAGGGCCCCGGTCATGATCCAGACCCGGCTGAACCGGTCCGCCAGCCAGGCGAGGGGGATGGCCAGGGTGGAATAGACCGAGGCGAAGGCGATCCCGCCCAGCAGGCCGAACTGGCTGTCCGACATGCCGAAATGCGCCTTCAGCGGCGCCGCCAGGATGCCGATGATCTGGCGATCCAGGAAATTCAGCATGTAGATCAGGATCAGCACCGCCAGCACATAGAAGCGGTAGCCGGGGCGCTCTGTCTGCGGCGCGGCGTTCGGATCGGCCGTCTGGTCGGTCATACGCATTCCCTCCGATGCGGCGCTGGCGGACCGCTTGGCGCAGACGGTAGCGTGAGCAGCGTACCTTGGCCACGAAAAAATGCAGGGCGGCCGATCATGGCCGATGCCCTCGACATACCGTATCTACGAAACAGAAAAGGCGGCGTCCGGGGACGCCGCCTTTGAAGTCTCACGCGGTCACGTCAATCAGAACTTGAGACCCAGGGTCGCGGTCACGGTGCGCGGCGCGCCGTAGAAGGCGATCAGCGAATCGCCGGTCAGGGCGCCCGGGAAGCTGTAGCCGCCGATCTTGTAGCGTTCGTCGGACAGGTTCTTGCCGTGGACGCCGAAGGTCAGCTTGTCGTTGGCCGAGGTCCAGACGACGCTGGCGTCGAACATCCAGTAAGCGTCCAGCTGGTCCAGCAGCGGCGCCGGGGTCTCGAACTGCTGGTAGGCGCCGCGATAGGAAGCCGAAGGCAGGAAGGAGATCATGCCTCCGTTCGCCAGGAACCAGTTGTAGGTCGCGCCGATCGATCCGGTCCATTCCGGCGTGTTCTGGAAGTCGCGGGCGTTCGAGACATCGACGAAACAGCCGACCAGGGTCGGGCAGGTCGAGTTCAGCGGGCCGGTCGGGATATAGGCCAGGAACTCGTCGAACTGGGCGTCGATATAGCTGAGCGAGGCGTTCAGGGTGAAGCTCGGCGTGACGCGGAACCGGCCCTCGAACTCCCAGCCGCGGATCGAGGACGAACCGACATTGTCCACCACCGAGGCGACGGTCGCGCCGGCCGGATACTGGGTCGTGATCTGCTGATCCTCGTAAGACGAGTCGAAGATCGCCGTGGCGAACGACAGACGCCGGTCGAACAGCGCGCCCTTCAGGCCCAGCTCGACCGTCTCGACGGTTTCGGGATCATAGCCGTTGACCGTATTCGGATAGAGCACCGCATCGCCGCGCATGTCGAAACCGCCCGACTTGAAGCCGCGCCCCCAGGAGGCATAGGCGGTCAGGTCATCGCCGAACTTGTAGCTGGCCGACACCCGGGGCGTGAACTCCTCGAAGGTGCGGGTCGCGGTGTAGTTGGTGCGCGGCCCGCCCAGCAGAACCGCGGCGCTGTTGCCGAACGCCGGGCTGCGGATGCCCAGGTACTGCTGACGGAACACCGTCCCCGTCTTCTCATCGCGGGTCCAGCGACCGCCGGCCGAGATGGACAGGGCGTCCGTCACGTCGAAGCTGAAGTCGCCGAAGACCGCCATGCTTTCGGTATCCACCGAACCCGACGTCAGCGTCGTCAGGTTCACCAGACCGACCACCGTATCGAAGGCGCCCGAAGCGGTGGCGTCCATATAGTAGACGCCCGCCACCCCGTTCCAACGTCCGCCGTCAAACAGCAGTTGGAACTCCTGGCTGAACTGGTTGTCGTCATAGCGGGCCGGAATGTCGAGGATCGGCGCCGGCTGATTGTCGAAATCAATGTTGCCGCGGGTCGAGCCGTCGCGCCAGGCGGTGACCGACTTGAACGTCATCCAGTCGTTGGCCAGCCATTCGCCGGTGAAGGACACGCCGCGCGTCTCGACGCTGTTGGTGTCGCCGGCGCCGGCGTTGGTGTCATAGACGTCGGCGGGGCTCGGCGCGACCTCGCGGTGGCCGTGGCGGGCGTTCGAATCGTCGTTCACCGCGTCGGCGGCCAGACGGAAGAACAGTCTGTCGCTCGGCGCCCATTCGACGCTGATGCGCCCGGCCATCACATCCTTGTTGTAGTGCTCGTTGCCGGTGTTCAGGTTCGTGCCGAAGCCGTCGCGCAGATAGCGGGCCAGCGCAGCCGAAACGCCGAACTTCTCATTGACCGGCAGCTCGGCGCTGGCGACCAGATCGCGCTGGTCATAGCTGCCGTAGGAGGCGCGGATGAACCCTTCCGGCTCGTCGGCGTCGATGCGGCGCGTGACGTATTTGATCGCGCCGCCGATGGTGTTGCGGCCATAGAGCGTGCCCTGCGGCCCGCGCAGGACCTCGATGCGCTCCACGTCGAAGATGTCAAGAACGGCCGCTTGCGGACGCGCCACATAGACGTCGTCGATGTACAGACCCACGCCCGGATCGAAGCCCCACAGCGGATCCTGCTGGCCGACGCCCCGGATGAAGGAGATCAGGGTCGAGTTCGAGCCGCGCGCCGCGTTCAGCGTCAGGCTGGGCGTCGAGCGCGCCAGTTCGGTGATGTCGGCCGAGCCCTTGGCCTCAAGCTGCTCGCCGGAGACGGCGGTCACGGCGACCGGGACGTCCTGCAGGCTTTCCTCACGACGGCGCGCCGTGACGACGATGTCGTCCACGGTGGCGACCGGCTCCTGCGACACCGCGTCCTGTGCGACGGCGCCGGTGGACACCGCACCCCAGGCCGCGCCGGCCAGCAGCGCGCTCTTGATCAGTCGATTCATTGGGAGACCCCCGATCCTGTTGTTTCCAGCGAGACGCTTTTTATTCAGCGTTCAATGATTTTCTGCAAACTGACCTTGAAACCGGTTTCTGTCAAACGGCCAGGCTGGAAAATCCGAAGCCCGACACGCAGTGAGCCGGCGCCTGTGGCGCCGCTGCACGGGTCGTTGCCTCGACGGGGCTTGCGGGACTAGCCTTTGGTCGATGAGCCAGAAAGACGCACCCGACGCCTTCGCCGCCCCCGCCGTCCCCGCGTCGCCTGCGGCGCCGGCGCGACGCGGGCGCCCGCCCAAGGCCGCCAAGGCCGGGGTTTCCGACACGCGGGACGCCATTCTCGACGCGGCGGAGGACCTGTTCTCCAAACACGGCTTCTACGGCGTCACCATCCGGGAGGTGGCGCGAGAGGCCGGAGTCGATACGGCTCTGGTCCACTACTATTTCGGCGCGAAGCGCGACCTTTTCGACGCCGTCTTCACACGCCGCGCCGAGGTCTGGAACAATGAGCGGGTCGCGGCCATCAACCGCTACGCCGCCTCGGCCGGTGAAGCCATGACCCTGGAGGGGCTGCTCGAAGCCTTCCTCCGGCCGCCGTTCGAATGGTCGCTGAAGGGCGGACCCGGCTGGAAACACTACGCCGCCCTTGTCGCCCAGACCAACGCCAACCCGACCTTCGGCGGCGAGACGATGGCGCGCTATTTCGACCCGGCGATCCGGCGGCTCATCGAACTGATCGGCCAGGTCCTGCCACAGGCGCGGGACGTCGACCTCTACTGGGGCTACCACAATCTGTCCGGCGCCCTGACCCTGACCCTGGGCGAGACCGGACGCCTGGATCGACTGTCCGGCGGCCTCTGCCGCTCGGGCGACCTGGAAAGCGCCTGCGACTATATGGTGCGTTTCGCCGCCGCCGGATTCCGGGCCGTCTGCGGCCCCGAACGGCAGACCTGAACGATTTCGGCTAGCGGCCGCCGCGCAGGATGATCCTCTGGGTCACCCCGCCCGGCGTCAGGTCAAACGCCGCCTCCTCGAACCGCGGCGGGCCGAAGCGGCCCCGCGCGTCGCGCGAATAGCCGTGCGGCTCGCTGACCCCGCCGAAGCGGGCGCGCGTCGGCTTGCCGTCGCCGTCCGCATCCTGCCAGGCGACGATCGCATAGCGGCCGGCGGGGAGATTGACCACGAACGCGCGGCTCACCTCGGCGTCGCGCGCGAGGGTCAGGGTGCGGACAGGCGCTTCGTTGCGGCGGAATCCGTCGGCGTCGCGATAGATGGCGACGGAGATCGGCTCGCGCCGCGTCGCCTCGACCTCAAGCAGCAGAGAGGTCTGTTGCGTGCGCGCGCCCACCGGCCGGGCGGTCGCCGAGGCCACGGCGGCCGCCGCCTCTGGCGACAGAACGGTCGCGCCGGCTCCGGGCGTGGCAGGTCCCCGCGCCTCCGCGCCGCCGTTCGACGCCGGAGTTTCGGCCGCCTCGGTCGACATGTCCCGCGCGGCGGCCTCCGCTGCGGGGGAGCCGGGTCGCGGCGGCGGCGGAATGGGCACGCCGCCGGTCTGCTGGGCCGAGGCTTGGGCGACGCCCGACCCCGCCAGGACGAGGGCCAGAACGGCGGCCCGGAATATGGGGACGGTCTTCATTCCGGTGCGGTTTCGTGGTCTCACAGACGTCTGTCACGAACCATGACGACGAAGCGCCGCCGATTGCAATGCAAACCCGTCCTTTTCCCTCCCCGCGAGAGGCGTCTCGCCCCGTATCCGGCATGAGAGGCGATATATGACCAAAACCGGACCCTTCGGGCGCGGCCTGGCGGTCGCGGTCGCGGCCGGCGTCGTCCTGGCCCTGACCGGCGCTTTCAACAGCGGGGGTGCGCCGCTGTGGCTGCGGATGGCCTACTGGATTCCGCTGATGATCGCGGGCGGTCTCTGGGGGCAGGCGGCCTCCTGGTTGCTGGATCGGTTCATCGCTCTGGATGAACGGCCCTGGCTGACTGTCGCCCTGCTGAGCCTGCTGATCACCGGCCCCGTGGTGGTCATGGTCTGGGGCGTGACCGGCATGATTTTCGACGGCCGCCCCTATCCGCTGGCCTCCCTGCCCTATTTCATCGGGCCTGTGCTGATCATCACGGTGACGCTAAGCGCGATCAACGTCTTCCTGGATCGGGCCCGGCCGGTGCAGACCCATGCGGCGGCGGACGGTAAAGGCGCAATCTCCAGATTTCCCGACCGGCTTCCGGCCAGACTGCGCGGCGCCGAGATCCGCGCCGTACAGGCCGAGGACCACTATCTGCGCATCCACACCGATCGCGGATCGGACCTGATCCTGATGCGGCTGTCGGACGCCCTGGATGAACTCCAAGGCCTGGAGGGCGCCCAGACCCACCGCAGCTGGTGGGTGGCGCGGGGAGCGGTGCTCGAGGTGACGCGCGGCGACGGGCGGGCCACGCTGACGCTGGAGGGCGGGCTGACGGCCCCGGTCAGCCGCCGCTACGCCCGAGCTCTCAGGGACGCCGGCTGGTACTGAGCCGGCTAGAGCCCTGGATCCCAGACACCCGCGTCGCGCATGCGGCATTCCTGCGCCTGATCGGCCCGTCCGGACAGTTCGCCGGCCATCGCCTTGATCTCGTCCGACACCGTCGTCTTGCACAGCCCCGGCGCCGCGCCGTGCAGAAAGGCCGCGCCCGAAAGCCGCAAAAGCCGAAGGCCGAAACCCCACGCCTGCCCCATGTGGTGGAAATAGCCCTCGCCCACCTCCCGGGGATGATCGAGAAACAGGCGCTTGAAGTGGCTGATCATGGAGGTTCCGCGCAACGGGACCGCGGCCCCTACCCGATGCGGCTATTCTGGCCTAAACCGGGCCGAAGAACAGGGGCCGGATGGTCGCGCGTCGTCACGATCCGCTGAACGCGCGCCGACGCCGAAACCCCAGACAGAAACGCCAAACCCAGGACCTTCCGCATGGCCGACGGCGCCGCCCCCGCACAACAGACCTTCAAATGGGATGATCCGTTCGACATGGACGGCCGCCTGACCGAGGACGAACGCGCCATCCGCGACGCCGCCCGGTCCTATGCGCGCGAACAGCTTCTGCCCCGCGTGGTCGCCGCCTTCCGCGACGAGACCTTCGACCGCGAGATCATGACCGAGATGGGCCAAATGGGCTTCCTCGGCGCCATGCTGCCCGAACAGTATGGCGGATCGGGCGTCAGCCACGTCGCCTACGGCCTGATCGCGCGCGAGATCGAGGCGGTCGACAGCGGCTATCGCTCCGCCATGTCGGTGCAGTCGTCCCTGGCCATGTATCCGATCTACGCCTTTGGCTCTGAAGAGCAGAAGATGCGCTTCCTGCCGCGCATGGCGGCCGGCGAACTGGTCGGCTGTTTCGGCCTGACCGAGGCCGACGGCGGGTCGGACCCGGCCTCGATGAAGACCACGGCGGTGGCGGTCGACGGCGGCTATCGCCTCAACGGCGGCAAGTACTGGATCACCAATTCGCCGATCTCTGACCTGGCCGTCGTCTGGGCCAAGCTGGACGGCGTCATTCGCGGCTTCATCGTCGAGCGCGGCATGGAGGGCTTCACCACCGGCAAGATCGGCGACAAGCTGTCGCTCCGGGCCTCGATCACCGGCGACATCGGCCTGAATGACGTCTTCGTCCCCGAGGCCAATCTCCTGCCGGGCGTCAAGGGCCTGCGCGGCCCCTTCTCCTGCCTGAACAAGGCCCGCTACGGCATCGCCTGGGGCGCCATGGGCGCCGCCGAGTTCTGCCTGCACGCCACGCGCGACTATGTGTCCGAGCGGATGCTGTTCGGACGCCCCCTGTCGTCGCGCCAACTGGTCCAGAAGAAGCTGGCCGACATGCAGACGGAGATTTTCCTCGGCCTGGAAGGCGCCTACGCCCTCGGCCGCCTGCTCGACACCGGCGCCTGGGTGCCCGAGGCCATCAGCCTGATGAAGCGCAACAACTGCGGCAAGGCCCTGGCCATCGCCCGCGAGGCCCGCGACATGCACGGCGGCGCGGGGATCACGGGGGAGCTCCACGTCATGCGCCACGCCATGAACCTGGAAACCGTCAACACCTATGAAGGCGCCCACGACGTCCACGCCCTGATCCTGGGCCGCGCCATAACCGGCGAAAGCGCGTTCTAGGGCTGGTCCGGCGGCGTCGCCGTCGATCCCGTGTTGACCTCCGGCACATAGAGGCCGGTGACGGCGCGCGTCAGAAATCCGCCCGGCTGGGTGCGTGGACCGAAGGCGGCGCAAGGGTCGGGGTCAGCGATCCGGCGCGCCTTCCTCTCCGGATTGGAAACGGCGTCGCCCACGGCGTCCCCGAACGGCTCGGCCAGTTGCAGGGCGTCGCCGATCCGCGACAGGGACGGCGTATCCGTGCCGATCGGCTGGGCGTCGCGCGCCCAGGTCAGGGCGGCGATCCGGCGTCCGGCCGCATCGGTCAGCTCGGCTTCGGCGGAAAGGCCGCCCGTGGTTCCGGGCGCCCGTACGGTCCCCGGTCCGGGAATAAGGTGATTGGCCACGGCGGCCAGCCCGGCCGCCGCCCGGCCATTGACGCGGACGCCCGTAACCCCGACCCGCAGGACCGCGGATCCCGGCTCGTCCGCACCGGCAGCCAGGTCGAAACGCTCGCTCACCTCGTAGCAGACCTGACGATCGACCTCGCGCAACACCACCCGGCGCTCGGCGTCGGACAGGCCTGACCCGGCGTCACCCACCAGTACGGCGGGGACCAGGCGAACACGGCCGACGGCGGCGGCGGCCGCGTCGTCCCGGCCTTCGCGGATCGAGGCGCGCACCGCCTGCGTGTCTTCCGTCAGGCCTCCATAGCTGGACAGGAATCCGCTCTCGGAATGGCCCGCCGACTGACAGGCCGCCAGCCCCGCCATGGTCGCCGCCAGAACCGCCAGCCTGGCCGTTACGTTTCGTCTCATCTGGAACTCCCCGCCTGGATGCGCCCGATACGAACGTCAGGAAGGGTCAGATGGCTCCGGTTTGCGATTCCGCCCGCCCGCCCTATCCTCTCGCCGGGGAGGACGGGGCCTTGACGAGCGAAATCGAGACCGGCGGTGAAGGGGCGGCGGTGGCCCAGGCCTTCGCGGCCCTGAGCGACATGTTCCGGGGGCGGCGCGCCCTGCTGCTGGAAGACGATCCCAGCCTGGCTGAACATGTGGCCGAGCGGCTGCTGCGCGCCGGTTTCGACGCCGTCGATCGCTTCGAGGCCGGGGAGAGCGCGCTCGCCGCCGGCACGGCTGTCGCCTATGACGTGATGATCCTGGACCGGATGACCCTGGGCCTCGACGGTCTGACGACGCTGAAGCGGCTGCGCGAGGGCGGGGGGCCTTCCGCAACGGCCCCGGCCCTGATGTTGACGGCGCTCGGCGGCGAAAGCCAGAAGGTCGAGGGCCTGCTGGGCGGCGCCGACGACTATCTGGCAAAGCCGGTCGGAGACGAAGAGCTGCTGGCCCGGGTGGCGGCGCAGTTACGCCGGTCGCCGCGTCACGCCCGACCGTCCAGCGCCGACATCGTCAACGGACCGTTTCGCCTGTCGCCCGGCGCCCGGACCCTGAAGCTGGAGACCACCGGGCCCGACGGCGCCGCCGCCAGCCGCCTGATCGACCTGTCGCCGCTGGAGTTCGCCATCGTCGCCGAGCTGATGCAGGCGCGCGGTCAGCCGGTCACCAAGACCATGCTCTGGGACCGCTGCTGGGTGGAATGGAAATTCCTCCCCGATAATTTCGTCAACATCATCGACGCCCGCATCAGCGCCCTGCGCCGCCGGCTGAAGGAACAGGCGCCGGAGATCGGCGAGGACCTGCATCCGCTGATCGTCTCCGCCCGCAGCCAAAGCCTCATCTTCCGCGACCTGGACGTCTGACATGCCCGGGGCGCGGGGTCCGGTCCGCCGACTGAGCGATGCGCTGCGGGCCTGGCTGGGTCGGCGCACATCGACCCAGCTGGTGGCGGCCATAGCGGTTCTGGCCGCCGCCGCCCTGACCGGTTCCCTGATGGTCACCGGTCTGGCGGCGCGCATGGACCAGCGCCAGCAGGCGGCGCTGGCGGCGCTGGACGACTACGCCCGCATCACCCAGAAGGTGGGCGAGGAATCGACCCTGGCCGCCGGGACCCTGACCCCCGCCGACGTCGCCTATCTGTCCGCCGTCCTCGCCGCCCTCCAGGTCGGACCCGACCGTGAGGCCGTGACCCTGGAAGAGACCTGCCGCACCGGACGCGGCGGCGCCGGCGTCCGCTATATCCGCGCGCCGGTGGGCAAGCCGGCCGGGCTGGCGGACCTGGCCAGCGCCCGACGGACCCGCCTGTCCCGCCTCGGGCCGGACATCTTCGCCGTCTCGCTCCCGCGCGGCAGCCTGTGCGCGACCCGGTCCGTCGAGGCGGTGGTCGTGCGGCGTCAGCAGGGCGCGCTGGATGTCTGGGTCGGGCGGGTGGTGGATCAGTCGGGCCAGGCCTGGGGCTGGGCCGTGCTGGCCGTCATGGCCACCGGACTGGTGATCCTCGTTTCTGGCCTGGCGGCCTCGACCTGGTCCAGCCGACGGCTGGTGCACGCCATCGCCGAGGTCAGCCGGACCCTGGACCGCGCCGCCGTCGGCGACTTCTCCCAGCGCGCGCCCGAGGTCGGCGTGGCCCCCGAACTGTCCGAGCTGACGATCCACGCCAATCGCACCCTCGACAGGCTGGAAGAGCTGATGACCTGGCTCCGGGATTCCACCGATCAACTGGCCCACGATTTCCGCACCCCCCTGGCGCGCGCCTCGGCCCGGCTGGAGCAACTGGCGGAGACCGAAGATCCCGACCGACGCCTGCGACTGGGCCGGGAGGCCGCCCAGGACCTGCGCCGTCTGACCCGCCAGATGAACGAGGCGATGGCCCTGCGCGAAGGCGAGGCCTGGCGGTTCGAAGCCGTCAGACTGGACGATCTGGCGCGGGCCGTCGCCGACCTCTACGCGCCCCTGGCCGAGGATCGTGGCGTCCGCATCCAGGTCGAGGCCGCCGAGGCGGTTGCGGTCATGGGCGTGCCGTCCCTGCTCCAGCGCGCCGCCGCCAACCTGGTCGACAACGCCGTCAAATTCTCTCCGGAAGGCGACGTCGTGATCATTCGGACCGCGGTCGAGACCGAGGGCGCCGTCCTCTCGGTGCGGGACCGTGGGCCGGGACTGGATCCGCAGCTCCTGGCCGATCCCACGCTGCGGGTCGCCGCCGCCGAAGCCGAGGGACGCGAAAGCCACGGCCTTGGCCTGAGTTTCGTGCGAGCCGTCCTGGGCCGCCACGGCGGACGGATGACGATTGATGACGCGGGTCCAGGGGCCATCGTCACGGCGCATTTCCCACGCTAGGCTCTTTCAGGCGGGTCGCGCGTCGGCCCGGTCGAGGAGCCTCCATGTCGTCTGCCGTCCGTTCGCCCCGCGCCTCCTGCCTGATCCTGGCCGGACTGGTGCTCGCCTCGACGGCCGCGGCGCCGGCGCCGGCGCTCGCGTCTTCGGCCTCGGCCACGGCTCGCCCCCAGACCGCGCGCACCCCGACCACGCCCCCCACCCTGCCCCCCGCCCTGCCCCTGCCGTATGACGAACAGCGCGGCGTCTTCACCTTCGCCGCCGGGCTTGAACGCAGCCTGCCGGCCGTGGTCCAGGTGACCACCCTCGGATCCTCGCGGGGGCCGACCTCCGACGAGAACGCCGCCAAGCCGCTGCAGTCCGGGTCCGGCGTCATCATCGACGCCCGCCAGGGAATCCTGGTCACCAACAACCACGTCGTCGAGGGCGGCGGGAAGTTCACGGTCGATCTGACCGACGGCAGGCTGTTCGACGCCGTCCTGGTCGGAACGGACAAGGCCACCGACCTGGCGGTGCTGCGGATCGTGGCCGACGATCCGGCGTCCCTCGGCCTGTCACAGGTCGAAACGGTCGATTCCGACACCCTCAGGACCGGCGACCTGGCCTTCGCGGTCGGCTATCCCCTGGGGCTGGACCAGACCCTGACCATGGGCGTCATCTCCGGTCTGGGCCGATCGGGGCTCGGCGACGCGGTCGAGGACTACATCCAGACCGACGCGGCCGTGAATTCGGGCAATTCCGGCGGCCCGCTGCTGGACAGTCGGGGACGGCTGATCGGCATCAACACCTCCATTCTCTCTGGCGGTTCCGACCCCCTGGGTCTCGGCGGTCGCGGCGGGAACGACGGCATCGCCTTCGCCGTGCCCACCCGGATCATGATGTTCGTGGTCGATCAGCTTCGCGAAGACGGCGAGGTCACGCGCGGCCGCATCGGCGCCGTCCTGGGATCCCTGAACGCCCAGCGTGCGCGGGATCTGGGTCTGCGGATCGTGCGCGGCGCCGTCGTCGAGGACGTCACGCCGGGATCGCCCATGGAGCAGGCCGGACTGCGTCGTCGCGACGTCCTGACCCGGATCCAGAACCGGGCGGTGGCCAACGCGGGCTCGGTCCTCGCCACGGTCGGCATCGCCGAGCCCGGCGCCCGTCTGTCGGTGGTGTATCTGCGTGAGGGGCGCGAGGCCACGACCACCCTGACCGTGGGCCCGATGGATCCGCCGGCCGTGGCCGTCGGTCGTGACGCGGTGATCGCCTTCGGCGCCCAGTTCTCGGGCGGACATGCAGGCGGCGTTCGGGTCGATGCGGTCGAGGGCGGCTCGGACTTCGCCCGGATCGACCTGCGAGCGGGCGATTATGTCACAGAAGTGGACGGCGCGGCCGTAGCGGACCTGGCGGGTCTGGCCGCCGCACTGGCGGCCGAGGCGCCGCTGAAGCTGACGGTGCGCCGCGAAGACGAGACGATCGTCCTGACCGAGGTCCGGGGCCCGGCCCCGGAGGCCGACTGATCCTGCCTGCCTGAACGCAAAACGCCCGCCGCGCCGGGAGGGGGGAAGGGGCGCAGCGGGCGTCTCGCTTGGAGGAAGCGTCGGCCCGTCGAAGCCTTTGCTGGAAACATCCAGGGGGGCTGGGGGGGCTGTTCAGGTTCCGGAACGCTTCCGAACTCCGACCGGCCGACGCTTGTGTTTTCACCGGCCATGCGGGCGGGCGAAGGACCGAAAATGGACCATTTCGTGTCCGTCGAAATGATCCGCCGGGTGCTGGCGTCCCGGCGGCGTCGGACCTAGATTCCCGTCATGAGCCTTGACGCCACTCCACCGGCCGGCGGCCCGAACGACGGCGCCGCCCAGGCCGGGCCGGTGTTCTTTCATCGGCGAGAACTGGACCTGATCCTGCGGGTCTACGGCCGAATGGTCGCCGCCGGCGAATGGCGCGACTACGCCATGATCGGTCACAAGGAGGTGGCCGAATTCGCCGTCTTCCGTCGCTCGGGCGACGCCCCGGCCTACCGCATCGAGAAACGCCCGGCCCTGCAGACCCGCCAGGGCCAGTGGGCGGTGATCGGCGAGGGCGGCCAGATTCTGAAGCGCGGTCGCGAGCTCGATCAGGTGCTGCGGGTGTTCGACAGCCGCCGCTTCCAGGTCGTGGAATAGAAAAGGGCTCCGGCGACGCCGGAGCCCTTCTTCAGTTCAGACCTGCCGGCATGACGCCATCACGCGCCGCTGCGGGCCGATGTCCTGTCGTCAGCGACGGCCGCCCATGAAGGCCAGCAGGAACTGGAACAGATTGATGAAGTTGATGAACAGGCTGAGCGCGCCGAAGCCGGTCGCCACGCCCATGGCCTGCTGATCGCCGCCCAGGGCGTAATACGTCATCTTCAGCCGCTGGGTGTCATAGGCGATCAGTCCCGAGAAGATCAGCACGCCGATCCCCGAAATGATCAGGTAGAACATCTCGGACCGCAGGAACATGTTGACGATCGACGCGATCACCAGGCCGATCACCCCCATGATCAGGAAGGTGCCGATCGGGCTCATGTCGCGCTTGGTCGTGTAGCCGAACAGGCTCAGCCCGCCGAAGGCCGCCGCCGTCACGAAGAAGGTCGAGGCCAACGAACCGCCCGTGTAACGCAGGAACAGAATGCCCATGCCGGCGCCGATGGTGGCGACCACCGCCCAGTACAGCAGGTTCACGCCCCGGGCCGTCGGGTTCTTCATGAAGAACATCGAGCCGAACAGCAGCACCAGCGGCGCGAACTGCACGATCAGGCCCAGCATCGTCAGTCCGGCCAGCCGGCCCGAACCGTCGACGACATAGAGCAGCGGCTGCACCGGCGGATAGTTGCCGGTCATGAAGGCCAGGGCGCCGGCGACCACCAGGCCGAGGGCCAGTTTGTTGTAGACCCCCAGCATGAAGGCGCGCAGGCCGGCGTCCACCGACATGTCGGCCGTCTGCGGCAGGGGTCGCGCATAGCCGTTGTTGAAATCGCTCATGGCGAAACTCGTCTCCTCTCGCCGGGGACGCACCCCGGTCGTCTTGCGCAATATCGTGCGGCGGCGGCGTCGCTGCAAGACGAACGGGCCTTTCGAGACCCCGTTCCGCCCGCTACCAAGGGTCGCATGTTGCGGTTGTTCAGCGCCATTCCGATCCCGGACGACATCGCCGAAACCCTGGCGCGACGCCAGACCGGCCTGCCCGGCGCGCGCTGGCGGCCTCTGGACGCCCTGCACGTCACCCTGACCTTCTATGGCGAGACCGATGAGCGGACGGCCGACGATCTGGCGTCCGAACTGATCCGCGCCCAGGCCGGCGGACCCTTCGAGATCGTGCTGAGCGGCGTCGGCGCCTTCGGCGACAACCATCGCAGCCATACGATCTGGGCCGGGGTCGAGCCGAACGAGCGGCTGAACGTCCTGGCCGGCCGCTGCCGCTCCGCCGCCGGGCGGGCCGGCCTGCGGCTCGAGCCCCGTGTCTACCGGCCTCACGTCACCCTGGCCTATCTGAAGCCCCAGGCCGACCCGGCCCGCGTCGGCGCCTGGCTGACCGGGCACAATCTGTTGAAATCGCCGCCGATCCGCATCGACCGTTTCGGCCTGTACTCCAGCGTCCTGACCGGCGACGGCGCGGTTTATGCGCTGGAAAGGGAGTATCTGCTGTGACCCTGCCCCCTCGCGACATCGCCCCCGGCCCGGTGCTGGAGACCGAACGCCTGATCCTGCGGCCCACGGCGATGGAGGACTTCCCGCGCTGGGCCGAGTTCATGGCCGATGCGGAGGCCGCCCGCTTCATCGGCGGCGTCCAGGCTCCCCCGGCCGCCTGGCGCGGTCTCATGACCATGGCCGGCGCCTGGGCGCTGACCGGCGTGTCCATGTTCTCGGTCATCGAGAAGGCGTCGGGTCTGTGGGTCGGACGGCTGGGCCCCTGGACCCCGGACGGCTGGCCGGGAACCGAGGTCGGCTGGGGCCTTCACCCCGACGCCCAGGGCAAGGGCTACGCCGCGGAGGGGGCCACGGCCGCCCTCGACTACGCCTTCGACGTCCTCGGCTGGACCGAGGTCATCCACTGCATCGACCCCGACAATACGCCGTCGCAACGCCTGGCCGAACGCCTGGGCTCGACCAACCTGGGTCCGACGCGCCTGCCGCCGCCCTTCGAGACCATCGCCGTGGATCGCTGGGGCCAGACCCGGGAGGAATGGCGCGCTCGACGGCGCTGAGCCTTGCAGACTTGGCGTGTCTGTCGAAAGCCCGAGCATCCATACCCGACCATCGAAGGCTACGTCTCGGTCTTCAAGCGCGGCATGAAGGGCGTCAACCAGCACTGCTCCAAGAGGCACCTGCACCGCTAAAGGGCGGAGTTTGACTTCCGTTTCAGCAACCGCGCTGCGCTAGGTGACGTGACCCCCGTTTCTCATCCAGCCATAACAAGAGTCCGTCGTTGATCTGAGCTGGGGTTGTTGGGGTTGGCAAGAGGCCGGTCTGCGCAGCCATCAACCAGCGCAGCAGGCCGGCCGATCT
>NZ_JBMSDX010000017.1:0-26827 GCF_049445955.1 Brevundimonas sp. VNH65 | reverse complement strand
GCCCACCTACATTCTTCACCGCGCCCTGCAGACGAACCGAAAGCCTTCTGCGGCGCCTCCCACCGCCATGGAGGCCGAAGGGGATATCGAGGCCGGCTTCGCGCTCGAACCGATTCTGCCGGACGATGCGGGGCCGCAGCGGAAGAGCGGCGCCGCCTGACGGTTTCAATCGGCCTTGGGAATCGCTCCGCCCCGAACCTCCACGAGGAAGCGCACGACGGCCGTGAACCGCGGACCCCGCGCCCTGATCTCCTCGTGCGCGAGTTGGGGCTGCAGGGCGTTGAGCCGTGTCGCGAAGCCGATCATCACGTCGAGCACGGCGAGCGAGACGTCCTCCGCAAGCTCCGCCGACAGGCCAGAGGCCCTCTGCGCCAAAAGCGCCGAGAAGACCCCTATGCTTTGCCGGACGGCCGCGAAAACGGTATCGCGAACGGGTTGGAAGGTCTCATCTTCCGTGAGCAGAAACCCCATCAGGGCGCGCCCTTCCGACGCGACCAGGATTCCGAGGCACCGACCGACGAACTCGTCCAGCCAGTCCTCCGCGCCGGGACCCGTATTGGTCAAGGTTTCCCGAACATGCGAACGCCAGCGTTCCAGCGCCGCTCGGATCGCGGCCTCAACGAGCTGGTCCTTGGAACTATACCGTTGATAGATCGTGCGCTTGCTCATGCGGGCCTGCCGGGCGACCGCCTCGATGGTGGTCCTTGAGTATCCGCGTTCGACGAAAATCCGCCATGTCGCCGCCAGCAGGTCCGGGTCGATAAGCTCAGCCGCCTCGGGCGTGGGACGCCCAACCTTTCGATCACGATCGAGTGCGGCCTGAGACGTGGGTGGGACAGGGCGAGTCATCCTCATACCTTAAGGAACTCAAGTTCGTTGAGCGAGTTTCCGAGGGTAACGGTACGGCGCATTACCGCGACTGGAGAACGATGTATGAAGCAGATCCGGATCGCCCTGATCGCATCCAGCCTTCTGATCCTCAGTGCATGCGCGACCGTCGACCGTGCTCCGAAAATTGCGCTTCACGAGCTGGAGCGCGGCCTGGTCGCAACGCAAGACCCGAGGATTTCGCCTAACGATCAAGCCCGCCTGGACCGCATCGCCGAGGATTTCCGCAGACGGCTCACTCGCGGCGATCAGCGACGCTCCATCCTCGCCCTCTCGGGAGGTGGAGCAAACGGGGCCTATGGCGCTGGCATGCTGGTCGGCTGGAGCCAGCGCGGCGACCGGCCCGAGTTCGACATCGTTACAGGCGTGAGTACGGGCGCGCTCGCCGCACCCTACGCCTTCCTCGGTTCGGACTGGGACGACGAACTCGCCGCAGCCTATTCCGAAGGCCATACAGAGGGATTGTTGAGCTGGCGAAGCTTCGCCGCATTTCTGTCCCCCGGCCTGTTCAGTCCCCGAACGCTGGAAGCGCTCGTTGAAGAGCACGTCACGCCAGCGCTGCTGACGGAAATCGCGCAAGCGACTCGAGAGGGACGCAGGCTTCTCGTCGCCACGACCAATCTGGATTCAGGCGAGACCGTGATCTGGGACATGGGGCTTCTGGCCGAGGCCGGGGACGAGAACGCGCTTCGCCTGTTCCGTCAGGTTCTGCTCGCCTCAGCCAGCATTCCGGGCGTCTTCCCTCCGGTCCTGATTGCGGGGGTGACCGAATCGGGGACGGTGCAGCAGGAGCTGCACGTTGACGGCGGGGTGAACACGCCCTTCCTCGGGGTTCCAGAAGGCATGATCCTCAGCGGCGAAACTCTGCCCGGCTGGCGTGGCAGCGAACTCTTCATCATCGTCAACGGAAAGCTGGGGCTCAGTCGGCGTCAGACCCGCGGGAGTCTGCCGTCTGTCTTCGCCCGATCCTACCAGAGCATGACCCAGTCGCTTCTGCGAACCAGCCTTGCGGCTCAAGGCGCGTTCGCACGCCGCAACGGCATGCGCATCAGCGTGGCCGCCATCCCGCAGGAGGTTGAGGCTTCCGCCCTCGATTTTGATCAGGACGCCATGAAAGCCCTCTTCGAAGAGGGGCGCCGCCGGGCCGTGAGCGGCAGTGGCTGGGTCCCCCTGGATGCCGAAGTGGTTGAGCCGCCCTCCCCGCAGGACGCTGAACCGGCCGCCGAACCGGCTCCCGACGCCCGGTAGCCCAACGGAACATGATCATGCAGACGAGAAGAGATTCCCGACGGGTTCCGTCGGCGGCGGCGATCGGCTGCCTGGCCGCCTTGGGCTTTGCAGGCGAGGTCCGGTCGCAGGAAGACACCCGCGAAATCCGGGTCGCCGTCATGCAGCACGATGTTCTTCACCCGGGGTCCGATGATCGCGAAGGCGGAGCAAACCTTGAGATGGCGCTGCTGAGCCGTCCCATCACCGTCCTCGATGCGGTTGGCCGGCCCCGGGCCTACATAAGCGGATCGCTGAACAGCGACGGCGACACGAATTTCGCTTCGGTTGGGCTTTCCTGGCGCCGCGCCGTCTCGGACCGGGTCAGCGGCGAGTTTCAGTTCGGTTACGCCGTTCATGACGGGGTGCTGGATACGGACGATCCGGTGGAGGCGCGGTCCCGGCTTCTGCTGGGCTCACGAGATCTCTTTCGCAGCGCCCTGGGTCTCAACTGGGAAGTCTCAAGGGACGTCAGCATCGGTGTGCAGTGGGTGCATCTGTCTCATGGACAGGTCCTGGGAGATGGACGCAACCAGGGGATCGATACCGCCGGCCTGGTGATGACCTACCGCTTTCGCTAACGGAGGGGGATGGCTGCCCGGGTTCTTCAACTCCGCCGTGGCGACTCCGGACGTTCAAGACGTTGGCCCGCCTGAGTTGACGAAGGCCGAAGAGGGGCGTCAACTTGGGGCTCGGGTTGTGTCCACGCCTTTGGCATGCGAGCGGATCTCTTGGAGCGCCTGGACCCTCGCGAGGTCGGCTGATCGACGGGATGGAAGATGAGTTGACACCGCGGAGCGATCGACCGGGACAAGCAGAACGCCATTCTTGAGGCGGCGATTGATGTTGCGGGTAGCGCGAGGCCGTCCTTGGCCGCGATCGCCAGCAGGGCCGGCGTATCGCGCCAGACCGTGCACAATCAGTTCGGTGGGGCGCAGGGCCTGAAGCTTGCGGTTCTCGACTCGTGCCGGGCGGCGCTCTGGAACCGTTTGAGCAGGTCCCGGGCCAACCGGACACTCGAACCGCCTTGGCCGCCTATGCAGAATCCGCCTTGAGGCAAATGCGCACCGTTCGGTACCACCGTGCGCTTCGAGCCATGGAACGGGTTTTGCCTGAAGACATCACTCGGGCGAATGCGATCTGCGCTGAAATCTCGCAAGAGTGCTCGTCCAGCCTCAGAGACTTTCTCGTGCGGGAGATGAAAGCAGGGCGCCTGAAATGCCCGTCCGGACGAGGCCGCCGCCGAGTTCCGCGCCCTGACAGTGGCGGGGACCCAAGTGCGCATGCTCGCCGGCTTGTTCGACGCCGACGAGACTTGCGACGCGTCAAAAGAGGCGGGCACCGCGGCGGACCGATTTCTGGAACTGTTGGATGCGGACCAGAGGAAACAGCACCGTCTTCGGCCAGGCGCCCCAAACGACTGGCGGGTTGACACGAGCCTAGCGCAGGGGGCGAACGCCTAGCGGCGCGGCGGGCGGACGGCAGCTTCTTTGCAAGCCGACGCCTTTGAGGAAAGATCGGCGCACCAAGCCCGCCTCAATGGATTGCCGGACCCGGCGGCTGTGCTGTTCCGCGCCCGACAGACGGCGCACCCAGCTGCGCATGGGAATGAAATCCGTCACCGTGTCTCTTACGACGTCCAGCGCCGCGCCGGCGGCGATGTCTTCGGTTCGCTCGACGCTCGCCCGGTCAGGATCGTCAAGATCGGGTCCCAGCGCCTCGTCCAGGCGTGAGACCTCCGCCGATATCCGTCGGCACCCGCTGAGGCCTTCAAGGTTATAGGGATGGGCGAAGGCTTCGGTCAGAACGGCAGGAATCGCGTCTCGGCGCACATTGAGATCTTCGAGCGGGGTCGCTGCGGCGTCGCCGACCCCCGCCCTGAACGTCTGTGTCCCGCGGTCAATGGACATACCGCCATTGCATGCCGCCAGCGGGGCGACGAGTAGAAGGGCTGCTATTGATTTTCGCAGCATGATGATCCTCAACCAGACAACTGACGCGGCAGGGGAAGCGCAGCGCGGCCGACGACCGCGCTGCGCCGGGGAGAAGGACACCCGGACAAGGGCATTGACGAAACTCATCAGGGTACCCGAGCGTTCCATTTCGGGTCTTCGTCTTGAAGGCGCTTTTTCGGGTCTTCGTCTTGAAGGCACTTTGTGGTGGGCTAATCTGTGCGGAAAATTACGATGCTGATGGCTTGCGCTATGGTGGGCGTCGGGGCCTGCGAGCAGGAGAAACGGGCTCCGGAACCGGTCGAAGCGGTTCCTCTGGAGGCGCCAATGGCGGCCACCAATGACCCGGAGATCAGGGACGTCAATTCGCCCGAGGGATATCTTGTCGCCGCCTGCTACGACGACCTGTATGTCCTCGCGGCGGCAAAGGCGATCAAGGCCCGATCCCCGGACCCTCAGATCAAGGCTCTGGCCACCCGTCTGGAGACACGACACGTCCAGTTGCTGGCGATTCAGTCAACCTTTCTGGCGGATCTCGGCGGGGCAGCGGCTCCCTCGCACCTGTCGGCCCCACATGCCGCCTATGTCGCCGATCTCGAAGCCGCCGCTCCGCGGGAGCGTGACCGGCTCTGGTTGACGCAGCAAATCACCGTGCTGCTCGACTCCTCTCTGCTGCACACCACTTTCTCGCTTCACGCCGACGATCCGCGTCTGAAGTCTCATGCCCAGGCAGCCAGCCTCTCGGCCCAAAACCATCTAGACCAAGTCCGCCGCCTCGGGGGTGACAAGCTGCGGCCCCTGGGCGCCTGAAAAAGTCGATGATCGGGGTGAAAGGGGTGCGGGCGCACGCGTCCGAACGTGTCCACCTGACGGTGTCGGAGGCTGAGGGGGGCCAGGGTAGCAGAATTTCCGAAGGCGGCGTCACCGTGTCGGTGGCGACCCGCGCGGAGGGTGTGAGGCGTTTCATCCGGCTGCTTCTTCGTCAGAATGAAGTGCAGGTAGTGAGGGGTCTCCTTGACGTTCCTGGGATGAGAGCCTCTGCGCCGATGATCGTGCAATTATAGGACGCGCCCTGGCTTGATCCCCTGATCCCCATCCGGAGTTCACGGAACCTCCTTGAGCCTTCGGCTGGGATGTGTTCGAACAGCGTTTGTCGAACGTTCCCGACTTGTGTTCCGCTAGGTCCATCGTCTTCCCGCGGGCCGAAGCCAAGGCCGCCAGCGTCCGGGTAGCCATGATTTCGTCTTCTAAGGCGGTGGCTTGGTGAAAAGCTTGGCGATCATGGGTTCATAGACGTGCCTCTGGCCGCCACAACAGTCGGCGACTAGGAACAAGAGCAGGTTCTGCACATGAGCCATGTTGGCTCGGTAGAGAATCTCACGGCTGATCCGGTCGCTTGTTATCAGGTGCGCTTTCTTGAGGACCGACAAATGCGACGACAGGCTGCTCGCCGGCAGCTTGGCGTTCGGCGTCGAACTGTTCAGTTTCTCCAGCATTGCGGTCGGCTTCATCCCGCCGGGCTCCGCGTCGATCAGCATTTTAAAGACCTCCAGCCTGGGCTCGTGACCCAGTGCCGAAAGAGACTCTACCGCAATCCTCGTTTCCATATTTTGAACCTAGTCGAATAGTCGTATTGGTCAAGCCCCCCCAATCGTCGCCATCGGCTGGGTGGGTTAAAGATCAGTTCGAGCAACTTTCCGAAGTTGCTGTTTTGTTCATGTGGCGGATTGTCGCGATCTCAACAAATATGATGTCACGGTGGTTGACACCACTGAGGTCTATACGTCGCGATTATTGACACATCCTGTCAAAAATCTTGACACTGGAGGACCTAAGCCTCGAAGTTCTAATTATTTTCCGTAGGTTATCCGAACGAAGCCTAAGGACGACTTTAATCGATGCACACGGAAATAACAGCGTTGCCCCAAAGCAACATATTACGAGATTTCTCGTTTTCTCGTATCGACAAGCGTTGACCTGCTTTTGGCTCCTGACGCATACGCTTGTCGATGGTCAACCAACTCAGCACCAGCAAGAGGTCCGCGATCCTCCGGGATATGATGGAACGCCAAGGCATCAACGCGCTGGCGCGGACCAAAGACGGTAACACGGGGCAGTCTGGCCGCCCGAGCCAGGTGACGGTCCTGAAGCTGCTTGCTGACGCGGGCGATACCGCCATCGACTTCCTCGACCAGAAGATGCGTGATCTCCCTGTCAGGTATGTCGAGGCCGACGAGATGTTCGCCTTTGTCGGCATCCGGGGCCTGACCCTGTTGAAGAACCAGATGCGCGCGCCCAAGGGGCAGGGCGTCTTCTGGATTTGGATGGCTATCGACCCCGTCAGCAAGCTGATCGTCGCCTGGCATGTCGGCGGTCGAGGTAACGCGGACGCAAAGATTTTCATCGCCGACCTGAAGGCGCGGTGCGCTGGCCGCATCCAATTGACGACCGACTCGCACCGCGCCTACTTCGAGGCGGTCGGGTCGGAGTTCGGCGACGACATCGATTATGCGACGGTGAAAAAGCAGGACGACAACGAGCAGCAACTGGTCGTTGAGGAATACACCGGCGTGAAAATGCCTTACCGGCCCAAGAAGCGTCCCAAGCGTGAAATGCACCCGCCCGTCGTTCGCAGCGGCACCCCGGATGAGGACTGGATCACAACCAATCACATCGAAAGCTTCTTCCAGAAGCTGCGCCAGAACCTTGGGCGGTTCGCGCGCAAGTCGGCGCTCCACTCGAAAACGCTGATCAATCTCAAGCGGGCGCTCGCGCTCTACATCTATCACTACAACTTCCAGCGCATCCACATGACGATCAAGACGACGCCGGCGATGGAGGCCGGCATCGATGACGACCGCTGGACCTGGGAGAACTTCATGGACCTCGTCGATGAAAGGGCGGCGGCTCAGAAGGCAGCCCGGCGTGCCGGTCAGTTGGAGGCCGCCCGCCACGTTGATGACGAGAACATCATCCGCCTGAAAGCCCCCCGCGACGAGCAGGCGGGCGAATACACCGTCATGGTCAGCCTGCACCAGAAATACGCCAAGATTCACCTGACCGCCTGCGTGCATCTGCGCGACACCCCTGGCCGGCAGAGCAAGAGGGGCGACTCTCACAAATTCCAGTGCGAAACTTTCGACGCCGCTCAGAACCTCGCCTACGACTTCATGCCCGACGACGTGGATGTCTGCAAAATCTGCCTTGGCGCGTATCACCGCCTCGACACTGGACGCGGCAAGGGCGGCAGCAACCTGAAGCACTAGAGGCGGCAGACGAACGGCGCGTCGTCACCGACGCGCCGTTAATGGTCTGCCCCACTCCGACAGCAGCATCGCCATGACCTTGGACGGGTCTTCTGCGATGGCGACCTCGACACCATCGACGAGGCCGATGAAGCGGTCGTTCGCGACATCGGGATCGACGACGATCGTGATGGTGCGCTCGCCCTTATGAACGACGATCTTGTAGTCTTGGCCTGTCATTGCCGTGCTCCGAAGACAGAGGCGGTGTTGCCTCCGTCATGTCGGTCGCAAGATTCTTGCTACGGCTGGCCCAGCGGCGGAGGGGCCTGAATTTCAAACTGTGTCAGTGCCCCCGAAGCGCCTTCATTGACTTTCAACGATTCAGCCGCATATACACGCCCATATCTCCCTTGGCGCTTCGGGGCCAAGGTGCGCGGCGGCTCCTCGGGGCCGCCGCTGCTTTATGAGGCGTCGCGATGAGGACTCGCGTCTATATCGACGGCTTCAATCTGTATTATGGATGCCTGAAGGGGACGCCGCACAAGTGGCTGGACCCCTTTGCCCTGTGCAGCGCCCTTCTGCCTCGAAACCAGGTTGAGCACGTCCGGTATTTCACAGCCCGGATCAGCGCCCGCCCGAACGATCCCGACCAGGCGGTCAGGCAGCAAACCTATCTGCGCGCACTCGCGACGGTTCCGGAGATCACCGTCCACCTGGGCCACTTCCTGACCCACGAGGTGACGATGCCGGATGCGGTGGCCTGGACTGCCGGTCGCTATCGAGGCGTGCAGGTCATCAAGACCGAAGAGAAGGGGTCGGACGTCAACCTGGCCACCCACCTTCTCATGGATGCGTTCGATGACGCCTTCGACATGGCGGTCGTCGTCAGCAATGACAGCGACCTGAAAGAACCGATGGCCTTGGTGCGCAACAGATTCAAGAAGGGCGTCGGTATCCTGAACCCGCAGCAGAACGTCAGCCGGGCGCTTCAGCCGCTGGCGCATTTCATAAAGCCCATTCGTAGTGGCGCGCTCGCCGCCGCACAGTTCCCGGCTCAGCTGACGGACAGCGCCGGCGTATTTCAGAAGCCGGTTCGCTGGTAAGCAAAGACCGGGGGGACGGCCTATGACCAACAAGAAGATCGACCCGCAGGACAAGAGCCTGAAGACCCTGCTCCAGGACTTCTACCGGGTCCCGGACTACCAGCGGGAATATGTGTGGGGCGAGACCAATCCCAAGGGCGAGGGCGGCGAAGAGGTCGATCAGTTTCTGAACGACATCCACGCCGAATATGAGAACGCCACCAGCCAGGACGCGCCAGAGTATTTCATCGGCACCATCGTGGTGTGCCGGGGCGAAGACGGCGTCTTCGACCTGATCGACGGGCAGCAGCGCACGACGACCGCCTTCATCACCCTTTGCGCCATTCGCGACGCGCTCAAAGACTTGGGCGCGACCGTTCCCGACGAGCTGAAGTCCCAGATCGCCGCGAGCGATGTCGACTGGCAGGGCAACTCCAAGGATCGCCTCCGACTCGACCTGCAATACGAAGACGCCGGTGATGTGCTGGAGATCTATGCGCGCGGCGATGCCGCCGAGGCCAAGCGCGACGGCACGCGATCAATCCGCAACATCGGCAACGCCTATCTGACTGTGCGGGAGTTCCTGCGGACCACGCTGGAGGACAATCCCGATCAGATCAGGCGCTTCTACGGCTACCTGACCAACAAGGTGAAGATCATCCGGATCGAGACGCCGACACTCGCCATGGCGTTGAAGATCTTCGAGACGATCAATGATCGGGGCGTCGGTCTGGACGCCATGGACCTGCTGAAAAACCTGCTGTTCATGCACGCCAAGGGCGATCAGTTCGCCAAGCTGAAGACCAGCTGGAAGGCCCTGACCGACGCCATCTATCAGGCCGGCGAGAAACCGCTGCGGTTCCTGCGCTACTACCTCCTCGCGACCTATGACCTAGACGGCAAGCTGCGCGAGGACGCGATCTACGACTGGTTTCAAAAGAACGCGGCAGCGACCGGCCACGAACGCGAACCACTGGTGTTCGCCTCCCGACTTTTGGAGGCGGCCAAGGCCTACGGGAACTTTGCCAGAGGGCTCAACGTCGCTGGCGAACCGGAGGCCGGCATTCAGAACACCCAGCTCGCCGGCGGCAAGTCGATCAAGCAGCACTTCATTCTGCTGATGGCGGGGCGACATCTGTCGTCCTCGCAGTTCACGCGGTTGGCCGACGAGGTCGAGAAGACCATGTTCGCCTGGCTCATCACCGGCACCCCCGGCAAGGAATATGAGCGGCGCATCATTGAGGCGGCCCATGTGCTGCGCGGCATCAAGGCGAGTGACGGTGACACCTTCGAGATGTTCTTGAACACGCACCTGACGGCGGAGCGCGTCGGTCTTTCGAAGGCGTTCGATCTGGCGCTGATGGGTCTGAGCACCCGAAATGTTCGCGCCTTCCGCCTGCGTTATCTGCTCGCCAAGCTGACCCAACACATCGACCTGACCGCCTACGGCCCAAGCGAGTCCCGGAGCCGGCTGGCAGACTACACGGCGGGCGGCAACGACATCGAGCACATCCTCGCCGACAAGGCCGAGGTCGAGGCCAGGGAAGAATTCGGCGATCACGCCGACGATCAGGAAGTGATCCAGAGCCTTGGCAATCTGTTGCTGATCGAAAAGTCCATCAACCGCGCCATCTCCAATGGCCGGTATTCCGGCAAGATCACGGCCTATGGGCAGTCGAAATTCTTGCTGACCAAATGCCAGGCTGACACGGTGACCCCGCAGGTGGGCGTCGCGGACAAGATCACCGCAACAGTCCAGTCGTTGAAATGCTGGCCCGAATGGAATGTCGGCGCGGTCGAAGAACGGCAGGCGTTCCTGACCTCGCTGGCGCAGACCGTCTTCGACGTTCCTGCTCCGCCAGCGAAGGCGGTCGCCGAGCCCGCAGGATGAGCGGCTTTAAGGAGGACATTGTCGAGGAGGCTGGGATCGAGATCCTGAAGGATCTCGGCTGGTTTCATTTTCACGGCGTCAGTATCGCGCCGGATGGTCCAGCGCCGATGCGTCAGGCGTTCTCGGAGGTCGTGCTGTTGCCGCGCCTGGACGCGGCGCTGGCCAAGTTGAACCCGCACGCGCCCGAGGCGGCTCGGACTGAGGCGATTCGGCAGTTACTGACGGCCGAGACCGGGTCGCTCGTCGAAGAGAACCGGCGCATCCATCGCATGCTGACCGAGGGCGTATCGGTCCAGTATCGCAACGACGCCGGCGCCATCGTGTCGGACAAGCTATGGCTGATCGACTTCGCCGATCCGGGCGCGAACGACTGGGCCGTCGTGAACCAGTTGACGGTGGTCGAGGCGGGGCAGAACCGTCGGCCGGACGTGGTGCTGTTCGTCAACGGCCTGCCGCTGGCGGTGCTGGAGCTGAAGAACCCCGGCGACGAAAACGCGACCCTGACGGGGGCCTTCAATCAGCTCCAGACCTACAAGGCCCAGATCCCCAGCCTGTTCAGGACCAATGCGGTGTTGGTCGCCTCGGACGGCATGGAAGCCCGAATCGGATCGCTTACGGCAGACTCCGAACGGTTCATGCCGTGGCGGACAATCACCGGCGACGACAACGATTTCACCCACAAGGGCTCGCCCGAACTGGACACTCTCCTGCGCGGCGTATTCGACCGCGAGCGGTTTCTGGCCCTGATCCGTGACTTCACGGTCTTCAGTGACGGCGACAAGGGGCCGTTCAAGATCATCGGCGGCTACCACCAGTTCCACGGCGCGCGAAAGGCGATCGCCGAAGCGGTGGACGCGACCCGACCCAGCGGCGACCGCAAGATCGGCGTGGTCTGGCATACGCAGGGCTCGGGCAAGAGCCTGCTGATGGCCTTCTTCGCCGGCCTGACCGTCAAGGCGCCGGAGCTGGAGAATCCGACGCTTGTTATCCTCACCGATCGCAACGACCTGGACGACCAGCTCTTCTCGACCTTCGGCCTGTGCCAGGACCTGATCCGCCAGACGCCCGAGCAGGCGGACAGCCGAGACGACCTGAAGCGCCTTTTGGCCCGTAATTCCGGCGGCGTGATCTTCACCACCCTTCAGAAGTTCGCGCCTGAGAAAGGCGAGGAGCAGTTCCCCGAGCTGACGGATCGGCGCAACGTCATCGTCATGGCCGACGAGGCCCACCGAAGCCAATACGGCTTCGACGCCAAGCTGAACCGCGACACCGGCGAGCGGCGCTATGGTTATGCTCACTATGTGCGACAGGCACTGCCGAACGCCTCTTTTATCGGCTTCACCGGAACGCCGATCGAGGCGGGCGATGTGAACACCCCGGCGGTGTTCGGCGAATACATCGACATCTACGACATCAGCCGCGCGGTCGAGGACGGGGCGACCGTTCCGATCTATTACGAGAGCCGACTGGCGCGCATCGAATTGGATGAGGACGAGAAGCCCAGGATCGACGCTGAGATTGAAGCGCTGGTCGAGGACGAAACCCTAACCGAGGCTGAGAAGGCCAAGGCCCGGTGGTCGACCGTCGAGGCCCTGGTCGGCTCCCGCGTCCGCCTGAAGCAGATCGCTGCCGACCTGGTGGAACACCTGGAGGCGCGCACCGAGGCGATGGCCGGCAAGGCCATGGCGGTGTGCATGAGCCGGCGCATCTGCGTCGATCTGTATGACGAGATCGTCGCCCTGAGGCCGGCCTGGCACTCGGACAATGATACCGAAGGCGCCGTCAAGATCGTCATGACCGGGGCGGCCTCCGATCCGATCGGCTGGCAGAAGCACATCGGAAACAAAAAGCGCCGCGACGAACTGGCGAAGCGAGCGCGCGACCCGAACGATCCCCTGAAGCTGGTCATCGTCCGGGACATGTGGCTGACCGGCTTCGACGCTCCATGCATGACGACGATGTATGTCGACAAGCCGATGCGCGGGCATGGCTTGATGCAGGCCATCGCGCGGGTGAACCGGGTGTTCCGGGACAAGCCCGGCGGCCTGGTGGTTGACTATATCGGCATCGCCCAGAACCTGAAGGCGGCGCTGGGCCAATACACTCAATCGGACCGGGACAAGACTGGGATCGACGAGGAGGCGGCCGTCGCGGCGCTTCTGGAGAGGTATGAGAGCATCCGCGAAATCTTCCACGGCTTCGACTACCAGCCCGGCATTTCGGGATCCCCGCAGGAGCGTCTGAGGTGTCTCGCGGGCGCCTACGACTGGGCCCTGAAGTGGGGCGAGGCGGAAGCCGCGAAGGCCAAGACGCCGGAAGACAAAAAGCGCGCCCATCGGCGCTTCCAGGACCTCGTGCTGGAGTTAGGCAAGGCCTACGCCCTGGCGGCGGCGAGCGACCCCGCCCGCGAAATCAAGGACGAGATCGGCTTCTTCCAGGCGATCCGCGCCTGCATGGTCAAGAGCACGGCGACCGGCAAGCTGAGTGCGGCGGACAAGCAGCTTGCGGTGCAGCAGTTGATCGACCGGGCCGTCGCGTCCGCCGAGATCGTCGACATCCTCCAGGCGGCCGGAATGCAGTCGCCCGACATCTCCATCCTGTCGGACGAGTTCCTGTTGGAGGTGGCCGGGATGGAGAAGAAGAACTTGGCGCTGGAGGCGCTCAAGAAACTTTTGGCCGGCGAGATCAAGGGCCGCGAGCGGACCAACGTCGTCGAGAGCCGGGCCTTCTCGCAGCGGCTTGAGGACGCGGTGGCGCGCTATCACGCCGGAGCGATCTCGGCCCTGGAGATGATCCAGGAGCTGATCGGCTTGGCCAAGGACCTCAAGGCTGCCCATGCTCGCGGCGAGGAGAACGGCCTGTCGCCAGAGGAGTTGGCCTTCTACGACGCCCTTGCCGAACACGAGCGTGCGGTCGAGGTGCTGGGTAGTGATCAACTCCGGATCATCGCGGCGCGGCTCGTCGCGGACCTGCGCAGCAACGTCACCGTCGACTGGCACCACCGCGAGAGCGCGCGGGCCAACATGCGCCGGTTGGTGAAGCGCATCCTGCGCGAGTTTGGCTATCCGCCGGACCTGTCGGACCTGGCCGTTCAGACCGTGCTGGCGCAGGCGGAAACCCTCCTGCGAGAGGCGGCCTAAACGGCCCCAAAACCGCGCGCCGCCACCCGCCCGGGGGCGGGGGTGAAACCCCCAGCCCCGCCCCCGGGCGGACCTTCGGTCTGCTTGTTTCAAATTTCCGCATGAAATCAACCGCATGGCGGAAATGCGATTTGAGTCACCGTTGATGTGTATCGTGACTCAATCGCGCGCGGCCTCCAACCCGCTGAATCCCTTCAACAAATCCGAGTCACGTTTGACTCTTTTGCGTGACTCGGCCGGGATGGGGTGAGTCACGTTTGACACTTTTGCATGACTCAAATCCGTGTCGTTTCGGCACACCCGCCCCCGAGTCACAGGTGAGGGGTATCGTGACCTGGGTGAGTCATCTTAGCTCCAGCGACCCGCAAACCTCGGCTCTGATTGGATTTCGCAACCGCCACAGAAGATGACTCACGCGCGCATCTTCGGGTCTTGGCGCCGGCAAACATGACTCTCCGTGAGTCATCTTATCCGGAGGCAATCCCTTGGCCACCGGATGGATTGGGCCACCAGGTCAATCGACGGGATACCCAAGGCGGCGCCCGCCCGCCCGGGCCAACTGCCGCCCCTGGGCCTCGTGGTAGGCCGACCAGGTGGGGCCGTAGAGTCTCTGCATAGCCCCTTCCCATTGGCGTCGTGCGGCTCGCCGTTGCGGCTCATAAACGCGCTGGAAGTGGGCGATGTCGGCATCGGTCTGGGGGTAGTTCTCCCGGGCCAAACGATTGGCCTCGATCGACGCTGTCACAGCGTTTGAAAGTTCGCCTTCAGCCTGCGACCGATTGATCGGGTCCAGGGCCGCCGCATGGGCGAGCGCCTTGTCGAGGGGCGTCATGCCGCTGGCCGCCACCTCGGCCAGTCGCGCCTGTTCGGCATCGTCACGCTGCGCCGCCCGCTCCAGATAGGCCGCTTCGACAGCCGCTGGGTCGGGAGGGGGCATCATGTAGATCGCCGTTCCGGCGATCAGGATGAACGCAACCGCCATCATCAACATCCTGCCCATCGGCGTCTCCTCTGTAGGTGCTATTTTGCCTATCCGGCTTTCCAAAAAGTTAGGCAGAATAGTTCCTGGAGCCATTTTGCTTGCTCGCGCCCCATCCGTGCATGCGGTGGGAGGATCGAGTCGGCGCGAACATCAGGCGTCTTCGCAAGGCGAAAGGCCTCAGCCAGGAGGCCTTGGCCCACGAGGCGAGCATGTCGATGCGCTACCTCGCCGGCCTCGAACGGGGCGAAGAGAATCCGTCACTGCTGTTTCTGGTGAAGCTGGCCGAAACCTTGGGGGTGGAGCCTGGGAGCCTGTTTGATCCGGCGCCGCTTGAAGAAGATCAGGATTAAGCTGTCACGCTAACGAAGCCGCGTCACGTCAACCCTCCGGCTCCTTCTTGCGCCGGCGTGAATTGGTGACTTCCGCACCCAACGCGAGCCTTACGCCCGGGCCGGCTGTCTCGTCCGGAGGGACGAACACGACACCGCCGTCTGTGAAGTAGCGGATTAGGAGCCGAGCATTGGCCCGGGTCGTCGGTGCGAGGCCGGTTACTCCCTCAGCCCGCTTGATGGTGTTGACCACCAGGCCTGTTTTTTCCGCCACCGCTTTGACCGACAGATTCAGCAGGCCACGCGCAGCTCGGAGCTGGGCGCCTGTGGGGTGGTCATCATCTAGGAGGCGTGAACTCAAGACCTAATTTGACTCTTAAGCCCAACTACGAATTAGTCGGGGCGTTTTTGTATGTCTGGAGAGTTGACCATGCTGAACCCCAAGCCGCAATGCCCGATCCACGGATCGACCCTGCACCGCTCGACCTGCCGCGCCTGCAACGCCGCCTACATGCGCGCCTACTATAAGGAGCGTCGCGCCAACGCTCCGGATCGCGAGATGTTGGACCGCGCGCGCAAACGCGCGCGCCGCCTCGACCTGCCGTTCGCTCTGCCCAAGGACGCCATCGTCATCCCCGACATCTGCCCGGCGCTCGGCGGACCAATCCGCACCAGCGGGACGCGTTCGCCCCAGTCGCCCTCGCTGGACCGCATCCGACCGGACGAGGGCTATGTGATCGGCAACATCCGTGTCCTGAGCGACTACGCCAACCGACTGAAGGGCAACCTGTCGCTGGAGGACATCGAGCGCCGTGCCCAGACGGCCGACGGTCAGCGCCAGATCGAATACGAGCGGCTGGCCGAGTATGTGCGCCGCGAACAATTGCTGGCCGAGGTCCGCGCCAAAGCGGCGTCCCTGGACGGACGCGCTGGCGAAGTCTGGAGCGAAGTCGCACGCTTCCTGGAGAAGGCCTTCATCCGCGCCGACTGGAAGCGCTAATGCAGAACTATCCTTTACAGAACAAACTGTTAACGCCTGTTGGAGGTTGAAATTGGCTTTCGGATCGGGTATACGATCCGGGACGACTAAGGAGGACCCAGGCCCCGCCAGATCACTCTGGCGGAGCCGGCCATGCCTACCCCACCGGGATGTTCCCGGCGGGTCCTCTAGTCGGAGCCGTCGCATGACGGACGAGAATTGGAATTCCGATCCGGACGAGGAGCCGACGCCGCCCGGCGTCGATCTGTATCCCTGCCCATCTTGGATCACCCCGCAAACGCCGCTGTCGCTGCCCAACGCGGCGAAGTTTGCCTTCCCCGATGGGTCCATCACCGGCTCAATCCTGCGCGCCCAAGCAGATCGCGGTCTGCTGACGGTCGAAACGGTCGGTCGCACGCGCATGACGACCCTCGCCTACATCGCCGAAATGAGAGAACGGTGCCGCCACCCCGCAAACCCCCACGCCTCCTCCTCCGACGCCGCACGGGCCGCCCGGCCGTCTACGTCATCCTCGACCAGGGATTTGAAGTCAGCACGGGCTGCGGCCCTGATCGTCAGCGAGAGGCGGAGGAAGCGCTCGCGGCCTACCTAGCCGCCAAGCACCAGCCGGACTTCAGCGACGGCGACCCTCGAAAGGTCGCCGTCGCTGACTGTCTGATCTACTACGACCAGCGGCTGCCCGACGATCACAAGGGTCCCGAACCAACCCACATCATGTGGTTGGCCGACTACTTTGGGGAGATGACCTGCCACCAGATCAACGAGGACACCTGCCGCGCCTACGTGACGGCGAGAACCACCGGCACCCTGGGGCATATGGCCGTCAAGGAGAGCACTGCCAAGCGCGAACTTGAGACGTTGTCGGCCGCTTTGAACGCGACTTGGAAGGCCGGAAAATTGGACCGGCCAATCCCTGTGTGGAAACCGGAGGGTGACGAACAGGAGGCGCGTTGGCTGACTCGTGACGAGGCGGCGCGGCTCATCCGGGGCGCCTTAGGGTTCAAACCCACCGGGTTCGACGAGCACGGCCGCGTTACGGGCTATGAGCGCGTGGCGGCACCCCAGTATCACGTGGCGCGCTTCATCATCCTGGGGCTTTATTCGGCAACGCGGCACGCCGCGATCCTCGGCCTGCGGTGGGACCGAAATCCGACCTCGGGGTCGGTCGATCTGAAGGAGCAACGCATCTATCGGCGCGGCACCGAAGAGCGGCAGACCCGCAAGCGCCGCAACCCCTGTCCGATCCCGAAGCGGCTGCTTCCCCACCTTCGTCGGTGGCGTCGGCTGACGGTGATCGGCCCCTGCGAATACGCCGGCAAGCTGATCCAGCGGCAGAAGACGGGGTTCGAGGCGGCTCGAGTTAGGGCGATGCTCGGAGACGACATCACGCCCCATACGCTGAAGCACACCGCGATCACCTGGATGCTGCAAAAGGGAGTGGCGATTTGGGAGGTCGCCGGCTTCTCTTCGACCAGTTCTAAGTTGATCGAGCGGCGCTACGGACATCATTGCCCCGACCACATGGAGAACGCTCGTAACGCCTTCAGTCGGCGTGGCCCCAAGCAATAGAACCTGGCCTTGCCTCGCCTCGCTGACCACCTTCGCCAAGCCGTGTTCACCCCCAATGGCCAACTGGTCGCCGTCGGCGTTCAGCCCGCGCAGGACGGCAACGGCGTATTCGCGGTGCTCAAGATCAAGCACTGCGTCGATTCAGGTCAGGCGCAATGGATCGCCGATCAGGTCGCTGCCGACCTGTGCGCTTTCCTGGACGCGGACCCGGTTGAGGAAGTGGTCCTTAAGCACTGCTACCCAGAGCCCGGCGGAACGGGTTGGGCGGCGGCGATCGGCGTCGAACTGGAGGACCAGGCGAATGCCGAAGCCTGCGTCGGAGTGCTGGCGGCCTATGCCAATCCGGGGCCGGACGGGGCGCTGAATTGAAGCGCGGCTACCCCTCCGCTGGCGTCACCAGCGAGTAACTCGTGCTCCGCCCGCCGCCCTCGTCCTTGGCCAGCACGCCGCGCTCCACCAAGTCGGTGATGTCGCGCAGGGCGGTGTCGGTGGAGGCCTTGGTCATGGCGGCCCACTTCGAGGTGGTCAGCTTGCCCTCGAAGCCGTCGAGCAGGCGGTTGACGACCTTGGTCTGGCGCTCGCTCAGAGTCTGGCCGGCGAGGCCTTCCCAGAAGCGGGCCTTGAGCAGGACGGCGCCCAGGGTGGCCTCGGCCCCGTCGAAGGCGCGGTCGAGGCAGGTCAGGAACCAGTCCAGCCAGGCGGTGATGTCGAGGTCGCCCTTCTGGGTGCGCTCCAGGATCGCATAGTAGTCCGCCCGCTCCAGCCTGATCTGGGCCGACATGCTGTAGAAGCGCTGGCTGCTGTCGTCGGAGCGGGCCAGGGCCATGTCGGCGATGGCGCGGGCGATACGGCCGTTGCCGTCGTCGAAGGGGTGGATGGTCACGAACCACAGGTGGGCGACGGCGGCCTTGATGACCGGGTCGGTCGTCGGCGCCGCGTTGAACCAGGCGATGAAGGCGTCCATCTCGGCGTCGAGCCGATCGAAGGCGGGCGCTTCATAGTGGACACGCTCGCGCCCGATGGGGCCGGACACGACCTGCATCGGCCCCGAGGCCTCGGGGCGCCACGCGCCGACGACGATCCGGGTCATGCCGCTTCGGCCGGTCGGGAACAGGGCGGCGTGCCAGTCGAACATGCGTTCGCGGGTCAGGGGCTCCTGATAGCGCTGGGTGGCGTCCAGCATCATCTCGACGACGCCCTCGACGTTGCGATCGGCCGGCGTCAGAGCGCCGATGTCCATGCCCAGGCGACGGGCGATGGACGAGCGGACCTGGTCCTTGTCCAGGATTTCGCCCTCGATCTCGCTGGACTTGAGCACGTCCTCGGTCAGGGTCTCCAGCACGGCCTCGGCCCGGAGGTCGAAGCCCATGCCCTGCATGCGGCCGAGCAGACGACCCTGGCGATGGCGGACGGCGGCTAGTCGATCGGCGAGCGCATCCACCTTCCAGGTGAAAGCGGGCCAAGCCTCAAGATCGTGGATGTAGTCGACCATTCGCCGCACTCCTTGCGGTGAAAATAGTCGCTAATCGCCGCATACGCAATCGCCGCATGATTTGCGGCGATTAAGGGAATTATTCACCGCAACCGGCCGACCATGGCGATCGGATAAGGTGAAATCGGGTATAATCGGGTATGTGGGCAGCGCTGGCATGCGCGTCATGGCCGGGCGGCTGCCGGGCTAGGATTCACCAGAATTAGCGTTCCATGGGCCAATCATGGGCGAGCGACCCCGAAGGGTGCGCTGATAGGCTCTAAGTCTTTGAAAAAAATGGTGGACGCGACAGGGATTGAACCTGTGACCCCTACGATGTCAACGTAGTGCTCTCCCGCTGAGCTACGCGTCCGCCTTGACGGTTCCGAAACGGGTCCGGAACGGGAAGGCGCGCTCTATAGCCCGGTCGGTGTCGCGGCCGCAAGGGCAATTCTCGTGGCGTCGACGCCGGCCCCGGCCGACCACGGGAAATGAAAAAGCGGCGTCGAAGGCGCTTGCGCCGCGCGGCCTCACCCGCTAGATAGCCGCCCTCGCCTCACCGAGGCCCGGCGCACCCGTAGCTCAGCTGGATAGAGCATCAGACTACGAATCTGAGGGTCAGGAGTTCGAATCTCTTCGGGTGCGCCATTCTCCACTTTCATCGGAAAAATGACCTAAGGCCTTGAAAGGTAAGGTCACATTTGGCGTTCGAAACCCTTCGCCCCTGTCATACTCAAGTTGGTCCGCGAAGGTCAGTTTTAGAACAGCTCTCTTGTCCTCTAGTCTGTCAGAAGCCCATAGTTTCCAAGGGCTTGAGAGAAATTCAATGGCCGTTCGAAAAGTATCGTTATAGCCTCTGATCGGCTTGCCGCAGGAAGCCAGTTTCTCGTCAAGGACGAGCTTCTGCTTTTCCAGATCGGCGATGCGTCCTTCATAGGCCGCGATCACAGTGCGGCTTTCCGCTTCGACTACCCTGTCCAGCAGCTGGGCGATCTTGTCGTCGATGGACTTGATCTCTCGCTTGAGGCTCGTCCGCTCAAGTTTGCCGCGCTCGATCCGCTTGTCCCAGAGATCGGTCAGCATCGTTGTGGCGAGCGAAATCAGTTCGGCTGACGGCGTGACGCTCCGAAGCAGCGCTTCGAATTCCTCTTCGATCTTCGCACGAGCGATCGATTTGCCGTTCAGAGCGCAGCCTTGCTGGCGGCAGAGATAATATGGGTAACTCTTATGAGAGCCCTTCGACCAGTTGGCGGTGAGGGGCTCGCCGCACCCGATGCACTTAACCCAGCCGCGCAGAGGGAAATCCTCGTTCAGGTCGCTCCGGGTAGCCATTCGGGTGCGTTGGCTAAGCAGGTCCTGATTGCGCTGGAATGTTTCCAGCGAGATCAGCCCTTCGTGCTGCGCCTTGCGGAAGGAAACCTCCCAACTCGGCAGCTCCAGATATCCAGCATAAAGCGGATTGGTGAGAAGGCTGAATACGAGGTCGATCTTCACGTAGCCGGGGCGGCACGAAGACCATTGCGGGTGGCGCTCTAGATAGCGCTTCACTTCCGCCTGAGAGCAGAATCTCCGGCTAGCGAAGCCTTCGAGGACCTCCCGGACCACAGAGGCCAGAGGTTCGTCATGTACCAGGATCTTGCCGCCACCCTTCGCTCTCTCAAAGCGTAGTCCCACGGGAGCCTGATAGACCCAGAAACCATTCAGGGCCCGCGCCCTCATTCGGTTCTTGGTTTGCTCGCCATTCTTTTGGCGTTGGTGCTGCGAGACGGCGGCGAGCAGATTCTCCACGAGCTGACTGTCAGAGTCTTCGCCGAACTCGATCGACGGCGATTCCAGAGTAGCGCCGACCGAGGCAATGTCGGCCCTAAGCCGCAGATGCGCCTCCACCCCACGGGCGAGGCGGGAAATGTCATCGATGATGATGACGACCTGATCCGATTTCCTCGCCTTCAGGAAGGCAAGCATCGCAATCATGCCGGGCCGCCTAGCCTCGCCACCGGACGCGTCATCCTTAAAGACCTGAATGACTTCATGGCCGCGATACTTCGCGTATTCGCGGCAACGAGTCTCCTGAGAGTCCAGGCCGTTGCCCCGCGTGGTCTGCTTCGTGTCACTTACGCGGCAGTATATCACCGCCTTCCGATGCTCAGTTCTCGCCATCTGCTATGCTGCCCTGGCGGGTTCGGCTCCCTTGAAAGCCTGTCTCCGCCTCATTCATTTGTTCTGATTGACTGAATGCCAGCCTAGCATAGCCGGTTGACTCTAGGGAAACTTTTCGAGGCTGATGTCCACTGATTTGCTGTGCTGGATGCTCCCCAAAAGCCCTATCGACAAAGTCCTGCATCATCGAGCCGACGATCCGGATAACCTCGTCTTTGGCGTCATCGGAGACGCCGATCGAGCTCACCAGTGCCCGGTAACGCTGCATGTCTGTTGGAGTGATCTCCAGCAAGCAATCCTCTCTTCGCCCTTACGGGCGACGCACGCTTTCGTTAGCGTGAGAGGCTAGCTTTCTATCTTTAGCCCATTGGGGGAAACGTTCCCCGCCCTCGACTGAAATCGTGCTTTAAATATCGTCGTTGTAAAAAAGCAATACTCAATCATCTATATTTATATTATATGGCAATCTACTCACAGAAATCAAATAACGTCAAACACTATTAAGTCGAGTGCAGGCTTCTCACGTCCTTTATTTGCTTGGCCCACGGCAGGACTGCGTAAAAAGGAGGCCGGTCGCAGTCGAAGAGGTAAGGACAGCCAGCCACCTTGATTATCTGTCGTCCAGCGCCGATTGCCCGAATGTCCTCACTTTGAAGGACTGCACGTCGCCCCTCGCCAAGGTTCGCGCCAGCGGACTCCACCACCCCGCCGCTATGGTTGACGCCGCGCAGCAGTACGGTCTTGTTCCCGGACCACTTCTCGATGTCCCGAAGCAGCTCAGGCTCTTCGACAGCGATGAAGCTCAGGATTGAGGCCTGATCCTCAAACTCTTTCACAGCTTCCCGTGACCACCGACCTTCTAGGGAAAAACGCCCCTGCGCGAAGAACCAGAGCTGAATGCCCTTACCTCTGTAGAGGCGAAGCGCCTTCATCACGGCAGGCGCAGGCGGCAGCTGCGGAAACTCGTCGAGAAGGAATGTCGTGCGTATCGCGCCACGCGAGGCGGCGATCGCTTCGACCGCGTAATTCACGACAAGGCTGATCCAGGGGGCGATCGCTTCGAGCTTCGAACTCGGGGCGATGAGGTAGACCGTGTGCGGTCGCTGCTTCAGGTTCCCAAAATCCAGCTCGTGCATGTCTGTTGATGCGGCGAGAGTCTTGCCCGGTTCGAAGGCGGCGAGCGCCTCGATTACCTCCGCTTTGTAGGCCTCGAATTGTTTCGGTGCCTCCTGGAGCGTCATGAGCAGAGCACCGGCTTTCCGCTCGATGCTCTCGATCCCGCACTCCATCATCAGCCCCAGGCTCGATGAAAGCCCAAAGGCGTTCACGAAACGCCATAGGCCTGACAGCGTGCATTGATCCGGATCGAAATGCGCGAGGTACTCCATTCGGGTCGCCAGCAGCCGGAGAGCGCCGCGACGAACCCAGCCACCGCTTCGATCTTTCGGATCGGGCGGGATGAGCACCTGCGCGATTTCATCCGCCTGGGTATCGATATGCTCGCCGCGCTGGACGACATCGACGAGCACCTGAAGAGGGTTGATGCGGGTGTTCGGCAGCCCCTGAAGGCCGAACGGATTGAGATAGACACAAGCGTCTCCCACCTCGCCTTCGCGATGCTCGCGCGAGGCGAAGGCGTTTTCCCCATCCTTCACATCGACAACAACGAGGCTTCGGCCTCGGATATGCGCGAGGTTGGGAAGGATCAGGTCGCGGCCTTTGCCCGCGCCGGTACGGGCGTAGGTGAGAAGATGCCCGTCGCCGTTGAAGAAGAGCAGCCGCCCGGCCAGTGCGCCGATATACAAACCGCTCGGATCGAAAAGGTCTGACGCTTCAGCATCCGGCGGGGTGCCGCGTCGGCCATTCCCGTAGGTGTCGGATGCCTTGGCCTGAAGCATCTCCCGCTGGCGGACTTCTGCCCGCCTGCGGGACGCTTCCGTGTAGGCCTGCTGCTCCATTCTTGCATGGAGCTCCATCAGGCCCTGAAGCGAGCCCATGAAATGCCCGCGAGACACTCTACTGCTCCGGGACCATTGGCCTGTCGTCGCTAAGGCGCGGCGGCTCGGGCAGCGGCAGGGGCACGATTCTGGAAAGCTCCGCCTGAACCGTATTTGGCGGCGGGAGATTGGCGTCCCAGCCCTCGATCGAGATGGGTGCGCCGCTTTGCGCCGCACGGTTTAGATCGTTGGTGAGCATGTCGGCGAGGTCGTTGCCATATTGGATCGCGGCATCGCCCGAGCCGGGCGCGAACAGATTGATGACCTGCCCCAGCGTACGAGAAGCGTTTGCCAGACCTCGCTCACCGCCGCGCGTCTGACTCGCCAGGCGGATCTGCGCATTGGCCAGATCGCCCTGCATTCGAGCCGTCGCTTCGGCGTAAACGCGGGCTCGATCGTAGCTCGCCTGATAGTAGCCGAGCGCCGCCTGATTAGATGCGCGATAGCTCTCCAGGTTCTGTGCATTGACCAGCCGGACTTCCTCCAGCCAGTCGTCATAGGCGGCCTGCTGCTGGAGCTGAGCCGCCTTTACCTCCGCTTCGATGCGGGCGTCATACGATCCCACGAGCGTTGAGGGCTTGTACTGGTAGGGGGCGAATGTCTCGACACCAAAGAAGATGCCCGCAGCCACGACGAGCGTCGCGCCGGTCTTCAGGACACCGGGCACGCGGAAGCGTGGCTCCGGATGAAAAGTCTGGATTGGCGGCAAGGATACGGGCGGGCCTGGCGGCCCGCCCGTTTGCCTTGGTTGTGTGCCTGTGTAGTCGATTTCGTAGGTCACTTGTCTGCTCCTGTCTCGCGCGAGCGGGCGCGAGCGTGGAGCGTCGGCGATGGTCAGCCCTCCGTTGGGGGAATCCGCTACCTCCAGAGCTGCCGAGGATCAGACAACTCTCCTTCATGTATCGCCACCGCGACGTGGATAAGCCTCAGGCGTTCAGCGACGCGAGCTTGTGCTCGCTGAGCCGGCGGCTGTCTCGCAAACTTCAGGAAGTCTGAGAACCAGCGATGGCTCTCATCCTCCGTGAGCGCGTTCTCGAGATCGAGCTCCTCAGGGTCGAAGATGCGGCCTGTTTCTGAGCAGCGCAGCTTGCCGTCGAAAAAGTAGATCTGTGCCGCGATCCAATCCGGAAGTGCACGCCTGGCGAGTTCTAGTCCAGCCAGGACATTGGCTAGCCTGACCATCTCGCTCGGTTCTGAAACTTCCTTCGCTGTAGGCATTACGGCGAAGTAGCCACCGCCTTGCGCAAAGCTGGTCGGCCTTAGCCTTAACGACCAAAGGTCGAGCAGAAAATCCCAGAGTGGCATCTCCGTTTGCATCGCAATCTCCGTTCAATGCAGTGCCAATTGTTCTCCCTAGGGTGCACGTAATCAGACGTGGCTCCGGGCGTGGGGGAAAGTTGGAATTCTCGTGCTCGTTCGTGAAGGCGGACAATCGCAGGCCTCAGGTCATGGGGTCTGATCGCGCCCGTCGCGCTTTCAACGCGGCTCGCTTCCGCGCTTCGACAAGTCTCAGCTTGTGCAGCTCCGCCCCCGTTCCGGGCGAGGGCGTTTGAAACCGCTCCCTTGGGCGCGCTCCGGGTCGCCCCATGAGGCCAGCGACGGTCGCGGCCTTCTGACAAAGGAGCACGAAAATGACTGCACTTATCCAAACCCCGCCGAGCCACCGCCTCTACAGCGTGCGCGGTAATGGCGAAAACAGCCGATGGACTGAGATCGGAGCCGCCTGGCCCAACCGCGATGGTCGCGGTTTCACGTTTCAGATGGCTGCCACCCCGATCAATGGCCGGATCGTCATGCGGGAAATCCGTCCCCGCGAAGGAGGTCAGCAATGACCTCTGACACGACCCGCATCCGCCAGTTCAACGACTGGTTCCGCTCCACCTTCATCGGGGGCCGAGTGATAATCACCGGAGGCGTTCGCGCCCGAGGCCAAACCTTCGAGTCCGAAACGGTCGAAAGGGTTCAGGCCTACTCCGCCTTCACCAGGGACAACGATCCTTATGACGAGCACGACTTCGGCAGCTTCGAGATCGATGGCACGAAGGTCTTCTGGAAGATCGACTACTATGATCGCAGCCTGACGGCAGGATCAGAAAATCCTGCTGACCCCGGCCAGACCACCCGCGTCATGACGATCATGCTGGCGGAGGAGTACTGAGCTACAGGCCCGGCACGAGCCGGGCCTGACGACTGCCGCAAATCTCTCGTGCAGTATCGGGTAAAATCGGGTATTATCGGGTATGGAATCGGATATCCGGGCGACCCGATAATGAGGGAGCCCCATCTTACACTCGGTCCCGACCTCGTAAAACTCATCGCCGAAATCGACGAGTTCAAGGGGAAGTGGGAAGCTCTCAAAACGCTCTCGCCTGATCGGCTGAGCGCGTTGCGCAAGGTCGCGACCATCGAAAGCATCGGGTCGAGCACCCGCATCGAAGGCGCGAAGCTGAGTGATGCCGAGGTAGAAGACCTTCTCTCTCAGGCGCTCTCCATCAAGTCGTTCAAGACGCGTGATGAACAGGAGGTCGCTGGGTACGCCGAGGCGATGGACCTAGTATTCGAGGCTTTCGGCGACATGCGCCTCACCGAGAACCACATTCGCCAGCTTCACCAGACGCTGCTTCGACACAGTACCAAGGACGAGCGTCATCGCGGCTCGTACAAGACCCTCTCCAACAACGTCGTCGCCTTCGACGCGGACGGCAACGAGATCGGCGTCGTGTTCGAAACGACCACGCCGTTCGACACGCCGCGCGAAATGGAAGAACTGGTCGCCTGGGCGCGCAAGGCGATCGACGAGGAGGCGCTTCACCCGCTCCTCATCGTCGCCGTGTTCGTGGTGACGTTCCTCGCCATCCACCCGTTCCAGGACGGCAACGGGCGGCTGTCGCGCGTCCTGACCACGCTGCTCCTGCTGCGGGCAGGCTATGCCTATGTCCCCTACGCCTCGCTGGAGCGCGTCATCGAGGAGAACAAGGACCTCTACTACAAGGCCCTGCGCCGCACTCAGACGACCCTGAAATCCGACACGCCCGACTGGCAGCCGTGGGTCGGCTTCTTCCTGCGCTGCGTGAAGAAACAGAAGGACGCGCTCGCAGTCCGGCTGGAGAGGGAGCGTGTCGCAGCAGGGGACGAAACCGATCTGCCTGACCTGTCGCTTCAGGTGCTCAAGGCCCTCCGATCACAGGAGCGGCTGACCATCGCGCAGTTGGCGGAGATCACCAACGCCAACCGGAACACACTCAAGGTCCGCCTGCGTGAGCTTGTCCAGGCCGGGCGCATCAGCCAGCATGGCAAGGCGCGGGCTACCTGGTACGCCGTTCGTTAGAGTCCTGCTTCACGATCCCGGCGACCTTCCCAAAATCCGCGTTTGGCTTTGCTAACTCGATCCGCAAGATGTGCGTGGTACTACCACGCCTATCTTGGCAAGGGGGCCCACTGCGTGCCCCCGTTGCATCCCCCCGGCCGGGCGGCCCTTCGAATGAACCTCGTCGCAGATCCGGGACATCCCGGAAGCTCAGGGGTTCTTCTCAGGACCGCAGCACCGTTTGGCCGGTGCATCACCAGTCGGGGAACCTTCGAGCTCCCCGACACCCCATGACCAGCCGTGCGACTGCTGGACCTCACGCCAACCCTTCGCGGATTGGATGCCGGCAGGGCTTTCGCGCCCTGCACCACGACGATGGGAAGTCTGCTCCCCTCGACCCTCGATCAGGCGCTCACGCCCGTTGACGTGACCCCCTGAAACTCCTCCAGGAATAGCTAGAGTCCGCCCCTCGAAAGGACGGACAGAATGAAGCGGTCACGGTTCACGGAAGAGCAGATCATCGGGATCCTGCGGGAGCAGGAGGCCGG
>NZ_JBMSDX010000016.1:0-49233 GCF_049445955.1 Brevundimonas sp. VNH65 | reverse complement strand
CTCTGCTGGGCCTCGATCCGCGCGATCTCCGCGTCGATCCGTTCGAGGGCCAGTCGGGAGTCCGCGGGATCAATTCGCGCCAGGAGTTGCCCGGCGCGGACCCGTTGACCCGCGCGGACCTGAAGATCAACCACCCGTCCCGAGACCTCGCTGCTGACGGCGACGACGTGGGCGCCAATGCGCGCGTCGTTGGTCGACACACTTCCCGCCCGCAGGTGAATCCAGCCGAAAACGAGTGCGACGACGGCCACGACGACGCCGACGAGGATGATCAGCCTGCGCCGTCCTGGTTTGGACTTTTCCTTCGGGGCGGAGGGGGGAGGCGAGGGAGCGTCGCTCATTTGTCGTCTAGTCTTTCGTTGATGTGCGCAATGACCCGGGTGGCGGTGGTCAGGTCGTCCCTGGACAATCCCCCGGTGATCTCGCGCCGGACCTGTTCGGCGATCTCCAGAATCGCATCCAGAACGGGCCCGGCGGCCTCTGTCAGGTAGACAGCGTTGACCCGGCGGTCTCCTTCGATCGCCTCTCGGCGAACAAGTCCGCGCCGTTCGAGGTCGTCCAGCTGACGGACGAGCGTGGGAGGCTCGATGCCGATGCGCGCCGCCAGATCTTTTTGGCTCAATATCTTGTCCGCTTTTCTGAGTTCAAGCAGCACATGCCAACGGGCCTGGGTCAGGTCGAGGTGCCTGAGGCGTTCATCCAGACGCAGACGCCATTTGCGGCTTGCCAAGGCGATCGCGCGGCCGAGCGGGATGTTGGTGGTGGTGGTCATTCCCGCCATATAGGTTGCAAATAAATAGCAGGCAAATCATATTCTGCACATGCATTTTGGGTTCGTTGCGAACGATGTCCTGGTCGCCGAAGACCTTGCATTCGTGCAATGGTTCGGTCTTTCCGCAGGCCGCGCCCGGGTCCTTTCCATGCTCTGGCGAGCCCAAGGCGAGATCGTGAGCGCCGGCTCATTCGGTCTCAGTCGCCGTAGCGCTTATGTCTACGTTTCAAATTTGCGGACGGCGTTGAATCCCGGTGCGATTTATACCCGATCGAAGGCCGGATACGCCTTGACGCAGTCCGGCCTGGACGAATGCGAGGCCGCGCTTCTGGCGATGTCTTGCTGGTGGGCTTCAGAGGCTGCCGCGTCGAGAAACATCGCAGCCTGAGCGGCCAAACGCTGCCAATCCACGCAAGCTGGCATCCGCCAAACTTGGCTGTCGGCGCCCGATGGCGCGGGCCGTGACCATGACCGCAAAGCGGCCGGCGTCATCTTGCCGACAGCCCTTTCGCGCAAGACGCAGGCGGCGATCACGAGGATGGCTGGCGGTCCCGCCGGCCCCCATCGCCCGGCATCCCGTCGGCCGACTCCTTCACTCCAGGCCGAGCCGTGACAAGACGGCTCCGATAGCGTCGAGCGGACGCCGGTCGCGTCGCTCGATTTCCGACGGCGTCGGCGCGAAGGCGAACCAGTTGTCTCGCCGGCGGTCATAGGGCTGCCAACCGGCGCACAAAGGAGCATCTGACGGTCTGCCCGTCCGGGCAAGGCTCGCGAAACATGCGTTGACTCCCTCGGCATAGGCCTGATCGGCCGGGGAGACAGACGGTAGTCCCGCCGCCTCCCGCGACGTGTCGAAGACATAGGGGATCTCGGCTGCATGGGCGACGCCGGTGACCTCGCCCCGTCGGCCCTCTGCGACATAGTCGAACCAGTAGAGCCACACCGGCGCTCTACGACTGTGGGCGATGGCCACGGCCCGAGCGGGATAGGCGAAGACCACATCGCCATAGAGCCTGCGGGCATAGAGGGCGTCGTCCCCGTTGATCGACGGGCCATAGGCGTCGAGCAGGGCCGGGAGCCGGCCTCCGAACTGGTTGATGACCGCCTCGGGCTGCATCCCGTAGGCCTGCATCAGACTGGCCTCGTTGCTGTTGACGCCAATGATCAGGGGAACGCCGGCCGACCGCCCGCTCCGGATGGCGGCGAGCGGCGCTTCGGGCAGGGCCGCGCCCCCCACGGCCGGACCGAAGCCCGGAACGGCGGGGCGGACACCATCCTGCGTGAACCGTTCGGCGGGCAGGGCGCGCAGGGCTTCGGCGGTCGCCGCGTCGCCGCTCAAGCCGACCGCCTCTACCGTGGCGCGACCCTCGCGGGTCACGACGGCGACATCTCGCGGCAGGCGCAGGCCGCCACCGGACTGGACAGCCGCCTTGGCGAACAGTCCACGCGCGTCAGGCGAGGCGAGCAGGTTCAGGACCGCGGCTCCGCCCGCGCTCTCACCGAAGATCGTGACATCGGCGGAATCGCCGCCGAACGCCCCGATGTTCTGCCGGACCCAGCGAAGCGCGGCGATCTGGTCCAGCAGGCCATAGTTCACGAGGTCGCCGCCGCCCTCAGCAAGGGCCGGGTGGGCGAAGAAGCCCAGGTGGCCAACGCGATAGTTGATCGTCACGAGAATTACGCCCCGGCGCGCGAAGGGCGTGCCGTCGTAGTAGACGTCCGATCCGGATCCGAAGCTGTTCGCTCCGCCGTGAATCCATACCATGACCGGCGCGCCGTCGGCGTCGGCGGGTTTCCAGATGTTCAGGCTGAGGCAGTCCTCGCTCTGCGGGCGCGCCCGCAGAGCGGGGGAGGAGACACCCACCCGCTGAGTGCAGATCGGCCCGAAGGCCGAGGCGTCCCGGTCGCCCGGCCAGGACGGGGCGGGCTGAGGGGCTCTCCAGCGATTGGCGCCGCCGGCGTCGGCGGCATAGGGCAGGCCCCGAAAGACCTCGACCTCTCCGGTGCGCTCGCCGACGACGACGCCTTGCGCGACTTCGGCTCTGGGACGCTCCTCCTGGGCTGCGGCGGGAATCGTGACGAGGCTCAGGGCCACGAAGGTCGACAGGATCAAGGCACGCATCGCATCAACCTCCCACATGATCGGCCGGCGCCCGACCATAATGACGGCCGGCCACCCAGTAGGCCCCCGCCGCCAGGACGTTGACCATGAAGATGCCGGCCATCGCCACGCCGAGCGCGCGAACCCCCAGCGAGGGCGCGAGCGCATCGCTCAGGATTCCGACCAGCAGGGGGCCGAGTCCCAGGCCGATAAGGTTCTGGACGAAGATCATCAACGCCGCAGCGCTGGCGCGCTCCGCAGGATCGGCGACGCTCTGGATCAGCGCATAGCTGGACGGCTGGTAGAGAGCGTTCAGGAAGACGGCCAGCGTAATGCCCCCAATGGCCCAGTCCAGATTTCCGGTCAGGAAGGCTCCGGCTCCGACGAAGGCCGCGACGAAGACCGTCACCGCCGGCCACCAGGCCAGCCACCGCCGATCGACCCGGGCCAGTCGATCCCCGATCAGACCGCCGCCGATGCTGCCGAGAACCCCGGCGATGGCCGCGAGGCCGCCCAGAACAAGGCCCGCCCTCGCCAAGCCCATCTCATGAAAGCGAATGAACCAGGCGATGCCCCAGGCGCCCACAGCATAGGTCACCATGAGATGCAGCGCCGATGCAACCACGCACCAGGTGAAGGGCTTGCTGGACAACAGCCGCCTGTAGGTCGCCCAGGCGCTGCCGGTCTTGACGGCAGCCCGACGGGGGGGTTCCGCCACGGTCAGCATGACCATCATCGCGACGATCATACCCGGCACGCCAAGCGCCACGAACGCCATCCGCCAGCCGTAGTGCTCGGAAACATATCCGCCTGCCACTGTCGCAAGCAGCGCCCCGGCCGAAATGCCAGTGACCAACACGGCGAACGCTGACGCCCGGCGCTTTTCCGAGACCCGATCCGCGATCATGGAGTGGGTCGTTGGGGCGTAGCCCGCCTCGCCCGCCGCGACCCCGGCCCGTGCCAAGGCGAGCCACCAAAATCCCGTGACGAGGCCGCAGAGCATAGTCATGCCGCTCCAGAAGGCCAGACAGACTGTGAGGATGTTGCGACGGTTGAAACGATCCGCGAGCCGGGCGATGGGCAAGCCGAGCGGTGGATAGACCAAGGCGAATGCCGTGCCGCCCAGCAGACCGATCAGGGTGTCCGAGAGCCCGAACTCACGCTTGATGGGCTCGGCAACGATCCCGATGATCTGGCGGTCGGCCATGTTCAAGGTCGAAACCAGAAACATCAGGAACAGGAACCAGACGATGGATACCGCTCTGGCTGGCGGCTCGCGGGTCTCGCTCATGGTCGCTGGCGCGCCAAAAGGCGGCGCGATCCGGATTTCGTCATCGGTGGACTCCCTCGCCCCGGACCATGCCCCGGTGTCTTTGCTGGCGACAAGATGACCTCAGATGTAGATTATTTACAAGTGTGATCCGTATGACCTTGACACTTGTCGATTATCGACAAAGCATCAGTCGCAGATGAAGCGCGGTTCGCGTGCTCTGGGGGGGAAGCTATGCGTCACCAAATGAAGGGCGTCTGCGCCGCTGCCCTGCTGTCCGCACTGCCGGGCTTGGCGGCCGCTCAGGACAGCCCCGCCGCCCAGACCCAGGACGCTTCCGTTATTGATGACGTCGTGGTGACCGCGCGGCGTCGCGAGGAAAGGTTGTCCGACGTCCCGGTGGCCGCCTCTGTCCTGACCGATCAGACCCTCTCGGATCGCGGCGGAGTATCGTCGGCCCTGGATCTGCTGTCAGGTCAGGCCGGTGTGCGCTTCTTCAATACCTCGTCGCCGGTGAACTCGGAGATCTCCATTCGCGCCTCGCCAACGGCGCGGGCGACGAGCGCCGACCCCAGCGTGGGGTTGTACCGAGATGGCGCCTACATCGGCGGCGGGGCCGTCGGCGGCCGCAGCTACAACCGGAATGATCTGTTCGATATCGGCCGGGTCGAGATCCTGCGAGGGACCCAGGGGGCGCTGTACGGCCGCAATGCCGTCGGGGGCGCCATCAACATCATCGCCCAGGAGCCCGTGTTCTCGAACACGGGCTTCGTCGACTTCAAATACGGGGTCGAGAACGAAAGTCCCCAAGTGCAGGCGGTCGCCAACCTGGTCGTCAATGAGAACATCGCCGTGCGTGTCGGCGCCGACTATATCGACCAGCAGGGCGGCTTTTTCTACAATCCGCAGAACGACGTCTATTTCGATAGGCAGAATACGCTCGGCGTTCGCGGCCAGATACGCTACCGCGATGACGGCACTGACGTCACCTTCCTGGCGGAACGTCTCGAAGGCGACATTCCGGCGATCACCTATCGCGTCGTGATCGCACCCCAGCCGGCCTTCCCCCGCGGCGTGACCCAACCGGAGTACGAGTATCCGTGGAGCCTGGCCCCCGCCGCCACGCTCGACTTCAGCGCCGCCACCCTGCGCTACCAGCGAGATTTCGGCTCCGCGATCCTGTCCAGCACGACGGCCTGGCGGGAGCGCAAGTCCTACTACCAGTTTGATGCCGACGGGACCAATCCGACGACCCTGGCCGCCGACCGGGCAGCCGGTCTGGTGCTGATACCGATCGACGCCGCCGCCAATTCCTTGGTCGGCGACACCAGCACCATTTTCAACCAGGATGTCCACCTTACCGGATTGGCCGCTCAGGACCGCCTGTCGTGGCTGATCGGCGCGGAGTATTATTCGCTGGAGAGTGAGAGCTACAACACCAACCTGCGGACGCCGACCTTGGCCAATCCATCGACCGGTCTGCGGTCGCCGGTGCTGCTGGAGTACAAATCGTGGGCCGTCTACGGATCGCTCGGCTACGACCTGTCAGAGGCGTTCAACCTCTCTGTCGAAGCGCGCTATACCTCGGATGAGAAATCGATCGAGGCGCGCCGCTTTGATGCAGGCACCGGACTGGCGGTGGGGGGATCGCAGTTCTCGTTCGACGCCGAGACATCGCCGGACAATGTCTCCTACAACATCATCGCCTCCTACGACCTGAACGAGGACCTGTTGGCCTATGCGAAGGTCGGATCCAGCTACCGCTCCGGTGGCTTCAACGCCAATCTGGGTGTCCCGCAACAGCCGGTTCCGGTCGTGGCCGCCTATGACGACGAGACGTCGGACGCCATCGAGATCGGGCTTAAGGGAAACCTCGGGCGTCATCTCAACTTCGGCCTCGCGGCCTATCGCAACCAGACCGAGAACCTGATTGTCCAGACGGATAACGGGTGCTTTATCGGCCTGCCGGTCTGTTCTCTGAACGCCGTGTCGTTTCTGACCAATGCGGGCGAGGCCGAGAGCACCGGGATTGAACTCGAAACCAATACCCGGTTCGACTTCGCGGGCGGCGTTCTGCGGCTTGGCGTCAACGTCTCGGCTCAGGACGGCGAGATCACCGCTGGGATCTACGACGGCCAGCCCCTGGCCCAGGTGCCCGACTGGATCTATGGCGCGGACCTGAACTGGGCTCGGCCTGTCTTCGGAAACAGCGAGCTACGGCTCAATGTGAACTACAATGGTCAGACGGGTGGTCTCCAGGAACTGGTGCGGCCCGGGTCCGTCACACCGAACTACGATCTGCCGGATATCGACATCCTCAATGCCCGACTGGCGCTTCAGGTCGGTGATATCGAGTATTCGGTGTTCGGGACCAATATAAGCGACAGCACCTTCACCATCTTCGCCTCGCCGACAACCCAGCGCCTGAACCAGCCCCGGAACTTCGGTTTCCAGGTTCGGTATCGCTGGTGACGGCCGGCGCCTTGCCTTCGACCGGCCGGGCGGGATGACCGACGCACGTTTGTCATCCCCAAGGGCTGGCTCGTTTGATCGCCGGGACCGCGCAGATTGGATTCTCGATCGCTACTGTCGACTTGGCGACAAGCGCGCCGGCAGTCCTGGCGATCAGGCGGCAGTTGCCTGGATCGCGGAGGAGCTTTCGGAGCTCGACTACCGGGTGACGGTGGAGGGGTTCACGGCGACCTGGTCAAGCGCGGGCGCAACGTACCTCGCATGGTCGGGTGGGGCAGTCCCTCTGATCTCCCACCCTGCCTCTCCCGCCGGAAGGCTGGTGGGTCCGATGACCCGCCGACTGGCTGAAGTGACGGATCCGGGGCCTGCTGGAACTGTCGCGGTGCTCGATTTACCTCATGCGCGGTGGTCTTCGGCCCGCGACGGCCGCATCCAGGACTGGGTCAGCTCTGCGGTGGATCGCGGGGCAAAGGCGGTCGTCCTGGTGACCCACGGGCCGAGTGGTCTGGCGGTCCCCCTGAACACCGGCCTGACCGGCGATGACTTCCCGGTGCCGGTCGCCATACTCTCGCCGCGCGATGCTATCGCCATACCAGTGGGCGACGGCGTCGAGGCGACATTCCGGGTCGAACGCAATGACGAGCCGCGCGAGGTCTTCAACGTCGTCGGCCGGATCGACCGCGGCGCCGGCCGCACCCTCGTCCTGTCGACCCCCCGGTCGGGCTGGTCGACCTGTGTCGGCGAGCGGGGGTCCGGATTGGCGTCTTGGCTATTGCTGGTGGAGGAGGCGGCGCGAAGCATCCCGGACGTCGACATCTTGGCGCTTTGCACGACGGCCCACGAGCGCGGATACGCAGGGATGCGCGAGCATCTTTCCCGTGAGCCCGCGCCGGTCGACCGAACAGCCCTGTGGGTCCACATCGGCGCCAATGCTGCGACCAAAGACTGGCGCGAGGTGCCGGGCGGGCTGATACCAATTCCCAGCGCGGATCCGCAGCGATTTCTGGCCGTGTCGCCATCCTTGTTGAATGCGGCCCGGGACAGCTTCGCCGGGGCGCCGGGATTGGAAGCTCCGCACGACGTCAACGACGGCGCAGGCGGAGAACTCGGCGATATCGCCACGGCGGGCTACCCGTCGGTGGTCGGCGTGTTCGGGGCGCATCGGTTTCACCATACCGCAACCGACGATCTTTCGTGCGTTTCGGCGGACCTCTGCATCGACCTGGCCGACCGAATGCTGCACCTGATCCGATCCACGCTTTCCCGCGCGGTCTAGCCAAGGAGGCGTCCATGCTTGCGGGCCAGATGCAGCAGACGCCGCTGTTGATCAGCGACATCCTGACTCATGCGGCGCGGGGCCATTCCGACCGGGAAATCGTCTCGCGACTGGTCGACGAGCCGGTCTGGCGATACGATTGCGGGGGTCTGGCGACGCGTGCGGCCCGTGCGGCGAACGCCTTGACGGCCATGGGCGTTGCGACCGGTGACAGAGTCAGCTCTCTGGCCTGGAATACTCACCGCCATCTAGAGCTATTCTTCGCCGTGCCCGGGATGGGGGCGGTCCTGCACACGGCCAATCCGCGGTTGCCGGAGGACCAACTCGTCTTCACGATCACACATGCGGGCAGTCGGGTGCTGTTCTATGACCGCTCGTTTGCGGCGATGGTCGACCGCTTGCGTGAACGGCTGCCGACGGTCGAGCTGTTCGTCATGCTGGCGGTCGCGGAACGACCCCTGCGGGGGCATGTCCAGGCCGAAAGCTATGAGACCCTGCTCGCGGACATGAATCCGGACTTCAGTTGGCCTCGCTTCGACGAGAATGCGGGGGCGTTCCTTTGCTACACTTCGGGCACGACGGGCGATCCCAAGGGCGTTCTCTACAGTCACCGCTCCGTGGTGCTGCACGCCCTCGCCGCCGGCCTGGACGGAGCGCTCGGCCTCACCGCCTTCGACTGCATCATGCCTTGCCAGTCGCTGTACCATGCAACCGCTTGGGGCCTGCCGTTCGCGGCCCTGATCAACGGCTGCAAGATCGTCCTGCCCTGCGACCGCTTTGACGGGACCAGCCTGCAGACGCTGATCGGGGGCGAAGGCGTGACCTTTTCGGGCGGGGTGCCGACCATATGGACGATGTATCTGGCTCATCTGAAGGCCACGAGCGGCACTACGGGGTCGCTGAAGCGGCTGGTGATCGGCGGGTCGGCCGTGCCGCGCGTCATGGCCGAGACCTTCGAGCGGACCTATGGCGTTACGGTACGGCAGATCTGGGGCATGACCGAGACCAGCCCGCTGGGCGCGATCTCGACGCCGACGCCGCGTCTGGCGGATCGGGGTCAGGACGTCTGCGACGAGGTCATCTGGACGCGCCAGGGCCGCGCGCCGTTCGGCATCCAGATACGGATCATCGACGAGGCCGGCGACCCGTGTCCGCACGACGGAGAAACCTCGGGGACACTTGAGGTCCGCGGACCGTGGGTCCTGGAACGCTACTATCGGGCGGACGCCAGCGCCGTCGATGCCGACGGCTGGTTCGACACCGGCGACATAGCCACGATCGACGCCGACGGCTTCATGCGGATCACCGATCGGACCAAGGATGTCATCAAGTCTGGCGGCGAGTGGATAAGTTCCATCGACATAGAGAACGCCGCAGCCGGTTGCCCGGGCGTACGGATCGCCGCCGTGGTGGGCGTGTTTCACCCCAAGTGGGAGGAAAGGCCGGTCCTTGTGGTCGAAGCAGTTCCCGAGGCGTCGGTCACCGAACAGGCTGTACGCGAGCATCTGGCGCCTCTGATTGCGGGATGGTGGATGCCGGACCTGATCGTGTTCGACACCGTACCGCTGACGGCGACCGGGAAGATCGACAAGAAGGTCCTGCGCGGCCTCTATGGCGACTGCCTCAGGTCATAGGCCCCGATCGGCCAGAGTTCCGCATACGTCGGAGGCGCGCGCGGCGGCCGCGAGCGCGAATCGCTCCGGTGTCGGCGCCAGTCGGCGTTGCAGAACGATGCCCTTCTCGCTTGGAGATTCGACGACCAGGTCAGCCCCGGACGGACGGGCTGTGCCCCGCTCGTAGATCATCATATCGACCCCGCCGGGTGCGGCCCGATCATTCACGACGAAAATATTGTCGCTGTTGGCGCTGTAGACCGAGACCGACATGTATCCGTCCCACGCCGCCGCGGTGACCCGGATGGGACCATCGGCCAGGTCGTAGACGCAACTGGAGTTCGCCAGGTCCGGCGATGGCCTGACGATCCGGCGGGACGCGCCCGTTGCGCGTTGTCCATGCCGCCACTGGTTCACCGCCGCCCCGTCCTGGCTGATACGGTCCATCGCCGTGCTCATGGCCCAATAGGGATAGGCCGTCACGACGCCCAGATGGCCGACGGCCAGGGCGATCAGGATCGAGGCCGGGAGGGCCAGCCCTCTGAACGACAACGGCTTCACCGTTCATCTCCTTCACAAGACAGGCGGGTGAGGGTGGGGAAAGGGATCGTCGTCTCGTCGGCCAGCGCATCCGGGGTCGGGTTGTATAGCCTCAACGACAGATCGAAGCTGTCGGCGGCGCGGCTGGAAATCCAGTTCTGCGCACCGTCGCGGGTCGTGGAAATCCGGGCTCGCCAGCGACCGGAGGCATCGCGCAACGTTCGGGTCGCATCGATGCTGAACGCGCCGTCATCATTCGGAGGGAGGAAGTCGTCCGCACCATACAGGGTCACCGACCACCATCGGGCCGGCAGGTCAGTGCCGGATATTTCGTAGGCGCAGTCGGCTCGAAAGGCTCGCCCCTCGCTGTCGCGATAACGGGTGAAATAGATCGTCTCGGACCGGTTCAGCGCGAGCAGGCCGATGCGCGCGATGATGGCCCGGGTCCAGGGATCGGCCCGCGTCGAGCCGACGCCGCGATTGCCCAGCCAGTGGTCGTGGCTCGACTGACCGATCTGCTCGCCCTTAAGGACGACCAGCAGGCCGGATGCGGCGCCGGTCGCCAAGGCGGCGATTATCGCCACAAGCGGCACGATCCACCGCGAGCGTTTACTGGTCGTCATCCCGATCTCCTCAGTCGCCAAGAAAGGTCGCCGGTCGCTTATGGACGAAGGCCTCAACGCCCTCGCGCAGATCGTCGGTCGTCAGGGTCAGCAGGAACTGGTCCCTGTCCATGAACGCCGTGGCCCCGTGAAGGGCGTTGGCGCAGGCATTGACCGCCTGCTTGCTCATTCGAACGGGCAGGGGGGGCAGGGAAGCGATCCGGGACGCCCAGGCATGGGCGGCGCCCAGGGCCTGGCCATCCGCAACGACGTCATCAGCAAGCCCCCAGGCGAGGCAGGTCTGGGCGGTCGTTGGGACGCCCTCGATGATGAAGCGCTTGGCGCGGGCGGGTCCGATCAGGGCCGTGACGCGGGGCACCGCGCCCCAGCTCATGTTCATGCCCAGCGCCACTTCTGGCAATCGCATCATCGCGCTCGATCCCATGACCCGAAAGTCGCAGGCGAGCGCAAGGGCGCAGGCGCCGCCGACGCAATAGGCCTCGATTGCGACGATCGTCACGGTCTCGATCTCTTCCCAGGCGCGGCACAGGTCCGGTCCCGCCAGCGCGCGCGCCCGGCGTTCTGACAGCGTGCCGCCGTCGGGCTCGCCCTTCAGGTCGACGCCTGCCGAGAAGAAGGTCTCGGTCCCGGTGAGGATGACAGCGCGAACGTCCGCGCGCCGCCGCAGATCCTGGGCCGTTCGGGTCAGGGCCTCGATCAGGGGCGGGTTCAGGGCATTGCAGGCGTCGGATCGGTTCAGTCGCACGACAACGAGGCCGTCGGCCTCCTCGATCAGCAGGGCGGGGGGGCCGATCACGGCTCAGAACCAGGCGTCGCGCATGGTCAGCGGCGTGTCGTCGAGGCTGTCCAGCAGGTCGAAGCCCACGTCGATGCGGGGCATCTCCCAGCGGAAGAAGTATCGCGCCGCCTGCCGCTTTCCGTCCTCGAAATCGCCGATCGCATCACCGACCGCCAGGCGCTGTTCCAGCCAGATCCACCCCACGACGAGGTGTCCGACCGCCTCCAGATAGGTCCACGCGTTGGCGAGGGTGCGTTCCGGATCGCCCAGCGCGTGCAGTCGCACCGTGGTGGCTTCCATTCTGGCGATGCCGTTTTCAACCTGCCTTGCGAAGACCGTTGGTTCGCCCCCGACCTCGGTGGCATGGGCGCACGTCTCGCGCATGACGTCCGTCAACAGCCTCAGCCCCGCGCCCCCCTGCATCACCGCCTTGCGGCCCAGCAGATCGATGGCTTGGATGCCATGAGTGCCCTCGTGAATGGGGTTCAGCCGGTTGTCGCGATAGAACTGCTCGACCGGATAGTCGCGGGTGTAGCCGTAGCCGCCCATCACCTGAATCGCCAGGCTGTTGGCCTCCAGGCACCACTGCGCCGGCCAGGACTTGGCGATGGGCGTCAGCATGTCCAGCAGCAGGTGGGCCCGGGCGCGATCGGCCGAATCCTCGGCCGTCCGTTCGTCGTCCAGCAGCCGACCGCAGTACAGGTTCAGCGCCAACGAGCCCTCGACATAGGACTTCTGGGCCAGCAGCATCCGCCGGATATCGGCGTGTTCGATCAGTGCAACCTGCGGTGAGGTCGGGTCCTTGTTGACGGGGCTGCGTCCCTGGGGCCGCGTGCGGGCATAGGCCAGTGCATGCAGATAGCCGGTGTAGGCCAAGGCGGTGGACCCCAGCCCGACGCCGACCCGCGCCTCGTTCATCATGTGGAACATGCAGGCCAGGCCGCGGTGGCGCTCGCCGACCAGCCAGCCGATCGCGCCGGGCTGATCGTCCGGCCTATGAGCACCCTCGCCGAAGTTCAGGATCGTGCTGGTGACGCCGCGATAGCCCATCTTGTGGATCAGTCCCGCCAGGGCGACGTCATTGCGCCCGCCGCACGAGCCGTCGTCTCCGACGAGGCGTTTGGGCACCACGAACAGTGAGATTCCCTTCACTCCAGGAGGCGCGTCCGGTGTCCGGGCCAGGACCAGATGGATGATGTTCTCGCTGAGATCGTGCTCGCCGCCCGAGATGTAGCATTTCGAGCCGAACAGCCGCCACGACCCGTCGGGCTGCGGCTCCGCGCGGGCTTTCACGTCCGACAGTGACGACCCTGCCTGCGGCTCGGTCAGGCACATGGTGCCGAAGAACCGGCCGGTCATCATGGGGCGAACATAGCGATCGATCTGCTCAGTCGAGCCATGCGCGATCAGCAGGTTGGCGGCTGCGATGGTCAGGAAGGGGTAGGCGGCGGTGCCGACATTCGCGGCCTGGAACCAGGCCAACCCGGCCTGGACGATTGTCTGGGGCAGCTGCATGCCGCCCAGGTCGAAATCGGCACCCGCCGCAATCAGCCCGGCCTCGGAAAACAGATCGGTGGCCGCCTTGACCTCAGGAATGATGCGGGCTCGGCCACTCTCGAAGACCGGCTCGTTCTCGTCACTCAGGCGGTTGTGAGGGGCGAAGTGATCGGTCGCCAGCGTCTCGCAAAGCGCCATCGCCGCCGTGAAGGTCTCGCGCGAATGCTCAGCGTAGCGCGCCCGGTCCGTCAGGGCATCGATCTTCAGCCAGTCGTAGAGCAAGAACTCGAGATCGCGACGGGACAGCAGAAGTGACATTCAGAAGGTCTTTCAGAGAGGATGGGGCGGGGTTCAGACCGGGCGGTCGCCCTTGACGGTCACGCGGTGGCCGAACCGGCGGGCGGGCCAGTAGTCCCAGACGGCATGATGCTGGGTGCAGCGATTGTCCCAGAAGGCCACGGCGTCAGGCGTCCAGCGGAACCGGCACTGAAAGGCGGGATGCTGGAGGTGCTGGAACAGATACTTCAGCAGGGCATCGCTCTCGTCTGGAGCCAGACCTACGATACGGGTCGTGAAGCCCGAATTGACGAAAAGGGCGGTTCTGCCTGTGACGGGGTGGACCCGCGCGATGGGGTGGGTCGACGACGGATACTTCGGCCGGTCCGCGACACCCTGGCCCGCGTACAGGCCGCGGTAGACATGCTCGCCGTCATGGACTGCGCTGAGCCCGCTCAGGCGGGCCTTCATCCCGTCTGACAGGGCGTCCCAGGCCGCGTACATACTGGCGAACAGGGTATCGCCTCCCACCGGCGGAGAGGTCCGGATGTGCAGGATGCTGCCCATCGGTGGTTCAGCGTTGCAAGAGACGTCGGTGTGCCAGGCCTCGCCGTTAGCGCGGCTGGAATGCTCGTCCGCCGCCACGATCATTAGTTCGGGGTAGCCGGCCGCGCTGGGGGCCGCCGGATGGATGTCCAGCGCGCCGAACCGTCGGCCAAAACTCAGGTGCTGCTCAGGCGTCATCGGCTGGTCGCGGAAGAACAGGACAAGGTTCTCGGCGAAGGCACGCTCGACCTCGGCGAAGACCGCCTCGGACAGGTCGGTGGTCAGATCGACACCCTCGATCTCGGCCCCGATCGCAGGCGTCAGCGCGCGGACCCGAATATGGCGGTAGGCGAGGCGAGGGCGGTCGGCGACGAACGGCGCGGTGGCGGGTTTGGTCATGGAGCCCTCCTTTCGGCCTTCCATCACTATGGCAGCATGTAGATTATTGACAATAGCGCGAGCGAGGCGTTGTTGGCCTTTCGAACAATCGGATCACGCCATGCGGACCCAACCTGTCGTCGGCCCCCCGGTCTGGACCGCCTCCCAGCTTCAAGCCGATCCCTCCTGGACGTACACGCTCGACGCCCCCCAGAGAGCGGAATGTCTGGCGGCGCTGGAACATACTCGTGTCCGGGGCCTGGCGTTGGACCGGATCGACCCGGACGAGTTTCCTCTTCCTACCCTCGGCCCCGTGCTGGATGGTGTCATCGAGCAGATCGAGGGCGGACGCGGCGTGACCCTGTTGCGCGGAATACCGATCGAAGGGCTGTCGTTGCCGGACATCGAAAGCCTGTTCTGGGGCCTGGCCTCGCACATGGGCTATCCGGAGCCGCAGGACGCCTCGGGTCAGAGGCTGCATCACGTTCGTGCGGCGCATGTCTTCATCGACGAGACGAGCGCCCGCGCCGCCTTCCAGGGCGGAACACTTCGCGGGTATCAGACCAACGTCGAGCTGGATTTCCATGGGGACGGCTCTGACGCCTTGTTCATTCTTTGCGTTCAGAATGCCATGTCGGGAGGGCTCAGCCGCGTCGTCAGCGTGGGCCAGGCGTTCAACACCCTGCTGGCCAGTGAACCCGAGCTGGCAATGGTCCTGCAGCAGGATTTTCATTTCGACGCCCGCGGGGAGCTGGGACCGGATCGACCCTTCCAGACCGCGCCCATCTTGACCGACCATGCCGGGCGGCTGAACATTCTGTACAAGCGGGGTTATATCGAACTGGCGCAGCAGATGGATGGGGTTGTGCCGCTCACACCGGTGCAAAGGCGCGCGCTTGATGCGCTCGACGCCGCCCTCAACGATCCGGACCATGTCCACACCTTCCGCATGCAGCCCGGAGACATACAGATCGCCAGCAATCATGCCGTGCTGCACGCGCGCACGACATTCGAGGAATGGCCGGAACCGGAGCGCAAGCGCCACATGCTGCGCATCTGGTCGACCCTGCGCCGAAACCGCCGTCCGCTGCCGCCGGCCTATCGCACCACCCGCGAGTTCGCCGCGAGCCACGTCCGTCGTTTGGCTCTGGGTGATCCCGGCTGATGCCCAGTCCAGTCATGGAGGCGGCGGCGGAGTTGCTGCGTCATCGCAGGGCGAGGGCCGAGGCGCTTCAGCTGACCCTGCTCCAGCGTCGCGCCGCCTTCGAGGCCAACGCCGAGCTTTCGCTCGCCGCGACCGATGTCGAGGCCGAGCCGACGGTGCTTTCCGGTGTGGCCTGCGACCGCCTCAACGGGACGGCCAAGGAAGGAACGCTTCTCTATCTTCACGGCGGGGGCTACTGCGTCGGCTCGCCACGAACGCACCGCGAGCTCGCCGGGCGACTGGCGCGTTCGGCGAACCGCGTCGGGGTCTTGCCGGACTATCGCCTGGCCCCGGAACATCCCTTTCCGGCAGGGCTGGAGGATGCCTTGGCGGTGTATCGGTCGCTGTGCGAGACCGAAGGCGAGCCCCCGGCGCTTGCCGGAGACTCCGCCGGCGGCGGCCTGGCGCTCGCGCTGCTGCTGCGCCTCCGGGACGAAGGCCGGCCCCTGCCGCCGCGGGTGGCTGTGCTCTCGCCCTGGACGGACCTGACCCTGGGCGGGGCGTCGATGCAAGACCGGGCGGGGCGCGATCCCTATATGAGCAAAGCGGCGCTCGCCGCCTTCGCAGAGGCCTATGCGACGGTCGGGGACCGTGAGCGGCCGCTGGTATCGCCCCTTCATGCCGACCTGACCGGTCTGCCGCCGATGTGGATCGAGGTCGGTAGCGAGGAGGTCCTGTTCGACGACGCCGCCCGCCTTCATGACAAAGCGCTGGCGGAGGGCGTCCGGTCGACCTTGTTCGTGGGCGAGGGCCTGTTCCACGTTTGGCAGGCCGTCCCGGAGGCTCCCGAAGCCTTGGCCGCGAGCGACCGGATCGGGGCGTTCCTTGCCGGGTCGTCGACCTAAGGCGTTGTGACGACGCCGGTTTCGGATCGCAGCAGTTCGCTGAGCGAGTTCAGGACGATCGCGCGGCCCTCACGTTCGGCCTCATCCGGGCGGCGTTCGATGATGGCGTCGGCGATGCGCAGCCAGGCGTGTGAGGACTGTTGCTGCCGCGCCTTGCCCATCATCGCCGCCCAGTGCAGCGCGATCTCCAGCTCGAGCTCGAGCCCGAGGCGGCTCAGGTACGGCGAATCCGCCACCAGATTGATCACTGTCGATAAACGCCGGCGAACGCGAATGTAGTCCGATACCGGCGCATCCCGGTCCACGGCCAGTGCGACGAGCGCGGCGGCGCCGTCGCGGATGGCGTCCAGGTGTCGCGGATTGCGCCGTTGGCGTTCCGCCGCAGTCCTCATCGTCAAGGCGGTTATCTCCGCGCGAATACGAAAAATGGACATCAACTCCATCGGCGACTGCGTGCGAACCACCGCGCCGCTGCGACCACCGAGGTCGATCAGACCTTCCCGGTCCAGCATCTTCAGCGCGTCACGGACCGGCCCCCGGCTGACCGCGAAATGTTCGGCGAGCGGGGTCTCGCGCACCGGGTCGCCGGGCTTGATGTGGCCGAACTGGATCTGGTCGCGGATCCAGGCTGCGATCTGATCGGCGACCGACGCCGTCCGCGCCACGCCGACCACCAGATCCTCAGTCCCATCGAGATAGCCACGAACAGGATCCATTACCGGGACACCGACACAATGGCCCGATGCAGCGCCAGTCGCTTCAGCAGGATCGTCAGCTTCAGGTCACCTGCGAGCGCGCCCAGGCGGTCAAGTTGCTCCGTCTCCGCAGTAAACCGCGCGCGCGCGTCCAGGTCCGGATCCGATGTCGACAATCGATCTCCGGCCAGCTCTTCGAGCAGGGGCAGAAGGCGGCTCCAGACCGCATCGATCTCCTGGGGCGGAGCGTCCTCCGCGCTGACGACGACCGCGCCCCGATGTCGGAACATCCGGACGGCGCCCGCCTTCTCAAGATGATGCAGGGCTTCACGGGCGCGGGCGTGCGTGCATCCCGCGACCGAGGCGATCTCCCGCTCCGTCAACCTCGCTCCTGGAGCGTTCGACCCCTCAAGTATCCGATCGACAAACAGGTCCGAAACACTGTCGCCGGTGAGGCTTTCGTCCTTGTGCGTCTGACGGCCGGAAGAAGGCGGGGTGGGAGGCAAAGGCGCTGGACTCCATCATAGGCACGGAATCGGCATCACGATCCGGGCTCCATTCTACATCAGAAATTCAGACCGCGTCCTCATGCCCCCCCCGCCCCCTGATAAATCAAGGGCCTGAGCGTGTCGCGGAGCGGGACGGATCCCGATGGCAGCCTCTGGGTCATGACAACCACCGACAGGCCGATGTCGGGCGCGGCCCAGAAGGTGGTGCTCGCCGCGCCGCCCCAGCTGTACTCACCGCGAGACCCGGGGCCGGCGACGTCTGTCAGGGTTGAGACCCCGCCGAGCGCCTGGGCGAGGCCGGCGCCTGAACCGCCCAGCCCGACGGCCGCAAACCGGGTCAGGCCCGCCGCCACCTTGTCCTGCGGGCCGTACGCGGACGTCATCAAGGTGACCGACTCGGGCGTCATCACCGTCACGCCGCCGAGCGCCCCGCCACAGGCCAGCATGTCGGCGAAGCGGCCATAGTCCCCCAGGCTGGAGACAAGGCCGGCACTTCCGGATTCGGTCTGCGGGGCACGCAGCGAGGCGGATGTTGCTCCCCGTTCGACCACGATGGCCGCCCCGTTCCGCACCGTCCAGAGATCCGTCATCCGGGCGGCGCTGTCCGCCGGCGCGGAGAATCCCGTGTCACGCATGCCCAAAGGGTCGAATAACCGGGCCCTCAAATAGGAGCCGAGGCTCTGACCCGAAACGCGTTGAATCACCAACCCCGCGATATCCAGGGAGTAGCCATAGAGCCAGCCGTCACCGGGATGGAAGCGCAGGGGGACGGCGGCGATCTTTTCAGCGAAACCCTCCAGACCGCCGATGGCGGGATTGAACATCCATGTGCCGGCGTCGAGGCCGGCTTCGCGATAGGCCCGGGACGCCGCGTCGCCGTTCCAGCTGTTGCTGATGCCCGACGAATGGGTCAACAGGTGAGCCACGGTCATTGGTCGGGCCGGCTCGGTGTTTCCGGCCTCATCCACGGCGACGGTCAGGCGAGTGAAGGCCGGAATGATATCCCCAACCGGCGTCTCAAGGCTCAGCCTGCCCTCTTCGCACAGCAGGACAACCGCCGCGGCCACCACCGGCTTGGTCATGGAGTAGATTCGGAACAGGCTATCCGCGGCGACCGGCCCCGCCCCGCCATGAAATGCTTCCAGAAGGGTTTCGCCGTGCCTGGCGACGCGGATCGAGGCGAAGGGCAGGGAGCCGTCGTCGACGAAGGCTTTCAGCGCCTGGCTGGCCTGCTCCCACCCATCCCGGACTTGTGCTGATCCGGTTCCGGGCCACAATGTTAAGCCCAGGCCGGCGGCCAAGGCGGTTCGTCGATTGAGCATTGTCATGGTGGCGTCCAGCGTAAATCGTGTCACGGGTCTCGACCTTTGGCAGTAATGTCGATTATTGACATGATTTCGCGACCGGGTCGATCTCTGGAGAATCGCATGCCCAACCCTGTCCTGTCTGCAACGCCCGGATCATGGCCGGCGATGAGTCTGGCCGAAGCCAATGCCCGCGTTACCGCGCCGGGCATGCCTTGCGAAATGATCGAGGTCTTGGTCGAGGGGCGGCCGACGCGGGTCTGGAAGCACGCCCCGCCGTCCCTCGGCGCGGTTCTGACCCAGTCCCGGCTGTATGGCGACCGCATCGCCCTGGTTCACGAGGACGAAAGCGTCAGCTTCGAGGCACACTGGCGTGCCGCCATGGCGTTCGCCGCCGCCTTGCGAGCCGCGGGGGTGGTCAAGGGCGACCGGGTCGCCATCATCATGCGCAACCTGCCGGAATGGTCGGTCGCCTTCTACGCCGCGGCGTCGCTCGGCGCCGTGGTGGCGCCGCTGAACGCCTGGTGGACCGGTCCCGAACTGGTCTTCGCCATCCGCGACAGCGGCGCCAAGGTGATCGTGTTCGACGGCGAGCGGTATGCGCGTTCCGGGGCCGACCTTATGGCCTGTCCCGGCGTCGAGCGAGCGTTCGTCGCGCGACCGGTGGCCCCCCTGGCCGATACCGGCGCCGTCGATCTGGCCGCGATCATCGGCTCGCCGGAGACCTGGGGCGACCTGCCGGAGCATGGCGAATCCCTGGCCGAGGTCGATCCGGAGGACGACGCGACCCTGTTCTACACCTCGGGGACGACCGGACGGCCGAAGGGTGTGCTGGCTAGCCAGCGGGCGGTCAACAGCAACATCATCACAGCGCTCAGCACCATCCAGCGTGGCTATTTCCGCCGCGGCGAAACGCCGCCGCCGACAGGCTTGGCGGCGCCGCAGTACTCGGGACTGATCTCGGTGCCCTTCTTCCACGTCACGGGCTGCCTCGCGATCCTCAACCTGGCCATGTATGGGGGTTCCAAGCTGGCGATGATGCGCAAATGGGACCCGGTCAGGGCCTTCGAACTGATCGAACGCGAACGTCTCGCCTCGGCCGGCGGCGTGCCCACCATCGCCTGGCAGCTGATCGAACACCCTGCGCGGCGCGACTATGACCTGTCGTCGCTCGTCTCGCTAGGGTGGGGCGGCGCGCCGTCCGCGCCGGAGCTGGTGCGGCGTATCCGCGAGGTGTTCCCCCAGACTCGCGCCAGCCAGGGCTGGGGCATGACGGAGACCTCGGCGACCTTCACCAGCAATGCCGACGAGGATTTCGAGGCGCGGCCGACAAGTTGCGGACCCGCCTCGCCGGTGGGTCGGATCCGGATCATCGATCCGGCCGACGGCGTGACCGAGAAGGCGATCGGTGAGGTCGGCGAACTCTGGGTCTCGGGCCCGATGTGCGCGCGCCGCTACTGGAACAATCCCGAGGCGACGGCCCAGACCTTCATCGACGGCTGGGTGCGGACGGGCGATCTGGCGCGGCTCGACGAGGAGGGTTTCTGCTACATCGTCGATCGCCTGAAGGACATGCTGATCCGGGGGGGAGAGAACATATTCTGCATCGAGGTGGAGAACGTCCTCTACGAACATCCGGCTGTAATGGACGCCGCGGTGTTCGGCGTGCCCCACCTCACCCTCGGGGAGGAGCCCGCCGCCGCCGTCACCCTGAAGCCGGGGGCCCACACTTCGGAGAACGATCTGCTGGCGTTCGCCGCGAACCGTCTGGCGGCCTATAAACGTCCGGTTCGGGTCCTGGTTGCGGGGGCTCCCCTGCCTCGAAATCCGAACGGCAAGATCCTGAAGGACCAGTTGCGCGCGATGTTGGTCACGGATCGACCGGGTCCGGTTGGTCCGGTCTCAGGGCTGGATTTCCTGGCCGAGCGCGACGACGAGAGTGGTTGAGAGCAGAAGCTGTTGAACCTGGGTCTGGAGACGCGATTTACTGATCGCCGATTACCGCCGGGAACTCGAGCGTTGACGCACTCACGCAGACTTCAAGATGCGACAATTGTCATTCCTGGACAATGCCATCTCACTGCGGCGGCAGCCAGGTCGGAACGTCAGAGGCTTCAAGCTTGGACTTTGAAGTAGCGTGCGGGTGTCGTACCAAATGACTGCCTGAACGCGGCGATATACGCGCTCGCGGACGCGAAGCCCGCGTCCGCCGCGGCGGTCTTGACCTGCGCGCCCGACGCGATGAGCTCCAGCCCCTTGAGCAGCCTCGCTTGCTGTTGCCAGCGCCCGGGCGTGAGGCCGGTCTCTGCGCGGAAGCGACGCTCGAGCGTCCGGGCGCCGATACCGACGATCCTGGCGACCGACGCCAGGTTGCCTGTGCCCGGCGCGGCGCAGGTGATCAACCGGGCCGCCCGCACCGTGACCTCGCTGGTCGGCTGTGGCAGCGTAAAGGGCGGCGGCCCCGCCAGTCCAAGTTCGGCGACCAGAAGTCTCGACATCGCCGCCTCCGTTTCATTGCGCTCATCCAGCATGCCCAGCTCCACAGTTCGCAGGATGAGCGCCCGAAGCAGCGGTGACACGGCGAGCGAACAGCTATTTTCGGGCAGTTCAGGGCGCTGATCCGGTCGGAGATAGATCGTTCGCAGGCTGCTCCGGCTGATGAAGCGGATTGCATGCCTGCTATCGACCGGCACCCAGACCGCCCAGTCGGGCGGCGCGATCCACGACCCCCTTTCGGTGTCCACCGCCATCACGCCGGAAGCGATATAGACGAGTTGATTCCATCCGTGACGGTGGTGGGCGATCACGGCGCCGCTCGCCTGCTCCGATGCGAACGAACGAACGAGCAGGAAAGGCTCGTCGGCGGCAGAGCGACGTTTTCGCGACATCGTTTGATCGTGTAGCGGGATTGCGGCGGCTCGGCCATCGCTGATAGCGTTCGCGCCATGCCAAGCAACCTCGCCTCCTTCGCCATCCACGTCGACGACGTTGATCGGGCCCGCGCCTTCTACGAGGCCGTGTTTGGTTGGGCGTTCGAGCCTTGGGGGCCGCCCGGCTTCTACCTGATCCATACCGGAGACGAGGCGTCACCGGGCATCCAGGGACTGATGCACGTCCGGCGAAGTCCTCGCGGCGAAGGCGGCCTGAACGGGATCGAGGCGACCTTCGCCGTCGACGACGTCGATGCGGTCGCGCTCGCAGTTGAAGCGAACGGGGGAAAGATCATCTTCCCCAGGTCGGTGATCCCGACCGTCGGCGCACTGATCCGCTTCCTCGATACAGAGGGCAACGATATGGGCGCCATGCAGTATGATACGCAGCCGCATACCTGATTGCGCGATCCGGGTTCGGGGCTTGAGTGCATGAACGCCGCAGGTCAGGTCGCCCTCGCCAAGCCGTTGCTGGACGCGATGCCGGGCGCCGCGGCCGAACCGGCGCGGCTCCACTGCGTGACCACTTACAAGCTGATGGGCAAGATGTTCGCGATCCTCTCGGCGCGCGGCGATGCCGCCGTCAGCCTGAAGTGCGATCCCCACCGGGCCGACCTGTTGCGCGAGCAATATTCAGGCATCGGGCATCGCTATCATCTCGACCGGCGCCATTGGATCAGCGTGGCGCTGGACCGGGACGTGCCTCGTGGCGAACTGGAACGCCTGATCGACCACTCCCACGCCCTGGTGATGGCAAAGCTGACGCGCTCCAGCGTGGGCCGGCATTGTATCCCGCCGGGCCGGGCCGCAGCAGAACCGATTCAACGAGAGCTTCAACGACGGCAGGCTCCGGGAGAAGACACGGGTGAGCGAAACATTCTGCTGGTTTCCGCCGCCCGCTCGCGTGATGCCTGAGACTCGGCGGCGCGACTGAAGCCAACTCCAACGGCCCAGGCCACCAAAGGATTCTCGTCGGGGTGGGATGTGAGACGGGGTCCCGCAACCCGGACGGCCGGACAATTCGACGGCCACCCGGAATTGGGATCAGTCGAGCGTGGTCCGGTAGCGCACGATGGCGAGGGCGGTCACCACGACGACGAAGGCGGCCAGCGCCATCACGCTTGGCCAGGCGTCGGCCAGACCGACGCCCTTCAGCAGGGCGCCGCGGACGATCCTCAGGAAATGGGTGACCGGGATCAATGAGCCCAAGGCCTGGGCCCAGTCCGGCATGCCGCGGAAGGGGAACAGGAATCCGGAGAGCAGCATGGACGGCAGGATGTAGAAGATGGACATCTGCATGGCCTGCATCTGGGTCTGGGCGAGGGTGGACAGGAAGAAGCCGAGGGCCAACGATCCCACGATGAAGAGCATGACGCCGACAACAAGGGCGTCCCAGCCGCCGACCATGGGGACGTCGAACAGGAGCCGAGCCATCACCAGGAAGAGGGTCACCTGGACAACGCCCACACCGACATAGGGGGCGAGCTTGCCGATCATGACTTCGAGCGGCCGCACAGGCGTCGCCAGCAGGCTTTCCAGCGTACCGCGCTCCCGCTCGCGCGCCATGGCCAGCGACGTCATCATGACCAGGGTCATCGACAGAATGACCCCGAGCAGGCCGGGAACGATGTTGAAGGCGGTGATGCCCTCCGGATTGTAACGCCTGTGAACGATGACCTCGAACGGGGCGCCCTGGGTCGACCGGACCAGCGGGCCGGTCAGGTCGCGAGCCAGCGCTTGGCCCGGAAGGCCGGCGAGCGCGGCCAGAGCTCCGCCCGTCGCCGAAGGATCCGCGGCGTCGGCTTCGATCAGGATCGTGGGATTTTCCCCGCGGACAACCCGACGCGTGAAATCCTGCGGGATCACCACGGCGAACTGGACCTCGCCGCGAGCCAGGGACCTGTCCAGCTCGGCCTGGCTGTTCACCGACTGCGTTATGCGAAAATAACCGCTGTTCGTCAGGGCGCTCAGAAACGAGCGCGAAAAGCTTCCGTGGTCCTGCACATAGACGGCGGTCGGCAGGTTTCGCGGATCGTCATTGATCGCATAGCCGAACAGCACCAGCTGGAGGATCGGCATGATGAGAATCATGGCGTAGGCGAGGTGATCGCGCGTGAGCTGGATGAATTCCTTGGCCATCACAGCCCAGATGCGGGTCGCAGAGAGCATCAGTCCGACTCTCGCTGAAGGTCGGCCGTCAACTGGATGAACACGTCCTCCAGGGTGGGCCGCGTCTCCTTCCAGACGACTTGCGGGCCGCGGAAGGGCGCGATGGCGTCTTCGAGCGCCGGGCGATCCCGGCCGGAGACGTGCAAGGTCGTGCCGAACACCGTCGCCATCTCGACGCCGGCCTGGTTCCGGAGGCGTGCAATGAGCCGCCCGACGTTCGGCCCTTCCGCGAGGAATGTGGTCAGGCCGGACTCATCGATGACCTGGTCGGCCGTACCCCGGGCCAGCGTTCGACCTCCGGCGATATAGGCGATCTCGTGACACCGTTCCGCCTCGTCCATGTAATGCGTGGACACCAGAACGGTCATGCCCTCGTCGGAGAGCGCATGGATTTCGTCCCAGAAGGTCCGCCGGGCTTCGGGATCGACGCCGGCGGTCGGCTCGTCGAGCAGGAGCAACTCGGGTTCGTGCAGCGTCGCGGCGGCCAGCGCCAGACGTTGCTTCCAGCCGCCGGAGAGGGTGCCTGCCAACTGTCGCCGCCGCTTGACCAGCCCCAAACGTTCGAGTGCGGCCTCGACCCGGGCGGCCCGGCGGTCCAGTTCGTGAACCCGGCTGGTGAAGATCAGGTTCTGCTCGATGGACAGGTCGTCATAGAGCGAGAATTTCTGGGTCATGTAACCGACCCGGCGTTTGATCAGCTCGGACTGGCTCATGACATTGTAGCCAAGAACCTCACCCTGGCCGCTGTCTGGAGTCAGCAGACCGCACAAGAGACGAAGCGTGGTCGTCTTCCCGGCCCCGTTCGGACCGAGAAATCCGCATATTCGTCCCCGCTCGACGGTGATGCCAAAGTCCTGAACCGCGTGGAGGGCTCCGAACGACTTGTTAAGGCCCCGCACATCGATAACCGGACTTGCAACAGTCATCTTGAGCCCCGCAACCGCTCGACATCGACCGGCAAACCCGGCTGGAGCGAGCGTGGATTTTCCGGCGCCGCCTCGATCATAAAGACCAGCCGATCCCGGCTGCCCTGACTGTAGAGGATAGGCGGAGTGAACTCGGGTCGCGGGCTGATCCAGGTGATCCGGGCCTTGCGCGGCGCACCGCAGCCATCACAGCTGAACCTGACCACGGCCCCGGGTCGATAGTGGATCAACTCGCGCTCCGGCACGAAGAACCGCAACTTGACCTCTGCGTCGGGCAGCAGCGCGAGGACGGGTTGATTGGCGGGGACGAATTCGCCCTCGCGGAAGAAAATTTCCTCGACACGGGCTTCCACCGGCGCCCGGGGAGAGAGGGTGCGCAGGCGAACCTCGGCTTCGTTCAGTCCGCCTTCGGCCTGGCGGATCTGTTGTTCGGCCGCCCGCAACGCATCTTCCCGCGCCCCAAGCGTGGCCACCTCTCGCCGACGGCGGACGGCCTCGACCTGCGCCCTCGCCGTGTCCCGGTTCGCTCGCTCCTGGTCGAGTCTGGCCGGCGCGTAGATGCCCCGGCGCACCAGAGGTTCGATCCGGGCATAGCTGGCTTCGGCTTCGCGGAGCTGCGCCTGGGCGGCCGCGAGTTCGGTGTCGAACACCTCGAGCTCCTGCGCCCTCTGTCCCGTGCGAAGATCGTCGGCGCGGGCTCGGGCGGCCTCGACGGACGCGGCCGCGCCGCGCTCCTGGGCCTCCTGCACGCCGGGGTCGATCTGGAAGGTCACCGCGCCGGCCTGGACGCGGTCGCCCTCCCGCACGTACAGGGCTTCAAGGGCGCCGGAGGCGGGCGCCGCGAGATAGACCGACTCGCCCTCAATGTAGCCGGAAAGGGGCCGGTTCGTCTGGTCGGTCCGTAGAAACGACCAGACCGCGGCCCCCGTCGCGACGACACCGACAACGGCGGCGATCCTGTAGATGAGCCGGCGCCTCACGCCTTCATTCCCTTGAGGACCGTGTCCAGATGCTGGGATGCGAGCGTCTCAAGCGGCAATGGATCGGCCCCGATGGGTTCGAAGGTTTCCCGCCACAGCAGCCCCAGAACCAGTGGACCCAACAGCCCCATTGCGAACAATTCGGGGTCGCCGGACCGGACTTCGCCGGACCGTTGACCGCGACGGATGATGTCTGAGATCAGAGAAAGCAGCGGCGTTATCACCGTTTGATGCCAGATCAGGGCCAGTTCGGGCAGGTTCCGGCTTTCCGCGACAATCAGCTTCAACACTCCGCCGATGCGGGGATTCGACTGGATCGCGGAGACGAGAACGCCGACGCCCAGCCGCGCGGCTTCGTCGAAGGGGATTTCGGTCCCGGCGCCGGTTCGAATCTTCAGCAGTCTCGGTTCGATGGCGTCCTGCACCACGGCCTTGAACAGATCCTGTTTCGTTTCGAAATACAGGTATAGCGCGCCTTTCGAGACCCCGGCCGCCCTGGCGATGTCGTCCAGCCGGGCTCGGGTGAAGCCGTGCTCGGAAAAGACCTCAAGCGCGGCTGCGATGATCTCTTTGGGCCGGTCAGCCGCGCGGCGGCGCCATTTGGGTTCACCAGGAGGCAACATCGAGGGTCGTCCTAATAACTGATCAGTCGGTTATTAGCGTGCCCGCAATCCTTGAGCAAGGCGCCGTGGCGTCTGGCCCTTAGCGCCTCGGGCCGGTCCGGACTGATCTCAGGCCGTAGCCGTCCCGATTGATCTGCCGTCTCGCGAGCATCGACCGGAGCGGCCACCCGCCCTCGCGTTTTTAAAGAACGACGTTCGACGAAACCGCGCCCTTGCTTTGGCACGATCTCTCAGGGCCTGGACATTGCCATCGCGAACGCCGCCCCGGGGCCGGATTGAGTCGCCAGGGAATCAAGCTGCCGTCTTGATCCTCCGGAATGGTCCGGCGGTCCGGCGGTCCGGCGCCCATCCGGGCGTTTGATCCTGATCACGGCGGCTACTTCTCCTCCGTGCAGCGATGGGTCCCAACGAACGGTTCCGGTCCGCCCGGCTTGACCTGCGGGCCGAGGAAGTGCTGGCGAAGACCGTGGCCCAGCGGGAGATACGTCATGTGACGCGCGCCTCGCTGTCAGGCCGGGTTAGTTCTTGACCCGGTCAGTCGGCGGCTTGCGCGCCATACGCTCGGCGAGCGCCTTGATCTTCTCGCGAGAGGGTTGGGAGAACCGGGACAACACCTTCGGATCGGTGATTTCCCCGTCGTCGATGAACGGGCTGCCGTCCGGGTTGATCTGGCCGGTGGTGCGTTTCAGTTCCTGAAGGAGAGCGGCGCGTTCTGCCTTGTTCATCAACTGCCTCCTGCGCCTAAGGCGACTCTTACCAAAATAGTGCCGAGCGACCAAATCCAACCACTCGATAGACTCGTCTTGCGCAGATCGAGTCCAAAAACGCCGTCATGAGTCCGCATTTCGCGTGCAGCGTTCTCACATCGTTAACGTGGAGTCCAGCCTAATTATTGAAAGCGTCCGTTACACTATATCCGAACAGATGGACTCGGACCTAAGCCGAAAAACGTTCCTTCCGCTGTAGTCTTTACTATAACATTGACCTAATGGACAGCGGCATGACAGGCACGACGCAGCAAAGACTGGACCGCACCTTCGAAAGTGGGAGAGTGAACACAGTCGCGGCCATCGATGGCGCCGACGAACTGGACGGAGCCGTCCACACAGCGGCGGCGGACAGCCAGGTTGGCGAAGGGGATCGAGACGAAATCAGTTCTGTGCCGCATTGGGACATCTCCAGCGTTGGTCTGGAGGTCGTGTCTCGGGGTGGCACACCCCTCAACGGCTAAATTCAAACTGTGTCAGTGCCCCCTCAGCAGACGATGTGACTTCACTCAAGGACGGCTCTATATTCCGACCTCTCGCATTCTTTCACCCCTGCAACGCGTGAGCGGTCGAGCGCGGTTCAAACCGGCAGCCCTTGCGTCACATGATCGATCCGAGCATCCACATCCCATGGTGCCCCTGACCCTCTCGCCCAGCGACTATCGCCGTCTTGCGACCGTGCTCCGCACCCTGGCGCGGACCGGCGCTCGACCTGTTTTGGTGCGGTTGGGGCTAGTCCGCGGCGCGGCGCTGGACGAGGTGGCCGCGGGCGCCGCGGGCGCGGCGGGCGCGGCGTACGAAGGCTTAGTCGCGGCCCTTGAGGAGCTCGGCCCAACGTTCGTCAAGCTTGGCCAGATCATGGCCACGCGGTCGGATCTGCTTCCACCGGAACTGACGAATCGGCTCGGGCGGCTTCATGATGACGTCTCGCCGGTACCCTTCGAGTCCATTCGCGATCAGCTGGCGGTCGATCTGGGCGGGCCACCGGACGAGATCTTCGCTGAGTTCTCATCAACCCCGATTGCTGCGGCCTCCATCGCGCAGGTTTATGCCGCGCGGCTACGGTCGGGTGAAGAGGTCGTCGTGAAGGTCCGCAGGCCAGGGATCGAAACGATCATGCGCGCCGATCTCCGTCTGCTCGCGGCGGCCGCACGTGTGGTCGAGCGCCGGGCACCCGCGCTGCGCCGCCACAAGCCCGTGCGCGTCGTGACGGAACTCGGCGAAGCCCTTCTGGAGGAGATCGATTTGCGGATCGAGGCTCGCAATCAGACGGAGATACGACGGCGGGGAACCGCGTTCCAAGTGCCTTTCGTTCATGATCGATTCACGACGGAAAGGACCATGGTCAGCACGCGCGCCCGTGGTCGCAGCCCGAACGGCGCCTTTCGCAGGGACGAGCCTGCCTTGGCGCGCGCTCTGGCGCCGGAAGCGGCGAGGGGGCTGCTGAGCATGATCCTGCTGGACGGGGTTTTCCACGGAGATCCGCATCCAGGGAATGTTCTGGTTACCGCGGATGGCAGACTTGCTCTGCTGGATTTCGGATCGGTCGGACGGCTCTCGGCGAAGCGGCGAGAGCAAGTCCTCGTCGTTCTCGGCTCACTGGTGGACGCCGATGTCCGGGCGGTGTCCGATGTGCTGATGGACTGGTCTGGCCGCTCCGGCTCCCCGCCGCCGGGCCTTGAACAAGCTGTCGACCGGTTCTTCCTGCGTTATGCCGCTGACTCAGGGCGGCCGATCCGGCTCGCCGAGGCGATCTCCGAATTCATCACGATCGCCCGCGAAAACGCGTTGACCCTGCCGCCGGACCTCCTGCTCTTGCTCCGCGCCCTTGGCACCGCCGAAGGCCTTGCAAGGACACTCGATCCTGACCTGGATGTCATCGCCGCGATCGCCCCCGTGGTCGTCAGGGCGTTCGCCGCCCGGTTCAAACCTAAGGCGCTGGCCGCCCGCGCGTTCCGCACATTTAAGGAACTGGACCAGATCCTCGCGATGGCGCCCGAAGCGCTCCGGCGTGTAATTGGGCGGGTCAGCCGCGACGGCCTTGTCGTGCAAGTGTCGAGCTCCGACTTCACCGACTTGCCGCGCGCCATGAGACGCGCCGGCGACACCATCGCCCTTGGGATCGTTGTCGCCGCCCTGCTTGTCGCAGTCGCCTTAGTCACGGTCGCGCAAGACGACCAACTCGCCGCGCTCGTGCGCGTTGCAATTCTACTCCTTGGGGGCGCCGGCCTGATCGCCTTCTTGCGCCGTCTGTACCGGGACTGACGCTTCGCGCACCGGGACGCGCTTGGCGTCGCCGCGCGTCCACGCGACCTTGGTCATTTCCACCACCAGCACGCCATTCTCAAGTGTCGCCTTCACCTGATCAGCATCGACGGCGTCCGGCAGATCGACGCTGCAGTCAAAGGGAGCTGCGATGTCACCGGAGCGGCGTTGACGGCTGAGAGCCTGCAGTCGCAAACGCTGCGGTCCCACTTCGAGGATCAGGCCTTCTTTGCCATGGCCCGGGACGTCGAATTCTACGGTGACAGCCTCCACGGTCTGGCTGACGTTGAAGGGCGTGCGCAAGCCTGCAGGGGAACTCAGTCCCGCCTCGAGACGCCGCCGAACGCCTCTGAGGCCACGGCCAACGACGGCTGCGGCCTGCCGGCGTCACGGCGTCAGCTCGGCGACCTTCTTCAGTGGAAGGCCAAGTTCGGCGGTACGGACGTGTCGGAGGGCCAGCGGCAAAGCTTAAGCGGATGCTGGCGGACGCGATGCTGGACAAAACCGTTGCATTATCGATATCTATAAGGAACTTTATTGAAATCATGTTGGATGCAGATGATCGGCACGGCGCTTGTTTTGTTTGGCGGTTGTGAATCCGATTAGTCAAACTTAAGAGCGGCTACATTCTCGACGTGCGGATTATTTTTCTATTCAATGCCCAGAACCATCAACTGCTGCATGGGTTGCCGACAGCAGTGCGCTTGGCTGCGAAACCCGGAGCGCGTGTCGTTGTTGCGTCGGCGGACGCGAGGCAGCTCGAATACGCTCGGATAGCGTCCGCTCGACTGGGCCCCGCAGCGATTGAGTATCACAAAATAAGTTCGTCTTTTCTTTCTATCGGCCAGACCGTCTCGGGCCGCAGGAACCCGCCAAAACTCCTGACGATGGTGACAGCAGCGGGCTGGTTGAACCAATCGGACGCCATCGCCGTGCCGGAGCGGACGTCTATCTTGTTGAAGCGGCTGGGGGTTACCCGGCCTCGCTTCATTCACCTGGACCATGGGGCGGGGGACCGGGCGGCCGGATTTGATCGGCGGATCGCGGATTTCGACTTCGTCCTGATGGCGGGCGAGAAGCACCGGGCGCGGATGCAGCGCGAGGGCCTGATCCGTGAGGGTCATCACGCCGTCATCGGCTACCCCAAGTTCGAGGCGGCCGATGCTATCCGAGATCCGAGCTTTCGACCGTTCGCTGATGACAGGCCCGTGGTGCTCTACAATCCTCATTTCTCCAGTCTTGGCTCGTGGGAACGGTTCGGCGCGGATGTGCTCAGCGCCTTCGCCGATCAGGATCGCTACAACCTGGTCGTGGCGCCTCACGTCCGACTGCTGGACGGCAGGGCCGCGAGGGCGCGCTGGGCGGGGCTGCTGGACGGCTATGAGGGCCGGCCTCACATCCACATTGATCGCGGCAGCGACCGGTCGATCGACATGACCTGGACCACATTGGCCGACGTCTATCTTGGCGACGTCAGCAGCCAAGTCTACGAGTTCCTGCGCAGGCCCAAACCCTGTGTCTTCCTGAATGCGGGGGGTGTCGACTGGCAGGGCGACGAGAACTATGGCCATTGGCGATTCGGGCCGGTTCGGGAGACCACGATCGATCTCGTCGGCGCCATCGATGCGGCACGGGGGAACCACGGGGATTTCTTGGCCGCCCAGACTGCAGGCTTCGCCGAGACCTTCTCGACCAGCCTCGAACCGGCCTCCGAGCGGGCGGCGCGAGCGATCATGGACTTCATGCAGGGACAATCCGGGTGACGACAAAACGGGCCATCATCCTGAGCGCGGGCCAGGGCAAGAGGCTGTTGCCCCTAACAGAGGCAAGGCCGAAATGCCTGGTCGAACTGGGCGGGCGCAGCCTGCTGGCCTGGCAGCTGTCGCATCTTCAGACGGCGGGCGTGGAAGAGGCTATCGTGGTCACCGGCTTCGGGGCTTCGCTGGTCGAGGACGAGATCGGCAGACTGAAACTGGGGGATATGGCAGTCTCGACCGTCTACAACCCCTTCTACGGCGTGGCCGACAATCTCGCCTCCTGCTGGATCGTACGCGATCGGTTCGAGGAGGGCGTTCTGCTGCTGAACGGCGACACCCTGTTCGAGCCAGCTATTGCAGACAGACTGATCTCGGCCCCGGAGACCGACATCGTCGTGACCGTCGACCGCAAGCCGACCTATGACGCCGACGACATGAAGGTCGAGACGCGCGGCGGCGATCTGGTCGCCATCGGCAAGACGATCCGGACCTATGACGCCGAATCGATCGGCTTCCTGCGGTTCTCGGACCGGGGCGCTGCCCGTTTCCGGTCGGCGATGGAGGCGGCGCTGCGCGATCCGGAAAACCTGCGCCGCTGGTATCTGAGCATCATCCACGAACTGGCTCGCGAAGGCGGGGGCGTCAGCGTCTGTTCGATCGAGGGGTTGGGCTGGGGGGAGATGGATTTCCTGGCCGATGTGGCGACCAACGAGGCCCTGGTTCAGGGCTGGCTGGCGCGCTGATCCTCGACGATCCGACGGACCAGTTCGAGGTCTTCGGCCTTGTCCACATCCACGGCAGCGAGGCCGAAGGGGCTGGCCACGACAGCAGTCCGGACCCCGATGGAGTTTCCCAGACGGTCGACGGCGTCCTGGATCGTCAGCCGCCCGAGGAGATAACGCGCCAGGGTCGTCAGGCCGATCAGGCGCGCCACGCGCCACGGCTGCTTGCGATGGACCTCGACCGTCCGCCACAACGCCAGCGCGTCGGCGGCCCGGGGCGTGGCCAGATAGAACAGGTTGCAGCCTGACCAGGCCTGTCGCGCGAATCGGTACCAGGTCCGCCTCGTCCGTGGCGCATCCGCTTCCACCACCCGCCGTTCGGCCAGCAGCATGGACAGGTCAGACCCGGGCGGCATGTCGGCGATGAACTGGGTGATCCATTCTGGACGCAGCAGGGCGTGGTCCGCCGTGGTGACCAGAAGCGGCGCCCCAAGGGTCTCGAAGGCCGACAGGACGCTGAGGCTGGGCTGGGCCCGTGGAGGCATGCATTCGACCTCATACCCCGCCAACAACGCCATCACCTCGGCATCATTGGTCGAGACGGCGATTCGGCTGGCTCCAGCCTCGCCCAGGGCGGCGACCACGCGCAGGATCATCGGCGTCCCGTCGATTGGGATCAGGGCCTTGTGCGCCACGCCGGCGTGGTTGGCCACGGTCTCCGGGCCGCCGCGCGATCCCGCTAGGATCAAGGCCGTAAAACCGCTCATGCCAGGGGCTTGTGGTAGATGCGGTAAGTTTTGTAGATGCGGGCCCCGAGCGCGTCGAGGATGCCTCGCATGGCCGTGTTGTCCTCCAGGATCCACGACATCTCGCAGTGCCGATAGCCCAGTGCGCGGGCTTGGCTACGGGCGATATGCACCAGATGAAACGGCGCCATGATCCCCTTCTGTGTCCTGGCATGGCGACGCTTGACCCCCATAAGGGGAACGCGGATCGATTTGACGCGCCGCACCTTCAGCCGCCACAGCAGTCGGGCCCAACCGAACGGCAGCAACCGCCCCTTCAGATCCGCGATCGCCGCATTGACGTTGGGAAGGAAGACCACGAAACCGGCCACGTCGCCGTCGATCTCGGCGAACCAGGTCAGGCGCGGATCGATCACCGGCTTCAGCGCAATGGCCAGCTGACGGGTCTCTGCCTCCGTGACGGGCGTGAAACCCCAATTGTCGGACCAGGCATCGTTCAGGATGTCGGTCAGGGCATCGACCTCGGCATCGTAGCGGTGCATGTCGAGCGGGCGCAGCACGAGGCCCGGCGGCGGCCCGCGTTTCACCCGCCGCGTGACCGGCTCGGGCAGGTCGTGTTCGAACGACGAAGTATAGGCGAAGACGTCCTTGGCCTTGGCATAGCCCAGGGCCTCGATCCGGGACCCTGCATAGGCCGGGTCGTGGCCCATCATCACCATCGGTGGGGTGTCGAAGCCGTCGATCAGCAGGCCGACCTCCTCGTTGATCGACAGGTTGAACGGACCAAGAGCCCGGCGACAGCCCCGCGCCTTTAACCAGGACTCGGCGGTCTCGAACAGGGCGGCGAATACGGCGGCGTCGTCCTCGGCGCAGATCAGGCCGAAATGGCCGTGGGGACCGTCCGGGCTGGGCGGGGCCATATGGTCGATCTGGGCGCTGATCCGGCCGACGTCGCGCCCGTCGCGGATCGCCAGCCACAGCTGGACATCGGCATGCGCGAAGAAGGGGTTCTTCTTGGGCGACAGGGCCTCACGTCGCTCCATCCGCAGCGGCGGCACATAGTTCGGATCCCCCGCGTTGATCCGGTCGGACAGCGCGATGAACCGGTCCAGCTCCGCCGGGGTGACGACCGGGACGATCTGCAACGGCATCATGCGCCTTCCTCCCGCAACAGGACCATCATGGCGGCGGCGGCGAATACGATCGGCCCGCCCCAGGCGGCCAGCAGCACCGGCAAGACCCCGCTCTCGCCAACGGCCGCCAGCAGCCCGTCGACGACCAGGAACAGCAACCCGGCCCCGAGGCAAAGCGCCAGCACAACGGGAGCCTGGGCGCCGCGATAGCTGACCAGGCCCACCGGGATCGCCAGCAGCAGCATGACAAGCGAGGCGAACGGCGCCGACCAGGCCCGCTGCAAGGTCATCTGGTAGAAGGCGGGCGATCGCAGGGCTGCTCCCTCCCGCAAGGCCCTGTGCGCCTCCGCCGAGGTGGTCGTGGCGGTGTCGCCGAACACGGTCTGGATGTCGACAGGACGGAGGGTGGTCGGCCAGGTCAGGCGCGCGGCATCGCGCACGCCCTCCGCCCCTTGGGCGATCGTCACGGTCCTTGCGTCGCTCAGGGTCCAGGCGCCGTCGTCGAAACGGGCCGTAGACGCCGTGGTGCGGGTCAGCAACAAGCCCTCTGGCGTCCTGCGATAAATGCGGACGTCGCTCAGGCTTGTGTCGAGGTCGGGATCTGCGGTTGCGGTGACGATGTCGGCTCCGACGCGGAAGCTGCGGCTCTCCGGCGCCTTCCGGTCGGCCAGCGGTTCGGTGACCCGCCACCAGCGTTCCTGCGCGGCATCGGTGCGCGGGGCGATCGCCTGGCCGATCACCAGATGGGTCGCGACGACGATCAAGGCCGCGGGTAGCGACAGGCCGATGAGGCGAAACGTCGAGATGCCGCTGGCCCGCATGGCGATGATCGCGTTCTCCCGACCCAGCTGGGTGAAGGCCAGCAAGCTGCCGGCCAGGACCGCGATCGGCATGGCCTGGATCAGCAGGCTTGGCGCGCGCAGCGCGGCGTATCTCATCACGCCGCCGACACCCAGCCCGCGCTCCAGCACGTCGGTGGTCGCGTCCAGCAGATCGAGCACCTGAAGTACAGCGAAAAGCACGGCAAGCGCCGCCAGAATGCGGAACCCCACGACCTTGAGGATAAACCGGGCCAGGATCATGCGCGGGCAGATCGCCGCGACGGGATCAGCCGGATCACACGCCGCGCTAACGCGCCCAGCCGCTGGGTCAGGCGCGCGATCGGGGTGTCGCCGGGGCGCCTTCGGCTACCCATGAAGATCCAGACGCACAGGCCGGCGAACACCGCGAAAGGCAGGCCCACGGCGACGATGGCGTCGGCGCGCCCGCTGGTCGCCAGCCCCTGTCCGAGCTGGAGCAGGTTCTGGAACGCGATCAGGATGACCCCGGCCAGGATGACGCCGGGCGCCCGCCCGCCCCGCTTGGCCGCCAGACCCAGCGGCAGCGCAAGCAGCGGCAGCAGCGGGAGAGCGAGGGCGCGCGCCAGTCGGCCATAGAACTCGGCCATCCGTTCCTGCAGCGGAATGGTCCGACCTCCTCCGGTCACGAGCTCGACCAGCGTCAGCTCGCGCGCATCCCCGCCGCGATCCCGCAGCAGCTTCGTGGCCCCTGTCAGGGGGATGTCGGCGAAGAAGCCGCTGAAGACGAAGACTTTGGGCCTGCCGTCGCGACCGATCCGGATCTGGCGACCCTGGTGCAGGGTGACGGTGGCGGTGCCGCTCTCAGGATTTATCGAGACATCGGCTCGGTCGGCGGTAGTGATCAGCTCGGCGCCGTTCGGGTTGAGCTGGCGGATGAAGACGCCCTTCAAGGACCGGCCTGAGGCATCGGTAGTGTTGGCGGTGATCAGCAGGCCGTCGTCAGTGGATATCACCGCCCGTTCCGGCACGGCCCCGCTCCAGCCCGCGCTTTGGGCGCTGTGCAGGACCGAGCGGTAGGCATATCGGCTATAGGGCTGGACGAAGCCGAACAGGATGATGCTGAGGACCATCAGGGCGACGCCCAGCCCGACAAACGGAGCCGCGATCCGGGTCAGGGAATGGCCGCTCGCCAGCATGGCGTCGATCTCGGACCCGTCGTTCAGCCGCGACACCACGATGAACAGGGCCACGAAGAAGGCAGCAGGCAGGGTCAGGCCCAGATAATGCGGAACGAGATTGGCCGTCAGCTCCAGCACGAAACCGAACCGTCCGTCGCTCTGTGACAGGGCGTCCAGCAGCCGCAGCACCCGCTCCAGCAACAGGGCCACCAGCGTCACGACGATCGCCCCGACCATCGGCCAAAGCGTCAGCCGGAGCGAATAGCGGTCGAGGATGCGCAGCCGGATCACTGCGCCGCCACCTCCGTCCGGGGCCAGGCTTCACCAAGCCGTCGGGCCAGGTTCTCGGCCTGATCGGCGTCCAGATCGACCGTCTGGCCCACGGCGGGCGGGCCGGGCCATCCGGCGTCGGCGAACGTCAGACCGGCGTCCTCGCGCGTCCCGTCGTACCGGGGGATGACGTGGAAATGGACGTCGCGGTCGACCATCATCAGCATCAGATAGTTGATCCGCTCATAGGCCACCAATCGACCCAGCATGGCCTCGATGCCGGTGGTCGCGACCTTCAGATCGACGAAGGCCTCGGCGCTGAGGTCGGCGAAGGCCTGGACCGGCTCCTTGCACACCAGGGCCAGCGATCCCCATGTGGGCTGTTTCGGCCGGACCAGAACAAGCCAATGAGTTGTTTCCGCGACAAGCGTGTGCGGATATCCAAAGGCGGTTGCGGTCGGATTCGTCATGATGGCCAAGATAACCGGTCCGGACCGGCGCGGCCTATAGGAAACAGGGACAAATCGTGAAAGCCAGACCTTTCCTGATCGCGGCCCTAGTGTCCGGTGCGGCGTTGATCGCCATGGCGGGGTCCGTCCAGGCCCAGACCTGCGAGGGCGCGGCGGATGGCGGGACGCGGCTGAACGTCATCGTCAACGGCGTGCGGGCAGCCGAGGGCCAGATCGCAGTGACGATCTATCCCGACAATGCGCGGCGGTTCCTGGCTCCCGGTGGCAAGCTGCTGCGGGTGCGGACGCGGGCGGTGGCGCCGACGACGCGGGCCTGTTTCAACCTGCCGGAGGCGGGCACCTATGCGGTGGTCATCTATCACGACGCCGACGGCGACAGCGATTTCGACCGCAGCGCCATCGGTCGCCCGACCGAGGGGTTCGGTTTTTCCAACGACGCTCCGGCGCGGCTGGGGCTGCCGTCGTTCCGCTCGGTGCGGTTCGCGGTGACGCCGGGCGACAACACGATCCGGATCCAGACCCGCTATCCCTGAGTGTGCACGGCCCTGTTTATAATAGCACCATTTCGCGATCGCTAGTCTCCCTAGTTCTGCCAGTCACGCCATTCTGGCCGGCCGCCGTCAGGTCAGCCGATTTTTGCCTCTGGTGCGGGTCGCCAACTGGTAGCCACCCAGGCTGTTCATGGTGCCGTCCGCCTGAATACCGCGTGCGGCGATGTCGATATCGAAGCCCGTCTCGCAGGGCGTGATCGCGATCTCGTGCCAGCGCGCCGCCTCGCCTTGACCGGGCGACATTGAAGCGGACGGCACGCCCAGTGCCGGGATCGGTCCGTCCGGTCCCGCGACCGACGACACGGTCGATCGGTGGGCATGGCCGTGCAGGATCAGTTCCGCCCCGGTGCGCGCCAGCATGGCCTGAAGTGCTGACCTATCCGTCAGGGCCTTGCGATCCGCGACAACGCCGTCCACCACCGGATGATGGATCAGGACGATGCGGCACAGACCGGCCTGCCGCGCCGCCGTCAGCTCGGCCTCCAGCCGCGCGATCTGAGTGGCCCCGAGTCGTCCCGTCGCCAGACGCACCGGCGTCGGGATGGCCGAACAGAGGTTCAGAATGGCCACGGGGCCACGGTGCCGGACGAAGGGAAAGCTGTCGCCCTGATCGCCAAGCCAGGCCCGCCAAGGGGCGAACCGTGCGGGATCGGCTGACCCGATCAGGGCATCGTGATTGCCGGGCGAGACGGTGACGTCGGCGGCGGGCCCCAGCGCTGTCAGCCAGTTCGCCGCGGCGTCGTATTCTGCCTCGGTCGAGAAATTGGTCAGGTCGCCGGTGACGGCGATGTGGTCCGGTCCAGCCCCCGCGATGTCGGCCATCAAGGTGGCCAGGACCTCGGGGCGGTGATGATGAACCTTGCGACGCCAGGCCAGGCCGCTGACCAGCCGCTTCAGTCGCAGCTCGACCAGCCGCATAGGAGGCGGCGGCAGGTGTGGATCCGACAGGTGGGCGAGACGAAAAGGGGGCAATCGTATCAGTTTCTGGCCACGGCGGGCCGCAGTTGTTTTATGAAGATTCGGGCCCCGCGAGCGGGCCGACAACGGGGCGTATAGCAGATGACGGATGCCACGCGTTGCGCGCGGGTGCTGGGTGAGGGCTCGGCGCGGATCTGGGGCATGAGTTCGGCCGAACGGCTGGGCCGCATCTTCGCGCGGGCAGGCGTTTCGCAGGGCGAGTCAGCGGGTTCGGGCACGGTGGTCCTGGCACGGGCCGACCACGTGTTCGACGAAGCCTTGATCAAGGCCGTCATCTCAAGGCCCGACAGTGTGATGATCGGCGCCGAAGGTGCGCCCGTCGCCGCCCATGTGCGGGAGGCGGACGCCCATGTCGCCGCAGAGGCCCTGCTGGCTGGAAATGCCGCATCCGCTGTCTTGCGCGACCTGACCCGGCTCGACCCCGCAGACCTGACCTACAACAGCGCCCTGAGGAAACGCGAGGCCCCGGTGCTGGAGCGGCTGGACGCCGGCAATGCCCGGGCTGTCGAGGCCCGACTGTTCCAGGGATCGTACAAGGGAATCACCGATCTGGTGACCAAATACGTCTGGCCGGTTCCAGCGCGTATCGTGACCCGCTGGTGCGCCCTGACCGGGATCAGCCCGAACCAGGTTACCCTCGCCAGCCTGATCCTGGTGCTGGCGGCGATGAATCTTTTTTGGGTCGGCGAGTTCGGCTGGGGGCTGGTCGCGGCCTGGGTCATGACCTTTCTCGATACGGTCGACGGCAAGCTGGCGCGGGTCACGCTGCGGTCGTCGCCCTGGGGCAATGTGTTCGACCATGGAATCGACCTGATCCATCCACCGTTCTGGTGGTGGGCCTGGTTCGTGGGAGTACAGGCGTCAGGGTTCGACCTGCCGCATCCGGAACTGCTGCTGGCCGTCATCGTCGGCGGCTATGTCGCGCAGCGGATCGAGGAGGGAATCTTCATCCGGCTGTTCGGCATGCATATGCACGCCTGGCGGCGGTTCGACAGCTTCTTCCGGCTGATCACGGCGCGGCGGAACCCCAATCTGCTGCTGCTGAGCGCGGCGACCCTGGTCGGTCGGCCCGACATCGGCCTGATCGCCGTCGGCGTCTGGACGGCGCTGTGCCTGGTCGTCCACGCGGTCCAGATCGTTCAGGGGCTGGGCGCCCGCCGTCCGCTGGTGTCCTGGCTGGAGGGGTGATGCGGGTCGGGGTGATCCACAATCCGCGCAGCCACAGGAACCGCGCCCGGTCGCCCGGGCCTGTGTCGCCGGACGTGATCCATGCCGCCCCCGACACGCCCGAGGCGCTGGCAAGAGCTCTTGAAGCCATGGCTGAGGCTAAGGTCGATCTGCTGATCGTCGACGGCGGTGACGGAACGCTGCGGGACGTCGTGACCCGGGCCTGGCCAGCCTTCGAGGGCCGGTTGCCGCTGCTGGCCGTCGTCCCGCACGGCAAGACCAATGTGCTGGCGCGCGACCTGGGCCTCCCCGCGCGTTGGTCGGTCGAGGCGGCGATGGCGGCGGCGCGATCGCTTGCCAACCGAACATCCCGGCCCATGCTGGAGGTCACCCGCGATGGCGATGGCGATAACGTGCCCGCGCTCCGGGGCTTCGTCTTCGGCACCGGGGCCTATGTCGGGGCCACGCGGATGGCGACCGGCGCGCACCGGATCGGGATCATTGACAGCCTGGCGGTGGGCGCGGCCCTGATCGGAGCCGTCTTCAGCACGGCCTTCGGCGGCGCGCAGGGGGTCGGCGCGGGCGAGCGGCTGGCCCTGGCCCTTGACGGCAGCGCGAGCGAGACCCGCCAGCGGTTCCTGATCCTGGCCAGCACCCTGGAACGGTTCCCGCTGAAATTCCGGCCGTTCGGACGACCGCGTCCGGGTCTGAAGCTGCTCGACGTCGATGCCCCGCCGCGTCGGCTGATTCCGGCCCTGGTTGCCATACTGGCCGGGGGTGAACCGATCTGGCTCGAACGGGCGGGCTATCGGCGGCACACCCCACAGGCGGTTTCGCTCCACGGTCTGGAGGCCTTCGTGCTCGATGGCGAAGTCTATCCGGGCGGGCACGTCACGATGCGTCAGGGGCCCGCTTTCACCTTCGTGACCGCATGACCGTGCCCCTGATCGATCTGGTCGCGCGCGACCTGGCCACGCCGGTTCGGGAGGCCGTGCACGCCTTCGCCGAGGCTCTGGCGGCGGAACAGGATACGGCGGCGGTGCTGTTCTATGGCTCGATCCTGCGGACGGGTGATCTGGACGGGGTGCTGGACTTCTACATCCTGACCGACGGGCCGCACCGGACGGGCCTGCGCGGCTGGCGTGAGCGCAAGCTGTGGCCCGAGGTGGATTTCCGCGAATGTACCCATAGCGAGACGGTGCTGAGGGCCAAGATCGCCGTCCTGCCCCTGACGACCTTCGCCGAGGCGGCGGCGGGCCAGCGGCTGGACACCACCATCTGGACCCGGTTCGTTCAGCCCTGCGCCCTCGTTTGGACCAGGGGCGAAGCGGACCGCGATGCGGTGACGCGCGCCGTCGCCGACGCGGCGGTCACCGCCGCCCGCTATGCCGCCGTGCTGGGGCCCGGCAGCGGAGAACCGCTGGTATGGTGGCGGGCCTTGTTCGCCCAGACCTATCGCGCCGAGTTTCGGGTCGAGCGTGCCGGGCGCGAGAACCAGATCGTCGGCTTCGATCCGGATCGCTATGCCGCCATCCTGCCGCTGGCCTGGGCGGCGGGCGGGATCGCGTTTCAGCAGGACGGCGCGCGTCTGAGCCCGTCCCTGAGCCCGACCGAGCGTCACCGCATCCTGACCGAATGGCGGCGGCGGCGTAGGCTCGGCAAGCCGCTGAACATCGCCCGGCTGATCAAGGCGGCCTTCACCTTCACCGGCGCGACGCAGTACGCCGTGTGGAAGATCGAGCGGCACACCGGACTGGTCGTTCCGCTGACTCCTTGGCGAATCCGCCATCCGGTGCTGGCCTCGCCGGGGGTGCTGTACAGGCTATGGCGGCGAAAACGCCGGGCTCAGCGCGACGCGCGCTGAGCGGCGGGAGCCACCCGGTTCATCGACCGGCCGACGGTGGCGAAGGCGTCCAGAACGGCGTCGATCTGCTCGAAACTATGGGCGGCGCTGACGCTGGAGCGCAGCAGCGGGCGGCTGTCCGGCGTCGCGGGCGGCAGGGCGAGGTTCAGATAGACGCCCTGAGCTAGCAGCCCGTTCCAGAAGGCCAGGGCCTCGGCCGTGTCCGACATGGCCACCGCCACGATCGGCGAGGCCGTGGCCCCGGTGGTGAAGCCCAAGGCGTTCAGGCCGTCGAACAGCCGTTGTGAATTGGCGGCCAGTTTGGAGCGCAGGCCTGGCTCGGCCTGCATCCGCTCCAGCGCTGTCAGCGTCGCGGCGACGACGGCGGGTGGCAGGGAGGCGGTAAACATATAGGGGCGGCTGACGACCCTCAGCACGTCGAAATCGGCGATATCCGACACCAGGTATCCGCCGATCCCGCCCAGGCTCTTGGAGAAGGTGCCGACGATGAAGTCGACGTCGTCCTCGACGCCCGCCGCCTCGGCCAGACCGCGTCCGGTGGCCCCCAGAACGCCCAGCGAATGGGCCTCGTCGACCATCAGATAGGCCCCGGTCTCGCGCTTGATGGCGGCGATCTCGCGAAGGGGCGCGACGTCGCCCATCATCGAATAGATGCCCTCGACCACGATCATCCGGTTGCCCGGTGCATCGCCGAGGCGGCGCAGGCGTTTGGCCAGATCCTCGGGGTCGTTGTGGCGGAAACGGATGACCTCGGCATGGCCCAGCCGCGCCCCGTCATAGATGCTGGCATGGCTGTCGGCGTCCAGGATCAGGTGATCGCCGCGCCCGACAAGGGACGACAGGACGCCCAGATTGGCTTGGTACCCGGTGGTGAAGACCATGGCATGCTGGCGACCATAGAAGGTGGCCAGCGCCGTCTCCATGGCCAGGTGCCCGTCGAAACTGCCGTTGGCGATCCGCGAGCCGGTGGTGCCCGTGCCCCAGGCTCGCGTGGCCTCGACGGAGGCCTCGATACAGGCCGGATCGAAGGTCAGCCCCAGATAGTTGTTCGTGCCCAGCAGGATGACGCGTCGCCCGCCGTATTCGGCCTCGGTCGGGGACAGGATGGCGTCGAACCGCATGCTGAACGGGTCGGCCCCGAACGCGCGGATGGACTGGTAGGCCTCGACCTGAGGCAGATATCGATCGAACAGAGCCATTCTTCAGGCCTCCTGACGCAGGGAGGATATGATGTCGGCCAGGTCGCCGATGGTCTGGACCGTCGCCAGTCGGTCGAGCGGCATCGAGACATCGAACGCATCCTCCAGCTCCATGACGATGTTCATCAGGGCCAGGGAATCGACGGCGAGATCGCGCGCGATGTCGGTGTCACGATCGATCGTCACTGCGCGTCCGAGCACCAGCTCGACCGCCTGCTGAATCTGATGGACCGTCAGGTCCGTCACTGCCGACTGACTCACGCGCGCCTACCCATGGAACCCCAACATCCACTGCCTAATCGGCTCTCTGACAAATTGCCAGAGAACTGTCACACGTCTGATGCTCGTTTGTCCGATTAGAGCCAGCCCGCGCGTCTCGCCCAAGCTACGGTGTCGGTGAATCCGTGGACAAGGGGGAAGACGACAGCAGGTGCCGGCCCGCGTTCTTCTGGTGAAACGCTCCAGTCGCGGTGCAGGATTTCGCGGGCCTTTCCGGCCGTGAACACCGGAGCGCGCCCGTAAATCCTCGACAATCCGGACAGGGTGCCCGCGATTTGGAGAGCGATCTCGGGCAGGCGAAAAGTCCGGGGTTCGCGCCCGACGGCCTGTGCCGCCGCAGAGGTCAGTTCCCGCCAGCTGTAACCCGACAGACGATCGTCGCAGATCGTGACGGGGGTCGATCGAGGCCGGCCGTCGGCAAGCGCGAGCATGTTTCGGGCTACGTCCGAGACATGGATAAAGGTTACCCTTGCCGCAGGATGCAGCACCGGCAGGCGCTGTCCACGAGCCGCAGCGGCGAACAGGGCGAAGGTCTCGCGGTCGCCGGGGCCGTAGATGGCGGTGGGCCGGACGATGGTCAGCCGGTCTCCAAGCCGGGCCGCCATCATGACCTCTGCCGCCCGCTTGCTGGCCGCATAGGGCGACAGCTGCGGCTCGCGCGCAGCCAGAGACGAGATCAAGATGACATGGGCGGCCGGTGCGACGGCCTGTGCGGCTTGGGCCAGCCGGTCGGCTCCGTCGGCGTTGATGCGGTGGAAATCCGCATCGCGCCGGGCCTTCACCAAGCCGGCGGCATGGATCACGACATCGGCCCCGTGACACAGGGCCCGCAACGCACCCTCGTCCTCAATGTCGCCCGGCGTGACCTCCAACCTCGCCATACTGCCGAAGGTCGCGATCGGATCGCGCCGCGCCAGCACACGTACGGTCCAACCCGCGTCGGCAAAGGCCTTGAGCAGATGCTGGCCCAGAAAGCCGGTGGCGCCGGTGATGGCGACCCGCCGCGCCACGACCATCAGGCCCGAGCCTCGTGGAAGGTTCCGGCCAGGAACATTGCCCGTGCCCGGGTCCGGCTCAGCTTGCCCGAGGTCGTCTTGGGCAGGTCGTGCGGCCCGACCAGATGGACGGTCGTCTCGATCCCGTGCCGGGCGCGCAGAAGGGCCGCGACTTCGATGGTCAGGGCCTCGCGCGCCGCCGAATCGCCTGAACGGGACTGGACCAGCACCACGACCTGCTCCGCGTCGCCGTCGGTGACATGGAATGCCGAGACGTCGCCGCTGCGGACCTTGTCCAGCTCCGCCTCGACGCTCCATTCCAGATCCTGCGGCCACAGGTTGCGGCCGTTGATCAGGATCAGATCCTTGGCCCGCCCGGTCGGTACGATCTCGCCCTGGACGATCAGGCCCAGGTCGCCGGTCTCCAGCCAGCCGTCGTCTGACAGGACGTCGGCGGTCGCGTCGGGATTGCCGAAATAGCCCTGCATCAGGCTGGGGCCCTGGATGAAGATGCGCCCGACCTGGCCGTCAGGCATCGGCCGACCGTCAGCATCGCGGACCTCGATCCGGTGCGCCGGCAGGGCCGGGCCGCAACGGACGAAACCCCGCGATCGCTCCTCGCACGCTGCACGCGTGACGTCGCCATCGCCTTCCATGTCCAGCAAATTGAGCGTCTCGACCCTGAGGCCGCTCCCCAGCGGGGCCATGGTGACGGCCAGCGTCGCCTCGGCCATGCCATAGCTGGCGACGAAGGCTGTCGGCTCGAACCCTGAGCCGACGAACCGCTCGGCGAACTCGGTCAGAGGGCGGACCCGCACCATGTCCCCGCCGACCCCCGCGATCCGCCAGGACGACAGGTCGAAAGATGTGCTCGATGCGGTCTCGGCCCGCCGGGCACACAGCTCATAGCCGAAGGTCGGGCTGTAGGAGACGGTGCCGCCGTTCCGCGACATCAGGTCCAGCCACAGCAAGGGACGCCGCACGAAGGCGCTGGTGGGCAGAAGATCGACCGACATCTGGCAGCACAGCGGGGCCAGCAGGAAGCCGATCAGCCCCATGTCGTGATACAGGGGCAACCACGACACGGCACGATCCCGGGACACGACCTGGAGCCCGTCTCGGGTGATCGCCACCGCATTGGCCATCAAGGATCGATGGGTCACCATGACCCCGGTCGGAAACCGCGTGCTGCCGGACGAGAACTGGACATAGCAGAGGTCGTCGGGGTCGATGTCGGGCAGGGCCATATCCCCGGCCTCCGGCAGGTCGTCGAGCGACGGCCCGATCGCGATGCCGCCCGCCTCATCCGCTGCCTCGCGCAGCCACTCGGCATAGGCGGCCGGACCGAACACGGCCGAGGCCTGGGCCGCGCCCAGCATCCGGGCGATCTGTTCGACATAGGCCTCGCGTCCGCCCAGGGGCGCGGGCAGGGGCAGGGGGGCGGGCACCAGACCGGCATACTGGCAGGCGAAGAAGGCGCGGATGAAGTCGGCGTCGGTCTCTGCGGCCAGCCCCACCCGGTCGCCGGGGTTCAGGCCGCCGGCCAGCAGACGGCCTGCCAGGACCAGGGCCTCGGTCCGCAGTTCGGCATAGGTCATCGCGCGCAGCCACTGCCCGCGCCCGCCATACAGGGTGAGGCCCGTCTCACCCATCGCCGCGAAATCCAGCGCCTGGGTGAGTGTCCGGAAATCGGCATGGCGGACCAGGCGGTCCGGCGCGGTCGGGGTGGGTGAGGTCAAGCCTGTGCCTTCTGATCGTCGTCTGCCCCGTCCTGCGGGTGATTCCTCCGATTATGGAACACGCACATGAACATACCCAGAGCCATCAGGGCCGAGGCGATCACCAAGGTAACCGCCGCCCCTAAGGCTCCGTAATGCGTCACGACCGGTCCCAGCAACGCCAGATAGGCGAAGCAGACCACCAGCCGGACCCAAAGCGCCGTGCCCGCCCGACCAAGCGACACCAGCATCGGCTCGAACGGCAGGGCGACCAGACCGATCACGGCGGCTCCGACCTGCCAGGTCATCAGGGTCGCGGCCTGGGTGAACTGCGGCCCCATGGTGATCCGCAACAGCCATTCGCCGCCGCCCAGCGTCAGCCCCATCAGCAGGACCCCCAGCGCTCCCGCCAGCAGGCCGATCGCTCGCGCCAATCGCCACATCCCGGCCTGTCCGCCCTCGCCGGCGTGCAGACGCGCCAGTTCGGGATAGAGGGAGGCGGTCAGCAGGCGGGCGGGCTTGGCGATGGCGTCGGCGACCTGACGTCCGATCCGCCAGAGCGCCGCCTGGGCCGGTCCCACCAGGGCCCCGAGGGCCAGGGTGATCACATGGGTGAAGGCCACGTCGACCGTAGCGCTGAGGTTGGTCGACCAGGCGAACCGCCAGGCCCCCGGCATGCCTTCGGTCAGAGGGCCGCCGCGCCAGGTCGGGCCGGATAGCAGGCCGCGCGCCTTAAGCTCCGACCAGGCGGCCCAGGCGATATAGACGAAGCCGGCGACCACGCCTGCCGCCCAGAAGATCAGGAATGCCGGCATCGACGCGGCGGTCACAAATCCGATCCCGCACCCGATCAGCCGCACCAGGGCGACCAGCGCCGTCTGTCGGGCCAGGACATCGAACCGGTCCAGCAATCTGAGCAATCCCATCGGCGTCGCCGACACCATGAAGACCACCGACAGGACATACAGGGCCGCCGCCGGGCGATGCTCGGGCGACAGGCCCAGCCGATCCCCGAACGCCAGGGTGGCGATCAGCCCGACAGCGACCCCGACGACAGCCCCGATCGCGTCCAGCGCCAGGGCGAAGCGCAGCACCTTCCCGAAATCCGCCGGTCGCCCCTCGGCCAGCGGGCGTGCGCCATAATGGAGCACCGTCTGCCAAGACTGGAATTTCACCGTCTCGCCAAGGAACTGGGCGAAGGCGTGGATTAGGATCAGCACCCCGAAGCTCGTCAGCCCGAGCGCGCGCGCCGTCAGGGCGATGGCCGCCAGACCCATGACCGCATTTGCGACCCGTCCCCCCAGCAAGACAGCCGCATTGGAGAGGACACGACCGAGGACTGGATCGATGTTGTAATACAATTTCAACGGGCCGATCGTCCCTCCTCCCCGAGATGCCGTATGATAAGTTTGAGGCCCGCTTCATGGCGGATGACCGCTGGTGCGGCATGAACGCCCTGGCGGCGGCTTTGGCTTGGGCCGGGTCTGAACTCCGTAACCCCAATGAACCTTTCCAGACGTCCTGACCTGATTAGGCTGGAGGCGCACAGCGGCGATTTCATTATCACGTTGCTGTGATGAAAGCGCGTCCCGAACCGCCCCCCTGAAACGATGGCGTCAGTGTTCCGGAGGAGGGCGATCAAACCATGCGGGAGAAGCATGGCCATCGTCATAGACCACACCTACCGCCTGGCCGAGAAAATCCACGGGACCCGTGTGGCAAGCGATCCGGACGCGGCAGGAAGCCACTGGAGATCCAGTTCATCAAACATGCCAGTGCGGTTCTAGTCGCCATGGAGAGTGACGTCAGGACGGGGAGGCGCGCGCCAGTCATTCTGTCGGAAACCAGCACGGGCTGGCGACCAGAGAGGTCGCCGGCCAGTCAAGGGTCCGTCAGAGGCGAATGTTCTGGGGGCTCGGTCAGCTCTCCTGGCCTTGCGCCCGCGCCGCTGAGTTCAGGCAAGTACAGACCCGTGGCCATGCCTGCCAGAAAGCCGGCGGGCTGCACGCGTGCGCCAAACCGGCGACACGGATCCGGATCGGCGATCTTGCGAGGTTTCCGGTCTCTCGGCGCAAACGCATCGCCGACCGCGTCCCCCATGGGCTCGGCGAGTTGAAGCGCATCTCCGACCCGCGAGAGTGATGGAGAATCCGTACCAATCACGTTCGCATTGCGCGCCCAGACCAAGGCGGCCGCCTGCCGACCATCCGTCGTGATCAACTCACTTTCCACGGCCAGACCCCCCGTTGAACCCGGTGCGCGCACTCCAATCGGACCGGGAATGAAGAACCCCGCCACGGCTGACGCCGCAGAAGCGGCCTGGCCAGTTGGACGCACACCGGTGACGGCCGTCCGAACCCGGGCGGCCGAAGAGTCCTGCTCCGACAGGACAGTGAACCGCTCGCTGAGCTCATAGCAGATCTGACGATCGGCCTCCGCCAACACCAAGGCCGTCTCGGCGTCGGAAAGGCCGTCCGCGGCGCCGGGCTGAAGCACGCTCGGCTCTATGAACAGCTGATCAATGGCCTCGGCTGCCGCGTCGTCGCGCCTTTCGCGAACGGAAGCGCGAATTGTGTCCGAACGCTCCGTCAATCCGTCATAGGACGAAAGGAACCCAGACTGGACTTTGGGCGCCGTCTGGCATGCCGCCAGACTGGAAATCAAAACAACAAAAACTAGGGAGCTTCGCAACGATCTTCCTCCAACACGGATGCACGTCGATCCATCTCACGTAGACGTTCCTATGGCGAATCCACCCAATCTTTTGGTGGCCAAACGCCTGGCCTAGGTGGCGTCCACAAACGCCGTCGTCGTCGTGGCCGTGCTCGAAGCTTGCGGTCGATACCGGAAGCCCCACGACCGTGAGGGCTGGAAAAAGCAGCCCTGAGTAGGCGATCAGGCGGCAATTCGTCTTGCGGCGCGGCCAGCCGCCAACGCGTCCCTGGACATGGCTTCCAACGCAGCCGCGCACTCGGCCAGCCCGCTGATCGTCAAGGCGTAGCCGAACTTCGACCTTGTGTGGATCGCCCCGGATACAAAGCCGTCCGCAGATCGCAGACATAGACGTACACAGTGTGCCGACTAAGCCCAAGAGACCGGCTTTCCACAAGGTCGCCCTGGGCTGCCCAAAGTGCGGACAGCAATCTCGCGCGGCCACTGGAAAGGCCGAACCAGACCATGAATGTGAGGTCATTCGCGGCCCAGTCGCCGCCGACAGACAAGCCGGATTGCATCGAAGCAATGCTTTGCATGCTAATATTTTGCAAGCTATTCGCCAGGACGATGCCTTTTGAATTCACTCTCGGCCGCGCCATCGCGCTTGCAGGTCGTCGATGAGCAACCGCCTCGACGAGCGCTTGAAGCATGCCGATCTGACGCAGGCCCGCTGGCACGCACTGCTCGAGCTGGAGAAAGCCGGAGATGGGCTGAGCCAGAAGGAACTGGCGTCGCGGATCGGCATCGAACCCCCGATGCTCGTTCGTCAGCTGGACGACCTGGAGCGCCGCGGCCTAATACATCGCCAGGCGATCGCCGGCGACCGGCGGGTCAATGCGGTCCACCTGACCGGGGCCGCCACGCCCGTGTTGACCGAAATTTTGAGAATCGCCCAGCAGGTCCGGCGTGAAATCACCGAGGGCTTGTCCGATGAGGACCTGGCCACGGCCTCGCGCGTGATCGAGCATATCAACAGAAGGCTGGAAGACCTATGAGCGCCAACGCCTTGCCCCCTCACGCCTCCGAAGCCCGCAAGGCCAGACCGGGTCGACGAAGGCTCGTTGTGATCATCGCCGTGCTGTTGATCGGCTTGGCGGTGATATTCGGCTGGTTGACCCTGCGCGCTGGAAAGGTGAACAGCAGTGACGCACGGATCGCCGCCCATGTGATCGCGGTCAGCAGCGAAGTTTCTGGGCGCGTCGTTGACCTCCATGTCCGGGCGGGCCAACGGGTCCGCGCCGGGCAGATCCTGGCAAGCATCGATCCGGCTGATTCCCGACTGGCCCTCGCACGGATCGACGCGGAGATCGAACGCATCGAGGCCCAACAGGC
>NZ_JBMSDX010000015.1:0-52728 GCF_049445955.1 Brevundimonas sp. VNH65 | reverse complement strand
CGGCCTCCTGCTCCCGCAGGATCCCGATGATCTGCTCTTCCGTGAACCGTGACCGCTTCATTCTGTCCGTCCTTTCGAGGGGCGGACTCTAGCTATTCCTGGAGGAGTTTCAGGGGGTCACGTCAGCCCCAATACAGCTTGAGTATGCCGTCATCGGTGATGCCCGCGTAGACGCCGTCGGCACCGTGGTAATGCATCCGGGCATCCGTTTTTAGATCCATCTTGCAGAGAATCTGGGGAATGCCGAGATAGCGCTCCGCGAGTAGGAACAGCAGCATCTCGCCGCCCTCGCCCGTCTTCGTCAAATCGGTGAAGGAGCGCTTGGCCTGTTCAAGGAGTCCGGCCACGGCTTCCGTGCTGTTGAACTCAACGTCACGCTTCTTGGCGGCCGCAAGTTTGGAGCGCGGGATGGCGTAGTCAGCCACCACGTTGCGCATAAACGCCGCCAGCCGTTTCGGCTGCACACGGCCGTTAGCGTCGACGGTAAGGCAGTGGCAATGAATCCGAACCGAGTGACCGTCGATCTCGATGTCACGTTCGACCAAGTCGAGGTGCACGCCCAGAATCTCCGGTGAGCCCGTAAGGGCGGCGTGCAGGTCGTCATATGTAATCTGGGACAGCTCGTCCTCAAGCTTCGCAGTCATGGGCGGCAACCTAGGCGGGTTCTGTCTATACGGTCTATAGCCAGGAACAGCGGGCCGTTCTCTTACCTCTTATGCGCTCGGTGGACCGCATCCGCCCTCGGGCATTAATGCCTCCCGGCACTGCTGTTAGGATTCAATAGGGCGACTTTCAGTTGGATCTAGGCCTGCGACTGCGGGTGTCGATCCTCCATAAGGCGAGTCCGGCTTTCGGCGCGATCCTAGTGTTTGATCATGGCGCAAAAGACCGTTGGTCGATCCGCTCGCAGGTCGCTCACTTCGTTGCGAGCACGTGAGGTCTCGGAAGAAGGGCCAATCCAAGTGGCAAAGCTTGGCCAAGCCGGCGATCAATCACGTACGATCCTTCTATGCCGGCGGCTTGGCGACCGTAAGCATGAAGGTCGGCAGGTGGATCCGCGAACTCGGGGGGGGGGCGTAATGGCCGCCACGGAGCGCTCCGCTCCAGAGGAGTTCCCCCTCCGTCTCCGCCGTGAAGATAGCGATGTGGGTGGCCAGTAGGGGCTCAGAAGCCTCGAACGTCACCGGATGGGGGACGGCAAGGCGGGCTCGACCCGCCGGAAACAGGCCGACCCGCTGCCGCCGGTAGCCGGCGGCAACCAACTCCTCATAGCCATGCCCGTCCGGATCAGTCCCCCGGCTCAGTAGGCCAGCGAAGAGCATAGGCGGGATCTCCGCACCTGCCCGCAGGCTCATCGCCATGCCGAGGTCGGCCTTGAGTGGACCGGAGAGGTATTGAAGATGGCCACGAGGGTGCCGACAAACTGCGACCCCGGTGCTTGCGCGGAAGCGAGGACGGGACATCGGCTAGGCTTCCGCGATGGGGTGGTAACGGGCGGAGGGTTCGCCGATCCACCCAACGGAGCGAGCGACGGCATCGGGATGATGTGCAAGTCGTTGCACACCCGCCTCAAGGCGCGCGTTCGGGTCATCGTCAAATGAAAGGAAGGCCCCGCCGCTGACGGCTTGGCGACTGATGTTCATCGGGTAGTTCCTCGTTCAGCGCAGACTGCTGCACAGCCCACGCCATGGACGCCTAAGTGCAGCGCCATTTGTTTGGGGGAGATCAGCGGTCTGAAAGTCAGCTGATGAAGCGGGGGAACAGAGCGCCACCCGATTGGATAATCCTGGCACAGCCGCCGGAAAAAGTCAAGAATTGAATTATAGGTTGACTTATTTGACGAGCCATCAACGAATAATTGACACGGAGGAGCATCACCTTGTGAGGGTAACTTCCAATTTGCGGCTTAATTCTAACTCGGAAAACTGAATCCTGTAAATCTATACTGCCCATGAAACGCCCACAGAACTCCCACAAAACCTGGATGGGGTGCCTGATTTCCTTAGCCTTTATAGGCTGGGCTACAATTATAAATTGTTGAATTCATTAGAAATATCGGCGTTGACATCGTAGGGGTCACAGGTTCAATCCCTGTCGCGTCCACCATTCTTTTCAATCAGATGACCGCATCATCCGACCGCGCGAACGCCTGGCCGCGCGCCGTGTTTTGGTCGCCCCGTCACCCCGCGAGCCGGCGGATGGCCCAGGCGGCGGCGTCGCGCACCACGGGGCCGGGGTCGTCGAGCCGGAGCTCGGCGGCCGCGATGAGGCTGGGGTCGCCGCTGTTGCCGATGGCGTAGAGGACGTTGCGGACGAAGCGGTCACGGCCGATGCGTTTGATCGGGCTTTTGGCGAACAGGGCGCGGAAGGCGGCGTCGTCCAGGGCGACCAGATCAGCCAGCGGCGGCGCCTCCAGTTCGGGCCGGGGTTTCAGCCGCATCTCGTGGGCGGCGCGGGCGAACTTGTTCCAGGGACAGGCGCCCAGACAGTCGTCACAGCCATAGATGCGCGCGCCCGCGGCGATGCGGAATTCCTCGGGCCAGGGCCCGGCGTATTCGATGGTCAGATAGGAGAGGCAGCGCCGGGCGTCGATCTGGAACGGGGCGGGAAAGGCGTCGGTCGGGCAGGCGGTCAGGCAGGCGGTGCAGGAGCCGCAATGTTCGGCCTCGGCGGCGTCCGGCGTGTAGTCGGCGCCCGACAGGATGACGCCCAGAAACAGCCAGTTGCCGTGCTCGCGGCTGAGCAGATTGGTGTGCTTGCCCTGCCAGCCCAGTCCGGCGCGCTGGGCCAGGGGCTTCTCCATCAGGGGGGCGGTATCGACGAACACCTTGACCTCTGGCGTCTGGCCCAGGGCTTTCTGGCGGGCTGAGACCTGGCCGGCCAGCTGTTTGAGGCGGCCCTTGATGACCTCGTGATAGTCGTCGCCGCGCGCATAGACGGAGATGTAGCCTTTGGAGCGATCGGCCAGGGCCGGCAGGGGGTCGGCGTCGGGGCCGTAGTTCATGCCCAGGACGATGGCGGTGCGGGCGCCGTCCCACATGGCGGTGGGGTGGGCGCGGCGCTCCAGCGTGGTCTCCATCCAGCCCATGTCGCCGTGCCGTCCGGCCTCGACGAAATGGGCCAGCCGCTCGCCGGCGCTCCACGGATCGGCGGCCGAGGCGAAGCGGCAGGCGTCGAAACCCAGTTCGGCGGCCTTTTTCCGGATGAATTCTCTGGGGTCTGCGCCCATGGGTGCGGTGTGGCGCCGCCCGGGTCAGAAGTCGAGGTCGGCGTACCAGGCGGCGGGCGCGACGCCCTGGAAGCGGTCGGTCAGCAAGGAACGGAAGGCGGGACGGGACTTCATCTTCACGTACCAGTCCTTCAGCGAGGGCCAATTGGCCCAGCCGATCTCGCCGAAATAGTCGAGCACCGACAGATGGGCGGCGGCGACCAGATCGGCCTGGCTGAGATGGCGGCCCGCCAGCCGGTCGCGCGATCCGGCCAGACCTTCCAGGATCAGCAGATGCTCCTTCAGCGCCGCGCGCCCGTCGCGCAGGGCGCGGGCGTCGGGCGAGCCGAGCCGCAGCAGGGGCTTCTCCAGCCGTTCGTGCAGCAGGACGGCGTTGACCTCGTCGCTGAAGCGGCGCTCGAACCAGGCGGTGAGGCGACGCGCCTCGGCCCGTTCGGCCGGGTCGCGCGGCAACAGCAGCGGCGCCTTCTGCTGATCCTCGATCCAGCCGAGGATGGCGGCCGTCTCGCACAGCACCAGCGGGCGTCGATCGTCGCCGATCCTCAGGACCGGCGGCATGGCCGAGGGGTTCAGCCCGACCAGCGGACAGTCCGGCTCCCAGGGGCGGACGACCGCCTCCTCGACCTCCAGGCGCGCTTCGGCCAGGGCCAGGCGGGCCAGCCGCGAGGCCGGATCGAGAGGAAAGTGGAACAGGACCGCAGCGGGCATCCGGCGTGACTGCGCCCGGTTCGATTAAGACGGCGTTTACCGCGCGGGGGTCAGCCCGGCTTTTCGGCGGTGGGGTCGCCGGGATCGGGGGACGACGGCGTCACCGGCACGGCGGGCGCCGGCGCCGCCGCCGGACCGCGCGGGTCGGCATGGATGATGACGTCGGCGCCCGGAACGGCGGCTCGGATGCGGGCCTCTGCGGCCTCGACGATGTCATGGGCGGCCGCGAGGGAAAGGCCGGCGTCCAGATCGATGTGCATCTGGGCCTGCACCACATCCCCGACCGTGCGGGTGCGCAGCCTGTGCAGGCCGCCGATGCGCGGGTCGGACAGGACGGCGGCCGTCACGGCCGTGTCGATCTCACGCGGGGCGGCGCGATCCAGAAGCTGGTCGGCGGCCTGGCCCAGCAGACCGACGGCCCCCCAGCCCAGCCAGACGGCGACGATCAGGCCGGCGGCGGCGTCCAGGCCCGGTGCGGCCAGCCAGGCGCCGGAGACCACCCCGACCAGCACGACGGCGTTGGCGGCCAGGTCCGAGGCGTAGTGGGCGCGGTCGCCGGACACGGCCAGGGAGGGCGCGGCCCTGAGCGCGCGCCCCTGCATCCACACCAGGCCGCCGGTCACGGCCATGGACAGGACGACGGCGCCCAGGGCCCAGGCCCCGCCGGTGACCGGCTGGGGATCGAAGACGCGGCGGATCGCCTCCCAGCCGACGAAGACGGCCGAGGCGAAGATCAGGCCCGACTGCACCAGGCCGGCCATGGCCTCGGCCTTGCCGTGGCCGAACCGGTGCTCCGCGTCGGGCGGGGCGGCGGCCCAGCGCACGGCGAAATAGGTGGCCAGGGAAGCGGCCAGGTCCAGGACGGAATCGGTCAGGGACGCCAGGATCGACACCGAACCGGAGGCGCCCAGGGCGAAGGCCTTGATGGCGATCAGCAGCACAGCCGCCGCGACCGACAGCCGGGTGATGCGGCGCCGGATCTCGTCGGGCGACGCGGGCGGCCGCGCCGGGGGCGGGGTCGGGGACGTCTCGGGATCGGCGGCGGCGCTCATGCGGCCTTTTCGCCCAGTCGGGCGGGCTTGCCAATGCGGAGCCCCGACATGCGGCGACAGGGGGGCTCGCCTATCGGCCGGGCGCGTCTCGCCTATCCCGACGCGGATGGCTATGGAGGGACGAAGCCGCCCCGTCGGGTCGGGCGCGGCGAGGGGATCACAAGATGGCGGACTGGCTGGCGGCGCTGATTCTGGGCCTGGTCGAGGGGCTGACCGAGTTCATCCCGGTGTCCTCGACGGGCCACATGCTGCTGCTGGGGCATTTCCTGGGCTTCGAGAGCACGGGCAAGACGTTCGAGATCGTGATCCAGCTCGGCGCCCTCTTGGCCATCATCAGCGTCTATTTCCGCCGGCTGTGGACCCTGGCGACGCGCTGGCCGTTCGATGCGGCGGCGCGGCGCTTCCTGATCGGCCTTCTGGTCGCCTTCGCCCCGGCGGTGGTGATCGGGGTCTTCGCCTATGACTTCATCAAGACGGTGCTGTTCGAGACGCCGACGGTGGTCTGCTGGGCGCTGATCATCGGCGGCGTGCTGCTGCTGTGGCTGGACCGGATGAAGAAGGTCCCGGTCTATCTGGACGCCGACCGTTATCCGATGCGGGTCTATTTTCTGGTGGGTCTGTTCCAGTGCCTGGCCATGATCCCGGGCGTGTCGCGGTCGGGCGCGACGATCGCCGGCGGCCTGCTGCTGGGGACCGACAAGCGGTCGGCGGCGGAGTTCAGCTTCTTCCTGGCCCTGCCGACCATGGGGGCGGCGGTCGCCTATGACCTGCTGCAGAACTGGAGCCGGCTGGACTTCAGCGACGCGGGCCTGATCGCCATCGGCTTCATCGCCGCGTTCGTGACGGCCCTGGCGGTGGTGCGTCTGCTGCTCGACTTCGTGTCGCGCAACGGCTTCGCCCCCTTCGCCTGGTGGCGGATCGCGGTCGGCGTGGTGGGGCTGGGCCTGCTGTACGCCGGGTTCTAAGCCGATCAGGCGGGCAGGAACTCGCCCGCCGGGGCCTCGGCGAACTGGCCGCCCTTGCGGTAACGCCACAGATAGGACGGGGCGATGGCCTCCATCCCCGTCGCCTCGACACCCAGGTCGGACAGGCCGGGAGCGCCGTCGCTCACGACGTTGTCGCTCTCCAGCAGGATGACCTGGTCCTGGGTCAGGGGCGGGGTCATGCCCACGGCGGCGGCGATCTGGGTCAGGCCGCCCAGGGCGCGCGCGGCGAAAAAGGGCAGGGGCGCGAGCGGCCGGTCACGGCCGGTCTCGCGCACCACATAGGTCAGGACGTCCTTCATCGACCAGACGGCGGGCCCGCCCAGTTCATAGGTGCGGCCGCCGGCGTCGGCGCGGCCGGCGGCGCGGGCGATCGCCTGGGCGACATCGCCGACATAGACCGGCTGGAACCGGGTCTCGCCGCCGCCGATCAGGGGCAGGGCCGGGGCCTTGACCGCCAGATCGGCGAAGCGGTTCAGGAAGCCGTCGCCGGCGCCGAAGACCACGGACGGCCGCAGGATCACCGCATCGGGAAAGGCCGCGCGCACGGCGGCCTCGCCCTCGGCCTTGGACCGGGCGTAGGCCGAGGCGGACCCGGCGTCGGCGCCGATCGCCGAGATATGGACCAGGCGGCGCACGCCCTGGCTCGCGGCGGCGCGGGCGACCCGTGCGGCGGCCTCGACATGCAGGGCCTTGAAGGTGCGTTTTCCGGCCTCGTGCAGGACGCCGACCAGATAGACCGCCGCATCGGCGCCTTTCAGCGCCTGGGCCACGTCCGCGTCCGAGGTGACGTCACAGCGCGTCAGCTGGATCTGGCCGACCTCGCCCTGAGGCCGCAGTTCCGGGGCCAGGTTCGGGTTGCGCAGGGCCACCCGCACGCGCCAGCCGTCACGGGCGAGGGCGCGCACGGCCTGGGCGCCGATGAAGCCCGAACCGCCGAAGACGGTGACGAGACCGGGGCTGAAAGCGGACATGGGGCGGCTCCTTCAACAGTCGCGCCGGATTAGCCCAAGCGAGAACGGGACGGAAGGGATGTGAGGCCCGGAATCATGTCCTGGCCGTCGAGGTTCGTTTTCTCACCGTGCATCCCGGCGAAGGCCGGGATCCAGGAGCGGTGTTCGCGGCGTCACTTTGGACGGGGGAGGTCGCACATCTCTTCGGCCCGGGCGCGGTTCGTTCTGGATCCCGGCCTTCGCCGGGATGCACGGATGGAGGCCGGAATCAAAAACCCCGCCGCGTCGAAACGCAGCGGGGTTTCCGAAAGATGGTGCCCAGAAGAGGACTCGAACCTCCACGGCCTTTCAGCCACTGGCACCTGAAGCCAGCGCGTCTACCAATTCCGCCATCTGGGCCCAGAACCGGAGCACCGCCCTACTCACGCGGCGGCGTCTTCGTCTGGAAGGCGCGGACCTCTAAGGCAGAGGCCCGACACGGTCAACAGGGCAGGCGGTTTTTTTCCGGACGCGCCGTATCGTCCCGGGCGGCGGGCGAAATCGGGGGCGCGCGAGGCGGCTCAGCACGTCGCGAGCACAGCGCCGAAAAACGTGTATAGACGCGCCATGACCGTCTATCTGCACCAGGGCGACCTGCCCGACGGACTCGATCTCGGCCCCGAGGTCGCCGTCGATTCCGAGACCATGGGTCTGAACTATCACCGCGACGCCCTGTGCGTGGTCCAGCTGTCGGCCGGGAACGGCGACGCCCATGTGGTGCGGCTGAACCGCCCGGCCTACGACTGCCCGAATCTGAAGGCCCTGATGGCCGATCGTTCGGTGCTGAAGATCTTCCACTTCGGCCGGTTCGACATCGCGATGATGCAGCTCTACCTCGGGGTGGAGACCGCGCCGGTCTATTGCACCAAGATCGCCTCGAAGCTGGCGCGGACCTACACCGACCGGCACGGGCTGAAGGATGTCGTGCGCGAATGCGCGGGCGTGGACCTGTCCAAGGCGCAGCAGTCGTCGGACTGGGGCGCGGCCGAGCTGACCCAGGCCCAGCTGGACTATGCGGCGTCGGACGTCCTGTATCTGCATACGGTCAAGGCGCGGCTGGACGACATGCTGGCCCGCGAGGGACGCACCGATCTGGCCCGCGCCTGTTTCGACTTCCTGCCGACCCGGTCCCGCCTGGACCTGGAGGGCTGGGAAGAGATGGACATCTTCGCGCACAGCTGATGAGCGACCTGCCCCCGCCCGACCACGACGATGCGCGCGCCGCCGCCGAGGCCCGGCGCGCGGCCGATGAGGCGCGTCTGGCGGCCCAGGGCGCGAAATGGCGCTCTCGCTCGCGGCGGGTGGCCCTGTACCGGCGGCTGCTGCCGATCCTGATTCTGACCCTGGCCGGCGGCGCCCTGACCTGGACGGTGTTCCGCACGGTGATCTCGGGCGTCGAGCGCAAGGCCGCCCAGAGCCGCGAGGTGCGGTTCGACGCCCTGATGTTCCGCGGGCAGGACGCCCAGGGGCGGTCCTTCCTGGTGGGGGCGCAAGGGGCCGTGCGCGATCCCCAGACCGGACGCTTCCGCCTGAACGGCCCCGTGCTGCGGCTGAACCTGGGCGGGCGCAAGGTGACGGAGCTGACGGCGGTGGCCGGAACCTATGACGAGGCGGCCCGGACCGTGATCATCGGCCCGAACGTGCGGATCTCGGACGGCGGCTCGGGCTTCACCCTGACGACGCCCGAGGCCGTGGTCGACACCACGACCGGGGTCGTGCGCGGCGACAAGGGCGTGCAGGGCGAGGGGCCGATGGGGGTGATTTCCGCCTCGTCCTATACCATCTATGATCAGGGCGAGCGGGTGGTGTTCCAGGGCACGGCCGAGAACAAGGTGCGGGCGGTGTTCAATCCGGCCGGCGAAGGTTGAAGACGATGGCGATGAAATCCTCTCTGACGGCGCTGGGCGTCGTGTTCGGCCTGTCACTGGTCGTCGGCGGCGCCGTGGCCCAGTCGCGTGCCAACATCAGCGACCAGCCGATCGGCGTCGGCGCCGGGACCGGCGAGATGCGTTCGGACGGCTTCTCCCTGCGCGATCAGGTCGAGATCACCCAAGGCCCCAACCGTCTGCGCGCCGAGGTGATCGACGGCCAGGGCGCCGGCGGTCAGTTGCGGACCATAACCGCCTCGGGCGGCGTCTATTACGTCACCCCGGAGGAATCGATCCGCGGCGACCGGGCGGTCTATACGGTGTCGAACGCCACGCTGGTGGTGACCGGCGACGTGATCCTGACCCAGGGCAAGAACGTCCTGACCGGTTCGCGCCTGACCTATAATGTCGACACCGGGGCGGCGAACATGGCCGGCGGATCGAACGGCCGCATCCAGGGCGTCTTCTATCCGCAGAAGAGCAACTAGGGCCGGTCCGGCCGAACTCGCCGAACCAGGAGACCCGCGTGGCCCGCAAGGAGCTGTCCGCCCTCAACGTCAACGACCCCCAAACGCCGTCGACCCCCGTCGACGCGCCGGTCGATCGCGGCCTGCGCGTGCGCAATGTGGCCAAGAGCTTCGGCGCGCGCCAGGTGGTGAAGGATGTCTCCCTGACGGTCCAGCGCGGCGAGGTGGCCGGTCTGCTGGGTCCGAACGGCGCGGGCAAGACCACCTGTTTCTACATGATCACCGGCCTGATCCCGGCCGACAGCGGCGACATCTGGCTGGACGGCGAGAACATCACCGCCCAGCCCATGTACCAGCGCGCACGGATGGGGCTAGGCTATCTGGCGCAGGAGGCCTCGATCTTTCGCGGCATGACGGTCGAGCAGAACGTCATGTCGGTGGTCGAGCTGCACGAAAAGACCCCGGCGGGCGTCAAGGCCGAGACCACGCGCCTGCTGGAGGAGCTGCGGATCGACCATCTGCGCCACGCCCCGGCCACGGCCCTGTCGGGCGGCGAGCGGCGGCGGGTGGAGATCGCCCGCGCTCTTGCCGGGCGTCCGGCCTTCATGCTGCTGGACGAACCGTTCGCCGGCATCGATCCCCTGGCCATCGCCGACATCCGCTCGGTGATCCGCTATCTGTCGGGCGAGGGGATCGGCGTGCTGATCACCGACCACAATGTGCGCGAGACCCTGGACATCATCGACCATGTGTCGATCATCTCGGGCGGCGCGGTCCTGTTCGAGGGCACGGCCGATCAGGCCGTCCACGATCCCGAGGTGCGTCGCGTCTATCTGGGCGACATGTACGCCTGATCCTGTTTCGGAGCCCGCCATGGCCGTTGCGAGACCCCCGAAGAAGAGCGAGACCCTGGAGGTCCGCCTGTCCCACGCCGAAAAGGCCGACTTCATGGCGCGATGCCGCGACGAGGGCCTGACCGCCAGCGAGGCGGTGCGCGGCCTGATCGCCGGGCGGACGGCGCGACCGGGACGGCGCAAGGGGTTGGGCTGGACCGTGGCGGCGGCTCTGGGGGCGGGGCTGGCGGTCGGGGCGATCGCGGCGCCGTCTCTGGCGCAATCGGGCGATCGCGCGGTGTCCGTCGCGGACGACCGGGCGGCGTTCCACCAGATGGACCGCGACGGCGACGGGGTCATCAGCTGGGCGGAGTTCCGGGGACGGTAGGGCGTTCCTCCCCCGATGGGGGAGGGGGACCGCGAAGCGGTGGAGGGGGCTGGCCCCGGACACTGCAGTCGGATCAAGCCCCCTCCGTCACGGCGCGGAAGGCGCGCCGCGCCACCTCGCCCGATGGGGGAGGAACGAAACGGTTGCTTATTTCACGCCATCCTCGGCCAGGACGTGGGCGACGATGGCGTTGGCGTGGCCGTGGCCCAGATCGTGCTCGGTCTTGAGCAGGTCGACCAGCTCCATGTGTTTGGCCGGGCAGGCGGCGCGGACGACGGCGAACCAGTGGGCCATCGGCTGCCCGTACTTCTTTTCGATGGACGGGAAGTAGGAGGCGGGGCCCCGGAGCGGCTGGTCGGTCATCGGCGTCTCTCTCTGAGAACCGAACCGTGCGGTTCAGTCGAAACTTCACACCCACCGTGCACCCCGGCGAAGGCCGGGGTCCAGTGGTGGTGAGTTCAAGCCCGGGTTTTTTCGGCGCGACACCCTCTCGACAGGTCTCCGATCTGCATCCCGGCCTTCGCCGGGATGCACGGAAAACGGCGGCGGATCACCGGATCCGCTGGAAGGCCCGGTCGCGCCGCACGGCATTTGATCCCGCAGGCGCCTTTTTCCCAACTCCTAGGTGGGAGCGCAGCACGCGTTTCCTGTCATTCCATCGCGGCAGCACACTCCACCATTTGGGGTTCCGCAGCAGGTCATGTTGCCGGAGGTGCAGCAGTTTCCGTAGTATGGCGGCCCATCATTTGGGCCGTCCACCTGAACTCCGGCAGTAGAAGCGACTCCGAACACTTTCGTCTCCTTGAATGGCTTTCCGCCCGACAGGGCCTTCCAAAGATTGCAGTCCTCCAACGACGACAGACTTGCAGGGGATGAAGTGGCAGTGGTGCGCCGGACCGAGATTTCAATTGAGAAACCGCTTGTGCTTCGAGCGTTCGGGCTGCTTGAACTAAAACGCGATGACCCGCCTTCACGCAGTTGGAATTCCGGTTCGGCGGCCATAACCCAACTGCCGTTTTGCGGAAAATAAACTGCTGATCTGACTACCACAGCGTCCTGAATGGCTGGGCGAGCGCCGTCCCGATCAACGGTCACGCGGAAGGCGTAGCCATCGACGGTGTTTCTGGCCGTCGAAACCTCGCTGCCAGCGAGCACTCTTACGATGGGGTGACCTACGAGTTGGCCGTCTGCGTAGATTTTGGCACTGACCTCGTAAACATTGCCCTTTGCCACCTGGGCGTTCGCTGGAGCCATTGAGACGGCCAATAGGGCCAGCATTGATAGCAAGGTGCGAACCATCATCATTCCTTCCAGTGAGCTGGCTGTTTTGTATAACGAGGATATGTCTGGGTAAAGCCTGCTGCGTCGCTCTTCAAAGATCAAAAGCCTTTTCCCCTCGGTAAGCAGGCTGCCGCATCCGAGTCCCGGCCTTCGCCGGGATGCACGGAAAACGGCGGCGGATCACCGGATCCGCTGGAAGGCCCGGTCGGGCCGCACCTGGAGCCAGGTCCAGGGCTTCAGCAGGCTTGCGCCGGGCTTCCATGACGCCACGATCCATTCGGCGCGCCCGACGAGGTTTCCCTGGGGCAGCAGGCCGACGCCCACGTCGGGGGCGAAACGGCCGTCCAGGGAGTTGTCGCGATTGTCGCCCATGACCAGATACTGGCCGGCCGGCACCACATAGACGCCGGTGTCGTCGCCCGGATGTCCGGGGCCGCCGTCGTAGGTGACATAGGATCGCCCCGGTTCGCCGTCGGCGGTCATCTGGGTTTCGCGGACATGTTCGACGGTGCGCCAGGGGGCGTCGTGGTCCCGGGTCTGGCCCAGCGAGGTTCGGGTCCAGGCCTGGCCGTTGACGATCACCTGGCCGTTCGCAACCTGCACCCGGTCGCCGGGCAGGCCGATGACCCGCTTGATCCAGGTCTGGCTCGGGTCGCGCGGAAGGCGGAAGACGACCACGTCGCCACGCTGAGCCGGTCGGTCGAACAGCCGCCCTTGCGAGACCCACGGGCTGAACGGCAATGAGGCCAGGCCCCAGCCGTAGGCCGGCTTGGACACCACGATGTAGTCGCCGACCACCAGACCCGGCTCCATCGAGGACGACGGGATGGTGAAGGGCTGGAACAGCGTCGCGTGCAGGGTCAGGGCGGCGGTCAGGCCGATGGCGACGGTGCGCACGACGTCGATCGCCTCTGTCAGCAGGGAGGCCGGGGCGCGGGTGGCGGTGGGGGAAGGGGTCATGCGCCGACCCCAGCATCGCCCGCCGCCGGTTCAAACCGCCGACCTGTCCGGACAGCTGAAAATCGTGTCCGGACAGTCCTGGCCTCAGGCCCCGCGTCGCCCGAACGGCCGGGCCGAGGCGAAGGCGGGGTCAAGCGCGGCGCCGGCGAACGGCTGGCCGCCGGGTCGATCACCACCGAACGGCGGGTTGGCATAGGCGGGCTGGGCCGCGGGCGCCGGCGTCGGGAACGGCTGCGTCGGGAAGGCCTGGGCCGGGAAGGGCTGAGGCGCGGCCTCAAATGCTGCGGCCGGGGCCGGGTCCCAGGCCGCGGCCGGGATGTCGGTGCGCATCGGCTCGGTCGCGCCGGGGCTGAAATCGAACACCGGGCGATAGGGCTGGACCGGGGCGGCCGCGCCCGGACCGGGCGTCGCCGCGCCCTGTTCCCGTCGCGCCTGGGCGAACAGCTCCTCAAGCCGGGCCTCGTCATAGCCCGTCAGTCCCCCCGCCGCCGGGGTCGGGGCGACCGCGTCGGGATCCTTCGGGTCCGGGCCGAAGCGATTGGGGCCGGTCTGGCCGGGCAGGAGGGTCATGACGAACAGCACCAGATTGCACAGCAGGGCGATCAGGCTGATCAGGGTCGATCCGCCGGCGGCGGCCAGGGCGGCGCCGTTGACATCTCCTCCCGCCAAGCCCCCTTCGGCCAGCGTCCGGGCCATCCTCATCGCCGAGCTGATCGTCACGAACTGGGCGACGACGCCGGGCAGGATCAGCGCCATCCACAGGGCGGACTTGCCGATGTCATGTAGACGCCGGGCCAGAACCGCATAGTTCGGCAGGGCGAAGCCCAGCATCATCAGGCCGATCACGCCGAACCAGAACAGCATGCCCAGAAAGGCGCCGGACGGATTCTCTCGCGCCGACCCCAGGGAGGCGGCCAGCATGATCAGGCACAGCAGATACAGGCCGAACTGGAACAGCATGAAGCCCCAGTATTCGGCGCGACGGGCGCGGCCGGAGAAATCGGCGTAACGCAGAAGCGGGCGGAGCATCAGCATGGCGGGCGCCGGGACCGGTGAACGAACGCCGTCATCCTGAGCCTGCGCGGTGAATCCGACGCCAATGGTCAAGGTTAATCGCGCGGCGCGCGCCGAAGATGGGGCGAGCGCCGATCGGCTTAGATCGCCGTTAACCGGTTGGGGCCATGGTGGCGCCTAGCAAGTTCCGGGCCAGTCGGTCGGGAACGCCGGAAGCGGGAGCCGCAGGCGAGTGGTAGGGCAGAGGCTGGAGATCAGGCAGGGCCAGGGGCTGGTGATCACGCCCCAGCTGCAGCAGGCGATCAAGCTGCTGCAACTGTCGAATCAGGAGCTGGAGGCCTTCGTCGAGGCCGAGATGGAGCGGAACCCCCTGCTTCAGCGCGACGAACCGACGCCCGATGTGTCCGAGAGCGGCGACGGCGTCGCGTCCGAGCCCGCGTCGGTCGAGGCGGGCGAGCTGAGCTTTTCGGACCAGGCCGCGGCTGAACGCGGCCAGGCGGTCGATGCGCGCGAAGACGATCTGTACGGCGACGCCGCGCCGGGCGAGCGGACCTCCGACCGGATGGCCGACGAGGCCCAGCCCGGTCTGTCGGACTGGACCAGCGCCGGCAAGGGCGGCGGCGGCCTGATCGACGGCGACAGCGAACGCCCCGATCACCGCGAACCCACCCTCTGGGAGCATCTGCAGGCCCAAGCGTCGTCGGCGGGCTTCTCGCCGGGCGATCACGCCATCGCCCTGACCCTGATCGACATGACGGACGAGGGCGGCTACCTGCGCGGGGAGCTGGCCGAGGTCGCCGATCGGCTGGGCTGTGATCTGGACAAGATCGAGGCCGTGCTGGCGGTCTGTCACGGCTTCGAGCCGACCGGGATCATGGCCCGCTCCGTGCCGGAATGCCTGAGGCTGCAACTGGTCGAACGCAACCGGTTCGACCCGGCCATGGCCGCCCTGATCGACAATCTGGACCTGCTGGCGCGCCGCGATCTGCCGGGCCTGCGCCAGGCCTGCGGCGTGGACGCCGAGGACCTGGGCGAGATGATCGCCGAGCTGAAGGCCCTGACCCCGCGTCCGGGCGCCGGCTTCGGCGGCGAGCCGGCCCAGACGGTCATTCCCGACGTCCATGTGCGGGCCGATCCGGCGGGCGGATGGAAGGTCGAGCTGAACGCCGACACCCTGCCGCGCCTGCTGGTCGACAAGCGCTACCACGCCACTGTGGCGGCCGGCGCCCGATCTGAGACCGAGAAGGCCTATGTCGCGGATATCGCCGCCCAGGCCAACTGGCTGGTCAAGTCGCTCGACCAGCGGGCCAAGACCATATTGAAGGTCGCGTCCGAAATCGTGCGCCAGCAGGACGCCTTCCTGGCCTTCGGCGTGGAATTCCTAAGGCCGCTGAACCTGAAGACCGTGGCCGACGCCATCGGCATGCACGAATCCACCGTCAGCCGGGTGACGTCCAATAAATATGTCTCCACGCCACGCGGCGTGTTCGAGCTGAAGTTCTTCTTCACCGCCGCCATCCAGTCGATGGACGGGTCCGCCTCGCATTCGGCCGAGGCGGTGCGCCACCGGATCAAGACCCTGATCGACGACGAGGGCCGCGACGGCGACGTGCTGTCGGACGACCGGATCGTCGAGATCCTGAACGAGGCCGGGATCGACATCGCCCGCCGCACCGTGGCGAAATATCGCGAGGCCCTGCGGATACCCTCTTCGGTTCAGCGCCGCCGGATGCTGAAGGCGTCCTAGCAAGGGGGCGCTTCGCGCCCGCGCTATGTTCGCGACGCGGTCGCTCACGACTTGAGCGCAAGGGATTGTGGTGCAGGCTGAGCGCGACGACACGTCACGCGCTGAAGCAGCGAGGCTCCGCGAGCCGAGCGATAGCGCGTCGCGTCAGCGACCCAAATTATGCGACGAAGCGTCACCACAAATTGGTGATCGGGCGTTGACACCAAAGCCTAACAGTCGCGTTCTATCGACATGCAAGTCCAAGTCAGCGGCAAGCAAGTGGATGTCGGCGAAGCGTTAGGCTCGCGCATCTCCCAGGAACTCGAAGACGGCGTCGGGAAGTACTTCGAACGCGGCGGTCAGGACGCCGAGGTCGTGGTCTCCAAGGACGGCCATGGGTTTAAGGTGGACTGTTGGGTCCGCCTCGCCTCGGGCCAGAGCCTGGTGACCACCGGCCACGGCGGCGACGCCCATTCGGCCTTCACCGACAGCCTCGACAAGCTGGAAAAGCGGGTCCGACGCTACAAGCGGCGGCTCAAGGACCACCACATCGGCCCCAAGGGCCTGTCGCCCGAAAAGACCGAGATGGCCGCCGCCGCCGTGGCGCGCAGCATCGTGCTCCGGAATCCGGACACGGTCGAGGACGAGGTCTTCGGGCAGGCCGGTGACGCCGACGGCCCGCCGCCGGTGGGCATGGTCATCGCCGAGACCGAGGCCGAGATCCGCACCATCACCGTGGGCCGGGCCGTGGCCGAACTGGACATGACCGGCTATCCGGTCGTGGTGTTCAAGAACGCCGCCCATGGCGGCCTGTCGGTAGTCTATCGCCGACCGGACGGCAATGTGGGCTGGATCGACCCCGAGCGAACCGGCGGCGCCGGAAAGACCAACGGCCACGGCTGAGTTTCGCCGTGATCTGGCGATAGGGGTTTCACCCGGCGGCGTAAGCGGCTAGACGCCGCGCGCCGCCGGGAGTTCGCCCGCGACGGGGATGCAACGTAGAATGGACATCAGCGATCTTCTGACGCCGGAAGCCATCTTCCTGCGCGGCGGCGCGTCTTCCAAGCGCCAGGTGCTGAGCATGACGGCCGAGGCCGCCGCCCAGGCGCTGGGTCTCGACGAGGCGCGATGCCTGGAGGCTTTGCTCGAGCGTGAGGCTCTGGGCTCGACCGGGCTGGGCGGCGGCGTGGCCGTGCCGCATGCGCGGATCGACGGCATGACCTCGGTGCTCGGCGTGTTTCTGCGGCTGGAGACCCCTGTCGGCTTCGACGCCGTGGACGACCGGCCCGTGGATCTGATCTTCGCCCTGTTCGCCCCGCCCAAGGCCGGGGCCGATCACCTGCGGGCCTTGGCGGCGGTGTCGCGCGCCCTCAGGTCGCCGGAACTGCGCGAGAAGCTGCGGCAGGCGCGGACCATCGACGCCGTGCGGGCCCTGTTCGTGCGTGACGAGGCGGCGACGGCGGCTTGATGTAGAGGGCGCTTCGCGCTGTCTTCCGTGGCCGCTGACGCGGCGCGCTATGCTCGCGACGCGGTCGCTCGCGACTTGAGCGCATCCTGATTTCGGGCGCTATGCTCGAGACGCGGTTGATCGCGGCTCCAGCGTGCTGTGGAGTCCTGACGCGCCGGTCAGTGAACCGAGACGGGGGCCAGCTCGTGGGCCACGGCGGCGGCGAAGGCGGTTTCGCGGTCCGCCATGACCGCCAGGCGCTGGCCGTCGGCGCCGTGCACGGCATAGAGCGTCTGATCCGGCTCGATATCCAGGCGCACGGCCTCCTCGGCCGTCACCTCGGCGAGAACGTCGGCCGCGCTGATCTCGCGCACATAGACCAGATCGGGCGCGCCGAGGCCGGCGAACGCTTCAGTCGTCAGACGGGGGGTGGGCGTCATGGGGACCGCCTCCTTCATTCAGTTAACGCGCCGCGAACCGCAAAGGCTCCGCTGGGCGGTCGCGGGATCAGCCCGCCGTGATGGGTATGCGCCGGATGACCGCTGCGTCTTCGGGGCGGGTCAGGTCCACGTGCAGCAGGCCGTGCTCCAGCCGGGCGCCCGCCACCTCCAGACCGTCCGCCAGAACGAAGCTGCGGGTGAAACCGCGCGCCGCGATGCCGCGATGCAGAAAGGCGCTGTCGCCCCCGGCCTCTTTCGGGGCCTCCTTCTTGCCGACGATGGTCATCTGGCGGCCCTCGAGCGTAATCGCCAGATCCTCAGGCGTGAAGCCGGCCACGGCCAGGGTGATGCGCACGTCGCGATCGCCGCGCTGCTCGACATTATAGGGCGGATAGCCTTCGTTCGCGGCCTTGGCGGCGCGGTCGATCAGGGCTCGGGTCTGGTCGAAACCCAGAAGAAAGGGGCTGTCAAACAGCAGGGTGGTGCGCGTCGTCATGCGTCAGTCCTTGGTCAGCGACTGCGGCCCGCATCCCCCGTATCGGCAGGATCGGACCGTGGGCTCAACATAGGCGTCGCGGACCGGGGTTCAATGCCGAACGGCGACGCGCGCGGCCGTCACACCCGGATGTCGATCAGGCTGCCGGGACGCAAAGGACGGTCGGGATCGACGGTCGGGGACGCCCCGGCCGCGCGGGAGGCCAGCGGCTCGGCCATGCGCGCCGCCGCCGCCGGCTGGGCCGAGGTCGTCTGGCCCGGAGACGCTTGACCCGGAGACGTTTGGCCCAAGGCCATGCGGAAAAAGGCCGCCTGAGCCGCGTTCTGAGCTGCGTTCTGGCCGCCCGTCGGCGTCACGGCGGGGCGGGGCGCGAGGGACGTCAGGTCGGGGCGGATCGTGGACATGACGACAGGGTTAACCATCCCTGTCGAAAAAGGGTTAACGCGCGCGCTCGGTGGCGGTGGGCGGCCGGCGCGGCGGCGAGGCGAGGGCGGCCACCAGCCGATCCACGTCCGCCTGGCTGGTCAGGGGGCCGGAGCTCTTGGCCGTCACGCGGCCCATGGCGTCCACTGCGAACGTCTCCGGCACGCCGGAAATGCCGAGGTCCAGTCCGGCCCGGCCCTCGCGATCCACCAGAACCATGGCGAACGGATCGCCCAGTTCGTCCAGAAACGCGCGGGTGGCCACCGGATCGTCCTTGTAGGCGACGCCGACCACGGCGACGCCGCGCGCCTTCAGCTCCAGCAGCCGGGGATGTTCGATGCGGCACGGGGCGCACCAGCTGGCGAAGACGTTGACGATCATCGGCTTGCCGACCCCGGCGGTCTTCAGATCGACATGGCTGTCGCCGGCGCCGTCCCCGTCGAGCAGGGGCAGGACGGTCTCGGGCACGTTCTGGCCGACCAGGGCGTCGGGGCGATAGGTCGGATCGCCCTGTTTCAGCACCCAATAGACGAACAGCCCGGCCAGACCGGCCAGGACCGCCAGCGGAAGCAGGGCCAGCCAGCGTTTCACCGGTCGTCCTCCGGAACGGCCGTCTCGCGCTCCAGCCCCTTCAGCTCCCGCGACCAGCGCCGTGCGGCGGCGGCCGTGCGGGCGACCAGCACGCCCAGGGCCAGGGCCGTCACGGCCCAGGCGGGCCAGACGAAGGCGGCGTAGGGGCTCATGTCCAGATCGATCACGACGGCGCGCTCCTCAGGCGGCCCAGGCGGCGCGGGCGCGCAGGGCCAGGACGCGGCGGCGCGTCACCTCGGCCCGGATCGCCGTCAGCCACAGCGCCAGGAACAGCGCCCCATAGGCCGCCATCATGGTCAGCAGCGGCCACAGGAACACCGTATCCAGGCTGGTCCCCCCGGCGCGCAGCAGGGAGGCGGGCTGATGCAGGGTGTTCCACCAGTCGACCGAGAATTTCACGATCGGCAGATTGATCAGCCCGACCAGCCCGAGGACGGCGGCGGCGCGGGCGGCGCGGGTCTCGTCCTCGATAGCCGAGCGCAGTGCCATATAGCCGAGGTAGAACAGGAACAGCACCAGCACGCTGGTCAGGCGGGCGTCCCACACCCACCAGGTTCCCCACATCGGCCGCCCCCACAGGGACCCGGTCGCCAGGGCCAGGGCGGTGTAGACGGCGCCCGGCAGGGCCGCGGCCCGCGCCGCCGCGTCCGCCAACGGATGACGGAACACCAGCGACAGGAAACTGGCCACGCCGAGGGCGCCGTAGATCACGAGACCCAGGGAGGCGGCCGGCACGTGCACGAACATGATCCGAACGGTGTCGCCCTGCTGATAGTCCTCGGGCGCCGCGAACGACAGCCAGGTCCCGACCGCCAGCAACAGGGCCGCCGCTGTCCACACCCACGGAACGAGTGGGGCGGAAAAGCGCATGAAGCGCTCGGGGTTGGCCAGGCCGAACATGTTGGCCGATTAGCCGTCCGGCCCGGCGGGGGCAAGCGGGCCGACGGTTCGATTCCGCGCCGATGCAGGCTAGGGTTCATCCCGCGTTCATCCGGGCGGGCGTTGCATGTCCGCCGTTCTCAGGAGACCGATCATGATCGCCCGCCGTTCCGCCCCCCTTCTGTTCGTCGCCCTCGCCGCCGTGACCGTCTCGGCCTGCGCCTCCGGCGTCTCGAGCACGCGCGAGAAGTCGCTGGCCCAGCTCTCCAGCGACTGCGAGGCGCGCGGCGGCGTCCTGCTGCCGACCGGCCAGACCACGGGCCGCGACGCCCTCGACAACTATTGCCGCATCACCGGCGGGCCGTCGGATCGCCTGCGCGGAAACTGATCCCGCCCCTTCCGCCCGCTGATCCGGCGCCTATGTTCCGCAACACACTCTGTTTCGGAATGACGCCATGACCGACGCCGCCGCCCCCCGGACGCTGAACATCGACTTCGTCTCCGACGTGGTCTGTCCGTGGTGCGCCGTCGGCCTCGGCGGGCTGGAGACGGCGCTGGAGCGGCTGAAGGGCGAGGGGATCGCCGCCGACATCCGCTTCCAGCCGTTCGAACTGAACCCCGGCATGGCGCCGGAGGGCGAGAACATTGTCGAACACATCGGCCGCAAATACGGCGCGACCCCGGAACAGTCGGCGGCCAACCGCGCCATGATCGCCCAGCGCGGCGCCGAGGCCGGGTTCGACCTGCGGATGACGGATGCCAGCCGCATCTGGAACACCTTCGACGCCCACCGTCTGCTGCACTGGGCCGGCGAGCAAGGAGCGGAGGCGCAGAAGCGGCTGAAGCGCGCCCTGCTGACCGCCCATTTCACCGACAACCGCAACATCGCCGACGCCGGCGTCCTGACCGCGACCGTCGAGGCCGTCGGGCTGGATCGCGCCGAAGCGGCGGAAATCCTGGCGTCCGGCCGCTACGCCGCCGAGGTTCGGGCCGAACAGGACCTGTGGCGGTCGCGCGGCATCACCTCCGTCCCCGCCGTGGTGGTGGAGGGCAAATACCTGATCTCCGGCGGACAGCCCGCGGCGGTGTTCGAGGACGCCCTGCGCAGGATCGCGTCCGAGGTCTGACGCGCCGGGCGGGCCAGACGTCAGAAGGTCACCACCAGCCGGGCCACCTCGCCCGCGTGCAGGCGGTCGAAGCCCGCATTGATGTCCGACAGGGGGATCGCGCCGCTCATCAGCCGATCGACCGGCAGGCGGCCCTGGCGATAGAGGGCGACGTATCGGGGGATGTCGCGGCTGGGCACGCAGGTCCCGATGTAGGAGCCCTTCAGCGTCCGCTCCTCCCCGACCAGCGACACGACATTGACCGGCAGGGCGGCGTCAGGCGGCGGCAGGCCGGCGGTGACGGTCAGGCCGCCGCGCCGGGTCATCTTCCACGTCGTCTCCAGCGCCCGGACCGAGCCGGCCATCTCGATGGCCACGTCCGCGCCGCCGTTCGTCAGGGCGCGCACCTGGTCCACGGCGTCGGGATCGCCGGCGTTGACCGTCTGTACCGGACCCAGGGTTCGCGCCAAGGCCAGCTTGTCCGCGTTCAGATCGACCGCGATCACCGGCGAGGCGCCGCAGGCCAGGGCGCCCAGGACGCTGGCCAGGCCGACTCCGCCCAGGCCGACCACCACGACCGACTGGCCCGCGCGGACCCCGGCCGTGTTCACCGCCGCGCCGACGCCGGTCAGGACGGCGCAACCGAACAGGGCCGCCTCCTTGAACGTCAGCTCAGGATCGATCTTCACCAGCGACCGGCGCGAGACTACCGCCCGGTCGGCGAAGGCGGAACAGCCCAGATGATGGTTGACCGGCGCGCCCTCACGGAAGATGCGGCGCCCGCCGCCCAACAGTTCGCCCCGGCCGTTGGCGGCCGCCCCCGGCTCGCACAGGGCGGGCCGCCCCTCGGCGCAGGGGGCGCAGTGGCCGCAAGACGGCATGAAGACCATGACCACATGGTCGCCGATCTCCAGGTCGGTCACGCCCTCGCCCAGCGCCTCGACCACGCCGGCCGCCTCGTGTCCCAGGGCCATGGGCAAGGGGCGGGGGCGGTCGCCGTTGATCACCGACAGGTCCGAATGGCACAGGCCCGCCGCCTTGATCGCGACCTGGACTTCGCCGGGGCCGGGGGGGGCCAGGTCGACCGTCTCGATCGCCAGGGGCCGGCTGTCGGCATAGGGGCGGGCGGCGCCCATGGCGGTCAGGACGGCGGCGCGCGTGGTCAGGCTCATCGGGTCACCCCTTCGTCATCGAACGTCCCTCGATAGGCGCTTGACGCCACGTCGGCCAAGCTCGACGGTCGAAACAACAAGAAACGGAGGATTCCCGAACATGCCCGCCCGTGACGAAGGCAAGTCGGCCGAACGCAGCACCTATCGCGCCTTCCACATGGTCTCCACCCGCTGGGCCGACAACGACCAGTACGGCCACATCAACAACGCCAAATTCTACGAGTTCGTGGATTCGGCCGTGAACGCCCATCTGCTGATCGCCGACGCCCTCGATGAGTCGATCGGCCTGGTGGTGGATTCGGGCTGTCGCTACACCTCGTCCCTGGCCTTTCCCGACGTGATCGAGGTGGGGATCAAGGTCGACCACATCGGCACGTCCAGCGTGCGCTACGGCTTCGCCGTCTTCCGTCGCGGCACGACGACGCCCGCCGCCATCGGCCATTTCGTCCACGTCTACGTCGACCGCGACACCCGCCGGCCCAAACCGGTCTCGGGCAAGCTGAAGGCGGTGGTGGAGAACTTGAAGGCGGAGTGACTTAGGGCTCCATCCCTGTCGGAACGCGGTGGGAGGAGCATGAAGCTGGCGTCTTCACCTACCTCTGGGCATCGCCGCCAGTCACCAGGATCCGCGTGCCGCGGCGGCTCAGTCCTGCCTTGTGGATGCCTTCCATGACACATGCGAATTGCAGGTAGGTCACCTGCACAGAAATCGCATTGATCCGCAGATTTCGACTGCCGTCGGGATGCAGAAGAGATCGTGCGGGCAAGCCGCAGCCCTCCTCGATCGTCGTCGTGGTCCGCAATAGTTCCGGCGCAGAAATTCCAGCCGACGTGGCCGGTGCGAGGTCGGCGCGCGCCGTGCACGCAGCGAGAGGCAAGATTAAAAGCAGCCGAAACCTCATGCGGCACGACTAACGGAAGCCGGAGGATTGGCAATGGGCCGCCCGCTCCCGCCCGTCGCGACGACATTTGAGGAACGGACCCGGATCAGGCCTCAACCACCCGTCAACATCACAGCCCCGGCGATGGCGGCCGCCGACAGCACGGCGGGCGCGGCTATCGGGCGCGTCCATCGGATCAGCAGCAAATAAGCCAACGCCCCGATGACGACGATGGCCGCCAGGGCGAGGGCGTCGTCCAGCCTCGGCTGGACCAGGCCCCATCCGAGTTGTAGCGCCGTGACGGCGATCAGGCCGACCACCCCGGCCGTGACGCCCTCCAGCAGGGCGTGAAGGCGCGGGTTCTCCACCACCGCCTCCAGACGGTCATGGAAGATCAACGGCAGGGCGAAGGCGGGCAGGAAGACCCCGGCCGTCATCGCCAAGGCGCCCCACGGTCCGCCGGCCAGATAGCCGACGAAGGTCACGAAGATGATCAGGGGCGCGGGCAGGGCGCTGGATAGGGCCAGGCCGTCCAGAAAGGCGCCGTCCTGGACCCAGCCGCGCGGCACGGTGTCGTCGCGCACGAAGGGAATGGCGGTATAGGCGCCGCCGAACGTCAGCAGACCGGCTTTCAGACCGGCGACGAACAGCAGGACGAGGGACGCGGGTTCGGCCACGACAACGGTGCCACCAGGGGCCGGGGCGATTCCGGGCCCGACGCCCGGCCCCCACGCGACGCTCGCGAGGCCGAGCGCAACGGCCACCGCGACGACGATCGCGGCGAGGCCATGACGGCCGGTCCGGACGGCGGCGTAGGCCAGGCCGCAGGCGGGCAGGACGATCCAGAAGGCGACGCCGGCCAGGGTCGCTCCGGCCGCCGCCGCCGCCGCGATCCACAGTCCGCGGTCGCCCAGGGCGTGGGCGGCGATGCGGCCGGTGGCGCGGGCGATCAGGCCGATCACGCCCGCCTGGACGCCGAGCAGGGCCCCGGCGATCAGGGGGTGGCGCAGGTCGAGGGTCTGGTAGGCGGCGGCGAGCCCCATCATCAGCAGGAAGCCGGGGGCCATGAAGCCGAGCCCGGCCAGGATCCCGCCCATCCGCCCCCGCGCCCGCATCCCCATATGCACGCACAGCTCGTGCGCCTCCGGGCCGGGCAGGGCCTGCATCACAGCCAGCACCCGGTTGAAACGGGCCGGGGACATCCAGCCCTCGCGTTCGACCAGTTCGCGCTTCAGCATGGCGATCTGCGCGGCCGGTCCGCCGAAGGCCAGGACGCCGAAACCGAGGAATTTCAGAAACAGGCGACTCAGGCCGATGTCGATCGGCGCCTGGGGCGCTTGCGGCTGCGGATCGGACATCCGGCTTCCCCCGAAACCGCGTGCGGCCGTCCTGCCCGCCGGATCAGTCGTCGCGGCGGACGATGGCCACCACGGCCAGGGTGGCCAGCACCCCCAGCGCAAAGGCGCCGAACAGCGAACCCGTCGCGGCGGCGGTCGAGACGGTGACGGGCCGGGCCTCGTACCATTCCACGATGTCGGGCGTGTCGGGGTCCATATAGACGCCGTGGTCGTCGTGGCCTTCGGCGTCGTAGAAGGCGGTGGGGGCGTCGCCGTGCGGGTCTCGGTCGTCGGTCATGGCGGGCGCCTCCTGTTCTCGTTGCGGGATGAATACGCCGAAGCGTCGCCGGTTCCGAGTGAAAATAGGCGGCGGTCGGCGAATCCGCCATCGGTGACAGCCGCCGCCGCATCGGCTAGAGGGCGCGCCTCACCGAGCGATAATCCCAGACGAGACCCAGGGCGACGCACATGGCCGGCCATTCCAAATTCAAGAACATCATGCACCGCAAGGGCCGCGCCGACGCCGCCCGGTCCAAGCTGTTCTCCAAGCTTTCGCGCGACATCACCGTCGCGGCCAAGTCGGGCATGCCCGACCCGGCCATGAACCCGCGCCTGCGTCTGGCGGTGAACAACGCCAAGGCCGAGAGCCTGCCCAAGGACGTCATCCAGCGCGCCATCAACAAGGCCTCGTCGGGCGACGCCGACACGATGGAAGAGGTTCGCTACGAAGGCCGCGGCCCCGGCGGGGTGGGCATCATCGTCGAGGCCCTGACCGACAACCGCAATCGCGCCGGATCGAACATCCGCGCCGCCTTCTCCAAGAACGGCGGCGCCCTGGGCGAGATGAACTCGGTCGCCTTCATGTGGGACAAGGTGGGCAAGATCACCTACGCCGCCGAGGCGGGCAGCGAAGACGCCGTCATGGAGGCCGCCATCGAGGCCGGCGCCCAGGACGTCGAGAGCGATCTGGTCAAGCCCGACATCTATGAGGACGCGCCCGGCCACACCATCTGGACCGCGTTCGAGGATCTGAACGAGGTGGCCGAGGCCATGTCCAAGGTGCTGGGCGATCCGAAATCGACCGCCATCGTCTGGAAGCCCCAGACCGAGGTTCCGGTCACCGGCGACGCGGTCGGAACCCTGTTCAAGCTGCTGGACGCCCTGGACGCCGAGGATGACGTCTCGGCCGTCTATTCCAACGAGGACGTGTCCGACGAGGACGCCGCCAAATACGCGGGATGACATGACCGCGCACCGGCTCGACAGCTTGGCCGTTCGCGGATAACGGGAGAGCAGGTGACCCGTAAGGGTCGATTCGCGTCTGAGAGTGGGGGCAGCTCGCGTCGTTCGCCTGGGTGAAGACCAGGCAGGGATGGGAATATGCTGTTGTCCAGGATCGACCGCGCCCTCGGGGCCGCGTCAGGCCGCGCCGAACGTCCGCGCCACGACCGTCAGAAATCCGCGTCGGAGGTCGGCCCCGGCGCCATCGGCGAACGCTATGAGGCGGTGCAGGAGGGGCTGGAGCAGCTGAACCGGCTGGCCCAGCAGCTGCGCGGTCTGGAGCCTCTGCTCGGCGGGATCCGCACCCCGCTGGAGGCCGAATACGAGATCCGGCGCAGCGAATATGTCGAACTGGTGCAGCTGCGCGCGGCCCAGGAACAGGCCGGCGGTCGTATCGAATCGCTGACGGTCGAGGCGCGTCGCCTGGGGCAGGCCCTGTCGGCGGCCGAGCGGCGGCTCGAGGAGGCCGAGGCCCGGCAGGAGGAACAGGCGCTGCTGGCCCAGGAGGCGCGGCTGGAGGCCGATCGGCTCGGCGCCGCCCTGGCCCAGGCCAACGGCCAGGCCGAGGCCTTCAAGGCGTCGGACCGCGACAGCGTTCAGCGGGCGCGCCAGCTCGAGCAGGATCTGACCGCCCTGCGCGCCGAACGCGAGGCGGTGGAGACGCGTCAGGCCGAGGCCGAGTCCGGCCGGGCCCGGGCCGCCCGCGATCTGGTGCTGGTCCAGGACGAGAACGTCGCCCTGAAACGACGGCTTGAGGAGGCCGCCGCCGAGGTCGCGCGGCTGTCGCGCATCGAGGCCTCGCTGGAAAGCCAGCTGACGACGGAGCGCGCCCGCGCCACCGGGGAACAGGCCGAGGCGGCCCGCGCCATGCGGTCGCTGGAGGCGCACGGCGAGACGGCCCGGCAGGAGGCGGCGTCGTTGCAGGCGCGGCTGGACGCCCTGACCGCGCGGGGCGACCGGCTGGAGACCCTGAACGCCGACCTGACAGCCGAACTGGGTGATCTGCGCGGAGGCGGCCAGGCCAGCGAGCGCCGCGCGCTGGAGCTGCGCACCCGGCTGGACCGGGCGCTGGAGCGCATCCAGGATCTGGAGGCGGGCGCCGAGGAGACGCGCCAGGCCCAGGCGGCCATGGAGGCGGCGCGGCTGGCGGCGGTCGATCGCGCCGAGGGGTTGGCGCGCACGGCGGCGGCGCACGAAAAGGCCCTGAGCCGCAGCGAGGCCCGGGCCCAGCGCCTGGAAGGCCAGATGCGCAAGCTGGAGTCCGACCGCGACGCACAGGCGGCGGCCCTGACCGAACAGATCGACGGCCTGAAGTCCGAGTTGGACGCGGCGCGGGCCCAGGCGGCCATCACCGCCGCCGCCCTGGACGTAGCGCGGCGCGACCGGGCGGCGGCGTCGCTGGAAGGCCTGGCCCGCAGCGCCTGACGGGAGGCGCGGCGCGCGTCAGATTCGGAGACTTCGCCCGGCCCAGTCCTTGGGGCAGGGTGGGCCATGGCCTTCTCCCGCTCTTCGGGCATGCGGAGCGGCCCGGCGCGAGGTCGCGCCGGGATGCGCGGCCGCATCGGCATTTCGGCGTGCCTTCTCGGCGCGGTTCTGACGCTCGGCGTCGCCGTCCCCCGAGCCGCCTGGGCCCAACAGCCGCAGGCGGAGGCCCCCGCCGCGACCCCCGCCGCGACCCCCGCCTCGCCCGCTGCTCCGGATCCGCTGGACCCGGTCGCGGCGCGCTGGGCGGCGGTTCAGGCGGACTGGCCGACGAATGCGACGGCCGAGGTGCGGTTCGCCTACGCCACGGCCCTGTCGGACGCCGGGCGCTACGCCGAGGCGGAGCCGCACTGGGCGGCGCTGGCCGCCCTGGTGCGCGAGCGCAACGGCAAGGGCTCCGAAGCCGACGTGATCGTCCAGGCCCGCTGGGCCGAGAGCTTCAGCAATCTGGAACAGGACGTGCGCGCCCGGACGGTGGCCGGGCCGGGCCTGGCCCTGGCGCTCAGACGGTTTGGGCCGGACAGTCTGCACACCGACCGGATGCGTCTGGCCCTGGCCGCGGCGGCGATGCGACGCGGACGCCCGGACGAGGTGGTGGGCTGGCTGGAGGCGTCCTTCGCCTACAATCAGCGCGCGGGTCAGACCGAGGCCGCGCGGGTGGTGGGCGGCGCCCTGGCCGAGGCCTACGCCCGTCTGAACGACCGGCCGGCCGAACGCTCCACCCGGCTGCGGCTGGCGGAGCTGACCACCTCCGCAGGCGGCGATGAGGCGCAGGAGCTGGCCCTGGCCGACCGCGCGAATCTGGCGGAGCAGCAGGGTCTGTTCGATGCGGCCATCCAACTGCACCGCGAACGCGCCACCCGGATGGCGGCCCGCCTCGGCGACATGGACCCAGGCGCGCTGCGGGCCCGGCTCGATCTGGCCGACGTCCTGTCGGTCGCCGAGGACTGGGACACGGCCGACGGCGGAGAGGCCGAGAGCCTCTATCGCGCGGTGCTGGCGCTGGCTCCGCCGGGCGCGCGTCTGAACGGACCGCCGTTGCGGGCGGCGCGCGCGCTGGGCGAGCGGCTGACGCTGACCGCGACGCCCGGAGCCTCCCGCTTCGACGAAGGCCTGCATCTGACCCGCCTGGCCCTGGACGCCGCGCGCGCCGAGGCCGGACCGGATCACCCCGAGGTGCAGATGCGCATGCTGGTCCTGGCCAACGCCCTGTTCAAGGCCGGGCGCCGGGACGAGGCCCGCGCCCTGACCGACGAGATGGCCCAGGCCGAGGCGCGGGGCGTGGTGTTCTGGCAGACCCTGGGCGTCGCCGCCCTGCTGCGATCGGCCATGGCCATGGACGAAGGTGACGCCCCCGAGGCCTATGGTCAGACGCGCCGGTCCGCCCTGGCGTTCCGGGACTACGCCCTGGCGGCGGGGGACGACGCCGAGACCCGCACCACCCTGCGTCGGTGGTCGATGATCTTCCGGGCGCAGGTGATGACCGCCTGGCGGGCGGCGCGGGACTGAGCTGCGTCTCGGTCATTGTCCGTAAACCTTGTTTCGGGCATGACAGGAACGAATGACGAACGCTTCGACTCACCCTGTCCGTATTCTGGGGCTCGATCCCGGGCTGCGCCGCACCGGCTGGGGCGTGGTGGCGGCGGAAGGGTCGCGCCTGCGCTGGATCGCCCACGGGGTGGTGACGCCGGATGAAAAGGCGCCCTTCAGCGCGCGTCTGCTGCACCTGCTGGAGGCCGTGGGCGACATCTGCGCCGCCCATGGCTGCGAGGAGGCGGCGATCGAGGAGGTATTCGTCAACATGAACCCGGCCTCGACCCTGAAACTGGGCCATGCGCGGGCGGCGGTGATGCTGGCCCCGGCGCGGCATGGCCTGTCGGTCGCCGAGTACGCGCCCAATCTGATCAAGAAGGCGGTGGTCGGCGCCGGTCACGCCGACAAGGGCCAGATCGCCTTCATGGTGAAACGGCTGCTGCCGGCGGCGGGGGATGTGACGGCCGATGCGGCCGACGCCCTGGCTGTGGCCATCACACACGCGCAGATGCGCAAGCGGGCGTTGCTTATTCCTCCCCCATTGGGGGAGGGGGACCGCGAAGCGGTGGAGGGGGCTGGAGCCGGACGCCGTCTTCGCGGTGAGCCCCCTCCGTCACGGCGCGAAGGCGCGCCGCGCCATCTCCCCCAACGGGGGAGGATCGCGTCATGATCGGCCGTCTGCGCGGGGTGCTGGCCGAGGTCGAGGAGGGGCATTGCCTGATCGACTGCGGCGGCGTCGGCTATGTGGTGACCTGCGGGGCGCGGACCCTGCAACGGCTGCCGGCGCCGGGCTGCGAAGCGACCCTGCATATCGAGAGCGCCTGGTCGGCCGAGAACGGGCCCCGGCTCTACGGCTTCCTCGGCCGCGACGAGCGCCGGGCCTTCACCACCCTGACCGGCATCCAGGGCGTCGGCCCCAAGGCCGCCCTGTCGGTGCTCGACGTCCTCCCGCCCGCCGAACTGGCCGGGGCCGTGGCGCGCGAGGACAAGGCGGCGGTTGCACGGGCCAACGGCGTGGGGCCGAAACTGGCCGTCCGGATCGTCACGGAGCTGAAAGGCAAGCCGCTGGGGGATGTGTCGTTCACGCCGTCCGCGCCCGGCGTTCATGTCGAGGCCGCTCCGCCCGCGCCCTCGATCACCGGAGAGGCGGTCTCCGCCCTACTGGGTCTGGGCGTGGCCGAGGTCAATGCGCGCCGGGCCGTGGATCAGGCCCTGATCCGGCTGGGGGCGGATGCCGACCTGTCGGCGGTGATCCGCGCGGCCCTGCAGGAGTTGGGGCGGTGAGGAGAGGTGGGCGAGGAGTGAAGAGTGCTAGTGAGCGAGAGGTGAGCGAATGGCGTCCGGGTCCGGCAAGGCCCTGCTCACCCCTTCGCTCACTAGCACTCTTCACCAACCTGACATGACCGACGACCGCATCATCTCCGCCGACCCGGCCCCAGGCGAGGCCTATGACCGCGCCCTGCGGCCCCAGACCCTGTCGGATTTCGTGGGGCAGGAGCAGGCCAAGGGCAATCTGAAGGTCTTCATCGAGGCGGCGCGCGGCCGGGCCGAGGCCCTGGACCACGTCCTGCTGTTCGGCCCTCCGGGCCTGGGCAAGACGACCCTGGCCCAGATCGTGTCGCGCGAGCTGGGCGTCGGCTTCCGCGCCACCTCCGGCCCGATCCTGGCCAAGGCGGGCGACCTGGCGGCGATCCTGACCAATCTGGAGCCGCGCGACGTCCTGTTCATCGATGAGATCCACCGGCTGGCCCCGGCGGTGGAGGAAATCCTCTATCCGGCCATGGAGGACCATGTGCTGGACCTGATCATCGGCGAGGGGCCGTCGGCGCGCAGCGTGCGGATCGACCTGGCGCCCTTCACCCTGGTGGGGGCGACGACGCGGGCGGGGCTGCTGGCCACGCCGCTGCGCGACCGGTTCGGCATTCCGCTGCGGCTGGAGTTCTACACCGCCGACGAGCTGACGAAGGTGGTCATGGGCACGGCGCGCAAGATGGGGGCGGCGATCACCGAGGACGGGGCGCGAGAGATCGCCGCACGGTCGCGGGGCACGCCGCGCGTGGCCGGTCGGCTGCTGCGCCGGGTCCGGGACTTCGGTTCGGCCGAAGGCGCGGCCAGCATCGACCGGATGGTCGCGGCCCGCGCCCTGGCCCGGCTGGAGGTGGACGAGGCGGGTCTGGACAGTCTGGACCGTCGGTTCCTCAAGGCCCTGATCGAGAACTATGGCGGTGGGCCGGTCGGCATGGACACGCTGGCGGCCGCCATCGCCGAGGCGCGCGACGCGGTCGAGGACGTGATCGAGCCCTATCTGCTGCAGCAGGGCTTCATCCAACGCACCCCGCGCGGCCGCATGGCCTGCGCCCGGGCCTACAGCCACCTGGGCCTGGCCGAGCCGCCGAAACCTGCCGGGGCGGTTCCGGGCGACCTTTTTCCGTCGTCCCAGCTTGAGCCTTCCGATGGCCAGCCTTCGTAAGAAGCGACAGCACTACGTTCCGCAACTCCACCTTCGGCGATTTGTCGGCGACAGTCCGAGGGGCATGATCTGGACGCACGATATGGACAGTGGCGTGTCCCGTCCAAGTCGCCCCTCAGAGACAGGGTTCAGTTCGAACTTCTATTCGGTCCGGGACCAATCTGGAAAATGGCGAGACGACATCGACGACTGGCTCACAGAGATAGAGCAAGAAGCGTCGGCCGGGTATGATCACCTCGCGGCTGGTGTGGTGCCCCAAGGTGATGACAAGGAGCGTTTCGCTGCCTTTGTTGCCACACTTTATCTTCGCTCTCCTTCGCTGATCCGTGCTGCAGCCGCAGGTTACGGACAGTTTGTGCAGCTGAAGATCAATACCGAATGGCGAACCAGAGATCGGTTTGAAAAGCAGTTAGATCGCTACGATAGAGATAATCGTTCGAGGACAGAAAACCGGGAAGGTATTTGGCGTTTTCATAGCGACAAATCGCGTCACAAAGTTGAGGTAAATCAAAGTCGAGGTTTGTCTATATTGAGGGCTGCTCCTCAAATAACGAGAATTTTGTCAAAAAGAGAATGGAAGTTGGTTCGGCCGCAGTCGGGCTACTTTATTTCGAGCGATTGTCCAGTCCATCGATTTGTCCCCGACGATAAGATGATTTGGCCGTATTGTGACGGCGGGTTTGCGAACTCGGCATCAGAAATCACGCTTCCAATTTCACCCAGCATAATGCTCTTGATCTGTGGAATCAAAACTCCCGAAGATGATATTTGGTTGCCAAGTCAAAATGTTCAGATTCTGAATGAAATGAGGGCTTCCGGTGCAGATCGATTCTTATATTCTCATAAAAAATCAGATTTATTCGTCGACCTAGCCAAACGATTTCGGGAGGCAGGGTTTAGTTTCCACATCGATGGTGGCGGTCCATACGCTGAAGTAGTAGTGAAACGCCGCCCCTAGTAGGGAAATGATCTAGAGCCGGTGCTGGATCTGTGTCGAGGCGCTTGCGAGAGCGCGCGACTGCATCGCATAAGCCTTTCCTGGCGCGGCGAAGCCCGGCATGCTGGCGCGATGGCGCGACGTCTGAACGTACAGCGACTGGCGACGGTGCTGGGGATTCTGGTCCTCGCGCTCGGCGCCGTGTGCGTGTTCGCGGCCACGCGCGGCGCGCGATGGGGCGCGGCCCCGCCCGAGCCGGGCGAGCGGGTCGCGGCCCAGGTCAAGGCCCAGCGCGGCGCCCAGGCCGAGGTCCGCTACGTCGTCGCCGGGCGGGGTCCGGCCCTGTGCGGCTATGCCGGGTTGAGGGGGCAGGAGGCGGTGACGGCCTTCGTCTCGCGTCCCAACCGCATCCTGTTCGCCGACGATCCGTTGCCGGAGGAGTTCAAGGCCATGCAGGATCGCGACTGCCCCGGCTTCCTGACCGCGCCTCCCCGACCGGCGGCGGCGGCGTGAGCGCGCCGGATCTACCTACGGCGGGCCGCTTCGAGGGGCGCGAGCATCGCCTGCCGGTGCGCGTCTATTACGAGGACACCGACTTCACCGGCCTGGTCTATCACGCCAACTACGTGCGCTATTTCGAGCGGGGGCGGTCGGACTTCCTGCGGCTGACCACGGCGGGCCATGCCGAACTCCTGGACGGGGATACCCCCAGCGCCTTCGTGGTGGCGGAGATGGGGCTGAAGTTCCTGAAGCCGGCGCGGATCGACGACGCCCTCGTGGTGCGCACCACCTATGACGCCGTGAAGGGCCCGCGCCTGTTCATCCGCCAGCGCATCACGCGCGGCGACGAGATCCTGTGCGAGGCCGAGGTGACGGCGGTCTGCATCCGGCTGGACGGACGGCCCATGCGCCCGACCCAGGCCCTGATGGACGGCGTCCGCCCCTGGCTGGCGGCGGGTGCGGCGGTCTGACGCGGACGGGTTTTCCGCATTTTAAGACTGGTCGGGTCTGTTGAGGACTGAAGCAGCGCCCTCCGGTGCGCCCAATCTCGGCAGGACTCCGCAGTTGAAGACTCTCTCCTCCCTTTCGCTCGCCGCAAAGGTGACGACCCTGATCGTCGTCGCCCTGACCCTGCTCGGCGGGACGTTGCTGGTCGCGGCCCCCCTGCTGATGACGCGCGAGGCGGAGGCCAGGGCGCTGGAGCGGCAGGAAACCAATATGAGGGTCGCGTGGGAGGTCCTCGGCCGCCACGGCAGCGCCTTCTCCGTTCGCGGCGACGCCCTCTACGTCGGGGATACGAGGCTGAACGACAATTTCGGACCGGTAGACCGCATCAAGACCCTCGTCGGCGGCACGGCGACGGTGTTCCAGGGCGATGTGAGGGTGACCACCAACGTCTCCAAGCCGGACGGCTCGCGCGCGGTGGGAACCCAATTGGCCAAGGGCCCCGTCTATGACGCCGTCCTGCGTGACGGCCGTCCGTATCGCGGCAAGGCCGATATCCTGGGGACCCCTTTCTTCGTCGCCTATGATCCCATTCGCGACGCGTCCGGCGGCGTGATCGGGGTTCTGTATGTCGGCATCCCCCAGGCGGACTTCATGGCCTCGGTGACGGCGACGCGGAACTGGCTGCTGGGTCTCGGCCTGGCGGTGGTGCTGATGACGTCGGCGGCGGGGGTCTTGCTGTGCCGGCGCATGTTCCGTCCGCTGGGCGCCCTGGGCGAGGCGATGAGCGGACTGGCGCAAGGCCGCACGGACATCGAGACGCCCGGCGTCTCGCGTCAGGATGACATCGGCCGCATGGCGCGGGCCGTCAGCGCCTTCCGCGACGCCGAGGTGCAGCGCCGACGTCTGGAAACCGAGGCGGATGCGGCGCGCGCGGAAACCGAGAGCGAGCGCCGGGAAGCCGAACGTCTGCGTGCGGTCGAGGGTCAGGGCGATCAGGCCATCATCCTCGCGCTGAGCCAGGGCCTGGAAGCCCTGGCCGACGGAGACCTGACGCACAGGATCACAGCGGACCTGCCGCCCAAGGCCGAGCGGCTGAAGGCCGATTTCAACCTGACCGCGGAACGGTTGGGCGGCGTGCTCCGCGCCGTCGCCCGGGCGGCGGACATGCTGAGTTCAGGCGCCGGCGAGATCCGTTCCGCCACCGACGACCTGTCCCGCCGGACCGAGCAACAGGCTGCGGGTCTGGAGGAGACCGCCGCCGCGCTGGACGAGATCACGGCCACGGTGCGTCAGGCCGCGACGGGCGCCGGACAGGCGGACGAAGCCGCGAGAGCCGCGCGCGAGGCGGCCCAGGCCGGCGGCGACGTCGCCCGGCAGGCGGTCGAGGCGATGAGCGAGATCGAACGCTCCTCGTCCGAAATCAGCCAGATCATCGGCGTCATCGATGAAATCGCCTTCCAGACCAATCTGCTGGCCCTGAACGCCGGCGTGGAGGCCGCGCGCGCGGGCGACGCAGGTCGGGGCTTCGCCGTCGTCGCCTCGGAAGTTCGGGGGCTGGCCCAGCGTTCGGCCGACGCCGCCAAGGAGATCAAGGGCCTGATTTCCATTTCCGGGGCCCGCGTCGGCGCCGGCGTGAATCTGGTCCGGCAGACCGGCGGAGTCCTCGACGGCATCGTGCGTCAGGCCGCCGCCATCGACGACCTGGTCGCCGAGATTTCCGCCTCGACGCGCGAGCAGTCGACAGGCCTCGGCCAGATCAACCAGGCGGTGAACCAGATGGATCAGGCCACGCAGCAGAATGCGGCCATGGTCGAGCAGACCACCGCCGCCAGCCATCGGCTCGCCGACGAGGCGCGGCGGATGACCGATCTGCTCTTGCACTTCCGTCTTCCGGCCGAAGACATGGGGTCTGGCGGCCGTCTGGCGGCCTGACGTCGATTCGGAAGGCGACATCCACGGCCGAAGGGAGTAGGCTGGTGCCATCGCGAGCCGGAGACCCTGGGCGTTCGCGGCTGGAAGAGATCGGTGACGCACGCCGCACACTTTCGCCTCTCAGAGCGGAAGTCCTGCCGTGGAATACGAAGTCGAACGCGAATCCGCAGACGGATCCCGCTCCGTTCAGGCCCTGATCTTCGGGGATGTCGTCGAAGCCTATGACCACTGCGTCGCCGGACTGGAGGAGGACGCCAGTCTGAAGGCCGTGCACCTCGGCGTCGCCGGCCGGCGCATCCATTCGGTGAAACGCAGACCCTAGGGGCCCGATCGGTCGCGGCGGGATCGCGTCGCGATTTGGCGCCGGCCGACCTCGCATATCGACAAATCGTCCCCTCCCGCGCGCATCGGCTTGACGGCGACGCGCGGCGCGGGCTTTGACGGCCTTACTATCGTCACGGCGCCGGTTAGGGTCGTGGTCCTTGCGAACCCGCATCGCCAGAGAGGCTCCATGGTCGAACCCGTCGCCGAATCCATGATGAACCCGGTCGCCCTGTTTCTGGCCGCCGACTGGGTGGTGAAGGGGATCATGATCGGCCTGGCCGTGGCCTCGGTCTGGTCGTGGGGCGTGATCCTGGACAAGGCGGTCCGCTTTGCCTCCCTGAACCGCCAGGCGGACGCCTTCGAGAACGAACTGGCCTCCGGCCGGTCTCTGGAGGAGATCGCCCAGAAGGCCGGCCCGAACCCGGAGCACGCCCTGCCGCGCATGCTGGTCTCGGCCCTGTCCGACTGGCGCGAGACGCGGGCGCGCGGCGCCCTGACCGAACAGCAGGGCAATCTGCTGATCGCCCGCATCGACCGGTCGCTGGATTCGATCATCGCCCGCGAGAGCCAGCGGGTCGAGAACGGCCTGGGCGTGCTGTCGGTTGTGGCCACCTCCTCGCCCTTCATCGGCCTGTTCGGCACGGTGTGGGGCATCATGCGGGCGTTCGGCAGCATCGCCTCGGCGGGCAACACCAATCTGACCACCGTGGCGCCGGCGATCTCCGAGGCCCTGTTCGCCACGGCCATCGGCCTGGCGGCGGCCATCCCGGCCTATATCGCCTACAACAAGTTCTCGATCGACGCGGGCAAGTTCTCGGGCCGTCTGGAAAGCTTCGCCGACGACCTTCAGGCCGCCGTGGCGCGTCGCCTGGGCTCGTCCGCCTCGGCCGCCGCCTCCTCGCGCCGGGACGACTGACATGGCCATGGGTGGAGGCGCAGGCGCTGGCCATGTGCGCGGACGGCGACGGCCCAAGAAGCGGCCGCTGAGCGAGATCAACGTCACCCCCCTGGTGGACGTCATGCTGGTGCTGCTGATCATCTTCATGATCTCGGCCCCGCTGCTGACCACCGGCGTGCCGGTCGAACTGCCCAAGACCGAGGCCGGCGCCGTGCCGTCGGACAATGAGCCCGTCACCGTCTCGATCGACCAGTCCGGCGACATCTTCATCGGCCAGGACGCGGTCACGTTCGAGCGTCTGCTGGACCGCGTCGGCGCCGAGGCGGGCGAGACGGGCAACGGCGAAAAGCCCATCTTCGTGCGCGCCGACGGCCGTGCGCCCTATCAGGCCGTGGCGCGGGTCATGGCGCGGCTGTCGGCCGGGGGCTTTTCGAAGCTGAACCTGATCACCGACACCGCCGGCGGAAGCACGCCCGCGACCCCGATCGCCGATCCCGCCGCCGCAGGGCCGGGTGAAGCGGGGCAGGGTGAATCCGGGCAGGGCGACTAGATATTGGCCGCCCGGGCGAAATCCTCTCCGGCCCTCGTCGTTTCGGCCCTGCTGCACGCGGGGGCGTTGGGCCTGCTGTTCGTCGCCTGGCCGCATGACGACCTGCCGACGCCGCCTGACGCCGTGCCGGTGTCGATCATCTCCAGCGAGGTGATCGAGGCGGCCGCCCCCGACAATCCGTCCGAGCAGCTCATCACCGACGACGGCGCCAGCGCGCCCGTCGAGACTCCGCCCGAGGCGACGCCCGCCCCTACGCCTCCAGCGCCCACGCCGCCGCCGCCGACGCCCCGGCCCTCGCCCACGCCCCAGCCGCGCCCGCCGGAAAAGGCCCGACCGACGCCGCCCCGGCCGCGGCCGCCGTCGCCGGCGCCCAAGCGCAACCAGCCGTCTCTGGACCTCGACGCCCTGGCCGGGCCGCCCCGCCCGCGCCCCAACCCGGGCCGTCCGTCGACCGGCGATCAGGGCGCGGGACAGGCCTCCCAGGCGACGGGGCCTCAACTTCAGGCCCTCGGGCGTCAGGTGACGCGCAACTGGAACGTCCGCGCCGTCTGCGACCTGCCCGGCGGAGATGAGCTGACCATCCGCGTGCGGGTGCGCATCGGGGCCGACGGCCGCATCCAGGGCAATCCCGTCGTCGAGGGCGGCGGCGGCGGGGCCGCCTGGCGCGCGGGGGCCGACAGCATCGTCCAGGCGCTGCGGGCGACCTCTCCGTTCGACCTGCCGGAGGGCTTCTCCGCCCAGGAGGTGCCGTTCCGGTTCGAGACCGCCACCGTCTGCCGCCGCCGATGACGATCCGGTGATCGCTTTTCAGGCTTGGGCGTTTCCGCAATGTCGCCCCAATCAGCCGCAAGCTGGCGATCGGGGATGCGGCTGGGCTAAGCTGAGCCGGGCCATGAGAATTTCGAGGGAGCCGTGATGCGTCTGAACCTTCTTCTGGCCGGCGTCGCCGCCGTGGCGACCGCCGTGTCTTCGGCGGCCCAGGCCCAGCCGACGCCGCAGATCCAGCCCGGCCAGGCCCAGCCGGTGCAGGACGTCGTCGTCGATGAAGGCGTGCTTCGTCCCTTCCAGATCGCCATCGCCCCGTTCAGCGGACCGAACGGCGCCCAGATCTCGGGCGTCCTGACCAGCGACCTGACCCGCTCCGGCTATTTCGAGGCGATCAATCCGGGCAGCTTCCTCGAGACCGGGCTGAACCTGGCCAATGCGCCCAACTATCCGATGTGGACCCGCATCGGCGCCCAGGCGGTGCTCTACGGCGCGGTGACGCCGCGCCCGGACGGCCGCAACGACGTGGGCTTCCGCCTGTATGATCCCTATCGCCAGTGCCAACTGGTCAGCTATCAGTTCACGGCCACGGCCGAACAGTGGCGCCGGATCGCGCACAAGATCGCCGACGTCGTCTATCAGCGGATGACCGGCGAAAGCGGCTTCTTCGACACCCGCATCCTGTATGTCGCCGAAAGCGGCACCGAGCTGAACAAGCTCAGCCGCCTGGCCATCGTCGATCAGGACGGCTTCAATCCGGTGTTCCTGACCGACGGCCAGGAGACGATCCTGACGCCGCGCTTCTCGTCCAACCCGGACGAGATCGTCTATATGGCCCTCGGTCGCGATTACAGCCGCATCTATCTCTACAACCTGTCGACCGGCCGGCGCGAAAGCCTGGGTCAGTTCGACGGCCAGGCGTTGGCGCCGCGATACTCCGCCGACGGATCTAGGGTGGCCTTCTCCATCATCCGGGGCGGCAACGCCGACGTCTATGTGATGAACCTGCGCACTCGCCAGCTGTCGCGCCTGACGTCCGATCCGGGCATCGACACTTCGCCCTCCTTCAGCCCGGACGGCCGCCAGATCGTGTTCAACTCGGACCGCTCGGGCTCTCCGCGCCTGTATGTGATGAACGCCGACGGCTCGGGCCAGCGACCCATCTCGCGCGGCGGCGGCAGCTATACGGCCCCGGCCTGGTCGCCGCGCGGCGACATGATCGCCTTCACCAAGTCCCAGGGCGGGCGGTTCACCATCGGGGTGATGAATCCCGACGGCTCGGGCGAGCGGGCCCTGTCGTCCAGCTATTTCGAGGAAGGTCCCTCCTGGGCGCCCAACGGCCGCTATCTTATGTTCGCGCGCCAGACGCGGGGCGGCTCCACCAATCTGTGGATGGTGGACCTGTCCGGCAGGGTCATCGCCCAGTCGGCCTATCAGGGACGCGGGTCCGACCCCGCCTGGTCGCCGCTGCTGGACGCGCCCCCGACCAATCTCGGCCTGGGCCAGGGGCCGGACAGCTGCCCGGCCTGACCATTTCCGGATACGCCCGATACGCGAATCCGGTCTCACACGGAGCCTAACCGCTCAAGAGTGCGTTATCGCCGGGCATAGCGCCACCATTTCGCCACCCGACGCCGTAAAGGCTAAGCTTCAGACGCCGAACGCCGCCGCGAACGGCGAGGGGAACCGACAGGAGACGACCTTGATGAAGACCGACACCCTGATCCGACTGGCCGTCGCGGGCCTGATGACCGCCTCGATCGCCGCCTGCACCAAGAAGCCCCCCGTGGAGCCGGCCGTGCCGAACACGCCGACCGCCCCGACCGGACCGGTCTATCCGGGTCCGTCGACCGGCCCCGTCACCGGCGGTCCCGCCGGCGCCGTGCGCCCCGGCTCGGAACAGGACTTCGTCGTCAACGTCGGCGACCGCGTCTATTTCGACCTCGACAGCTATCAGGTGAACCCCGAGGCCTATGCCCGCCTCGACGCCCAGGCCCAGTGGCTGCAACGCTATCCGCAGATCATGGTCCGCATCGAGGGCAACGCCGATGAGCGCGGCACCCGCGAATACAACCTCGCCCTGGGCGCCCGCCGCGCGGAATCGATCCGCACCTATCTGATCAACCGCGGCGTCCCGGCCAGCCGGATCGACACCATCAGCTACGGCAAGGAACGTCCGATCGCCGCCGGGTCGAACGAGGACTCCTGGGCCCGCAACCGCAACGGCCATACGGCGATCGTGTCGGGCGCCTACTGAGCCCCCTGCGGTAGACGAAACGTGAAGGGCGTCGGATCGAAAGGTCCGGCGCCTTTTGCATGTGCGAGCCTTGCCGCCGGACGCCGGGCGCGGCAGTTTCCCGGCCTCTCGGGGGAGTTCTGCGTATGGATATCGAAGGGGCGGGCGGAGCGGTGACCGGCGGTCTGGTCGCGGCCGCCGTCGAAAAGCCGACAGGACACGCCGGCGAGGACCACGTCGGAACCTGTTCCGACTGCGGCGCCGAGACGAGCGGGAACTTCTGCGCCAACTGCGGTCAGCCGACCCATGTGCACCGCACCCTGCTGCACCTGGGCGAGGAGCTGCTGCACGGCGTCATGCATTTCGACGCCCGCATCTGGCGCACCCTGCCCCTGCTGGCGTTCAATCCCGGCCGGCTGACCCGCGAATGGGTCGAGGGCAAGCGCACTCGCTATGTCTCGCCCCTGGCGATGTTCCTGTTCACCCTGTTCGTGATGTTCTTCGCGCTCAGCTTCATGCCTCAGCCGGAGGCGCGCATCGAGCCGCTGTCGGAACGGATCGCCGGCCAGCGCCTGGCCCTCGCGGAATCGGAAAAGGCGGTGACGGAGGCCCGCGCCGAGCTGGAGAATGCGGGCGATGCGCCCGGCGCCAGCGGGGTCGCCTCGGGCATGCTGGCCGCCGCGGAAGGCGCCGTGCTGGTGCAGAAGGACCGCCTGGCCAAGATGGAGAAGGAGGCGGTCGAGGGCCGCAAGGACGGGCTGGTGTCGGGCAGCTGGCAGGCCGCCCTGGCCGACATGAACCTCCAGCCGACCGAGGGGGACAAGGCCACCGGCATGACCATGACCGTGCTGAAGAAGCTGAAGAACCCGGACCTGGCCGTCTATAAACTGCAGCAGACGATGTACAAGTTCGCCTTCCTGCTGGTGCCCCTTTCGATCCCGTTCGTGGCCCTGCTGTTCCTGTGGAAGCGAAGGTTCACCCTCTACGACCACGGGGTCTTCGTTCTCTATTCCCTGACCTTCATGGCCATACTGCTGATGGTCATCGTCCTCGCCTTCACCGTGAATTCCAGCTTCGGCGGCCTCGTGCTGGCCGTCGCCTCCCTGGCGATCCCGGTCCACGTCTTCGCCCAGCTGAAGGGCGCCTACAGCCTGGGGATCTTTTCCACCCTGTGGCGCACGACCTTCCTGCTGACCTTCTGCAACATCGTGGTGGCGCTGTTCATCGTCGCCATCGTCTATCTGGGGCTCGGCCACTGAGACCGCTTCAGGATCGCCTTGCGGCGGCCCCAAATCGGTGGAACCTGTAACGTCATGAAGATGAAGTCGTCCAAGATCGGAAACCGCACCCGCGTCGCCCTGCTGGCCGGCGTCGGCCTCAGCCTGGCCGCCGGGGTGGTGGTGTCCCAGACCCAGCCCCTGCCGGCCGTCGAATGGGACGTGCGCCGCCTCGACACCCTTGACCGCAATGTGCGCCGCCTCGAACGCGCCCTGACCCAGCGCAACTCGGTCGGTCAGCCCGTTCTGGTCGAGCCCGATCCCGAGGTCGTCCAGCTTCAGGCCCAGGTCTCGACCATGGACCGCCGCCTCGGCGACATCGAACAGACGTTCCAGCGGATGAACGCCGACAATGAGCGGCTGACCTTCCAGTTGGACGAGCGCGCCCGGGACGCCCAGACCCTGCGCGCCGCCCTCGGCCGCGCCGAAACCCGCATCAAGGCTCTGGAAGACGCCGCCGCCGCCCAGGCCGCCGCCGCCGCCCGCGCCCAGGCCGAGGCCGAGGCCGCCGCCCGCGCCGATCCTGACGCGGCCCTGGCCGCCGCAGTCGCCCTGGTCGCCACCGATCGCGCGGCCGGGATCGAGGCGCTGGAACAGGTCGCGGCCACCTGGCCGGCCGACCCTCAGGGCCGGGAGGCAAGCTGGCGGCTGGGCGACGCCCGCCGTTCGGGCGACGATCATCCGGGCGCGGTTCAGGCCTATGCGGCGGCGCTCCGCGACTGGCCCACGGCGCCCTGGGCCGGAGAAACGACGATCAAGCTGGCCCGGTCGCTGGTCGCCACCCGGCGGAATTCTCAAGCCTGCGCGGCGCTGGCGGAGTTCAACCGCCGCTACGCCGCCTCGGCCTCGGCCCAGCTCAAGTCGATCGCCACACGCACGGGGACCGAGGCCCGCTGCTCCTGATCCCGGACGGCCCTGAGGGGCTGGTCACGCGCGTCGTGGCGCGGCTCGACGCCCGGCTGAGCGGCCCGGCCTCGGCGCCCGTAGCCCTGGCCCTTTCCGGCGGCGGCGATTCCCTGGCCCTGCTGCACCTCGCCGCCGACTGGGCCGAGGCGCGGGGCCGTCGGCTGCTGGCCGTAACCGTCGATCATGGCCTCAATGCCGACAGCGCCGCCTGGACGCGCCGCTGCGCGGACATGGCCCGCGCCGTCGGCGCCGACTGGGTCGGTCCGGTCTGGACCGGGGACAAACCGACGACCGGCCTGCCCGCCGCCGCCCGCGCCGCCCGCCACGCCCTGATCGCCGAGGCGGCGCGTGAAGCGGGCGCGCACGTCATCCTGTTCGCCCATACTCTGGACGACATTCGGGAAAGCGACCGCATGCGGGCCGAGGGCGCCAATCTGGGACGGTTGCGCGACTGGTCCCCGTCGCCCGCCTGGCCAGAGGGGCGCGGCCTGATGCTGTTGCGGCCGCTGCTGGAGGAAGGCCGCGACACCCTCAGAGCCTTCCTGACCGCGCGCGGCGGCGGCTGGATCGAGGATCCGGCCAACGACGACCCGCGCCATCACCGCGCGCGGGCCCGTCGGGCTCTGGCGTCGGAGGCGCCGGTCACGCCGTCGGAACCGGCCACGGAGGCGCGCACCGTGTCCCTGTCGCCCCTTCCGTTCGGTGCGGGTTTCGTGACGGATCGGGCGGTTCCGGCCGCCGCCCTGGCGATCCTGCTGCTGTCGGCGTCGGGCGGCGTGACCCCGCCGCGCGGCGACCGTCTGGCCCGGCTGGTCCAGCGGCTCAGGGCCGGGGAGGGGGTCTCCGCCGTCCTGGCCGGGGCGCGGGTGCAGACCGAAGGCGACCGGGTCCTGATCGCACGCGAGCCGGGCGAGCGGCGGCGCGGCGGCCGGACCGAAGCCCCGCTGGTTCTGCCCCCCGGCCGCGCCGTCGTCTGGGACGGACGGGTCGAACTGACGGCGGAGACGCCGGGATGGCGTGTCGTCCCGGCGGCCGGTCGGCTGAACCGTCTGTCGCGCGCCGATCGTCTGGCGCTGTCGGCGCTGCCGTCGTGGGCGCGGGGCGCGGCGGCCGTCCTGATCCGGGACGAGGCGGATGCGCCGGTTCTTGCAGGTGCGGCCGGGGCGGCGCGCTTCCTGGCGCCGCGACGGGCGTTGCTGGCGCTCACGGCCAGGGGATTTCGGGTGCAGCCACCGCTTTCAGACGGCGAAACGACGCAGGAAGGCGCCCTGTTCGATCCCGTGCATGGCGAAACGCCGACGACTGACCTATTTTCAAACGCGAATGAGACATCGGCGCCGCATGATCGCGCGCCCGAGGACCGGAAACCGATATGAACCTGCGTACCCTCGCCATCGCGGCGCTCGTCGTTCTGGGCCTGGCCGGCTTCTACGCCGTGTCCAGCCAGAGCGGAGGCCTGACCCTGCCGAACCTGGCGCCCAAGGCCGTCGCGCCCGCCGCCGCCCCCGCCGCAGACGGGGCCGCGCCCGCCGCCGGTCAGCCCGCCGCAGCGCCCGCCTCGGGCGAAAAGGCCGCCGCCAAGGCCGCCCAGGGTCGTCGCGAGGAGATGAGCTATTCCCAGCTGATCGCCGCCATCGACGGCAAGACCATCCGCCAGGTCCTGGTCCACGGCGACCGGATCGAGGGCGTGCGCAAGGACGGCACGCGCTTCTGGGCCATCACCACCCTGCCGAACGAGGGCATCGTCGAGGCCATCCGCCAGTCCGGCGCGGCGGTCGAGATCAAGACCACCCGCCAGTCGATCTTCGTCTCCCTGCTGGGCCTGATCCTGCCGATCCTGGTGATCGTGGCCATCTGGATCTTCTTCATGCGCCAGATGCAGGGCGGGGCGCGCGGGGCCATGGGCTTCGGCAAGTCCAAGGCCAAGCTGCTGACCGAGCACAAGGGCCGCAAGATGTTCTCGGACGTCGCCGGCGTGGACGAGGCCAAGGACGAGCTCCAGGAGGTCGTCGACTTCCTCAAGGATCCGGGCAAGTTCCAGCGCCTGGGCGGCAAGATCCCCAAGGGCGCCCTGCTGGTCGGCCCTCCCGGCACCGGCAAGACCCTGCTGGCCCGCGCCGTGGCGGGGGAGGCGGGCGTGCCCTTCTTCTCCATCTCCGGTTCGGACTTCGTCGAAATGTTCGTCGGCGTCGGCGCCAGCCGCGTGCGCGACATGTTCGAACAGGCCAAGAAGAACGCCCCCTGCATCATCTTCATCGACGAGATCGACGCCGTCGGCCGCCATCGCGGCGCCGGTCTGGGCGGCGGCAACGACGAGCGCGAGCAGACCCTGAACCAGTTGCTGGTCGAGATGGACGGCTTCGAGGCGTCCGAGAACATCATCCTGATCGCCGCCACCAACCGTCCCGACGTTCTGGACCCGGCCCTGCTGCGTCCGGGCCGCTTCGACCGTCAGGTCGTGGTGCCCAACCCTGACGTCTCGGGCCGCGAGCAAATCCTGCGCGTCCACATGAAGGACGTGCCCCTGGCGCCCGACGTCAACACCAAGACCATCGCGCGCGGGACGCCCGGCTTCTCGGGCGCCGATCTGGCCAATCTGGTCAATGAGGCGGCCCTGATGGCGGCGCGCAAGGATCGCAAGATGGTCACCCATCGCGACTTCGAGGACGCCAAGGACAAGGTGATGATGGGCTCGGAGCGTCGCTCCATGGCCATGAACGAGGAAGAAAAGCGCCTGACCGCCTATCACGAGGCCGGCCACGCTATCGTCGCCATCAACGTCAAGATGGCCGATCCGGTGCACAAGGCCACCATCGTCCCGCGCGGCCGCGCCCTGGGCATGGTGATGCAGCTGCCGGAAGGCGACCGCTATTCGATGAAGTACCAGCAGATGGTCGATCGCATCGCCATCCTGGCCGGCGGCCGGGTGGCCGAGGAGCTGATCTTCGGCAAGGACAACATCACGTCGGGCGCCTCCTCCGACATCGAACAGGCCACCAAACTGGCCCGCGCCATGGTCACCCGTTGGGGCTTCTCCGACGTGCTGGGCACCGTGGCCTATGGCGAGAACCAGGAAGAGGTCTTCCTCGGCCACTCCGTCGCCCGCAGCCAGAACGTCTCGGAAGAGACCGCCCGCATCATCGACGCGGAGGTCAAACGCCTGGTCACCTCGGGCTGGGACGAGGCGCGCCGGATCCTGACCGAAAAGGCCGAGGACCATGAGAAACTGTCCCAGGCCCTGCTGGAATGGGAGACCCTGTCCGGCGAGGAGATCCGCGACCTGCTGGAGAAGGGCGCCGTTCCGAACCGGGACGACAACAGCTTCCCCAACGCCGGCCCCTCGGTCTCGGTGCCGATCACCCCGGTGTCGGACGGCGTGGACACCCAGCCCACCGTCCACTGAGACGGCCGCCGCTGAATCCCTGTCAGGGCCTCGCCGGAAACGGCGGGGCCCTTTCGTCGTCAGCCGCGCGCCTTTGCACGCACGTCCTCGATCTGGTCGAACAGGCGGCGTCCGTTCTCGACGCCGATGAACTGAGGCGTGTCCGACAGGGCGGGGACCCACAGGGCGAAGCTGGCGCGGAACGACCGGGAGCCGAACAGGCTGAACATGCTGGGCGCCGGGCCGAAGATGATGTCGGCGCGGTCGCCGCGCGGCCGGAACCGGATCTGGCTGATCCGGCCGATCTCCAGCGCCGTCAGATCGCCGCCCCGCCTCAGGATGATCACCCGGCGATCGGTCACCGCGTATTCGATCCGCGACCGGATCCAGGCGTCATGCGCCAGCCGGCCGACGGTGATGTAGACGGCGACCACCAGAAAGATCAGGGGGAACAGGCTGAACGGAAACGGCGCGGCGCTGAACTCGCGCCATCCCGCCCCGAAGACGGCGAGAACCCCGCCGCCCCACAGCAGGCCGAACGGCAGCATGAAGGCGTCCTGGACGTAGAGTCGGATCCCCTGCTGCGGCCGGCCCTTCCACAACAGTTTCTCGTCGCCGCGGACATAGCCGCCGATGTCGCCGCTCACCGGCATGCCTCCACACAGGCCCGCGCCAGCACCTCGGCCGAATCCGCGAACGCCACGGTCACATCCTCGGCCGACAGCAGTAACGGAACCTCCGTGCATCCGGCGATCACCGCCTCGGCCCCGCGTCCGACCAGTTCGGCCGCCAGCGCCGCCATGGCCGCCCGCGCCTCCGGGCCGACATCCCCCGCCTTCACCCCCTGGATCAGCGCCAGCAGCGTCGGACGGCCCTCGCCCTCGGGCAGGACCACGGCCGCCCCGGCCTCTTCCAGCGCCGCACGATACAGCGCTTCCCCGCCGGGCGTCGCCAGAACCCCGACGGTCCGCGCCCCGCTGCCGATCGCGACCCTGGTCGTCTCGGCGATCATGTCCACGAACGGCAGGCCCGCCGCCCGGATGCCGTCGGCCGTCGCATGGGCGGTGTTGCACGGCATGGCCAGAACCTCGGCGCCCATGGCCTTCAGCCGCTCGGCCATCCGCCCCAGCTCCGCCGTCGCCGCCTCCGGCTCGGCCATCCGGTCCGGCACGCGCGGGTTCAGGTCCATCAGCACCCGGACGTGATCCGCATCGCGCGAGGCGGGCGTCGCCGCCTGCAGCTTCATCAGAAAGTCCGTCGTCGCCGCCGGCCCCATCCCGCCCAGAACACCCAGAACCTTCATCGACGCCTCCTCGTGAGCCCTCGCCGCCTCAGGCGACGCGCTTGCCGTGTGAGGCCTCGCGGCGTGCGAACACCCGCGTGACCTCTTCCATATTCTCCGTCCCCCAGGTGCACAGCGGCACGAGAGCCTGGGCCAGGCTGATCCCCAGCGGGCTCAGGCTGTAGTCCACGCGCGGCGGGATTTCCCTGTAGTCCGTCCGCTTCACCAGTCCGTCGCCCTCCAGCTCCTTCAGCTGCTGGATCAGCATCTTGTCGCTGACATCGCGGATCGCACGACGCAGCTCGCCATAGCGGGTCGGCCCATCCTGGGCGAGGAAGTAGAGGATCAGGGGCTTCCACTTGCCCGCCACGACCCGCAGCGTCGCATCGAGGCCACAGGTGAAGCCGGGCAAGGTCGGGGTGCAGGTCTGGGTGTCGATCGGGGCGTCTGACATTTTCAGGCACTTACCAAAAGGTGCATACTTGCCGAAAGGTAGGCGCCTCGCCAGCTCCGTGCAACTCAATGAGAGGAGCACATCATGAGCAGACTAACCGGCAAGACGGCCGTCATCACCGGCGGCGGAACCGGCATCGGCCTGGGCGCCGCCAGACGCTTCATCGAGGAGGGGGCGTTCGTCTATCTCTTCGGCCGTCGGCAGGCGCAACTGGACGCCGCCGTGGCTGAACTGGGCGACAACGCCCGGGCCGTCGCGGGATCGATCACCGACCCGGCCGACCTCGACCGCCTCTATGCGACCGTAAAGGCCGAACGCGGGGGGCTGGACATCCTGTTCGCCAACGCAGGGACCGGGGCCTTCGCCCCGCTCGGCGAGATCACGCCCGAACACTATGACCAGACCTTCGACGTCAATGTGAAGGGCACGGTCTTCACGGTGCAGAAGGCGCTGCCCCTGATGTCGGCGGGCGGCTCGATCATCCTGACCGGGTCCAGCACCGGCGTCATGGGCACCCCGGCCTTCAGCATCTACAGCGCGACCAAGGCCGCCGTCCGCAACCTGGCCCGCAGCTGGGCGCTGGACCTGAGGGGGACCGGCATCCGCGTCAACGTCCTGTCGCCCGGACCGACCACGACCGAACTGGCGGCCGAGGTCCTGGGCGAACAGGGCCTCGCCGCCATCGGCGCCTCGACGGTGCTCGGCCGTATGGGCGACCCATCCGAAACCGGCGCCGTCGCCGCCTTCCTGGCCTCGTCGGACTCCAGCTTCATGACCGGCGGCGAGGTCTTCGTCGACGGCGGCCTGGCCCAGGTCTGAAGACGCTGGGCTCCGGTTCTCGAACCGGGGCCCACCTGCCCGGAATGGATCGTCGACGTCCATTCCGGGCAGGGGTTCCGAGCAGGGCGCAAACCTTCGTCGGCCTCAGCGCCGCAACGGGACATCGCGCACCCCTGCCCGTGACCAGACCTTCGCAATGTCGGACATGGGTGGGAAGCGGACGTAGCCTTACGGCCAAGGAATAGCTGAAGACGGCTCGTCCTCTTCAGCGTCTTCACTGAACCTACCTCGCTTCAACATCTGGCCCAGTGCGGCCTGCGCGAGGGGCCGGATCCTTTCGGGCCAACCAGTAGCGATGAGTTCGTCAGCCGACACCATTCTCGGCGTTGCGTCGCAAGCCTCATCCAAAGCGATGCTTACCTTAAGGATCAACGCAGCTTCATCCGGCGTCAGCGCGCTGTTAGGTCTCATGCCGTCGCCGCGATGCGGAACCCAATCGTAAAAAGCTTCGAAGTATTCTCCGGCTCCGATCTGGCGAATGTTTTCGTCACCTTCTGCTAATCCGAGCAGTTCCTCCATGATCCGGTTTCGGACACGCTGATCGATGATCCGGCTGGATGGCGTCGTTTCCATTCGATTATCTGGCATCGATGCTTCAACGTCCGCAACGGGTCGGGAGCGGACATGAAGTCGAGTGCACACACCGGACACTGAGTGTCAGAAGGCTCGCTCTCTACTCCGCACCCATACGGATACGGTAAGGCCCGGCGCGCGACGGCAGCATCCGGCCCTTCCAGCTCAACCGCACCAGACCCTCCGCCGCCATCGCGTCCACCTCGGCATGCACCTCGGGCATGACCGCGCGCCAGTCGCTCCCCGTGGGGCTCAAGGCGCGCGCCACCTCGCTGGGGCAGACGCTCGCCCCCTTCCGCCCGCGCGGCAAGCAGGGCGAGGGTCGTCTCGCGCGCCTTCATCCGCCCGCGTCGAACATCGCCTCCAGTTCGCCCTGATAGCCGAACAACCCCTGCGCCCCGCCGGTGTGCAGGAAGACGATCGTCTCGTTCTCGAACCGGCCCGACTTCGCCAGGGCGATCAGACCCTTCATCGCCTTACCGGTATAGACGGGGTCCAGCAGGATCCCGTCGGTCCGCGCCGCCAGTTTCAGCGCCTCGATCACCGCCTCGTCGATCAGGCCGTAGCCCGCGCCGACATAGTCGCAGTCGGCCACCACCATGGCGTCCGTCACCGCATCCGGCCGCCCCAGCAGGGCGGCGGTCTCGCGCGCCAGCTTCAGGACGTTGGCCTCCTGCTTGTCTTTCGGCGCCCGCACCCCGATCCCCAGCACCGGAATGTCGGCGCCCATGACCGCCAGACCGGCGACCAGGCCCGCATGGGTTCCGGCGCTGCCCGTCGCCGTCACGATGCGGTCGATCTGCATGTCCAGCTCATCGGCCTGGACCACAATCTCGCGGGCGCAGTCGACATAGCCCAGGGCTCCGATCGCGTTCGAGCCGCCGCCGGGGATGACATAGGGCCGCCCACCGCGCGCCCGAACCTCGTCCGCCGTCTTCTCCAGCTCGGCCGGCATGTCCGATCCTCCGGGCACGGAACGCAGCGTCGCCCCGAACAGCCGGTCCAGCAGCACATTGCCGTTGCGGGTGTAGTCGATCGCCGTCGATCCGGTCCGTTCCTCCAGGATGATCTCGCACTTCAGCCCGTGGGCCGCCGCGGCCGCCGCCGTCTGGCGCACATGGTTGGACTGCACCGCCCCCTGGGTCACCAGGGTGTCGGTGCCCTGTTCCATGGCGTCGCCCAGCAGGAACTCCAGCTTCCTCGTCTTGTTGCCCCCGCCGGCCAGCCCGGTGCAGTCGTCCCGCTTGATCCAGATTTCCAACCCCAGCGCCTCCGACAGCCGGAGCGCCGGCTCCAGCGGCGTCGGCAGATGGGCGAGGCGGACGCGGGGGAAACGGGCGAGGTGCATGAAGAGGTCTCCGGTTCAACAACAATGGGCCAAGGTCCGGCCCCTTCGGGCCGACCCGATCTTCCGTCACTCCAGGCGCAACACCATGTCCCAGCGATCGATGCCGGGGGCGAAGCCGTCGGGCGTCACGGTCTCCGCCTCGAAGCCGAAGCGCGCATAGAAGCCCTGCGTATGCTGGCTGGTGTTCAGGATGACGCGGCGGATCCCCGGGGTCGCCCGCGCCGCCGCGATCCGCGCCTCGGTCAGCACCCGCCCCAGACCCTGGCCGTGCAGGCTCTGGTCCACCATCCCCCAGCACAGGGCCACGCTGACGCCGTCCGGTTCTACCGCATGGCCGCCGCAGCCGACGATGCGTCCGTCGCGCTCAAGCACCTGATAGGGCCAGCGCAGCGCCTGATCGTTCAGAAAGCCGACGAAGCCGTCGCGCTCGCCGGCGTCGAAGAAGCGCGGCGTGTTGCTGTCGAACAGGGCCAGGCATCCGGCCATGTCCTCCGGCCGATAGGTGCGGGACAGGATCATCCCCCTTCCTGCCACGCCGCCCTCGCTTGACCTACCCCCGAAACGGACTACGGTCGCGCCGTTCTCCCGGGGGTCGCGCTCAAGCGGCTGAGATAGAGGTGATCCTCTGACCGGCCGAACCTGATCCGGGTCATGCCGGCGAAGGGATGGGAATGTCTTTTCCATCCGTGCACCCCGGCGCAGGCCGGGGTCCAGATCACGGGCTCTGGCCTCATCGGTCGGGAGCCGATCCTGGTTCCCGGCCTTCGCCGGGAGGCACGGTGAGAGGAGCGATCTAAGCCCGGAGTCGGCGCCCTCAACACCAGAGGCCGCCATGAACATCCACGTCACCCCGCAGAATTCTGATGTGGCTCAAACAGCGAGCGACCGCGTCGCGAGCGATAGCCACGAACCCAATGTCGATCTGTCGCTGAAAGAGGCGCGTGAACAGGTCATGGCCGAAACCGGCGCCATCCCGACCGGCGAACGCGCCGGGTCGAAGAAGGTCTATGTCTCCGGCGAACTCTACCCCGACATCCGCGTCCCCTTCCGCGAGGTCGCCGTCCACCCTTCGGCCAATGAGCCGCCGGTGACCATCTATGACTCGTCCGGCCCCTACACCGACCCGACCGTCACCATCGACATCACCAAGGGCCTGCCCCACGTGAAGACCAGCTGGCAGCTGGATCGCGGCGACATCGCCCCCGTCGCCAACCCTCGCGAGGTCAAGCCCGAGGACAACGGCCACGCGTCGGGCAAACATCTCGCCCCCCGCTTCGACACCAGCCGTCACCGCGTCTTCAAGGGCGTCGAGGGCCGCCCCGTCACCCAGTACGAATACGCCCGGGCGGGCGTCATCACGCCCGAGATGGAATATGTCGCCATCCGCGAGAACCTGCGCCGGACGCAAGTGGCGAGTGGCGAGTGGCGAGTGGCGAGCGAGGACGACGCCACCATCACCCTGCATGACGGCACGACGATCAAGGCGATGTCCCCCGACTCCTCGGCACTCGCCACGCGCCACTCGTCACTGAGAGACGGCGAATCCTTCGGCGCCAGCATCCCCGACTACGTCACCCCCGAATTCGTTCGCGACGAGATCGCCCGCGGCCGCGCCATCATCCCGCACAACATCAACCACCCCGAGGTCGAGCCGATGATCATCGGCCGCAACTTCCTGGTGAAGATCAATGCGAATATCGGAAACAGTGCTGTCCTAAGCTCGGTGGACGACGAGGTCGACAAACTGGTCTGGGCCACCCGCTGGGGCGCCGACAACGTCATGGACCTGTCGACGGGCCGCAACATCCACAACATCCGCGACTGGATCATCCGCAACTCCAGCGTCCCCATCGGCACCGTCCCCATCTACCAGGCGCTGGAGAAGGTGAACGGGATCGCTGAGGACCTGACGTGGGAGGTGTTCCGCGACACCCTGATCGAACAGGCCGAACAGGGCGTCGACTATTTCACCATCCACGCGGGCGTCCGCCTGCCCTTCGTGCCGATGACGGCCAAACGCGTGACCGGCATCGTCAGCAGAGGCGGCTCCATCATGGCCAAGTGGTGCCTGGCCCACCACAAGGAGAGCTTCCTCTACGAACACTTCGAGGACATCTGCGACATCATGCGGGCCTATGATGTGTCGTTCAGCCTCGGCGACGGCCTGCGCCCCGGCTCCATCGCCGACGCCAATGACGAGGCGCAGTTCGCCGAGCTGCGCACCCTGGGCGAACTGACCAAGATCGCCTGGGCCAAAGGCTGCCAGGTCATGATCGAGGGCCCCGGCCACGTGCCGATGCACAAGATCAAGGCCAATATGGATGAGCAGCTGAAGCACTGCCACGAGGCGCCCTTCTATACGCTGGGGCCGCTGACGACCGACATCGCGCCGGGCTACGACCACATCACCAGCGCCATCGGCGCGGCCATGATCGGCTGGTTCGGCACGGCCATGCTCTGCTACGTCACGCCGAAAGAGCACCTGGGCCTGCCCGACCGTCAGGACGTCAAGGACGGCGTCATCACCTACAAGATCGCCGCCCACGCCGCCGACCTGGCCAAGGGCCACCCTGCGGCGCGCCTCCACGACGACGCCCTGTCCCGCGCCCGCTTCGAGTTCCGCTGGGAGGACCAGTTCAACCTCGGCCTCGACCCCGAGACGGCCCGCAAATACCACGACGAGACCCTGCCCAAGGAGGCCCACAAGACCGCCCACTTCTGCTCCATGTGCGGCCCGAAATTCTGCTCCATGAAGATCAGCCAGGACATCCGCGACGCGGCCAAGGCCCAGAACGACGCGGGCGGTTCGCTGGCTGCCGCCGAGGCCGGCATGGCCGAGATGTCGGCGAAGTTCCGGGCCGGCGGCGGGGTGGTGGAGGTGAAGGTGTGAGGGTGGTCGCTTGGACCACCGCTTAGGGTCAGGACTCATAGCCAGAACAGGATGGTTGCGGCGAGGGCTATGGCGGAGAGGAAGACGGTCGGGCAGCGATCATAGCGCGTGGCGACGCGCCGCCAGTCCTTCAGCCTGCCGAACATG
>NZ_JBMSDX010000014.1:0-56315 GCF_049445955.1 Brevundimonas sp. VNH65 | reverse complement strand
ACAGATCGGCCGGTCAGCTGCGCTGGTTGGGGGCTGCGCTGACCGGCCTCTTGCCAACCCCAACAACCCCAGTTCAGATCAACCCAGGACTCTCGTTATGGCTGGATGAGAAACGGGGGTCACGTCATGGCTTCTTCCAACTCCGCCGAAAACGCAGGAAACACGATCTCGACGAACTTCCCGCCGTAATAGCTAAAGTAGTCGGGATGCTGCGCGTACCAAGCGCGTGCACTCGCTACGACAAGGTCGGCGTGTGCCGCCAGCACCTTGTCCAGGCGATGGAGATCATAAGGCACGGCATCGTAGTCCCGACGGCGACCATCCGCGAAGCGGCGAGCAATGCGATTGCCCACATAGTCGAGAACGGCCTGTGGGTGAGCCGCCGCCACATCTGCCAACACCCACTGAAGAGAAGAGCCAATTTTCGGGGCGATCACCAGGGAATCAAGAACCGATGCCGCCTCGTCGGCGGACAGGGATGCCATTAGAAGGGAATTGTCTTTTCGAGAACGCCAATAGTGATGCCACAGGGCTTCTTCGCGCCGGGCGAGCCAGCCAACCGCTTTCAGGAACATTTCCTTCATCCGGTCGATGTCGCCTGCCTTCTCGCGCCAACTAATTGAGCGAACTGAATTGAGGATCGCTGGCTCGTCATCAGCAGCGATGGCAGCGTCGAGCGCAGCATCCAGCAAATCGAGGCTCATGGCATCGACGCTGGCTGCAGAGAAGGTGATGTCGGAGAGGAACTTTCCTTCCGCGATCCATGCGGAAAGCTGCGCCTCGGCCTGATCCCACGCAGAACCTTGCGCGAGGCCCAACAGGAACGATGGCAGGAAGTTCGCGAGGCGAGGATCAAGTTCGGCAAGGTAGCCAAACACGATGTCGGGCTTTCTGGCCGACAGGCTTTGGAGAAACCCTGAGAAGGAGGGGAACGTCGCCAAGTCGTTGGACTTGGTCGCTGCACAGCGCCGAATGACGCCCAGCCACTCGGCGGCATTTTCGTTGTCGATGCCTTCAATCAGCGTGTCGATCTGGGCGACCCGGTATGGCTCTTCCTTCTCGTGGTCGAATTCCGGATCGTCCCATGCTGGCGGGAAAACGGACTCGAACCCAACCAAGAGCTTGTATGTTGTGAACCCGTGGTCCCTGTTCACTACGTCACGGAATTCAAGAATGGCCGCATTCATCTCCTTGCGGGCCGCTTCCTGCTCATCGTTTGTCTGCTCTTTGGGCGGGGACCCACCGTAGTTGCGATACTTCCAAAGCAGTCGGTTTTCGATTTTCTGGCGGCGCTCATAGGACCACTGGCCGCTGCTCTTTGTGAAATACGCGACGACCTCGGCAGCGTTCGACAAAACGATTGCGCCCAATTCCGGAGCGACAGTCCGCCTGTAGGAAGGCATCGCCATGGCCGCCCGCAGAATGTCGATGAGTTCGTTACGCTCTTCCTCGGTAAGGTCGGGAACGTCGTAGCCATAGACAAGCGCCAGCGCGTCGGCTCGCATCTGGCGCAAGGCGTCGCTAGCGACCACTGCGCCACTATGGAAGGTGATCGTATCTCCCTCGGAAGTGGTGCCGTTCAAGTCCGTCGCAAACACTTCGCGAACAATGGCCAGGATGATTGGCCTCAAGGCCGCCTTATCTGTCGATGAGAAAGCCATCACGCGATCCATCAACATGCCCTGAACCACTGGCCCTGCTTGTTGCCAGACGTGCATGTGATGTTTGGCCAATTCGCCAGCCAGCTTTATCCAGGCATCAGCTTCCTCACCCTCCGCTCCCCGATAAAGGGAGCAGATCAGGTCGAACGTCTGATCCACATCTACAAAGCGAAGATCCTCAATGATCGACGCGGCGACACGCGCTACGTCTTTGGATGAACGGCCTTCGAGATCGCCGAATGGAGTTTGGCGAGGTTCGGCGGGCATCGACCGGCTCCGCGCAACGGCGCGCACCACCGCTTGAAGAATCTCGCCCGATCCTTCACGCCAATCGTCGTAGTAGGGCAGCACGGAAGAATGGAAGTTCGACAGCGCCTGGTGGAGATCGTTGTTCGTCGCTGCGTCTTCGATGGACTGAACGACGCCCTGCTCGAACAGCGCCTGTCCGCGAGATAGCCGCTCCACATCGCTCAGGACTTTCTGAAAGGCGTAGCCGGCGGGGGCGAGATAATCGCGCATGATCGCCGCCATGCGCACCTCAATGCCCTTCATCAGGTCGCTACCGAAGCCGGTAAGCTGCGGTTTCTTGTAGATGGTGTCGTGGGCCATTTCGGCCCAGGCATGATTGAGCGTGGTTTGAACCTGGACCTCACACCACAGCCCTGCGAACTGTGCGTATTCCGGTAGCGCCGCCCGTTCGTCTTTCAGGCGAACAACATAATTGTTCGAGACGAACAGCTCGCTGGCGCCTGCCTGAGCGTCGGTCGGATGGTGGAAGCGCGTGCGCTCCCAATCCACCTCGAAATTGTCCGTCAGTATCCCAGAGTTCTGAAATCGGGTGACGTCCGAGTTGGTGTAAAAAATGACCCGTGCGCCTGCCAAATCCTTGGCATGCGGCTCAATCTCATCCGCTTCGGCCGCACCGGAACGCGCCAGCTTCTTTCGGAGGGAGGCAGTGTCTTTCGCGCGATGCTGAACCTGTTGTGGGTGAAGATCGGGAACGGCCGCAATGGCGGCGGAGAGGATTTTTCCGATCACTTCGGCCAAGCCTGCGTAGGTGGCCTTACCTACGCGCTCGTACTCCTCCAATCGCATCGCACCCTCGTTCCTTTATGTCAGTGTGACCGCCAAGGGTCGATGATCTGAAGCGGCAGCCCTTCAAAGTCGCGGACGTTGCGTGTTGCCAGCACCGCTGCCGCCGTCACGGCGGTTCCCGCAATCATCATGTCGGAAGGTTGAGAGGGCAGGCCAGCCGCCTCGCGTATCGCCCGCAACCGTCCGGCCTCGCGCGCCGCCACGTCGTCCAGCGGCAGCACAGTGAGCGCGGCGATGAAGGTTTCAAAGCTGGCGTAGAACCCATCCCTGCGCCGCCCTTGCGGCAGACGCTGCAACCCGAACTCGATTTCGGCGACGGTGACGGCGGTGGTCGCCATCGGCACATCACCCAGGCGGGTCAGCCAGTCACGAACAAAGGCGTCGGGTGAGGGCTTCATCAACTCCGAAAGCACATTGGTGTCGAGAACGATCAACGGGCGCTCGTATCGTCACCGCTGAAATCAGGAGCCGGACGGTCGGCGTCGCGGGAAGGCAAGGCGAGGCTGATCCCCTGATCGCCGTCGAACAACTGGCGCGACAGCTTCCAAAGGCCGGGACCGTTGAGGCCGCCGACCGCACGTTTGAGGATGACGCGCGCTTCTTCCTCCATCGAGTGCCCGTGCATGGCGGCGCGCAGGCGCAGGCGCTCTTTCACGCTGTCGTCGATGTTGCGGATGGTCAGGTTGGCCATGATACGCCTCACGGTTTGTTCTTGTTTTATACCACAGTGATCGCAATGCGGTCAATGAGATCATATAATAGCTGCGCCCTCGATCTGTGCCCTTCTCGCATTATGGTAGGACTTCATTGCACTTGCTCGCCGTGGCAACCGTGTGAGGAAGCAGAGGGATATTGTCGCGGGGAACCGGCTGCACGGAGCCGCAGGTGAAGGAAGCCGGGCGGACGACGCTCCGTAGCGCACCAGGGGCAGCGCCCCGGCCTTTTGCGTTAGGGATCGTCCCCGGATGACGGAAACGCCCTCGGCGGTTCCGGGAGCGCCAGCGAGTAGAGCGCGGGCCGAAAGGCAACGCCTTGTCCTGTTCCCTTCGAATTTCGTAGCTTGGAGAGCCATCCATAATCCCGGTAGGCAGCGCGTCGCTGAACAGGTCGAGCCGTATCTAGAATCATCTAGTAGGAAGCAAAATCGGCATCAATTTTACAGTTCTGGTGGATAGACATGCCTAGAAGTGACGGCCTAACAGACCCAAAAGAGATAGTGGAAAAAATCCGAGACGATATCTATCGACTAGACGATCTTTGTTTGATTTTTGCTAGGCGTTGGAGTCAGAATAACACTAGACAATACGAAATCATAAGCGCCGAGGCATGGCATACACTTTCTACAATTGTTAGTGAATTGTTACCGCATGCAAGAATCCGCATGGAGATTGGGCAAAAAGCGGGAAGAACAGAATGGACAACCTTCGAACGGAAGGCGGCCAAATGGTTCGGCCCTATACCCGAAGTTGAAAAAATAAAGGCAGTTTTCACAGCCCCGTTAGGATCGACCGTAAAACCAGACGGAATACCGGAGGTCGAGATCAGTCTTCACAAATGCCTAGAATACATGATGCTATCATTCTCAACAATTAATGAGCATGACGCCGAAATGATTGGTTTCAGATGCGACAACGAAGGCCATATCATTGTATTTGGATTACATGATAGAATTGTTTCTGGCCTTATGGAGGTAAATATTAATCGCTTTTGTCAAATTTGTATGGATGTAACTTCAGAGATATAGCTCTCTTTAATATACAAATTATTCCAAATACAACATTCTACCAATGCAGTGCGATTCTCGTTCTACGTTTCCAATTTTTTCATAGTGAGTGGCCGCCCTCTGGTATAAATCTCTCGCGGATATGTGGTCATTAGAAGCGATGGCGCATTCGGCCAAGCTTGATAATGAATTTGCCATTCCCAAATCCCACCCCGCTCTTTTGTATGCTTCAAATGATTCCCCAAACCCCCTAGACGCAGCTATGTAGTCACCTTGGAATAGATCTATTTCAGCTATGCCATAGCTAATGCCCGCCTCTCCGTGAACAAGGTCCGCTTCATGGATAAGCTGTAGGGCTTCCTCATAAGCCGCTCGCGCGGCGACCGGATCACCAAGGCGAAGCGCCGCCGAGGCAAAGGTTTGAAGGCAACCTGCCAGTCCCGCTATATTGCCAATTCTCCGGTGAAATGGAATTGCCTTTTTGTAAATATGATAGGCAGATTTGGCATCACTATTACACGCCAATGCAACATCACCAAGTCCAGTGAGGGCATCGGCTATTCCTTTTTGAAATCCCTCCTCTTTATATAATAAGAGAGCATTCTCAAAACTTGCTTTGGCCCGATTTGAATCTAAAATTGCAAGAGATATTTTTCCTATACCAATGTAATTGGCTGCAGATATAGACGAGGGAGGGTCGCCTGGTAAAATTTGTAAGGAGAGAGAATAGTTTCTCTCTGCGGCGCTTAAATTGCCCAATAGGTATTCGACATACCCTAAACGACAAGTGCATTTAGCTTCACCAGCTAGATTTGATTCCGAACGGAATACTTCTATTGCGTCGTTATAATACGATATAGCTGAATCTAAATTATTGGTACACGCAAGAACATCTCCAATTCCTGACAGGCAATTAGCCTCCCCTAATCGGTCTCCGGATTGCTGATATCCGTTAATTGCTTCAACATAGGCCCGCATGGCTGATTCGTAGTCTAGATGGTATAGGGATATTTCTCCATGAGCTTGCAAGCAGAACGTACGAAGCTCTACGTCTCCATGATCGCCAAAAATATCTGCGGCTGTAATAAATACTATTGTATTCCCCCCTATCGCATTCACCAGTGATAGGAATTCTAATAGAATATCTGGGGATTCAAAAATTTTGTCTGTTGTAATTTTGTGAAAAATCGCAGCTTCAATGTTCCGAAACTCCAAGGAGATTTCGAATATCCGATTTCTATCTCCAGGTGCTATGCCTCCGCTAGATAGACCTTCAATAGCTGCAATAAAATGCTCGACCCAACGCTCCCGATCAGCGCCCGTTGGCTTTCGATTTCGGCGAGCGTGTTCTCGAATAGGAGGCAGCAGGTCGATTCGATCACCGCGCTGGATTGCTAACCCGACACGAAGAAGTCGCCCCCTCGCGTTGAACGCATCTTCTCCGATCAGAGCGGTGCAATCGCTCGAAGCTAGGCCCGCTGGTAGACAGCCAAGCAAGCTAAACAAGCGGTAGGAGGCATCGCCCGCTTCTCCCATCCTTACCGACGCTAAAGAGAGCGCAATTGAGCGGGGGAGAGAGGTAAGTCTGTCCTCCCCGAAATCCGGGTCTTTGGCGAGTTCATCGCCGATGCGTTCCCATTCCGTCCATAATAATACCAAGTCTTTCACGGCGTGGGCCTGGCGGGCGACAAGATCGATAGCCAGGGGGATGCCTCCCAGCGCTTCGACAAACCGGTCCAAGTAGGGGTCGCCCAATACTTCCTGCCCGGCGATATCCGTAAAGAGCGCGGCTGCAAGCGCACCCGACAAAGGTTCAATCTCAGGATCGTGCGCCCAACGAAGGCCGCCCACCACTTCCCGCCCACGAAATGAAGCGAGGACACTCAATCCAGCCGCCCCCAAATCCGCTAGCGTGGCCTTGGTCGCCTCTCGCTCGCTGGGCGGTTCCCATGGGGTTTCGAGGTTGTCGAGGACGAGAAGGGTCTGCTTGTCGCGCAGCGTATTCAACGCAGACCGCAAACCATATTGGGGATCGCAACCGAGCGCGCGAATGACAGCTTCCTGCATTTCGACGGCAGTTGGAGCTGCTTCCAGCCGGACGAATACTCGGTTTGCGCCAAACCGCTCAACGACCTCGGCATGGCGGGCTATGGCCTTGGTCAGTTCGGTCTTGCCGATACCCGGACCGCCCTGAATCAAGATTGCAATCGAACCCTCTGCCGACGCCAGCGCAGAGGCCAGCGCACCTACCTCGCCGTCGCGCCCCATGAAACGGGGCGCCAAGTTCGGAATCGACTCGAATTTGGGTGGGACCGGAGGCGGATCCGGAAACTCGACCGTCCGCCTGTTATTGCCTGCCCCCTGACAATTCTTTCTCGCATGTTCGAGGTCATGCGCCCAGATTTGAAAATCAAGGTTCTTGCCAAAGAGGGCGTCTTGAATTCGAGCGCCGTTTGATTGGTTAGGCGCACTTCCTAGCCCCTGCCAGTGGCCCAAACCAACGCGAGTGCTTTCTGAGGCAGAACTGTTGCCAAATGCTGCCTGGCGAAGTTCCTTTTTGCCCCAAGGCTCCCCGTTGACGAGTGTGCTGCCGGTAGGACGGGTTCCCCAATAGTCCATGTGCCAACAGAGCAGGTCGGCATATGTCCCATCTTGCGGGTAGTGGGGAGGATAGGTCGAGTGCTCCACTCCCGTAGCCACCGCCCTGGTCCTCCCGCCCCAAAGATCGCCTTGTGATCCTTCTAAGGCATGGAGGCAGATATGAGAAGATCGGGCATCCGGAGGTAAAAATTCTGGACACAACAGTAATTATGCCAGATAGATATATCTAATAAGTCGTGGAGGCGTATGGCGTTCAGTGGTGAGGTTTGGATACTAAATAAACTTGCTGATCTGGCCAACCGATTTGGGGTTAGCCCAGCAAGTGCTAATATAGAACTTAAGTTATGCTTTCGTGATGATGATAGTTATTATTACGTTCTTGCAATGATTGAGGATGGGCGCACGCCTGACGAAACCGAGAAGGTTCGGAAGGTTGAGAGCCTTCTGGGCCTGGACAAGGAACCCTTTCGAGAATTCTCCGACCTACGAGAAGCAGAAGAGGTCGTGGATCACGCTTTATCGCTAGCGCCTCGCGCCCGAGGTCGTTGAGGCCAGAAGGTGAAGGCGACTTAACCGGCTGTCTTCAATGGCATTCGGTCCATTTTCGCTCGTTTTCTTCCACGTGTTGCCCCTCCCATGCACCTTTTGCGCATCGGCCTCACGGTGAGGCCGCCAAGCGGAGAGGAGGTGAGAAACATGGACGATAAAGACAAGCCCGAGAACACCGTCGGCGCGCAGGTCGCCAAGACTGCGTTCGGCATCGTGCTGGGCACCATCATCGGTGGGCTGATTGCCGGCCCGGCCGGTGCGGCTGTCGGCGCGAAGGTCGGCGGTTGTTGCGGCGGCTGTAGCTGACCGCCTTTAACTAACTCCACAATCGAATGACCAACTGGCGCGCGGGCCTCCCGCGTGAAGGGGAACCTGCGCGCCGTTTTTCCGAAAGAAAAGCCGATGTTCTATCCAGCCTGCGCACATTGCGGCGGTAAAACTACGTCCAGCGAGCCGAGCACCCGCCACGCCAACTACGCCTTCAATCAGTGGCTGAAGCAACAAGCCGCCGCCAATCACCCGCACGGCTATCTCAAGATGGCGGTGTTGATCTGCAACGGCGGCAACGAAATTTACAAACGACTTCCCGGCGGCGGCGAGAAACGCTGCACGAACTGCGGACACACCTTCCGCTGAACTCCTTCCGCGCGGGCGACCGCATCCGGTCGTCCGCGCCCTTCTTCAAGGAAACCGATGATGACCTGTCCCAACTGCGGCGGCAGCCATGTCGCCTCGAACCTGATCGAGGAAGAATTGTTCGTGGAGGCCGCGCAGCATGCCGGTCAGCTACGGCATTTCGGGCGTCCACGCATCGCGGCCGGACTGCTCGGCGCACTCTCCGTAGTCAAGATCGCCAACTTCGTTCGCAAGCGTTGGCGTTGCCTGGAATGCGGGGCGCTGTTCGATGAATAACGCCTTCATTCGCAGCTTCGGCGCGGCGGTAGCCGACGTTCGGGAGCGCCTGATCTCCGAGGGCTGGTTCGGCAAGCTGGAGAAGCCCGACTACACGGGCTTCGGGAGCCGCCCGGCTGAGGGGTCTATCCCGAGCCCTCAGCACCTGCGGCTCATGCACGAACAGTACAAGGCGTTCTTCGAGCCGAAACCGGAGAAGGCCGGACAGGCCCCCGGTGATCCGGCGCGCGATGCGCCCGCCCGTGAGGCACCCGGTCACAAACCCACGCAACATGACATTGAGCGGTAGGGAGGCATGTCATGGCCATGCGGACAGGCGTGCTCGATGCACCGTTGCTTCAACTGTCACGCGGTGATGGATGGGACATCAGGACGGCGCTGACCCACACCCTGGTGCTGGGCACCACCGGCTCCGGGAAGTCGAGCGGCACAATGGCGCATATGATCCGCGCCATGTTGCGGGTTGGGTTTGGCGCGTTGTTCTGCGTCGCGAAGCCCGAGGATGCCGAGGCGATCAAAGCTTACTGCCGGGAAGCCGGGCGCTCGGACTCGCTGATCGATTGGACCGGCAGTAACGGTAGCTACAATTTCTTGGCGCACGAGTTGGCGCGCGGCGGCAACATCAACAACGTCATCGACGTGTTGATGGCGGTGCTGGAGATGGTTCGCAGCTCCGGCCCGAACCCAGGACGCTCTGGCGAACAATTCTGGACGGACTCCGTGCTGCAAATGCTGCGCGCGACGGTGCCGGTGATCTTCGCTGCGACAGGCACGGTTCGGATCGCTGATGTTCTGGCATTCATCCGCAGCGCGCCCACCTCGCCGGAGCAGATGCGCGATCCTGACTGGCAGAAGGACGCGGCGTTCTTCGGTTTCGCCATGATGGCGATGGAGCGGATGCGGGCTGGGCAACCGGCCGGGTTTGACGACGCGACCGCCGAACGCACCTTGAATTACTGGCGTGACGATATTGCCCGCCTCGACGCCAAGACCGCTGGCAACATCCGCATTTCACTGACCACGGCGCTATCGCGGTTCGAGCAGGGCTGGCTGGCGTCGATGTTCTGCGGCGACACTACCATCTGCCCGGAACTGCTGCTGTCGGGCGCGGTGATCGTCATGAATTTCCCGGTGCAGACGCACGGGGAGGATGCAGCGATCGCCCAGAAATTATTCAAGTTCATGACGCAACGAGTGCTGCTTGCCCGCAACGGCATGGCTCCGCACCTGCGCGAGATCCCGGTGGCGATCGTCGCCGACGAGGCGCAGAATTTCCTGCTGCCCAACGATGCGGAGTTCATGGCGCAATGCCGGTCGTCGCGGGTGGCTGTGGTCATGGCGACGCAGAGCCTTCCGACGCTCTACGCCAAAATTGGCGGCGATCACCCCCATGACCGGGCACACCACTTGGTCAGCAACTTCGCCACTATCGTGCTGCATTCGTCGGGTTGCGCGGAGACCAACGAATGGTTCAGCCGCAAGATCGGCAAGGCGATCCAGCGGCGGGGCACCTTCAACGAAAGCGAAGGCACGAACACCGGCTACTCGATGAACATGGGGGAAGGCACAAGCTGGAACCACAACGCCCCGCCCAACCGTTTCGGTGCGCCGCTGGGTGGGTTCGCGGGCGACGCCCCGCCCTGGTCCTCGACCGGCTCGCAAGGCGGCGGGGACAACTGGGGCCGTGGCCAATCGGGCGGCAATAACCACGGCACGAGCTGGGGCTACAGCGAGCAGGTCGATTGGATCATCGAGCCGGGCTTCTTTGCCCGCGCGCTGAAGACCGGCGGTCCGACCAACGGCAACCGCGTGTCCGCGATCTGGTATCAGGCCGGGCATCGCTTCGCGGCGTCCGGCTCCAACTTCCTGCAAGTGGAGTTCCGGCAATGAGGGAGCCGCCGCTGAATGTGCGTGTGCTCGGGCACCCGCTGGTCACGACCGGCGTGTGGCTGGCCGGCCTGGCCCTACTCTACGGCTGCTGGCAGTCGGGCGGCGAAGGCATCGTGCTGCTCATCCCGATGTTCATCCTTATGGCCTGGGCGGGCAAGGCGCACGACTACATGAACGGCTACCGGGCGTGGAAACGCGCTTGGGATGGCATGGCCGGACAACAGCCGCGCCGGGCGGCCAGGGGATGGCGTAAGGCGCTGGCCGTCGTCACCATCGCGTTGACGGCGGTCTACCTGGCCGTCAACGTCGATCAGCCCGGCTATGGGTTGTCGCTGGGCTGGATGGCGCTGGTCGCCGGGGTCGGCTGCGCCATCTTGCTGTGGCGGATGGTCCGACGCGGCAAGACGACCGAGCGTAAGCGGCGCGCCAAAGAGCATGTGGTGACGGTCTGCGCCCGGCCCGTGGTGCGGGCGCCGTCGCTCGTCGCCGCCTATCAGGCCATGCCCGATTACTGCCACCGGCTGATCGACCGATGAGCGTGCACCGCCACCAGCCCGCTCGGCCCAAAACTCAACCGACAGGCGAGGTTACGCCGCTGTCCGGCCGCCTCCGTCACAGGCCGAAACGCCCCATCGCCCGCCCCACAAACACCATTGGAAACAGTGTGTATACGGGCCGCATTAGGAAATCGTTAACCTCGATCCCCGCCATACTAGGATGTCGAAAGCCTCCCGCAGGGGTGCACGTCGTGGTTGCGACGTATCTGTGCACACTTCAGGCTTTCTTGGCTTTTCTAGCCTTGCGGGAAATGAGAGGGATTATGATTCCGGGCGGGGTGTGAGATGGCCCTGTTCTCGATGCGGGTTCAGGTCATCAAGCGGTCGGCTGGCAAGTCCGTCGTGGCCGCTGCCGCCTATCGGGCTTCAGAACGTCTGCACGATGCGCGGCAGGGCATCACGCACGACTACTCACGCAAAGGCGGGGTGATCCATACAGAGCTGCTGATCCCTAGCGATGCTCCGGCCTGGACGCACGGTCTGGACCGCGAGGCGCTGTGGAACATGGTGGATGCGCGGGAGCGTCGGCGGGATTCACAGACGGCGCGCGAGCTTCGCATCATGATCCCGCGCGAACTGAATCCGCAGGAGCGGATCTCCGTCGTGCGGGAGTTCGTCCAGCGCAGCTTCGTGTCCAAGGGGATGGTCGCGGACGTGTGCTGGCACGACAAGGTCGCCAGCGACGGTCAATCGCAACCCCACGCGCACGTCATGCTTACCATGCGTCCACTGACCCCGGAAGGGTTCGGCGACAAGGCTCGGCACGACATGGTGCCCGAGCCATCCGGGCGAACGCAGCCGGATGGTCGGCCTGTGCTGGTCGAGAGCAACCCCGATAGCTGGAACAGCGCGGCCTACTACGAGCGGTGCCGCGAGGATTGGGAAAGCACCGCCAACGCCGCGCTGGAACGCGCCGGATCGGCGGAACGCATCGACCGGCGCAGTTATCTAGAACGCGGGCTCGCGCGGCTTCCTGAGCCTGCCCTGCGGCTGGCCTATCACCTCAAGGAACTGCGCGGCGTGATGCAGGAACGGTGGGGCCAGTTTCAATATGCGCGCTTCTATCGGGCGGTCGAGGAACGGGCCAAGGACGCCTTCGCGCGGCTGGACCAAGCGCCAATCGCGGCTGAGGCGACACGCACATTCCAGCGGTTCCATGACTGGTTCGACCGACAAGTTGAAAGACTGGCTCCGGCGCGCGAACCGCCGCCGCGCGAGCCGCCACCCCTTTCACCCGAACTGGAGCGATGACGATGACCAATCAAGGACCGTGGGAACCTGACGTAAACAAGATGGGCAATTGGCGCGCCATGTTCGAGCCGCCGCGCCGTGACGGCCAGCCGCCGCCGGATGCGCCGGCGGCGGCATCCATCCCTGACGATGCCGCGATGGAGGACGAGTCGTCGGACGGCGTGGCGCGCGAATACCGGCCGTGGCTGTTGCAGCGCGGGCGCTCGCGTCCAGCGATGATGCTTGGGCTGCGTAGGTTCGATGCGCGATCCGGCCTATGGCAGGGTTGGGGACTGCCCTATCCCAGCCTTCTTGCCGTCGAGTATGTCGGTGATCGAATGCTGTCACTGGACTTCGGATCGCGGCAGTTCATGATCCAGGGTCACGGCCTCTCGACCCTTGCGCGACACCTGAAGCAGGGGATTGTCACCGTGATCCAGGAACACGCCGCAAGCGTTTGGCCCGGTCCCACCGAGGGGCCGGTGGTGACCTCGATCATGAAGGTGGGCGGTGAACCCACCGGGCAATGAACGCCCTAAGCGTGCGGGGCGACCTCTAACCGTCACCCATGCCCCGCCACAGTCTTTTGGCGAAGCTGCGTTCCTCGCGGCCGACCGCGTGCTGGTAGAGAGAGGTGGTCTTGATGTCGGCGTGGCCCATCCAGTCGCGGGTGAGCGGCAGGGGCACGTTGCGTTCGGCGTTGAGAATGCCGAACCCGTGACGCAGCCCCTTGGGCATGGCGTGGGGTCCAGCGATTCCGGCTTCGGTCATTGCCCAGCGCACCCGCCGCCATGCCGTCGTCCGGCTCCATGTCCATAGCGGTTCGTCGGGCCGCTTGCCGCGCGCCAGGCGGCGCAGGTCGCGCATCAGATCAGCGGGCACCGGCACAGCCCTGTAGGTGAGCTTGCGCCGCTTGAGCGTGCGAAAGACGACGCGCCCCGCCTCGGCGTCCAGTCGGTCGGGGCGAAGCGCGATGCCCTCGCTGATGCGGCAACCGGTGAATAGCAGCAGGCGGCAGAAAGCGCGGCTCTCGGCGTCCATGCGCGCCGCCGCCGCGAGGAAGCGGCGCGGCTCATTCCCGCAAAGATAACGGCGCTGGCCCTGCTCGTCACGAAGGCTGGCCGGATCGGGGCCGGACCTCATGGCCGCCACCCAGCAACGGCGGCGGCTGAAACACTATGGAGTAAAGTGGTGCAAGCCCTGCTCCGCTTCAAACCCGCGCTGGCTCTGGGTTCAGAGCGGATTCTGCAGGTTGTTTTTGCGGTTGTCGAGTATTGGTCCATGTGTCCATTAGTTCTTCCAAATCAACGCGCTCTGCGCAACAGAATACTCCATAGTGTTACATCGATCCTGTCGCTTCATGAAAGGACAGGTCGATGTGTTTCGGGGGCATCCACGATCCTGAGGGAGGGACGTCGCCTCTAGTCGCGGGCTTCGAGCCTTGCAGCCGATGCAACGGCACTGGCCGCGCCCAATGTTCTTCATGTGGCGGCTCCGGCCGAGGAATCTTCGGAACCTGCGGCAACTGCAATGGCAGTGGCACCGCCCGTTGTGACCGCTGCTCGGGAGACGGGGGTTTCCATGTCCCCGACCGTTACTGATGCGAGCGGCGGTCCTCGTGTTGGCGCTGAGCCTCGCCGTTCCATCGGCGGTTCAGGCGCAAAGCTGCTACGCGTTGCGGCAGGAAAACGCCGCGCTTGAAGCCCAACTGATGCGCTTGCTGGCGGACTATCCCGGCACCAGCATCGTGCTGGGCATGTGCGCGGCCACCGCCAGCAGCACCTACAACGACTACATCGCCCGAGGTCGGACGAACAGTTTCGCCACCAATGAGGCGATGGCGACGTTCGCGGCCTGCGCCGGCGTCGGATGCATGTTCACCGGTTACGGCAATTGTTTGCAGGTGGCGAACCGGATGTTCGAGCTCGGCCTGCGGGGCGATCAGGTCGTCCAGCAGATGCGCCGTCAAGGGTGCCCGCAATGAGGCGCGGGGTTTTCATCGCCGCCATGCTCGCCGCCTCCGCGTTCAGCGCGAGCGTGGCAGTGGCGCAGGCCACGCCACGAGGCAACGCGCTGGCCTACGAGGCCGCACTCAAGTGTTTTGTCGCAAATGGTCATGCCTCTGGGCTTAGAGCCCGCGCGGGCGAGCCCCAGCGCGCCGCCGCCTATGACCTCAGCGCGCGTCAGTCGTTCGACGCCGCCACGCGCCTCGGCCAACTGCTGGGATACTCCAATCAGCGTATCAGCCAGGATTTCGGCCTGGTTCAATCCCGTGAGCTTCCGGCCATGGTCGCGGATGCCGCCTACTTTCGGCAAACCGTGGCGACATGCAGGGCGCTAGGTCTGATGCCCCGGGACTAAACAAATCCAAGCTGGCTGGGCCGCGAAGCATTGGCGGCTACGCCATGGCCAGTTTGGTTTTGATCGGGAACGGTGACGCCGGTCGCGCTCAAGCTGGCCAGAAGCTCCGCAGGTATTTCGACTGGCGCTGCCGGAGCGTCCAGCTTCTCGCTGGCTTCAATCTGCGCGGTTGCCGAGGATTGCGCCAAGGCTGCCGACAAGCCTTGTTCGGTGCGAGTGAGGTTGTTTCTCGTGGACTGGAAATCCGGGCTGTCTGTGGCTCCGTGTGCGCCAGCGTCATCCAACTGCGCGAGCGCCAGTCGGGCAGCCAACAGATCGCCTTCCGGCGTCCCGAGTGCGCGGGCTTCTTCGATGGCGCGGCGGCGCGGTTCCTCGCGCTCGCGATAGGCCTGCTCTTCCTCGGGCGTGTCGAAGCGCAGGTAGGGATCGAAGATCTTCTGCTCGTAGAAGTCACGGACGAAGTCGCTGGTGACGCGCTGCGCCTCGGCCTGGGCGAGGCGCAGGTTTATCTCGGCGGCGTCGCCGTTGGACATGGATGCGCGCGCATGCAGCACCGTGGCTTGTGACGCGGCGACATAGGCCGCGACTTCGGCGCGGATGCTGGCGAGGCTGACGCCGTTCGCGGTGTCGATGCGGCGAGTGAGGCCCGCCAGATGGGCAAGCTGGTTCTGCGCCATGATGAGGGTTCCGGCATCGCCACCCTGCGCGGCGGCCTGGCGCAGGGCGTCGATCTCGCTCAACAGTTCGGCCTGCGCCGTGGCGACCTGTTCGATCAGTTCGGCGCGGAGGCTAGCCTCCGGCTCGTCGGACAGCGTCCGACGAGCACGGGTCACAGTATCTGTAGGATATTGTGCGATAAACTCTCCCACTTACCCCACTATCGCCGATGGGTCGTTAAGTTTTCGTTAAGCATTTCAGAAAAGCGACCCTTGGCGTGACCGCTCGACATGATCGCGCCATTCGCGGCTCTGGGCCGCCTGATCGAGCCAGGCCAGCACATAGGCGACGGGACCGCCCGCATCCTCGACATAGACGGGCGGCAGGAAATGCGAGCGATAGCCGGTTTCGGTGATGGGGAGCGGCGCGCGCGCCGGGCTGAGCACATGGATTTCGATGTGCGCGGTCGCGCCACCGAACGCCGCCGGATTGTAGGTGACTGACAGGGCGACGCCCTGCCAGTCGATGGTGAAGGTCTGGATTTCCTGTTTCATGGCTGGCCTCAGTATTCCGAGGCCAGCATGATGGTGAGAACGCGGCAGGTGAGCGCGCTGACGGCGGGGTCTTCGGACCCGTAGGTCATGGTCGGATCGTAGTAGTCGATCTTCCAGAACAGGTGCTGGCCGCCGACATTGAACGATCCGAAATCGTGCTCGCCGTAGGGATCGTTGTCGCCGGTGAACCCGTCGAACTCGCGCACAGCCCGCATTGCCAGCAGGGTGAAGTCGGGGCCGAGATCGGCGACGCCTCGGGTCATCACCCATTGGCCGGAGGCTCCGGGCCCAGCCCTGCGGAAGGCGTCGTTGAGATCGCTGATGCGGTGGCGGGTGGCGATGGAGGGGCTCATTTCGCACCCCCTTGCGCCGGACGCTCGGTGATGGCGCGCAGGATGAGACGGCCTTGCAGGGGTACGGCGTCGCAGCTCAGCGAGAAGCCCATGCCGTCCTTGTTGGGCCAGGCGGCCCCGATGGGGGTCCAGCTTGCGGCGTCGCCTTCGCCGATGACGCGGTAAAGTCGGTGGGTCGGTTTGCGGCCCGTGAGGGTGGGTTGTTTGGCCATGATGGATCTCCTTCCATGTTGGCCGCGGACCATTCCGCGGCTTCATGGGGAGCCAGGGGCGGCAGTCCTCGAGGCGAGGATCACACCCCGCGCGCCAGCGCGCCCGTAAGGGGGCGGAGCTGCACGCAGACGAAGGCGGAGGAAGCGAGCCGGGTTGAACGTCGCCGGGCTGACGCCAGAACGCTCACCTTGAGAAGCCGTGATGGTCGCGGTCATCCAACGGCAGGAAAGCCGTCCACCAGACAACCCGTCACCAACGCACACCCGCATCACCGCTATCGCGTGAGGCAAGCGATGCGCCGGTCATGGACCTCCGAAGGCTCCGCGAGGGCTCGCGGTCGGACGATGGAAGATGCCAGCCGTTCCGGCCGGGCAAGGCGACTCTCTTCCGCCCCCGGATCAGGTCCGGGGTTGTGCAGATCGTCCCGCAGGGGCGGCGCGAAGCGACCTGTGCCCAGCCGTAGCCAGCGGCTGGCGAAAGACTCCTCGCCGACGCGCAATCCCGCGCGGAGGTTCAAAGAGGAGGTGCTTATGACCTGGACGGAATTCGCATTGATGCTGACGGCGCTGGCGCAACTGGTGCTGGCGGCGGTCGCTGCGCTTGAGGTGATCCGGTGCGCGCCATGATGGCGCGCATCGGCCGCAGCATTCAAAGTGTCCGGTGTTAGGGCGTTCGCCTGCATCACCGGAATGCGATGGCCGCACCCGTTCGGGCGCTTTCAGCCACCGGTCCAATCCGTTCGGTTCGGACCTTCGCGCGCGCCGGGGCGGTCGGTTCCGACCTGGCTCCCGTTGCTTTGGAAAAGGTGGTGCGGGTGGTCGGGCTCGAACCGACACTCCTTGCGGAACTGGATTTTGAATCCAGCGCGTCTACCAGTTTCACCACACCCGCGTTGGGGAAGGCTATAGCGGGGCGGGATTCCGCCGCCAACAAAAAACGATTGCCCATCAACCGGATTGGCTAAGTCGATTTCTTGGAGGCCTTCTTCGAGACAGGCTTCTTGGTCGTTGATCGAGGCTTGCGTTTACGCACGTTCACGGCGGCCGCATCGATCACATCCTTGATGTGGGCGGCATAGTGCTTTTCGATCATCTCGACGCTGGTGCGACAGTTCTTGGCGATGGCGTAGATGTCCGCCCCGGCCATGAGGCGCATGCAGATGTAGGTGTGCCGGAAGCTATAGGCGGTCCGGCGATTGCCCTCCCGGTCGAACTTCATATCCAACTCGGTGAGGATGGCGTTCATGAGTTCGCGCTGCGGGAGGCCGAGCACCTTGTCGGTGGGCTTCAAGCCGTTGCGCTTGACCAGTTCTTCAAACGGAAAGACCGCACCGGGCATACTCTTGCACCAACCGGTGCCGCGTTTGCCGCGCACCGCGATCTCCAGGATGCGCTTCCCGGCCTCCTCCACAATAGCAACGTCACGCACCTCGATACGTGCGGCTTCATCCGGGCGCAGGCCCGTGTTGACCATGAAGACACCGTAGTTGTGCCAGTTCTGGCAGGCGCGACGCCACCGCTCGTTCAACGGGTCCTTTGCCCGCTTGGCGGTGGCCTTGATGTAGGTTTCGTATTCGTCGGGCGAGAACCAAGCTCGGTGGCTGATCTTGCCCGAAGCTTTGTAGGGAGCGGCGAGGTCTGGGAGGTAGGGAAGCCACCCGTGACGATTGGCCGTCTTCAGGACGTGCCGAAGGGTGATGATCTCCTGATGGAGGGTGCTGCGCGCGGGCCGCTTCGGCAGACCCGTATGCGGGTCTTTGATGATGTTGCCGTCTTTGTCCTTCTTCGGCGAAAGGCGCTCCAGCCGATATTCCTGCACCAAGCCCGGCGTGATGTCGGTGACGACCTTGCCGCCGAAAAAGGGGAGCAGGTGCTTTCTGAGGCGAAGCCCGTGGCTCGCCACATAGTCGGCGTTCCGCTCACCCTGAGTGATGACGCCATACTCCTTGAGGAACTGATCTGACGCTTTGGCGAAGGTCACGCCTTCTTTGAGCTCACCGGCTCGGTATTTGCCCATAAGGCCAAGATACCAGTCGCCCGCCACATCCTTTGCGCGGGCCAGGCTTTCTTCCTTCGTGGAAGTGCGATGCTGCTTGCCTCCGATGGACGCGGAGCATTGCCAATAGGGCGTGTTCGGGCGGCGGTAGACCTGCACCCGGTTGTCCATCAAGGCGTGTCGAACTGTCTCCAACGAAGCCCCCATCCGTGTGCTAGCACAGCGTGTTTTGTGCTAGTCGTGTGTTAGGATTTTCAGGCTTCAGAATGTCACAAAACGATTGATTTTAAAACGATTTTTTATTTTAGCCGTTGTTTGTATTCGCTTTTGAGTCCGGCGCGTCTACCAATTCCACCACGCCCGCAGTGGAGCTCCGTCCTAGTCGGCGCGAGGCGGCGTGTCCATGGGCCGGTGCTTCATCGCGGCTTGCAAACCCTGAGGCCGCCGCTAGAAGCGGCGCGTGCAGTCGTCGTCGCCCCCTTCCTGGTCGATGTTCCGGTCGCTGGCCTTCCTGGCCGCGACCTTCGCCCTGACGCTCGGCGCCCTGCTGCCGTCCGCCGTGGCCGCCTCGCCCGCGCTCGGCGCGCCGGTGGTCCTGTGTTCAGGTGATCAGGTCTCGGTCGTCTATGACGACGCCGGCCGTCCACATCCAGTCGAACATTCCGATCTGGCCAGCCTGACCTGCGCCTCGGCGCTTCTGTCGGCTCTGGCTGCGGTCGATGTCACGCCTCCGGAGGTTCCGGTCCGGACGATTCCGCCGATCCCGGCGTTTCGCCCATCCGGCCAAACCCCGCCGCCCGCCGTTCGTCGTCCGGCGCCCAGGCCGCCATCGACCGCCCCGCCCGCTTCCTGAGTTCGAGCCCATCGCCGTGCGTGCGCGGCCGTCTTCGATTCTCAGGAAAACATCATGTCTTTCAAGACCTCGACAGCGCCGCTGGCGTTGTTCATCGCCGCGTGCGCGGCCTCGCCTGTTCTCGCCCAATCCGCCGCCGACGCTGGGCCCGTCACCGAAGTCGACAGCGTCATCGTCACCGGCGTCCGCAATCCCCAGGACCCGCCCGTGGTCGCGGAAGCCAGGGAGCGGCTGTCGCGTACGCCCGGCGCCGTGGCCGTCGTTTCGGCCGAAAGCTACGAAGATCGCTACGCCCTGGCCTTTTCCGACACCCTGAGGTCCGTGCCCGGCGTGTTCGCCCAGCGTCGCTGGGGTGAGGAGGTTCGACTGTCGATACGGGGATCCGGCATCGGTCAGAGCCTGCACCTGCGGGGCGTGCTGCTGGCCCAGGACGGCGTGCCGTTCAGCCAGCCGGACGGCTTCGGGGACTTCCAGGAACTGGACCCGTTGGTGGCGCGATATCTGGAAGTCTACAAGGGCGGCAACGCCCTGCGTTTCGGCGGCGCGGCCCTGGGCGGCGCGGTCAATGTGCTGACCCCGACGGGCCGCAATGCGCCGTTCCGGAATTTGCTTCGGCTGGAGGGCGGATCATTCGAGACGCGACGGGCGCATCTGGCGCTCGCACGCGAGTATGGCGACTGGGACGTCTACGCCGCCGGGACATGGTCAGGCAGCGAAGGTTTCCTCGACCATCAGGACGGGGACAGCAAACGCCTGACGTTCAACATCGGGCGCCGGATGGGCGAAGATCGCGAGGTGCGTCTGATCGTTCAGGCCAATGACCTGGACCTGGACATCTCTGGAACCCAGAGCCTTAACGACGCCCTGACCCGGCCGCGTGCGCCGAGCGCCTATGTCCGGGCCATGGACTTCGGGCGCGACATCAAATCCGTGCGCGTCACGGCCCAGACGCGCTGGCGGCTGAGCGACGGACTGGTGTTCGAGGGCGGAGTCTATGTGGCGGACAAGGCCCTGTACCACCCTGTGCCGGTCGTTCTGGACAATGACTACCGCTTCTGGGGCGGGTTCGGGCGGCTGGACTGGACGGGCCAGGTGGGCGGCCTGCGTGCAGACGCCTTCGCCGGCGTCTACTTCCGCACCGGGGACAACGACAGCCGGGTGTTCCTGAACATCGGCGGCGGCGATCCCGGCTTCCAGGTCGGCGGCACCCTGCAGAACGCCACCGGTCTGGACGCCTTCGCGGAAGGGCGACTGTTTGTCACCGATCGCCTCGCCCTGATCGCGGGTGGATCATGGGGGCGAGCCGAGCGGGACGTCGACAATCGTCTGGCGCCGGCCAACAGCGCGCAGAGGAACTACGACGGGTTCGCCCCTCGCGTGGGCCTTCTGTGGGAACAGCCGGATGGGGCGCAGATCTACGCCAACCTGACGCGCTCGGTGGAGGCGCCGACCTTCCTCGAGCTGGTTCAGAGCCCCGTGCCCCAGTTCGTCGATCTGGATGCGCAGGAGGCGTGGACCGCCGAGGTCGGCGCGCGCGGCCAGCGCGGACCGTTTCGCTATGACGTGGCGGCCTATCGGGCTCGGCTGAAGGGCGAACTGCTCAACTATGTGATCATTCCCAATGTGCCGGCGCTGAGTTTCAACGCCGAAGACACCGTGCGCCAGGGGATCGAGGCGGGACTGGACTGGCGTCTGATCCAAGGCTCTTCGGGCCGGCTGACCCTGCGCCAGACCCTGACCTGGTCGGATTTCACCTTCGACGGCGATGCGACCTATGGGGACAATCGCCTGCCGATCATTCCCGAAATCGCCTATCGGGCCGAGCTGAAGTATGAGCATCCGGCCGGGTGGTTCGTGGCCCCTTCGATCGAGTGGGTCCCGCGCGATATCTATGTCGACTATGCGAACACGCTGAAATATCCGGGCTATTCGGTCCTGTCGCTGAACGCGGGCGTAGATCTGCCGGGCGGGGTGTCGCTCTTTGCGGACCTGAGGAACCTGACCGGCGAAAACTACGTCTCCAACGCCAACGCCGTCAGTGACGCGCGGACGGCGGCGACGGCCGTCTTCACGCCGGGCGAGGGGCGCTCAGCCTACCTCGGCGTGAGAATGAGCTTCTGAGGCCGCAGGTCCATTGCAGGAAAGGAACCGGGGCGGCGGCGCATCGCCGTTCCGGTCGAGCCCCATGACGAAACACACTGTTCTGACCGACGCCTATCGCGTCGTCTGGCGCTGGCATTTCTATGCCGGATTTCTGGTCCTTCCCGTGCTGATGCTGATGGCGCTGACCGGCGGGCTGTATCTGTTCAAATCCGAGATCGAGGACGCCCTGTACCGCCCGCTGTCACGGGTCGAGGTCCGGGATCAGCGCGTTTCGCCTGACCGTTGGGTCGCCGCCGCCCAGGTCGGTCTGGGCGGCCAGGTCTCTTCCGTCTTCGTGCCCGAACGCGCCGACAGGGCGGTTCAGGTCAAGGTCCGAACCGAGGGCGGTAAGCGGACGGCCTTCGTCGATCCCTATGACGCCCATGTGATCGGCTCGATTCCGGGCGACGGGCTGATGGGGTCGGTCAAGCGACTGCACAGCCTCGAACTGTTCGGACGGCCGTTCAACATCCTGGTCGAGATCGTCGCGGGATGGGCGATCATCCTGGTCGCGACGGGCCTGTTCCTTTGGTGGCCGAGGCGGCGTGACATGGCGGTGGCCCTGCCCCGCGCCGGCGACCCGAAGCGACGCCCGTTCTGGCGGGATCTGCACGCGGTCACCGGGCTGTACGCGGGAGCGGTCATCGCCTTCCTGGCCATCACCGGCATGCCGTGGTCGGCGGTCTGGGGCGACGTCTTTCTGGCACAGATGCGCGCCAGCGGCCTGGGTCGTCCCCCGGCTCCGGCGGCGGCCAGTCCCTGGGGCCACAGCGAACACCATGCGCCGGCCGGATCAGGCTGGACGATGGAGGGAGCGGTCATGCACGCGCCTGGTCATGGGCCGGCAAGCCTGTCGATCGTGATCGCGACCGTTGAAAGCCGAGGCATGGCGCGACCCTACACCGTCTCTATCCCCGGCGATCCGAGCCTGGCCTATACGGCCGCGCGCCTGACCGAGGCGGCGGAGGAGGCGCGCAGCCTGTATGTCGACGGGCGAACCGGGGAGGTGAAGGCCGACGCCCGCTGGTCACAGTTCGGCATCGGGGCCAAGGCGTTCGAATGGGGCATCGCCGTGCACCAGGGCCAGCAGTACGGCTGGGTGAACCGTCTGCTGATGCTGGGCGGATGCATCGCCGTGTGGATGCTCGGGATCAGCGGACTGGTGATGTGGTGGAAGCGACGACCCCGCCAACGCGACGGCCAGATAGGGTTGGGCGCGCCCTTCGCCCCGCCCGGGCCCCGCGCCCGCGCCGCCGTTCTGGGCCTCGTCCTGCCACTGGCCGTCCTGTACCCCCTGACCGGGCTCAGCCTGGTCGCGGCGATCGTCCTGGATCGCCTCGTTTCCGTTTTCCTGAAATCACGATCGGAGTTCGCCCGATGAAGACCGTCCTAGCCGCGGCCGTACTGACCCTGGCCGTCTCAGCCTGCAGCCAACCTCCCTCCGCCGCCGGGCCCGCCAGGGTGCAGGTGAGCGAGGTCCTGTGTCGTCCGACGCCGAAGGGCCGCGACGTGACCGCCTGCTACGTCACCCTGACCGCCAGCCAGAACGACAGACTGGTCTCTGTCTCCACCCCTGTCGCCGCCGAGGGACAGATTCACGAGATGAAGGTCGAGGGCGGGATGATGCGTATGGCCGAACTGCCCCAGGGGCTGCCCCTGCCCGCCGGGGAGGCCGTGTCGCTGCGTCCCGGCGCCGAGCATATCATGCTGATCGGCCTGACCCAGCCGCTGGCCGAGGGCGATCAGATTCCGCTGACCTTGACGTTCGAAAAGGCGGCGACCTTCGGCGCCCGCGCGGCGGTAAGGACGCCGTCTGTGGCGGGTCCGCACGGCGGGCACTGAGTGGGTGCGCGGAGACGAAGGCCCGTCTTGCTGAACCGCTCGGCCTTCGCCCCAAGGCGTGGCTGAGATCCAGGTTCAGGCGGAGGTGGTCGGGTTCGAGAAGTTCTCGAGGCATTTGTCCAGTTCGGACAGGAGGGCCTGCATCTGGTCTTCGTTCAGGGAATCGGACCGGATCAACCGGATGAAATCGATCGCCGGATTGAGCGCGCCGGTCGGCCATCGATCAGCCTCGCGCAGCGCGTCGGCCAGGGCGCACAGCATCACCAGGGCCCGACCGAGGTGAGGCCGCCCTACGGCGCCGCTGAGCGTCAGGGCGGCCCCGGCGGCGGTGACCAGATCGTCCAGTTCCTGCCGCGAGGGCCGCAAGGCCGGGTCGCGGGCGGCGAACGCCCAGATCGCCTCGAGACCGGCGTCCATGTCCGACAGAAACTGAGGCGCAGCGTCGGCCAGATTGGCTTCCGCGGCCGCCAGGGCGTCGGCCGGCCGCATGCCGCGATTGCCGCGCACCATGCGTTCCAGGCCGAGCTCGACCTTGCGAAACGTGACCGACGTCATAGAGCGAGCCTCTGGGGTTTCATCATGCCGTCAATCTCGTCCTGCGACATATTGGGATCAACCGCCTCGCCCAGCTGACCCGAGAGATCGTCCTTGCGACGCCCCTTCATGCCGGCCGGCACACCCTCATTGTGGAAACGTCGGTCCGGCCCGCAATAGTTCGGCGCCTCAACGAAGAGACGCCCGGCGCGGCCGATCCACAGGATGCGCTGCAGAAGGACGGCGGGGCTGATGGGCTTGGCGACGACGAAGCTGGCGCCGCAGTCACGGGCGATCTCGACCTGGCTCTTGGGCGTATGGCCCGCCACCACGATGGCGGGCGTGTATCGGTTGGGTTCGAGACGGGAGGTGCGCAGCCATCTGACCTGCTCATAGCCATTGCCGCCCAGGGCGGAGTCCAGGAGGACAAGATCGAACGAGCGATCCGTCATCGCCTTGCGAAACGCCTCGGGGGTTTCCGCACGGCTGACGGTCTGGACCCCGAAACCCATCAGGATCTGGCTGAGCACCTCCTGTCCCGACAGGGTTTCGTCGGCGCACAAGATGCTGGCGTCTCGCAAATCGAAGCGGCCGCCCGACGGGACGGCGGAGGGATCGCCTTTCATGCGACGTGCCTCAGCTGGGGCGCGTTCTGTCGGTCCCGCGTGCGGGTCAGACGAGTCAGGATTGCGTCGATCTCGGGCATCAGAACGGCTCGACCTCCCCCGGAGCCGGGAGGATTGGCGCATACGCCTTCGCCTCCAATGGCACAACGGTCTTCGGCGTGACAGGCCATCACGCGGCGACGGCTTCCACGTCGGGCAGCAGGCGATCGACCGCGATGAGGCTGACCAGCCGGCCGTCCTGCGCGAACACCCCCAGCAGCGCGGAGGCCGTCTGACCGCCGTCGATGTTCGGAGGGGCCTGTATGTCCTGAGGCTGGACGGTCAGGATGTCCGAGACCCCATCCACCAGGAGCCCGACGGACCGCGGTCCTGCGGCGACCACGATGATGGCGTGGCGCGGCGTCGGCTGGGCGGCGGGCATGCCCAGCCGCAGGCCCAGATCGACGATCGGCAGGACCAGCCCGCGCAGGTTGATGACGCCGCACATATAGTCGGGCGAGTGCGGCACCGGCGTCGCCGCCGTCCACCCGCGGATTTCACGCACGACGCCGATGTCGACGCAGAAATCCTGGTCGCTTATACGAAAGGCGACCAACTCCCGGCCGCCGTGATGGTCAGTGGAGCTCATCTGACGTTTCCTTTTTGGCGACGCCGCTCACATCGACACGCGGCGCACGGCGTCGACCAGCCGGGCCGCGTCGAACGGCTTGACGATCCAGCCGGTCGCCCCCGCGTCGCGGGCCCTTTGTTTCTTGTCCGCACCGCTTTCCGTCGTCAGGACCAGAATGGGGACCCCGGCGTGTCGTTGCGTTTCGCGAACCCGCTCGATCAGGCCGAAGCCGTCAAGATTGGGCATGTTGATGTCGGTGACGATGACGTCCGGGGTGCATGTCTCCAACACCTGCAGACCCTGCACGCCGTCTTCGGCCTGCAGCACCTCGAACCCGGCCGGGACCAGGGCCATTCGCAGCATCGACAGCATGGTGCGGCTGTCATCAATGGTCAGGACGGTCTTGCTCACGCCGGTCGGCCCTCACCCGCCCCGGGCGTGGTCGCCGCAAGGAATTGTTCCAGAACGCAAGGCGACGGATCGACGATGCGAAGCCGGCGGCCGTCCCGACGCCAGTCGGCGAAGGCCTGGACGATCAGCGCGGTCGCGTCGTCCGAGACGATCCTGACATGTGTCGCCACCAGATCGAGGTCCACGCCCCGCCGCCTTTCAAGCGCGCGGCGGAGGGCGTCGATGGCCGATCCATTCAAACGTGGAGGCAGTCTGTGCTGAGGTTGCATCAGAACTCCTCCCAGCCGTCGCTCGGCTCAGCCTTGAGCGCCAGCGAACCGGCGATCCGGGGCATGGGGCGGCTGCGCGTCCCGCTCCACGCTCCTCCGGCCTCGCCGCGAACGGCATTCAGGGATCGCGATGCGACCATCGAGGTATCTCGAGCTGGGGCTCCGGTGGAGGACGTCCTGAAACGTGACACGAGTTGCGTCAGGGCGTTCGCCTCCTGGGTCAGGCTATGGCTCGCGGCCGTGGACTGCTCCACCATGGCGGCGTTCTGCTGGGTGGTCTGATCCATCTGGTTGACCGCCGTATTGACTTCATTCAGCGCCCCGGACTGTTCCCGCGTCGAGGCAATGATCTCCGTGGTCAGATGGGCGATTTCCTGCACGCGTCCCGCGATCACCCCCAGGGCGCCGCCCGCCTCGCCGACCAGCGCCACGCCCGACTTGACCTGGGCCGTCGAGGCCGAGATCAGTCCCTTGATCTCCTTGGCGGCCTCGGCCGACCTTTGTGCGAGCGCGCGCACCTCCGAGGCCACGACCGCAAATCCTCGCCCTGCGTCGCCCGCGCGCGCCGCCTCGACGCCGGCGTTCAGGGCCAAGAGGTTGGTCTGGAAAGCGATCTCGTCGATCACGCCGATGATCTGGCTGATCTGGCCAGCCGACCGTTCGATCTCACCCATGGCCTCCACAGCGCGATCGACGACCACGCCGCTGGACTCCGCTTCGGCCCGGGCGGCTTCGACGACGTCGCCCGCCTGACCCGCGCCTTCGGCGGTCCGGCGCACCGTCGCGGTGATCTCGTCCAGCGCCGCAGCGGTCTGCTCGAGGCTGGCGGCCTGCTGCTCGGTTCGGCGCGACAGGTCGTCAGCGGCCTGACTGATCTCGGCCGCGCCGCCTCGGATGGAGGTGGTGCTGGTCGAGATGTCGGAAAGCGCCGCCTCCAGGCCGGTCATGGCCGAGTTGAAGTCGGACTTCAGCTGGGCGTAGTCCCCTTTGAAATCGGCCTCGATCCGCCCTGTCAGGTCTCCTTCCGCCAGCCGCGACAAGGCCGCTGCGGTGGCTTCGACCACCCGCTTCTGTTCAGCTTCGGCCTCCTGTCGCAGCGCTTCCGCCTCTGCGCGGGCGGACTCGGCCGCGTCGAGATAGATCGAGATCACGAAATCCATGTCCAGAAGGGCGGCCTTGATCACCCCGCCCAGGCGCGCGGACAGGGCGGCGCCGCCGTCGCCCCGGCCGAAGCGGCTGCGGTTCGCCTCGTGATCCCTGACGATCGCCTCGATCAGGCCATCCAGCACCAGGGCGTAGCCCCCGATGTACCATCGCGGCTCCAGTCCGATGCGCGCGTGCGTGCCGCCGATGCGACGAACACTCTCGACATAGGATCCATCGAACCGCCCCGAGGCGATATTGACCCAGTGTCGACCCTGAGCCGACTTGGCGCCGCTGATGTGCGCCTCGCTTCCGAAGTGTCTCGACACCTCGGGGAAGCGTCGCACCTGATCGTAGAAGGCTTCGAGCGCGGCGGGCAGAGCCCCTTCAATGACGGACTGCGCGCTGGCCAGCGCGGCCTTCGCCTCGGGGTCGATCTTGATGAAATCGAGGCGTTCCTGCAGGGCGATATCGTCTGACATAGCGGTCTCGGATGTGGGTTCCGATCGACCTCTGCGCCCTCAGCTTCTAACGCGGGCTTCCGCATTCGTCGCCAGACGAAATGTTCGCCAGGCGAACGATCTCCCATCCGGATCGTAACCCCATATTAAGCAGACAGAGTTATCCGAAAATGGTGTCGTGGGGGCGCCGTCCGGCTGCAAATAATGGGCTTTATCTCACCTTCGTCCTTGGGCGCTGACCCGGACGTTTCGGTTCTGGAACTCCTGAATCAGGCCGACCTGGCTCTGCGACATCGACATGGAGCGATCGAGGACACCCGTGTCCGGATTCTCAGAGAGGTCGAGGCCGCCGGTCGTCGAGGTCTGCCTCAGGCCGTCCTTGTGAAGTCCCTGAACCTGTCTCCGGCCACGGTGTCCAAGGCGGTGGACGGTCTCGAACGCGCCGGAATGGTGGAGCGAGAGTTTCACGCGCACGATCGACGTCAGCGGACCCTGCGCCTGTCCAAGAAGGGCCAGACCCAGCGCCAGATGTGCGATGGCTCGCTGCAGCATGCGGAGCAAGGTCTGATCGGCGACCTCACAGCGGACGATCTGGCTAACCTGAAGTCCCTGTTGGGTCGTTTGGGTCAGACGGCGCGACGCCTGCCGTGCCCCGGCGAATGCTCGGCCTGCGCGCTGGGCGGCTGCTGACCTGCAAGGGTCCGTTCAGCCGGCGACCCTCTGACCTGTTTCCACGGCGCCCGCATGTGGATCGGTCATCATTTGGGTGCAACCTGGTGCTATCGGCCAGGATCTGGACGCGAAAGGCGTCCGAAAAGCGCGTAGAAGCGTTGGCGATCCGCCTTCGACGACCGCCTGAACGCTCTGAAACATGCCGACGCTCCTCCCACCGCCCCACACCTTTTCCGTAGCCCCGATGATGGACTGGACCGACCGGCATTGTCGGGCGTTCCATCGCGCCTTGTCGTCCCGGGCTCTGCTGTACACGGAGATGGTGACGGCGCCGGCGGTGATCCACGGCGACAGGGAGCGGCTGTTGGGCTTTGCGGCGATCGAGCATCCCGTCGCGCTGCAGCTGGGCGGATCGGACCCAGTGCAACTGGCTGAGGCCGCGCGGATCGGCGTGGACTATGGATACGACGAGGTCAATCTCAACGTCGGCTGTCCGTCCGACCGGGTGCAGTCGGGACGGTTCGGCGCCTGCCTGATGCGCGAGCCCCAGCTGGTCGCCGACTGCATGGCCGCCATCCGCGAGGCCGTCGATGTTCCCGCGACGGTGAAATGCCGCATCGGGGTGGATGATCAGGATCCGGAACAGAGCCTGTTCGCGACCGTTGACGCCTCCGCCGAGGCCGGCGTCACGACCTTCATCGTCCATGCACGCAAGGCGTGGCTGAAAGGCCTGTCGCCGAAGGAGAACCGGGACGTTCCGCCGCTCGACTATGGGCTGGTGCGCCGGCTGAAACGCGAGCGACCGCATCTGACGATTTCCATCAATGGCGGCATCGCCGACCTGGACCAGGCGGAAGCCCTGCTGGCGCCCGGGCCGGACGGCGTGGCGCTGGACGGGGTCATGCTGGGACGCGCCGCCTATCATGAGCCGGCGTTGCTGGGGCAGGTCGATCGGCGACTGTTCGCAGCCGGAGAGCCGGATATCGATGCGTTCGAGGCCATCCAGAGGTATCGCCCCTACCTGACGGCGCGGCTGGAGGAAGGCGTCGCCCTGGCCTCGATGGCGCGACACATGCTGGGCCTGATGCACGGACGTCCGGGCGCGCGCGCCTTCCGTCGCATCCTGACGGTCGAGGCTGTCCGACCCGGCGCCGGGCTGGAGGTGCTGGATCGCGCCGTAGACGCCGTGCGGGAGGCCGAGGCCCGCCGCGACCAGGCGGCCTGAAGGCAGGCCGGGTCGCAAGCATCCGTTAAGCCTGTTGCCCGAGTGTGGCGCCGATCTTCCGGAGCCGCCAAATGTCACGACCGCTCTTCGCCGCGACCCTCGTCGCCGCCTGCCTTGCGACGGCGCTCCCGGCGGTCGCGCAGACTTACGGGGCGCGCACGGTGGGTGACCCGGCCGTGGCTATCGGCGTGACCGCCGGGACGTCCGGCGTGGGGGCCGAGGCGCAGTTCGCGCTGGGCTCCATCTTCGTCCTGCGCGGCGCTGTCGACACGCTCGGCTTCGACCTGGACGAAACCTACGACGATGTCGCCTATTCGGGACGGTTCGATTTCGACACCCTGGGCGCCTTCGTGGATCTGCACCCGCTCGCGAACGGCTTCTTCGTCTCGGGCGGGGCCTATATGGGCCAACGCAGCATCGGGCTGAACGCCGCGCCGTCGGCGCCGGTCAGCATCGGCGGTCAGACCTTCACGCCCGCTCAGGTCGGGACCCTGTCGGGAGAGATCAAACTTCAGGACATCGCGCCCTTCGCCGGGCTCGGGTTCGACAACACCTTCACCCGCACCTCGCGCTGGGGCTTTCGCGCCATCGCCGGCGTGGCCTGGAGCGACACGCCGGAGGTCGGCCTGACCTCCAGCGGCGGGACCCTGTCTGACGACCCCGCCTTCCGCGCCCGTCTCGCCGACGAGGCCCGCGCGATCCAGTCGGACGTCGAAGACTACGGCTTCTATCCGATCGTGCAGTTGGGCCTGAACTACAAGTTCTGAGGCTTCAGAGGTAAGAGCGCGGCATGACCGCTCTTCCCCTCGCCGATATCCTCAGCCTGCTGGCCGCCGTCATGGCGGCGGGTCTGTTCGGCGGTCTGATCGCGGGTCTGTTCGGGGTCGGCGGAGGCACGGTCATCGTGCCGGTTCTCTTTTACGCCTTCTCGGTGCTGGGCCTCGGCGGCGAGAGCAATCTGCATGTCGCGGTCGGCACGTCGCTGCTGACCATCGTGGCGACTGCCCTGAAGTCTCTCGCGGCGCATCGGGCGCACGGCGCCGTCGATGAGACCGTGCTCAAGACATGGACCCCATGGGTCGGACTGGGCGCCCTGGTCGGCGCGGCGGTGGCGGGCGTGACGCCCATGGGCGGACTGGCCGTCGTCTACGGCGCCTGCCTGGGCCTGGTCGCGGTTCAGATGGGCCTGCTGCCCGAGCGGTTCACGATCGCCGGGAACCTGCCCGTCGGCTGGCTGCGCCGCTTGGTCGGCCTTCTGATCGGCGGTCTGTCGGCGATGATGGGCGTCGGCGGTGGCAGCCTCGGCGGCATGATGATGACCCTGTGCGGTCGACCGATCCATCAGGCGGTGGCCACGGCCTCGGGATTCGGTGTCGCCATTGGCTCAGCCGCCATGTTGGGCTTCATCGTGTTCGGCTGGAGCGCTCCGGGACGGCCGCCGCTTTCGCTCGGCTATGTCAATATCCCGGCTGCGGTCATCATGGGGCTCCTGACCACGCTTGTGGCGCCCTGGGGCGCGCGACTGGCGCATCGGCTGGACAAGCGGCTGCTGCGCCGGGCGTTCGCGGTCTATCTGGCGGTCACCGCCGCCCTGGTGATGGTGAAGGCGCTCTGACCGTCGGGGCCGGGACGCTCAGGGTTTGAGCGTCAGGCCCTGCGGCGTCGCCTCAAAGCCGGAAAGACGGCCCAGGTAGCTCATCCCCAGCAGGGATTGGATCAGGCCTTTCTCGACCACCATCGCCTCGACACGATCGACCCGCGCCGCGCCGACGGCGACCGAGGTCAGAGTTACACGCGCGGCGCGTCCGGGGCCGGAGGCGGTATTGACGGTGCTGGAAAAATCCTGCGGCCTGAGGGTCAGACCCAGGCGTTGGGCGTCCTCGCGCGTGAGGGCCACGACGCTGGCGCCGGTGTCGACCAGCAGGCGCACCGCGCGTCCGTCGATCACCGCCTCGGCCCAGTAATGGCCGTCGGGCGACCTCAGGACCTGATGAGCGGAAGGCCGTTTGACCACGGGCGAATTCCCGGTCGTGGGCGCCGCGAGGACCGCCTCCATCGACACCGGCTCCGCCGCGCCCGCCTGACCGCGTCCACCGGCATGGTTCAGCCACAACCCCACGGTGATGGCCGAGAGCGTGGCGACGGCCAGGACGCCGGCGGACTTCAGGTCAAACGAACTCATGCGGGGTCCATGAACGACGGAGACGCTTCTGCGGTCCGGCCCATCCTGCACAGGCGGTGTTCGATTGGGGTGAACCTCTATGCCTTACGAAAGCTTATGGCTCAGCTTGGAAGGTTCGATGCGGCGGGACCGTTCGGGAAGTTCCGCCATCACGGCGGCGCGCTCTTCATCGCTTAAGCCACGCCAACCGGCGATTTCGGCCAATGACCGATAGCAGCCGAGGCACAGGCCGGATGCGCCGTCGACGATGCAGACCTGGACACAGGGCGTCGCGATCGCCCGGGGCGCGCCCACGCCAGCGGCGCCAGCTTCATGACGATCAGGCAAAAACCACTCCGACCTCGGATTAAAAAACTTGACTTTTGCGCTGGAGCCGGTCATATCCGACGCTGACGCGAAACGACTAAGAGGGTGCAAACCCCTGCAAGCACGACGTGTCTTCTTTCATCGTTCAACGAAAGGAGACATCACAAGATGAACGATAAGGACCGCAACCTCCAGCACGCCATGACCTCCTTCGCCTATTGGGGCGGCCTGCTGGTGAACCCGAACCGACAGCCCCGCGCCAACGATCGCGTGGTCAGTCATCCGTCCAACTTCGTCCCCATCGATCTGAAACGACCGCGCTGAAGGCGCGTGACCTCCGATCGACAAGCCCGGCTTTCGGGCTTGCATGCCAGAGCCCCGGCCCCGAAAAGGCCGGGGCTTTGCAATTCAGTTCCGAGAAGAGATCTCATGGCCGATCTGATCGTCGAACGACGCCAGGAGACTGAAGACGGCGGCGTTGTCCTGACCTGGACCTTCGATCGGCCGGATCGGCTGAACGCCCTGCCGGACCTCGGCGACGGCGAGGAGATCGCCGCCTTGTGCGAAGCGGCCAATGCCGACGTCTCGGTGCGATGCGTGGTGCTCACGGGCGCGGGGCGCGCCTTTTCCGCCGGCGGCGACCTGACGGCGATGCGCGACCGGCGCGATCTGTTCGAAGGATCCGGTGCGGCGATCCGGGAGCGTTACCGCCGCGTGGTCCACCGGATCATCCGATCTCTCTACGGCCTGGACGTGCCGCTGATCGCCGCCGTCAACGGACCGGCCATGGGCCTGGGCTGCGGCATCGCCGGGACGGCCGACATGATCGTCGCCTCGGATCGCGCCAGCTTCGGCGCGCCGTTCCTGAAGCTGGGCATCATCGCCGGGGACGGCGGGGCCTGGCGGCTGCCGCGCAATGTCGGCTACATGCGGGCGGCGGAACTGCTGTTCACCTCGCGCTCCATCGACGCCGAGACGGCGCGGGATTGGGGGCTGGTCAACCGGGTCGTCGGCCATGACGCCCTGATGGACGAGGCGCTGGATCTGGCGGGTCAGATCGCCGCCCAGCCGCCGCGCGCGGTGCGGATGACCAAGTCGCTGCTGCGCCAGGGGCGAGACGCGACGCTGGACCAGATCCTGGAGATGTCGGCGGCCTTCCAGGCCCTGGCCCACCTGACGGACGACCACCAGGAAGGCGTCAACGCCGTACTGGAAAAACGCAAAGGTCGGTTCGGCGGCGAATAGGCGGCGGAGCCGGGGTCAGCGTTCATCCTTGCGCGGCTCGCCGCGCTGGCCGTCGTTCTTGGCGGCGCTGCGACGTTGCAGCACCCGGCTGAGCGCCGGTCGGTCCTTGGCCGGCACAGTTTGCAGGAGCGCCACCGCATCCGCCTCCAGCCGCGCCCGTCCACGCATTTCCGCCGCGCGCGATTCATCCAGGGCGGCGCGGACGGCGACGGCGTCCATCGTCTGGCCCTGGGCCAGTTGCACGGCGCGGCGGCGAGCGGCCCGGGCGGCTTCGAAGTCGGGCCGTGCGGCGAGGGCCGAGGCGCGCAGGGACGCCTTCACCCGATCACGCACGGCGGGATCGACGTCCTGGAGAATTTCGCGCAGGGGGCCGCGTCCGCCGTTCGGAGGCGCGGCCGCCAGCTGGGCGTCGTGGCGTTTGACCGCCATCCAGACCGTCACGCCGCCGGCCAGGGCGAACAGGTTGATCGCCACGGAGACGGCCAGCAGGACCTTCATCGCGCGCGGGCTCATCCCAACATCTCGCTGTCGTCCAATGTCGGCTGAGACGCCTGATACAGCACGGCGTCGGCCCGATCCGCGGCGCCGATCTGTCCGCCGACCAGCACCCCGGCGACCACGCCGGCGCATGCCGCCGCCGCCCATCCCGCCCCAAAGGCCAGGCTGAGGCGGTCACGCCACACCTTCACCCGCGCCGGAGTGGCGCGGACGCCCAGCCCGGCCGCAATGACGCGTTCGCTCAGGCCCAGAGACACCACAGGCGTCGGTGACGCCGCCAGCAGTCGATCCAGCGCCTGAGCCTGCGCCGCCTCGGGTCCAGGCCGGGCCAGCCGATCGCGGCCTGTGGCGCGGTCGGCTTCCGGCCAGCGCGCCGGGTCCGCGCCGTAGGCGGCGGTCAATTGGTGGAATCGTTCGTCCGTCATCTTCGTCATCGATCAGCCCCCCGATCGTCGGCCAGGTCGGCCAGCAGCGCCCGCAGGGTTCTCCGGCCCCGCGACAGCAGACTTTCCAGCGCCTCCACGCTGATCTTCATCAAGGCCGCCGCCTCGATATTGGTCAGTTCCTGGTAGTGGCACAAGACGATGGCCTCGCGCTGGCGGTCGGGCAGCCGTCGTAGCGCGCCGTCGACCCGCGCGCCCGTCTCGGCCGCCAACAGGCCCCGATCCGGCGGCGGCCCCTCGTCTGGGCGTTCCGGCAGCGTATCGGTGGGGGTCTCGCGCCGGCGCCGCAGACGATCGTAGCAGAGGTTGAGAGCCACCCGATGCAGCCAGGTGTCGAACTTCGCCTTGCCCGGCGACCATTTCGGCGCCTGACGCCAGGCGCGGAGCATCGCCTCCTGGGCCACGTCCTCGGCCTCGGTCGCGTCGCCCAGCATCCGTTTGGCCAAGGCGAGCACACGCGGCAGCTTCAGCGTGGCCAACTGCCGCACAGCCTCCGCCTCTCCGCGTCCGACGCGGAGAACCAGATCCTCGTCCGGATCGATGACGTGCGCCAAATTCGCCCCAGGCCTCGGTGACCGAAAGTTGGGGCCTGGCGATGGATACCGGGCCCGGCATCACCCTACTCCGAAGCCGGCGTCGAAGGCGATGGCGCCTGGCGCGCGGAACGTCGGGCGTCCCGCCGCGCCTTGACCCGCTCTCGCAAGGCGCTGCGGGTTTCCCGGCGCTCGGCGGCCGTCACCGTTCCGTCCCGGTCGGCATCGAGCCGGTCAAACGCGGCTTCGGTGCGCGCACGCGCCTCGGCCAGGTCCACGTTCCTCTCCGCGCGCGCCTCCCCGGCCGACATCCGGGCCGAACGGGCGGCATGCGGGCGCGCGGCGCGATGGCGACCAGCGGACGGCCGCTCGCCGAGCGCCTGGAATTCGTCACGGCTGATCATGCCGTTCTTGTCGGCGTCCAGGCGATCGAAGCGGCGCTGCGCGGCCGCCGCACGTTGCGTCTGGCGCGCCGCCTGGCGCTCGGCCGCCGTCACCACGCCGTCTGCGTCGGCGTCCATGGCGGTCAGGCGCGCCATCCGACGCTGGACGAAATCCGCCTTGGCGATCGGAGCGGCGCGACCGGCGACATCCATCCGAGCCGGGACGGGGTGGGTCGCCGGCGGCGTCGGCGTCTGGGCCGGACTGGCGCCGGCTGCGAGGCTAAGGCTGACGGCGGCCAGGCCGCCGAACATCAGGGATCGGGTCATGATCATCTCCGCCGGGCCGCCGATGCGGCCGTTCAGGGAGTTCAACGCCGATCTGGCGGTTCTCCGTCGCCGGAGCGTTCTGTCGGAGCCTCCACCGGCGGCAAGGCCGTCTCGAACGCCGCCCGCGCGGCCTCCCGAACGGTTGTCAGGCGGGCGACCAGATCGGCGAAATCGTCTTCGTCCATGGCCTTGGCCAGGCGCGCGCGGAACGGCTCCGGCTCGTCCTCGGGCGTGGGCCGGTCGTCGAAGGCGCAGGCGAAGAGCTGGCTGATCCGCTGCTGCATTCGCCAGGCCTCGGCCAGTTCGGGGTCGCCAGCCAGTTGTTCAAGGGTTCGCGGCGTCAGAGGTCGCCCTTCGACGGCGGCCGACAGTTGCCGGAGCTGACCGACGAACTCGGCGTCGACGAGGCCGCCGGATGACAGCTTCAGGTCCCAGAAGCCGGACGGACGCCGCTCTCGCCGCATCAGATCACGCATCGCCCGGACGTCGTGCGCCACATCCGCCGAAGGCCGGGGACGTCGCAGGGCCCGTTCGATCGCGGCGGCGGCTCGGGCGCCGAAGTCGGGGTCGCTGGCCCAGGCCACCCGCGCCCGGGTCAGAACCATGAACTCCCAGGTGTCGGCCTCTTCGGCGTAGTAGGCGTCAAAGGTGGACAGTCGGACCGACACCGGCCCCTTGGACCCTGACGGTCGAAGCCGCATATCGACCTCGTAAAGCCCGCCCTCGGCCGTATGGGCGGAGAGGGCCGAAATCAGCCGCTGGGTGAAACGGGCGTTGAAGACGTCGGCCGACCATCCCCGAACGTCGGAGATGGCGTCGGGGGCGGCTTCATAGACCGTCATAAGGTCCAGGTCCGAACCGGCCGTCATCTCGCCGGAGCCCGCCTTGCCCAGGGCGATCACCGCCTGTGCGCCCGGCAGCCGGCCACCGAGGCGTTCGGTCTCCTTCAGGGCCGCGCGGGCCAGGGTGCGGATCACCGCATCGGCCAGATTGGTGAAAGCCAGTCCCGCCGCCTCCGGCCCCACCCGACCGCTCAGGGTCTGGATGCCGATGCGGAACTGCTGTTCGCGGTGCAGGCGGCGCACAGCGTTCATGGCGCCCTCGAAATCACCGGCGGCCTCGGCCTCCTCCTCCATCTGGTCGAACAGGCCGGTGGAGGGCCCGAGCTGGGCGTGGAAACGGGCGTCCAGCATGGAATCGAGCGCGGCGGGATAGCGGCCCAAGGTCCGCGCCAGCCGGGGCGCAAAGGCCATGACCCCGACGATCATTTCGAACAGCTCGGGCTGGTTGAGGAACAGGGCCTGGACCTGCACGCCCGAATTCAGTCCGGCGAAGAAGACGGCGAAGCGGTTGAAGGCCGCGTTGGGTGCCCCGGTCCGGGCGGCGGCCTCGAGCAGGCGCGGGGCCAGACGGGTGAACAGCTCCCGCCCCCTCGCCGATCGGGTCGCGGCGATGCGGCCATGGTGCCATCCCCGGATGGTGTCGGAGACCGGGCCGGGGTCGGAAAAGCCCATACGCCCCAAGGTGGCCAGCGTCTCGGGATCATTGTCCACGCCGGTGAACACCAGACTGCCGTAGGAGGACGACAGATCCTCCTCGCCCTCGAACAGCTCACCGTAGCGACGATTGACGCCGATCAGCAGCGCCTCGACGGCGGCGTCGAATACCGCCAGGTCGCCCTCGCCGGACAGGGCGGCCACGGCGGCGCGGCGCGGGCCGTCCGCCGGAAGGATGTGGGTCTGCTCGTCGTCCAGCATCTGCACCCGATGCTCGAGCGCCCGCAGGCGGCGGTAGCCGGCCCGTAGCTCGTCGGCCACATGCGGCGGCACGTGCTCGGCTGCGACCAGGGCGGCCAGGGCGTCCTCCGTCCGGGGGCTTCGCAGCGACCGATCCCGGCCGCCCAGGATCAACTGCTGGGTCTGGGCGTAAAACTCGATCTCGCGGATGCCGCCCCGTCCCAGCTTCAGGTTGGCGCCCATGGCGACCATGCCGGCCCCGGCCCTGTGCGCGTGGATCTGGCGCTTGATTGACTGGATATCGAGCACCGCCTGGTAGTCCAGGCTGCGCCGCCAGACGAATGGAACCAGGGCGTCGAGGAACTCCCGGCCGGCCGTTGCGTCGCCGCAGGCGACGCGCGCCTTGATGAAGGCCGCCCGCTCCCAGTTCTGGCCGACCGATTCATAGTAGGCCAGCGCCATCGGTGTTGCGACGACAGGGGGCGTCGAAGACGGGTCGGGACGCAGGCGCAGATCGATCCGAAAGACATAACCTTCGGCGGTTCGCTCCTGCATCACCTGGGACAGGGCCGGGGCCAGCCGGTCCACGAAGCTTTGCAACTCCACTCCGTCGCCCAGCGCCGGGCCCAACCGGTCCGGATCGAAGAAGAGCGAGATATCGATGTCCGAGGAATAGTTGAGCTCGCGCGCGCCATGCTTGCCCATGGCCAGGCCGAACAGTCCTGGCACGGGCCCCGCCGGATCGTCCGGTGTGGACGTCAGCCGCCCCCTGGCCCGCAGGTCATGGGCCACGGCGCGCAGGGCGGCCTGAATCGAGGCGTCGGCGAAGTCGGACAGGGCGCCGGTCACCGCATCCAGGTCCCAGACCCCGCCGAGATCGCACAGGGCGGTCAGCAGATGCAGTTCTGCCTTCAGCCTTCGCAGCGGCGTCTTGACCTCTTCCGCCCCGCCCGCCAGCGCCGAGGTCCGACTGAGAAGCTCGGACAGCCGATCCTCAGGCGCCGCCGCCAGGCATTCGCGCAGGTGTTCCGGTCGCCGACGCACAAGGCCGAACAGATACGGCGAGGCGGCGAAGACAGGCGCCAGCGCCGGCCAGGCCGCCGCGAGCAGATCGACCCAGCCGCCTTCGGACGCCGCCTCCCAGAGCCTCTCCCTGGCGCGGTCCCCGGCGGCCGGATCGACGACCGGACCGCATGGTCTGATGAGTTCGACCAGCGAAGCAGTCACGCCGGAGGACTCGCCGGAGACGTCGCGCCGGCCGGCGGCGTCAGCAGAGCCACGCGCAAGCCGGGGCCATAGCCGCCATAGGCGCCCGGCCCCTCGTCCAGCTGCACGCGGCCGTCGTGCGCCTCCATCACCGCCGAGACCAGGGACAGGCCAAGCCCTGATCCGGCCTCGGACCGGGAATTGTCCAGACGGACGAACCGCTGGATCACCCGCTCGCGATCCTCGGCCGGCACGCCCGGACCGGTGTCGGTGACGGAGAATTCGATCTCACCGGACGACCGGCGGCGAGCTCTCAGCTTCACCGCCCCGCCAACCGGCGTATATTTGATGGCGTTGTCGATGACATTGGCCAGGGCCTGGGCGAGGAACGGGCGATTACCCTCGATCATCAGCCCGGTCTCGATCTCGGCCGAAAACTCCATGCCCTTGTCCTCGGCGGCCGGCTCATAGAGCTCGGCCATGTCGGCGGCCAGATCTGCGGCGTCGAACACCGCCCGGTCCGGGGCGCCTCCGGCCTGCAACCGGGCGATCGCCAGGACGGTGTTGAAGGTCTTGAGCAGATTGTCCGCCTCATCCAGGGCGATCGACAGGGCGTCGACGCCCGAGACCTTGCCGGCCTCGGCGTCGATCAGCGCCACCTCCAGCTTGGCCCGCATCCTCGTCAGGGGCGACCGCAGGTCGTGGGCGATGGCGTCGCCGGCGTGCCGGATCGAGGTCATAGAGGTTTCCAGCCGATCCAGCATCAGGTTCAGCCCTTGTCCCAACTCCTCGAACTCGTCGCCGCCGTCGGCCTGGCCGCGCGCGGATCGACGCTGCGGGGCGCGGGCCTTCAAGTCGCCCTCCTGCACCGCCTGAACCACGGCCGTCAGCCGGCCCATCGACCGCTCCAGATTTCGGCTGACGATGACCCCTCCCGCCGCGCCGAGCAGGACGACCATGCCCATGGCCATCCACAAGGCCTGGGTCAGCCGGCCGAGATAGGCTTCGGTGTCGCCGAGATCCTGACCGACGAACAGACGCTCCCCGCCCGACAGCGGCGTCTCGACGCCGAACCCTTGGCGACGCACCACGCGCCCGTCGGCGAGGGTGTCGGTGAAGGAGAAGGTGTCCCAGACCGGCGACGTCGCGCCCTGTTGCTCAAGCGGGCTGTCCGACAGACTGGTGGTGATCGTCTGGCCGTCGCGTCCGACCAGGACATAGAGATAGTGGCCGCCGCGAACGACGCGCTCGACCAGGGCCGCGTTCAGGGCGTCGGGTCCGCGCGTGCGATAGATGGCCAGCAGGCTGGCGACCTCCGTGTCGACATCCGCCCGCGCCCGCGCCCGCGCCTCCTGGGCCGAGGCCACATAGACATAGGCCAGGATCGCCGCCGAGGCCGCCGCGAACAGCGCCAGAAACAGCAGCGTCAGCCGGAAGGGCGTGCGACGAAAGAGGGAGGGGAGACGCATCGGTCGTCAGCGGCGAGTGGCGAGTGGCGAGTGGCGAGTGATCACCTTGAGCCCGACACGGATCAGGGCCTGAATTCGGAGGGCGGCGCGGAGGTCGTCAGGTGCGGCCGTCAGGCCCGCCGTCCTCGCCACTCGCCACTCGCCACTCGCCACTGACGTCACGCCTCCAGCCGATATCCCGCCCCGCGCACCGTCTGCAGCATGGCCTTGTCGAAGCCCTTGTCGATCTTGGAGCGCAGGCGGCTGATGTGGACGTCGATGACATTGGTCTGGGGGTCGAAATGGTATTCCCAGACCTTCTCCAGCAGCATGGTGCGGGTCACCGACTGGCCGGCGTGGCGCATCAGGAACTCCAGCAGCTGGAATTCGCGCGGTTGCAGGTCGATCTCGGTGGTTCCGCGATGCACGGTTCGGGCGATCAGATTCATCTCCAGGTCGCCGACCTTGAGCACCGTCTGCACCCCGCCGGTCTCGCGCCGACGCGCCAGGGCCTCGACCCGGGCGATCAGTTCGGCGAAGGCGTAGGGCTTGACCAGATAGTCGTCGCCGCCGGCCTTCAGCCCCGTGATCCGGTCCTCGACCTCGCCGAGCGCCGACAGGAACAGGACCGGGGTCTGGTCGCCGTCTTTCCTCAGGGTCTCGACCATGCCGATGCCGTCAAGACGCGGCATCATCCGGTCCACGACATAGACGTCATATCCGCCGCGCTGGGCCTCCAGCAGCCCATAGGCGCCGTCCTGCGCATGGGCCACCTGATGGCCGGCCTCGGTCAGGCCGCGCAGCATCGCCGTCGCCGCCTCGGCGTCGTCCTCAACCACCAGAATCCGCATCAGGCCCCTCCCGGAATCGAAATCGCCGCCGACGTTACAACATCGGCGGCGATCGCGTGAGTTAAGTCGTCGTCAGACTTGTGTTCGTCGCCGGATCAGTCCTCAGACAGCTCCAGAGCGACCGAGACGGGCGAACCGCCGCGCGGGCTCTGGACCCGCAGCATGACGCCGGGCCGCCCTGCCGCGCGCGCGGCCTCGATCGCCGACTTCAGCTCCGCCGGAGAGTTCACGGCGCGACCGAAGGCGTTGAGGATGATCACCCCCTCGGAGAAGCCCAGTTGGGCCGCCTTCGAGCGCGGCGCGACGGCGGTGATCGCGACGCCCCGCTGATCGTTCGACAGGCGCAGGCGCTGACGCAGCGCCGGCGTCAGAGACTGCACCGTCATGCCCTCGATCGTCTCGGCTCCTGCCTGGGGCGCCGTCGAGTCTCCGCCGGGCGACCCGTTTTGCAGGGCGTCCAGTTCGGACTGCGGCGGACGGCGTTCCGCCCGCGCCGTGACCGTCTGGCGACGACCGTCGCGATACAGTTCGATCCTCAGCGTCTCGCCCACGGCGGTTCCGGCCACGATGCGCGTCAGGGCCTCGCCGGTTTCGGTGTCCCGACCGTTCACCGAGACAATGACGTCCTCAGGCCTGATCCCGGCCTTGTCCGCCGGACCGCCTGCCGTGACGTCGGCGACGAAGGCGCCCTTGACGGTGTCTGCCAGACCCAGCGCCGCACGCTCCCTGTCTTGCAGCGTGCCCATGGAGACGCCGAGATAGCCGCGCTCCACCGCCTCGCCGCGCATCAGCTTGTCGACGATCGGTTTGGCGGTCGAAGCCGGGATGGCGAAGCCGATGCCGACCGAACCGCCGGTGGGCGAAATGATGGCCGAGTTCACGCCGATGACCCGTCCATAGATGTCAAACGTCGGCCCGCCGGAGTTGCCGCGATTGATGGCGGCGTCGATCTGAAGGAAGTCGACAAGGCCGCGCGACTGGCCCGAGGGGTCCTGGCGGCTGATGGCCGAGACGATGCCGGCCGTCGCCGTGCCGCCGAGGCCGAACGGATTGCCGACGGCCACGACCCAGTCGCCGACCCGCGGCTGGGCGCCTTCCTCGAAGGAGACGAAGCTGAAGTCGTCGCCCTGGACCTTGATGACCGCCAGGTCCGATCCCTCGTCGCGCCCGACCAGTGTCGCGTCCATGCGGCGACCGTCGGTCAACACCACCTTGATCGACACGGCGTCGGCGACGACGTGGTTGTTGGTGACGATGAAGCCGTCCCTGGAGATGAAGAAGCCCGAACCGGCGCCGCGCGCGGTCTGGGGTTCGGCGTCCTCCTCCTGGCCCTGGCCGCCTTGTGGACCCGGAATGACGAAACCGGGGAAGCCGGGGATTTGAATGCCGCCGCCGGCCGGTCGCTCGACCCGGGCCTCGACCTCGATCTGGACCACGGCCGGGGCGACCTGCTGCACGATGTCGGCGAAGCTCAGCGGCGCCCCCTGGGGCGGGGCGAAGGCCAGGCCGGCGCCCGCTGAGGGCACCAGTTGACCCGGGCGGGTCTCGGCATGGGCCCCCGGCCAGGTGATGACGCCGCCGGCGGTGGCGCCCGCCGCGACGATCAGGCCGGCCGCGGCCCCCAGAATGAACTCCTTGCGCTTCAGCATCGTCGTCCTTGAACCCTGTCTCGGGCCGTGGCTCGGCCCTGTCGTCTGACTGATATAGAGCCTGAAACGGATTGGCCAACCGGCGTCCGTTCGCGGCGAAGAGAAAGGCTTGATATCCCCAGGCGTTAGTCGTGGGGCCGGTTTGCGTCAGGATCGGGGCGATCCGTTTCAGGCGTGAGAAGATCGGCCAGCCGCCGTTCCTCCTCGTCCGAGAGGGGCTCGGCCGTCATGACCGCGCCGGGTCGACGCCGCCACAGCAGGACCGCGCCGCCCAGGATCAGGGCGAACGGCCCTAGCCAAAGGACCAGCGTCGACCAGCGGAACGGCGGCCGGAACAGGATGTAGTCGCCCCAGCGGCGCACCAGATCCTGACGCACAGCAGCATCCGTCTTGCCCGCCGCGATCTCCTCCCGCACCAGCCGGCGCATGTCCGCGGCGATGCCGGCCGGAGAATCGGCGATCGATTCATGCTGGCAGACGACGCAGCGCACCTCCTGGAACAGGGCCCGGGCGCGCGCCTCCTGGGCCGCGTCGGTCAGCGGCGTCTCGGGCGCGGCGGCGGGCTCTTGGGCCATGGCCGAGGTGGACAGGAGCAGGGCGAAAGCGGTCGCCACCCAGAATCCTTCTCCCCTCGGGGGAGAAGGTGGCTCACGAAGTGAGACGGATGAGGGGGACGGCCACATCAGGTCCGGCCTTCTTCCGCTGGGCTTGAGGACAAAACCCCCTCATCCGTCAGGCTTCGCCCGACACCTTCTCCCCCGAGGGGAGAAGGAACCGAACGGCGCGGCAATCGCCGTCCACCCGGCGCAGGCCTCAGCCGCCGATCCAGCAACGACAGCGATCCGCCCAGGGCCATCAGCGCCGGGCCGAGGAAGATGAGCCGCGCCCAGGGATTGAAGTACATCCGAACCTGCCAGCCGCCTGGGCGTCCCGCCGCGTCCAGCCGCCGCTCGCCCAGGGTCAGATAGACGTCGTCCAGGCCCCGGAAATCCAGCCCGACCTCGGTCGTCGTCTGGCCGCCGGCCGGAAAGAAGCGCCGGTCGGTCGAAACGACGCGCGCCGCCGATCCGTCGGTCCGCGACACCGTCAGCACGCCGCGTTCGGCCAGATAGTTTGGACCCTCGACCATCCGCACCTCATCCAGGCGCGCGACATACGGACCGGCCGCCACCGATTGCCCCGGCGTCAGCACTCTGGCCGTCTCGACCTTGAAGCCGGTCTCGACCACCGCGCCCAGGACGAAAACGCCCAGCCCGGCATGGGCCAGGGTCATGCCCCAGGCCGCCAGAGGCAGCGCCCCGGCCCGCCGCAGGCTCTCGCCGGCCGGGACACGAAACAGGCGGACGCGGCCAGCCCATTCCGCAAGCGTCCCCAGGATCAGCCATGCGCCGAGGGCGATCCCGGCCGCCGCCAGGGCCTTCTTCGGCGCAAACATCAGCCAGGCCGCGAAACCGCAGGCCAGGGCCAGAGCCGCCGCCAACCACAACCGCTGCAAGGTCCCCTTCAGGTCGCCGCGTTTCCATGCCAGCAACGGCCCGGCCGGCAGGATCAGGAAGGCGATCGCCATCAGGGGCGTAAAGGTGAGGTCGAAGTACGGCGGGCCGACCGAAACCGTCGCCCCGTTCACGGCCTGCAGGATCAGCGGATAGAGGGTGCCCAGAAGGACCGTCGCCGCCGCCGTGGTGAGGAACAGGTTGTTCAGGACCAGACCGGCCTCGCGGCTGACGGGAGCGAAGGCGGCCTGGCTTCTCAGGCTCTGGGCGCGCCAGGCGAACAGGGCGAAGGCCGAGCCCGCCGTCACGCCCAGGATGGCCAACAGGGTCAGGCCCCGCTTCGGATCGACGGCGAAGGCGTGGACCGAGGTCAGCACGCCGGACCGCACCAGAAAGGCGCCCAACATCGACAGGCTGAAGGCCAGCAGCGCCAGGAACACCGTCCATCCCGCCAGGCCGCCGCGCCGTTCCGTGACGATGGCCGAATGCAGCAGGGCCGCGCCCGCCAGCCAGGGCAGGAAGCTGGCGTTCTCGACCGGGTCCCAGAACCACCAGCCGCCCCAGCCGAGTTCGTAATAGGCCCAGAAGGAGCCCAGGGCGATGCCCAGGGTCAGCAGCATCCAGGACGCCAGCGCCCAGGGCCGCACCCAGCGGCCCCAGGCCGGCCAGAAGCCGCCGCCCAGACCCGACAGCGACCGCCCCTCGATCAGGGCGGCCGCCGCCAGGGCGAAACAGACCGAAAACCCGACATAGCCGCCGTAGAGCAGCGGCGGATGGAAGGCCAGGGCCGGATCCTGAAGCAAAGGATTCAGCGACGCGCCCTGCACCGGCGGCGCGTCCAGTCGGGTGAACGGATTGGAGGTGAAGACGGTGAAGGCGAGGAACAGGGCCGACAGCCCGCCCTGCACCGCCACGGCCGAGGTCTTCAGTCCGAACGGCAGGCCGCCCTGGCTTGTCCGCGCCCGGGCCAGGGCCGCGCCGAACCCGGTCATGACCAGACACCAGAGCAGCAGCGACCCCTCGTGGCTGCCCCAGGCGCCCGCCACCTTGTACAGCATCGGCTTGTCGGTGTGGCTGTTGGCCGCCACGTTCGCCACCGAGAAGTCGGACACCACGAAGGCGTGGATCAGGACGCCGAACGCGACCGCGACCGACAGGGCCGCGCCGATCGCCGCGCCTTGACCGGCCCCGGCCAGAACCGAGCTGACGCGCAGGCGGCCGACGCCCGACAGGGCCGTCTGAGCCAGGGTCAGGACGAAGGCGAGAAGAAGCGCATAGGCGCCGAATTCGACGATCACGGATTGGTCTCGGCGCTATGCTCGGCTCCAGGAGCCTCGCGGCTCGGCGAAACCGACCCGTTCGACGCTTCGCCCGTTTCAGGCCGCCACTCGCCCTTGGCCTTGATCCGGTCGGCGACCTCCTTGGGCATATAGGTCTCGTCGTGCTTGGCCAGGACCTGACGCGCCTCGAAGGTCCGGTCGGGCCGGAACGCGCCCTCGGCCACGATGCCCTGTCCTTCGCGGAACAGATCCGGCAGGTCGCCGCGATAGTGGACGCGGGTCGTGGCGACATTGTCGGTTACCGAGAACATCACCTCGGCGCCGTGGCGTTCGACGCTGCCGGTCTCGACCAGACCGCCCAGACGCACATTGCGACCGGCCGGCGCCTTGTCCGCTGTCGCCTCGGACGGCGAGAAGAAGTAGGCCACGTTATCGCGCATGGCCCAAAGCGACAGCCCCGCCGCCAGGGCCAGCACCGGCGCGGCGGCCATGACCACATAGAGGCGTCGCCGCGCCTTGGGCGACTTGGGCAGCCAGCTCATCGTCCGGCCTCCAGCGCCGCGAGCCGACGTTCCAGATCGGTCCGGCGCGGATCGGAAGCATCCAGTGCGGCGATCAGAGGCGTCCAGAACCTCCGCACCTCAGGGGCCTCGCCCCGGGTCTCGGCCGCCTCGCCGAGGAAATAGAGGGCGCCCAGCTGACCGGGGTCATGTTTCAGCGCCTCGCGAAAGGCAGCCTCGGAGTCGGGGCCGATCCGGCCGTCGGAGGCGCGCACGAGGCTCTCGCCCAGCCGCGCCCAGCTCTGGCCGTCATTCGGATTGATCGCCAGGGCGCGACGGAAGGCCGAGGCGGCGCCGACCGGATCGCCGGCCTGGAACCGCGCCGAGCCCAGCAAGGTGAGCATGCGCAGGTCATCAGGCGCCAGGCGGACTTCCCGCTCGATGACCGCCGCCGCCTGAGCCGGCTCCAGCGGTTCGGTCGACACCGCCCAGGCCTCGACCCGCGCGGCGAACGGCTGGTCGCCCTGGCCCGGAGCCGCGAGGGCGAAGTAGAGACCCAGGGCCGTCGCTGCGGTCAGGACGACGCCGCCGAGAACCATCAAGGGCTCCCGACGCCCGATCACGACCGTCGCGGCAGGCGTGGAGGCGGCCAACAGTCGGCGGGCGGCCTCCGCCCGGGATTCGGCCCATTCGCGTTCGCCCATCGCGCCCTCGGCCCGCAGCCGATCCAGCGCGCCAAGCTCACGGCGCGCCGCCTCCGACGCCGTGTCATCGGCGTTGACCGGGCCCGTGGCGCGTCGCGCGCCGGCCAGCATCAGCAACGCCGTCAGAGTCGTCAGGAGGGCGGCCGAAATCCAGAAGATCAGCATGGCCGGGGCTCTAGACCATTTTTGTCCGCCGCGCGATGCGCACGACCGGGCCGATCGCCGCAGAAGACGCCGCCCCCGTCAGGCCGCGCGAACGTCGCCGGACTGGTTCAGGGCCGCGATCCGACGACGGGCCGTCCGCGCCTCGGCGTCGTCGCCCAGCCGCTCGAGCAGGTCGGACAGCACAAGCAGCCGCGCGGTGGTCGCGGCGGGATCGGCAGCGTCGCCGCCATGCACCGCCTCGACCAGTTGATCGATGTGCTGGGCCAGGGCTCCGGCCACTTCCTCCACGACGCCGTGACGACGCGATTCGCAGCCGAACCGCGAGGCGGCGGACCGCACGGCGCGGGCCAGATCGATCAGGCCGCGCGCCTGGGCCAAGGCGCCGTCGTCGATGGCGGCATTCGGATCCGCGACCTTGCGGCTCATCCGCCCGGCCGTCTGAAGGCCGCGCGTGGGCAGGATGCGGGCGACCGATCTGACCGTCGCCTGAAGCCGGTCTTCGATCATGCCCGAAACGCGGGACTTCACGCCGGCCAGGCGTCGCATCCAGTCCTCCTGGCCGTCCAGCGCCGCCGTCAGTTCCAGCGTGCCGACGACAGCGCCTGCCGCCGCCAGATCGCGTTCCAGCGCGTCGCGCGGATCGCCCGGCCGCCAGCCGAGGATGCGCTGGACGCGCGTCTCCAGGGCGGACAGGGCGCGCTCGATGTAGAGGGCCAGTTCCGAGTGGCGCAGCATGGCTTCATGGCCCATGGCCGTCGCCGCATTGACGGCCAGGCGCACCACGTCCTCGGTCCGGTCGAGGTGGGCCACCAGGATATCCACCAGGCGACGTGGTCCCTCCGGATCGCTCTCCGAGGCGTCGCGCAGCGCCAGCTTCAACTCCGCCTGAAGGTCTTCGTCGGGTCGATCGATCCAGCCCGGCAGATTGCCCATGGATCGATGCGCCAGGAGGCCGAGCGCGCAGCAGGCGCGCAGTTCGGCGACTCCCTCGCGCCAGTCGTCCTCCGGCATGTCCGAGGCTGGCGCCCAGACGCTCTCCGGCTTCTGATCCAGCACGGCGATGGCGGCGTCGTAGAGGCGCGTCCGGCCCAGGGCGTGAAAGGTCGCCTGATCATCGCCGATGCGATCGAGCAACACCAGGGCGTCACGATCCCGTGCGACCGCCGCACGCCAGAGGCGAGCCAGAACCGGCGATGGAAAATTGAGAGCCGCCAGGTCGTCCGATCGGCGGCGAAACAGGGGAGCCAGGGCGCCGAAGGCCTCGGTGCGGCGGCGGCGATCTTCGACGGCGTCGTGGAGCAGGGCTTCGACCTCTCGCGCCCGTTGTCCGGCGCTGCAGCGGACCACGGAGAGGATCACGGCCATGGCCTCGTCCGGTACGGCGTCCAGGACCCGCGCCAATGCTGTTCTGGCTTCGACCGTCAACCCGGCCATAGCGCACTCCCATCCGCCCCCACTTGCGGCAGATTGGGCAACCTAGCCCAAGAAGGTTAAGGAATGGCGCAGCCGGTCTCAGTCGCCGGCGGCAGGCAGTTCGAGAACGGCCTTCAACCCGCCCATGTCGCTGGCGGCCAAGGTCAAGCGTCCGCCGTAGGCCCGCGTCAGGTCATCCACGATCGACAGCCCGAGGCCCGAGCCCGGCGTCGCCTCGTCCATGCGGGCGCCGCGCTTCAGCGCAGCCTCGCGCTCGTCTTCGGGCAGGCCCGGACCGTCATCCTCGATCACGGCGATCATCTGTCCTAGGCCGTTGGCGCCCGCCGAGACGCGCACCCGACGCCGGCTCCACTTGCAGGCGTTCTCGATCAGATTCCCAAGGATCTCCTGCAGATCCTGGCGTTCGCCCAGGAAGGCCAGATCGTCCGGCGCGCGCCAGTCGATCTCCACCGCCTTGGACTGAAAGACCCGCTCCAGCATGACGGCGAGTTCGTCCAGAACCTCGGCCACCGGCGCGGTCTCGCCCAGGCCATGGGCGGCGCGGGCGGCGGCGCGGGCACGGCGCAGATGGTGGTCGACCTGGCGCTTCATAACCTCGGTCTGGCGCCCCACGATCTCGGCCAGGCCGGCCCGATCGCCCCGGGCGTCCGACGCCTCGGCCAGCATGACGGACAGGGGCGTCTTCAGCGCATGCGCCAGATTGCCGACATGGGTCCGCTGGCGCTCCACCACCTCCTGATTGTGGTCCAGCAGCCGGTTGACCTGTTCGGCCAGAGGCTGGATCTCCAGCGGATAGACGCGGCCGATACGGGCCGCCTTGCCACGCCGAACCTCGGCGATCTCGTTGCGAAGATCGAACAGCGGCCGCAGGCCGATCCGCACCTGAATGAACACCGCCGCCACGAGACCGAAGCCCAGCAGCACAAGGGCGGTCCATGTGAAGGTGGCGAACTGTTTGGCGTCGGCCTCGATCATCGACCGGTCGATGCCCGACACGAAGATCACCGGCGCCTCGCGGCCGGTCAGGGTCTTCATGCTGGCCCCGATCCGCAACGGCTGGTGGGACGGTGGCCGCAGGACGCCGTCGTCATTGTAGGTGACCATCACGCCCAGCGATCGCTGGAGCCGGTCCGGGAGATCAGGAGGGATGGTGAGGGTCTCGCCCGAGAGCGAGGGCGATCGCGCCAGCACCCGCACGCCGCCGTCGGCGGTGCGCTCGGCCACCATCCAGTATTTTCCGGAAAGGCCGCGCGCGGTCCGGGCGTCGCGAATCTCGTTGACCGTCACCTGTCCATCGGCGTCGATCCGCGTCGCCAGCAGGACGTCATCGATCGTCATGCCCAGTTCGGCGCCCAGCCGCCGAAAAGCGCTCTCCTGGTACTGGGTCGTCAGGCCCCAACCCGCGAGGATCAGGGCCAGCACGATCCAGGCCGAAGCCAGCCAGATCAGTCGTCGGGTCAGGCTGCGGCCGGGACGACCTACCCATCGGCCCCAGGAAACGCCGCGGGTCGCAGCCGGGGTTTCGACGGCCGGAGATTCCGCGATCGGAGTTTCGACGACGGCGGGCTCGCTCACGCCGCCTCGGTTTCGCCGGGCAGAGGCGTCAGCCGATAGCCGAGGCCGCGCACGGTCTCGATCCGATCCGATCCGACCTTCTTCCTGACCCGGCCGATGAAGACCTCGATGGTGTTGGAGTCGCGATCGAAGTCCTGGTCGTAGAGATGTTCGACCAGTTCGGTGCGACTGATGACCCGGCCCTGGTGCATCATCATGTAATGCAGGAGGCGATATTCCAGCGAGGTCAGGCGCAGGGGTTCGCCGTTGACGCTGGCCCGCGCCGCGCGGGGGTCAAGGCGCAGGCCGCCGCAGGACAGGGTCGCCGACGCCACGCCCGCCGAGCGCCGCAGGAGCGCCCGCAGCCGCGCCAGCAGCTCCTCGGTGTGGAACGGCTTGGCCAGATAGTCGTCGGCGCCGGCGTCAAACCCGGCCACCTTGTCGGACCAGGCCGCCCGTGCGGTCAGGATGAGGACAGGCGTGGTCTTGCCGTCGCGACGCCAGCGTTCCAGCACCGACACTCCGTCGATCCGGGGCAGGCCGAGGTCCAGAACGATGACGTCATAGGGCTCGGTGTCGCCGAGGAAATGCGCTTCCTCGCCGTCGGCGGCGTGATCAACCGCATAGCCGGCGTCGGCCAGGGCGGTCTTGAGCTGACGCGACAGATCGGCGTCGTCCTCCACGAGCAGAACGCGCATGGCTTCAGGCCCCCTCAGTCATAGGCGGAGACGGAAATGGTGAAGGTCCGGCCGTCCCGTTCGAACAGGAAGACATAGCTGGACCCCTGCAGGCCCTGGGAGCCGACGAAACGGGCGCCCCGCGCCTGGCGCTGTGCGCGCGACTGGGCCTCGGACTGGCTGATCATGCGGCGAGCCGACGGCCCCTGATCGCGATCGCGCGATGGGCGGCTGCTCTGGGGACGGTCGCGGTCCCGGTCGCCGGAGCGATCCTGATAGCCACCCTCGCCGTAGCCACGGCGCGACTGGTCGACCTCTACCGCCGCATAGGCGGGCGCGATCCCTCCGGCCAGGACGGCGGCTGCGACGAAGCCGGACAGCAGATGTGAACGAATGCGGATCATGCGGCAGGTGATACGGCGACGCCCCTGAACGGCGTCTGAACACCCAGCTTAGGCTGTTTGTCAGGAAGGTGAAACCGGCCGCCCGCCTCGCGCGAGCGTCCGCGCGTTCGATCCGGCCTTCCATGTGGAAGGGTATCCGGGAGCGACCGACCTTTCGGGTTTCTCACGTTGATGAACGGAAGCTGAGCGTTGGTGTTCAGGTGGGGCTCAGGCGGGGGGCGGTAGGTCTTGTTTCATCGCCGGCCAGCCCGGTCGGCGCCGAAACCGAGGAGAGATCCAGTGAAGAAGTTCATCGTCCCCGCTCTGTTCCTGGCCGCGGCTTCGGCCGCCGCCGTTCCCGCCGCCGCCCAGAACTACGGCTACGGCCACAATCAGGGCCCGTCGCGGGCCCCGGCCGCCCAGAGCTACGCCAACTGGCAGTCGATCGCCCACCGCAAGGTCAACCTGGACCGTCGCATCGACCAGGGCGTGCGCACCCGCCAGTTGTCGCACCGCGAGGCCGGCCGCCTGAAGGCCGAGCTGAACAGCCTGATCCGTCTGGAGCGCAGCTACCTGCGCGGCGGCCTGAGCCGGGTCGAGCGCAATGACCTGGACCGTCGCTACGACCGCCTGTCCGCCCAGGTCCGCAGCGAGCGCCGCGACCGCGACAACCGCCGCTGGTAACCCCAGCCGCCTGAGACGACAGGGCGCGGTCCGAAAGGATCGCGCCCAGTCTGCTATTCGACCACCGTCAGTTCCGGCCAGCGCGCCCGCGCGGAGGCGATGACCTTGTCCCAGCCTGTCGCCCGGAGACGGTTCGGATTGGGCCGGATCACCATATCGAACACGTCCTGCAAGCCGAACGGCGCGGCGACGGAGATCGCCCCGTCCGCCTCCAGCCGCACCCCGACGGCGAAGGCAGGGGCCACGAACCGGCCGAGCGCCTCGTCGGTCCGCATCAGCGGTTCGTAGGGCTCGTTGAAATGCTCGCCGAACCATATGTGAACCCGCGCCTGATTGCGAACCTCGACCAGCGACTTCAGCGGCGCATCGAAGGCGGCGGCGGCGCGCCTGATGAAGACGTCCTCGGCGTCCCAGGAGGTGTCCGGGTCGAAATAGCCGATGTCGTAATCCTTGACGCCGTAGCCGACGGGTCGCCCGGTCCGGACGTTCCAGACCCCCTGATAGACGGCGCCGGAGAACAGCCGCCAGTCCGGCAGGCCGAGGTCGCGCACGGTCGTCAGCACCTGCATCAGCACCGGATCGGCCCGGACGATGTCGATCAGCCGGGCTTCGAGGTCCGCCTCGCTCATCGGCGCAGCCTCCAGCCGTGATCCAGCGGCCCATGGCCATGCCCCAGACCCGGCGCCCGGCGGATGGCTTCGGCGACATAGGCCCAGGCCTCGGCCACGGCGACCTCAAGAGGCTGCCCCCGGGCGATGCCGGCGGCGCAGGCGCTGGCCAGGGTGCAGCCGGTGCCGTGGGTCGAGGTGGTGTCGAACCGCTCGCCCTCCAGAAGGGTCTCTCCGGATGGCGTCAGCAGCAGGTCCGTGACGGTCGGGCCTTCGCCGACATGGCCGCCCTTCATCAGCACCGCCCTGGCGCCGAGGGCCAGCAGGGCTTCGCCCGCCCGCCGCTGGCCGTCCAGATCGGCGACCGGGATTCCGGTCAGGGCTTCCGCCTCTGGCGCATTGGGGGTCAGGAGCGTCGCGCGCGGGACCATCAGCGACCGCACCGCCCCGACCGCCGCCTCGGCCAGCAGCGGATGCCCCCCTTTGGCGATCATCACCGGATCGACCACCGCCGCGGCCGGATGGCCGGCCAGAATGGCCGCCACCCGCTCGACCACCTCGACCGTGCCCAGCATGCCGGTCTTGAAGGCGTCGGCGCCGATGTCGTCCAGCACCACCCTCGCCTGTTGTTCGATGACGTCGAGAGGCAGGGGGTGGACGCCGTGGACGCCGAGGGTATCTTGAATCGTGACGGCGGTGACCGCCGTGGCGGCGTAGCCGCCCATCGCGGTCACGGTCTTGATGTCGGCCTGTATCCCGGCGCCCCCGCCGGAGTCCGAACCAGCGATGATGAGGACGCGTCCGAGGCGTTGCGAAGGATCTGTCATCGACGCTGGATGCGACAACCCGCCCATCCGGGCAAGCCGCCTGTTTCGTTGAAGGGGGCGTTATGGAGGCTGAAGCGCATCAGCCAGACGGAGTTCGCCGCATGACCGCCGCCTTTCTGGACCGCCTGATCGGCGACTGGACGTATGAGGGCCACAGCCTGCCCGACGACGGCGAGCGGCGCCGGGGGACGGAGACCGTCTCCCGGCGCGGCGCCTGGACGGTGATCGAGTCCGATGACGACGCGCGCTTCCAGCTCGCTTTCGATCCCGAGACCGGCCGGGTCACCGGCGACTTCGTCCACTGGGGCCACCCCACTCTCTGGACCTATGACGGCGTCGCGGACGGCGACCGCATGGTGCTGGCCAGCCGTGGCCCGACCATGGAGGAAAGCGGCGGCGAGACCGACTATGAGGACATCTGGGAGATGACCTCGCCGGACCAACGGACCCTGACCAGCCGTCAGAAGCAGGCTGACGGGAGCTGGACCGCTTTCTGCCGGACCGTCTATCGCCGCGGGGGCTGAGCAAGAACCGCCGCCTGAACCTTCAGCGCCTGCACCGTCTCGCGCACGTCGTGGACCCGCACCATCCGCGCCCCGCGTCGGGCGCCGTCCAGAGCCAGGGCCAGGGAGCCGCCCAGGCGGTCGCCGGGATCGGTCGCGGTTTCATCCACCGCCTGGATCATCCGCTTGCGGCTGGCGGCGTAGAGGATCGGGAAGCCGAGATCGACCAGGGCGTCCAGCCGCGCCGTCAGGACCAGATTGTGGTTCAGCGTCTTGCCGAAGCCGATGCCGGGATCGAGCCAGATCCGGTCGCGCGCCACGCCCGCCGCCATCGCCGCCCCGGCCCGCGCCGCCAGATAGTCTCGCACCTCGGCGACCACGTCGTCATAGCGGGGATCGGCCTGCATGGTGCGCGGCTCGCCCTTCATGTGCATCAGGACGATCTGGCATCCGAGTTCGGCGGCGACCGCCGCGCTGTCGGGCGCATGGCTCAGGGCCGTCACGTCGTTCCACATCGCCGCCCCGGCCGCGAAGGCGGCGCGGGCCACGGCGGGCTTCATGGTGTCGACGCTGATCGTACCGTCCCAGCGGGCGCGGATCGCCGCGATGACCGGCGCCGTCCGGTCGATCTCCTCGGCCTCGCTGACCGGATCGGCGCCCGGCCGGGTGCTTTCGCCGCCGATGTCGAGCACGTCGGCGCCCTCGACGACCAGTCGCATCGCATGGGCCACCGCCGCCTCGACCGAACCCAGCCGTCCGCCGTCCGAGAAGCTGTCCGGCGTGACGTTGACGATGCCCATGACGCGGACGCCCGGGATCGGATCGACCGTCATCGGCGCCATCAGCCCTTGCCTCCGATCAATCCGCCCAGGGCCTCCAGATAGGCGGCGAAGGCCGTCCGGCCCTCGTCGGTGAGGACGATGCGGGTCAGGGGCTTGTTGTTCACGAAGCTCTTGGTGATGGCGACATAGCCCGCCTCCTCCAGCTTCTTCAGATGGACGGACAGATTGCCCTGGGTCGCCTCCAGCACCGTCTTCAGCTCGGTGAAGTCGGCGGCATCGACGTCGGCCAGATAGACCATGATCCCCAGCCGCATGCGGCCGTGGATGACCTCGTCGATCCGTCCGAAGTCCGCCAGGCCCATGGTTCAGTCCGTCCGGCTTCCGGCGCGCGCATCGCGGAACATCAGCCAGCCCGGCAGGGCGAACAGCAGGAAGAGGGCCACGGTGCAGACGCCCAGATAGGTCAGGGGCTGGCGCACCAGCAGGCCCAGGGCCACCGCCGTCAGCCAGCCGCCGACCGAGACGGCCAGCATCCAGGCCTTCTTCCGCATCATCCAGGCGACGTACCAGGCGGCCGCCTGCAAGGCGAAGACGACGGCGGCGTAATAGAGCCAGACGGCGAAGTCCTGGTCGCGGAGCGCGCCGGCGGCGAAGACGATGACCACCGCCGCATTGGCCATGCCGGTGGCGCTGAACATGGTGTTGACCGCCCGCGTCGCCAGGGGTCCGGCGTTCGACCGGCCGGCCTTGCGATCGTGCAGGATCGCCCAGGTCAGGACGATCAGGAAGGTCACGGTGACCCCGACCACGACGGCCAGATTGGCCGGGTCGGGCCATCGGATCAGGCCGAACGCCTGGCCGAGATGGTACAGGCACTGGAGGCCGTACAGCAGGCCGCCCGCCAGATAGCAGACCGCCAGAGTCATCGGCGGTCGCCCCCCGCCCTGCACGATCGAGCGCATGAAGGCCAGATCGTCTTCCGGGGTGCTCAGGCGGGGCTTGGCGGGCATCGGGATCTCCGGGAGACGATTCTGTGCAGCGACCGGCCGGTCCGGGGTGGACCAGCCGATCGCCCTTGGCAAGCTATTCGGCGGGGGCGGCGGCCGTCTCGGGCCGGGGCTTGCGCCAGGGCACGCGGCGGCCGTTCAGCCATTTGCCCATGAAGCCGTGGCGCACCATCAGCTCATAGGAGGCCAGGCAGACAGCGAAGACGCCGATCGACAGGCCCGCCAGCTTGACCCACCACGGCCCGGCCCAGTCCTGCACCCAGACCTGGGCCAGCATGACCAGCGGCAGGTGCAGGATGTAGATCCAGTAGGAGGCGTCGGCGAGATAGCGCCGGACCGGGCTGTGGCCCGAGAGGAAGCGCAGGCACAGGCCCGTGGCCGCCAGGGCCGAGGACCAGACCGCCAGGGCGACGACGGCGGCGGCGGCGGCCTTTTCAGGCGTGGCCCCGACCATGGGCGTGACCCGGGGCCCGCCCGCCAGCACATAGGCGGCCACGCCCGAGACCAGGGCGACGATCAGGAACAGCGGCGCCCACCCGGCGAGCCGGGCCAGCAGGTCGCGGCGGCGATCGATCAGGAAGCCCAGGCCGAAGGCCATGCCGAACCCGACCAGGGCGGCGGTGTCGGGGACCACCCCCTCGTCCGGCGTGGGCACGGCGAAGAAGGCGATCCATTTCGGGTCCAGCCACAGGGCCAGGGCCAGGGGCGCGGCGAGGACGACGGACGTCCAGGGCCCGATCAGGGCGCCCGTGACCCGGTCGACGCCCCGCCCCCATCCGCCGCTCCGGTCCAGCAGGGCGAAGGGCGCGCGCAGGATCAGGGCGGCGGCGCAGAACAGGGTCAGCACCCATAGGAACCACAGGTGGGTCAGGGGGAAGTCGGTCCAGTCATAGCTGGGCGGCGGCGGCGGCGGGGCGCCGGGCGTCACCAGGCCGTTGGCGTGGGCGTTCCACACCAGGGCGGTGACGATCCCGGCCATGACCGGAAACCAGAAGGCGGCCAGCGGTCCGAAGATACGCACGGCCCGGTCCCGGGCGAAGCCGACCCAGCCCTTTCGCGCCAGCATCATGTGGGCGAACAGGCCGGCGATCAGGAAGAAGGCCGTCATCCGGAACAGGTGGATGGCGAAGAACAGCCACGCCGCCCCGATCGAGCGGCTGTCGTCGGCGACGATCCAGATCTGCTGCGGAAAGAAGGACAGGCTGGCGTGCAACACCACCCCCAGCAGCAGGGCCAGGGCGCGCAGGGCGTCCAGGCCGTGCAGCCGGTCTGCGGCGGCGATGGGATTGGCGGTCGGCGCGGTCATGGACGGGGTCCCCTCCGGTTGAGGACCGCCATATGTCATAGACTTGTCTGCATTGCAAACTGGTCTGCCGATCTGCCGCCCTCCCCCCTTTCGTCATCCTCGGGCCTGTCCCGAGGACCCATGCGTAAGCGCGTTCCGACGTCGGATCGGGGACGCACGGCATCGCAACAGCTCGTGCGGCGTCCGGGATGGGCCCTCGGGACAAGCCCGAGGGTGACGGAATTTGGAGGATTGGGTGTGAGTTTCCCCCTCCACCGCCTTCGGCGGTCCGGTCGTCGGATCGCATGCGATCCTTCTCCACCCCCAGAAGGCGGAGGAGAAGGCGTGCGTCGTCAGCTTCACGGCGGGGGCCTGAAGGGTGCGGGAGGGGCGGAGCGCCGGGCCTCGCCCGGTCTGTAGGATAGAAGTACCGTTTTCGACGAAGGCCTGATGTCGCTCCGCGCGAGGCCTGGACGGGAGGAG
>NZ_JBMSDX010000013.1:0-56987 GCF_049445955.1 Brevundimonas sp. VNH65 | reverse complement strand
CGGCCTCCTGCTCCCGCAGGATCCCGATGATCTGCTCTTCCGTGAACCTTGATCGCTTCATTGTGTCCGTCCTTTGTTAGGGCGGACTCTAGCTATTCCTGGAGGAGTTTCAGGGGGTCACGTCAGCCCTCACGAGCTGCGTTCCACTCGCGCCGGCGCGACGAGATTGCGAGCCGATCCACGGACCATCACGACGACAGCGTCCGCGCCCGCCTTGCGATCGAGGCTGATGCGTTGATAGTCCGGATCGTTCAGAAGGCGAGAAGCCTCTGCCTCACCGGAGAATTCCAGGACGACCACTTTATCAGGCTTGAGTGCGCCCTCGAGCAGGATCGGTGCCTCGTCCGCGACGAGCACCCGGCCACCGTGGCGAGCGAAAACTGACGGAAAGGCGTCCATATAACGCCGGTACGCTTCCACCTCAGTGAAGCTCAATTGAGCAATGAAGTAGACGGACAAACTGCACCTCTCGCTGTCTTGTTAGGGAATGACTTCGCGGGCCGATCGCGTCAGCCGATCTTCGCTCTGCTGTCGAAGATCATCCGCAGGGAGAGTGACGCGAGAACCGCGCCCATGGCCCAGCGCTGCGCAGCAACCCACTTCGGACGAGCGCGCAGTTGACGGGCAACGCTTCCCGCAAACAATATGACGAGGCCATTGATCATCATGCTGATCAAGATTTGCACCGATCCGAGAACCAGCGTCTGGCCCAGTATCGCGCCGTGATCCGGCGCGACGAATTGGGGAAGCAGAGAAAGGTACATCACAGCGATTTTCGGATTGAGGAGATTAGTCAGGAGGCCCATCCAAAAGAGGCGCGATTGGCTGTCATGCGGGAGGTCATGAACCTCAAACAGCGAGCGGCCCCCAGGCCGGACCGCCTGCCAAGCTAGCCACAGCAGGTAAGCGGCCCCCGCCACCCTGATGGCGTCGTATGCGAACGGGACAGCTAACAGCAGCGCCGTAATCCCGAATGCCGCGCAGAGCATGTAGAAGACAAAGCCGGCAAGCACGCCAGCTAGCGAAACGAGACCGGCGGTGCGCCCCTGAACGATCGTGCGCGAAATGAGATAGGCCATGTTCGGACCAGGGCTGAGGGATAATCCCACCGCAACAATCGCGAACGCGCCGAGGCTGGTGATCTCTGGCATTACCTTAGTGCCTCAATTTGGTTTGTGAGCACGAGCTGGCAGCAGATCGCATCGACCTACTTCAACTTGATCAAAGTTTGCTGGCCTGCGGCGCAGAGCCGCTCGCCGGCTTCGTGGTGGTCGAACACTTTAAGCGCGCAGATCGTCAGCGTGCGGCCGCTCTTGAGCACCTGGCCATGCGCCGTCAGAAACGCTCCTCTCGCCGGTGCAAGCAAGTTGAGCTTGAATTCCACGGTGAGCACGTCGGTGCCTGCCTCGAACAGGCTGTAGCCGGCATAGCCACCAGCCACGTCTGCGATCGTCGCTATGACGCCGCCGTGGAACAGCCCGTTCTGCTGAGTCAGACGGGCATCGAAAGGTAACCGCAACACGACGCGGCCAGCGGCGACCTCCTCGAGCGACGCTCCGATATGCTGCATGAACGCCTGTCGCCCGAAGCTCTCGGTGACGCGGCTCACAAGGTCATCGTCCAACCCCGGTGTCATCATCACCCCCTGAAGCTCGCGGCACATGCCGAATCGTGAGCAATCGATACAATTATGATTGAACAGAGTGAGCAATTATGCAAGCTTTGCTCTGCCAGCAGAGCTGTCTCGAGAGCGACGGCCGAGAGGCGATCGAGGGTGTGATGGATCAGAAAGTTCCTGACGCGCGAGTCGACGCGCCCAGCGAGCGGCCCGGCGTTGAGACCGCAGGCGCGAGCCGACTGCGGGCTCCTGCCGCGGCTAGTGAAATGCCGCCGCGGACTAAGCCTTCCAACTATCCGGCACCATTCGCTCAGCGCATGAGTGGTCGGACGAAACGCCCGCTGGGCGATGCGTTCGGCCTGTCCAACTTCGGCGTGAATCTCACGACGCTGTCGCCAGGCGCGGTTTCCGCGCTCCAGCATATCCACAGCAAGCAGGACGAGTTTGTCTATGTGGTCAGCGGTGAACTCACCTTGGTGAGCGGCGCTGACCTCCACGTCATGACGGCAGGGATGTGCGTCGGCTTCCCGGCGGCGGGAACGAGCCATCATCTCGAGAACCGCTCACCGCGTGAGGCGACATTCCTGGAAGTCGGTGACCGAAGCGAAGGGGACGAGGTTAGCTACCCTGCGGACGACATCACCGCTGTTCGCGATCGCAGTGGCTGGCGCTTCATGCACAAGAACGGCGAACCATACTGAGGGGGATCATGCGTACTCAAGCCGACAAAGTCCGAGCATTCAGAGCCCTACACCAACCCGGCTCGCCCGTAGTGATGCCAAACATCTGGTCTGCCGGCACCGCCATCGCCATGGCTAACGCCGGGTTCGAAGCGATCGCGACGACCAGCGGCGGGCTGGCGCTCGATCATGGCGTGCGCGACGGAGAAGTAGGCCGATTGGCTTCCGTCCTCGCCGCGACCGCAATAGCTGCCGCCGTCGACATCCCCGTTTCTGCGGATTTCGAGAACTGCTTCGGCGACAGCGCGGATGACTGCGCCTCGCTCATGGTCTCTGCGATTCGGGCGGGACTCGCTGGCGCTTCGGTCGAGGACGCATCCGGCCGGCCCGAACAGCCTATTTACGAGCTCGACCATGCAACGGCTCGGGTGAAAGCCGCCGTCGATGCGGCGCGCGCGGCCGGCGACCTCGTAGTCACGGCCCGTGCTGAGAACTTTCTTCATGGACGGCCGGATCTCGACGACACTGTTTCCCGGCTGAAGGCCTTTGAGGCCGCTGGTGCTGACGTTCTGTTTGCACCGGGCCTCCCTGATCTGGAGGCGATTAGAGCCGTCTGCAACGCGGTGTCGAAGCCCGTCAGCGTGATCGTCTACCCCGCGGACCCAAAGATGTCTGCAGGGGACGTGGCCAGTGTTGGCGTCGGCCGCATCAGCTTGGCCGGTTCGCTGGCACGTTTGGCCCATCAGACAATCGTAGCCGCCGCCCAGGACGTGCGAGCCGGCCTCTCGGGGAGCACTACGCCATGAAGCTGATCGGCATGCTTACGTCGCCCTATACCCGACGGGTCGCGATCAGCCTGACAGAAATGGGGCTGGAGTTTGAACACGTCCCCATCTCCGTCTTCTCGCATCTGGCGGAGTTCAAGGCGCTCAACCCGGTGGTGCGCGCGCCGACGCTCTTCCTCGACGACCAGACGATGCTCACCGACTCTCATGTGATCATCGAGTATTTCGACCGCGCCGACCGCAGCCGCAGCCTCTGGCCCGAATCCGATGCCGACCTGCGCGCAGCGGCGAGCGTTCTTGGGATGGCCCAGACGACTTGCGATAAGACCGTGCAGCTCGTCTATGAGCGCGAGCTGCGACCCGCCGAGAAGCAGTTCGCCGATTGGATCGATCGCGTCACGGGGCAGGTGAACGCTGCGTGCGAGCAACTAGAGTCGCTGGTCGAAGATGCGCCGCTGTGGCTTGAAGCCGACCGCCTGAACATGGCGGGCATTACACTCTCGGTGGTTTGCACGTTCATGCAGAACCGCATTCCCGACATTTGGGAAAGAGGGTCGTTCGACAAACTCAACGCCTTCCGCGAAAGCGCCGAGGCGCTTCCGACGTTTCGTCGTTGGCCACACGCCAGCCTCGCCGCGCCTCTAGCTCACGCACCACTCTGGCCATGAAACCTCTCGGCTTCCTCGGCGTGGGGCTCATGGGGACGCCCATGGCCCTCAATCTCTTGGCGGCCGACATACCCATGTTGGTTTGGAACAGATCGCCCGGGAAGGTCAGCGAGCTTGTTGCTGCCGGCGCGACCGCAGCGGCAACACCCGCCGAGGTCTTTGCTGCCTGCGAAACCGTGATCATGATGCTTGCTACGCCCGACGCTATCGACGCTGTGCTGCAGCCGTACTCATCCGCCTTCGCCAAAATGGTCGGTGGAAAGCTCGTCATCAGCACCGGGACGGCTTCGCCAGTCTACTCAGCCCGGCTCGCGCAAGCAATCGAGCGCGCAGGTGGGCGATACGTCGAAGCGCCGGTCTCCGGCTCGAAGCAGCAGGCGCAAGACAAGCAGCTTGTGGCGATGGTCGCAGGAAGCCCTGCCGACGTCGCCGAAGCGCGAGGGATCTTACAGCCAATCTGTCGTGAGACGTTCGATTGCGGGGCTATACCCGGCGGTCTGACGATGAAGCTGGCGGTCAACCACTTCATGATCGTCATGGTATCGGGTCTGGCCGAGGCATTTCACTTTGCAGATGCGGCTGGCCTAGATCCAGCCGCATTCCGCGACGTGCTCGACGCGACGCCGATGGCCAGCAGCGTTTCCCGCGTCAAAGCTGGAAAACTCGCGAGCCGTGATTGGACACCGCAGGCCACAACTGCGGACGTGCTGAAGAACATTAAGCTCATCGACGACGCCATCTCGCAGGTCGGAGCGACATCGCCTTTACTCCATGCCTGCTTCGATTTGTTCGACGAGATCGTCAGCGCGGGAGAGTCCGGCGCCGATATGGCAGCAGTCGCATCTGTCTTCGACGCCCGTCGGCTTCGGGAGAAGGTCGGTGCCTAGCGTAAGGATGCTCCCTCCAACGGGTCCCGCAGGACCTGCCTTGCCGATTGGGGCTATGCCTTGCTTCCCCAAGCTGCGATGTAGTACAATTCCGAAAATTGTATTGCGAGATTTTGTGGCTAGCGCTCAGACCCCGAAAATCCAGCTTCCGGATGTGCCAGGAGCTCTGCACGAGCGGCTTGCGATCGCCGTCGAGCAACTTATTGGCGCTCGGCGCTACCAGCCTGGCGACCGCTTGCCTACGCATCGAGAATTGGCGCAACAGGCTGGAGTCGCGATCGGAACGGTTACGAAGGCGCTCGATCTTCTCAGCGGGCGCGGCATCCTGCGGGGCGAAGTCGGCCGCGGCACCTTCGTAAATGATGTACGCATCGCACCGGTCAGCAACGGCGTCATCGACCTTGCAGTCAACGGACCGCCGCCGGTCATTCCCGAGGAGAAGTTCCGTGAAGCGGCAGAGCGGGCGATGCGCCGGTCTCTTGCCCTTCCTCATGGGGGCTACGCGGCGCAGCGCGGAACGGCGGAGCAGCGGCGAACCTTCGCTGGATGGCTCACCCGAACTCGCCTGAAGCTCGATGAAGATGAGCTGATCGCCACCGTCGGCGTCCAGCACGGCATCTTTCTGGCGTTTCAGGACCTGCGGCATACGTCACGCCTGATCGCGACCGAAGGCGCTACCTATCCCGGCGCCCTGGCGGCGGCGCGCGCGCTCGACATGGAGATGCTGCCGGTCCTGCATGATGACAACGGCATCGATCCTGATGACCTGGACCGCACGCTCGCGACCAGCGGCGCCAAGATCATCTATCTAACTCCGGTCTGCCACAATCCTCTCGGTTTCGAGATGGACGAAAGCCGCCGCAGAGCTGTTCTGGCCGTAGCCGAAAAGCATGATGCGTGGATCGTCGAAGACGACATCTATTCGGTTTACGCGGCGAAAGGCGGGCCGACGTTCAAGGAACTTGCGCCTTCGCGCACATACTATCTGAACAGCCTGTCGAAGTGCCTGACGCCGCTGCTCCGCGTGGGAGTGATCGCGCCGCCTGAGCAGCGGCGAGCAAGCATAGCTAAAGCTGTCGGCGCCGTCGTATGGGGGGCCTCTCCCCATGGAATGGAGATGGGATGCGCGCTCATCGAAGTTGGTGCGGACACGACCGTAGCTTCGATCCTGCGCACGGAGGCCAAAGCGCGCCTCCAACTCGCGCAGCGCGTCTTGGCGCTCGATTCCGTCCCCATGCCCGGCGGCGCACCGCACCTGTGGCTCCCCATGCCTGCGATCCAGGCTGCGAAGCTCGCGCGCTTGTCGAGCGATCATGGCGTCCGCCTCACGCCGCCTGACGCATCCTATGTCGGTGGCGAGAGCGGAGGCGGGATCAGGCTCTCCATCATGGCCACAACGAGCCGGGACGATCTCGAGAAGGCGCTGCGAACCGTGGCGACGCTGCGCACCGAACCCGAAGAAGTGATCATCTGAGGCATCCCATGACCCAGCATGCGTTGATCGTAACAGGTGGAGGGCGCGGCATCGGTGCCGAGATCGTGCGAGGTGCGGCCATGCGCGGCATCGCAGTGGCTTTCTCGTACCAAGCCGACGATGAGGCGGCCAACAGGCTTGTCTCCGGCCTGAAGCACGAGCACCGTGTCATCGCCGTACGCTGTGACGTTGCCGATCCCGGAGCGGCAAGCAGATTTATGGACGAGGCCGAGAAGCAGCTCGGCCAAGTCACGATGGTAGTCAACAATGCCGGTGTCACCGGACCTCTAGGCGCTTTCGTCGATGCGACGTCGGACACGCTGAAGCGCACGTTGGACGTCAATCTTCTAGGGACGATGTGGCTTGCCCAAGAGGCGGCAAGACGCTGGCTGGCCCGCGGAACCCCGGGGCGAATGGTCAATATCTCTTCGATCGCCGCGACCCTTGGCGCACCAGGCGAGTATGTGCACTACGCGGCGACTAAAGCGGGTGTGGAGGCATTTACGGTCGGCCTCGGCAAGGAGCTCGCTCCGAAGGGAATCCGTATCAACGCTGTCTCGCCAGGGACGGTGCTAACGGAAATCCATGCAGCGGCGGGGGAGCCCGATCGACCCGCACGCGTCGCAGCCCGGATACCGGTCGGCCGCCCGGGCGAGGCTAGCGAGATCGCGGCTGCGGTTCTCTGGTTGTTGTCCGACGAGGCTTCCTATGTGAACGCTACGGTATTGCGCGTGGCGGGCGGCCTCTAGTGAGCGTCGAGGGCGTTCGGGAGTTTTTGCGTCAAGCGGCGCCGGATATCGAGGTCATCCGAACACGGGCGAATACGGCTACTGTCGAGGAAGCTGCCCGCGTGCATGGCGTTTCGCCATCACAGATCGCGAAGACGCTCACGCTTGAAGCCGGCGGCCGAGCGTTCCTGCTCGTCGCCGCGGGAGACGCTCGCCTAGACAACGGAAAGGCGAAGAATGCTTTTGGTGGTCGGACGAGAATGCTGCCCCGCGAGGAGGTGGAGGCGCTGACCGGCCACCCGGTTGGCGGCGTGTGTCCGTTCGGCCTGCCGTCGCCGCTCGACATCTACTGTGATGTCTCCCTGCAGGCGCACCCGTTGGTTCTGCCGGCGGCTGGTGACATCGATGCTGCGATCAAGATCAGTCCAGCGCGTTTGGCGGACATCACGAACGCAAGGTGGGTTGATGCCTGCCACGCTAAGTCCGGATCGGCTAAGGGATCAGGCCCCACGCAGCTTGAAGGCTCAGGTTACGAACGCTCCGCTGCGAACGTCGTTACGCGATAGGCGCTCCAGCGAGCTGCCCTGCGCCTATGCAGGTGATGTAATGGTCGTCGAAGGCCATCTCGCCTTGGGAGATGGCGCACCCATCAGGATTCGAACCTGAGGCCTCTACCTTCGGAGGGTAGCGCTCTATCCAGCTGAGCTATGGGTGCCTGTTGCTTACGCGGTGCTTACGCGGAAAACCTGTGAGTTGGAAGCTCTACCGATGCCTCCTGCAAGCCGTTGTAAATCAACTCCTTTTTTTCATCTCTTACCGCCCATCACCCGTTGACAGCAGCCTTCGGAGGGCAACGCTCTATCCAGCTGAGCTACGGGTGCGTTCCGGGACCGGGTTGGTAAGCCAATCGGGGCCGGAAGGGAAGCGCAAACCCGACGTGAACCGATGGAGGGCGCAATGAAGCTGAAGGTGCTGGGTCTGGCCGCCGGACTGGCCGTGTCGATCGCCGCCTGCGCCTCCGCGCCCAAGGTCGCCGATACGGGCGAAGGGCTGGACGCGATCGCCCGCGACTATGTGGCCTTGACGCTGGAGATCGGCGAGCGGGAGCCGGGCTATGTCGACGCCTATTACGGGCCGGCGGAATGGCAGGCGGCGGCCAAGGCCGCGCCGCGCGACCTGTCGCAGCTCGCCGAGGGCGCGGCGGCGCTGGGCGCCCGACTGGAGGCGGTGGACGCGGAGGCGCTGAACGCCGAAGACCGCCAGAGGCGCGCCTATCTGACGGCCCATGTCGACGCCGCCTCGGCGCGCTTGCGGATGCTGTCGGGCGAGAAGTTGAGTTTCGCCGACGAGGCCGAGGCCCTGTTCGGCATACGGCCGGACCTGCGGCCCCTGACCGAGTATGACGCCGTTCTGGCCCGGATCGACGCCCTGGTTCCCGGCGAGGGGCCGCTGCTGGATCGTGTGACCGCGTTCCGGCAGGCCTTCGTCATTCCGAAGGACCGGCTGGACGTCGTGATGCGCGCCGCCATCGCCGAGTGCCGCGCGCGCACGGCCAGGCACATCCGTCTGCCTGAACATGAAAGCTTCACCCTGGCCTTCGTCGGCGACAAGCCGTGGTCGGGCTATAACTATTATCAGGGCGGGGCGGCGTCCAAGATCGAGATCAACGCCGACTTTCCGATCCACACGGAGCGGGCGATCGACCTGGGCTGTCACGAAGGGTACCCGGGGCATCACGTCTACAACGCCCTGCTGGAGCAGACCTTCGTGCGCGAGAAGGGCTGGGTGGAGATGAGCGCCTATCCGCTGTTCTCGCCCATGTCCCTGATCGCCGAAGGCAGCGCCAACTATGGCATCGACCTGGCGTTTCCGGGCGAGGAGGCGATCGCCTATGAGCGCGACGTCCTGATGCCCCTGGCCGGTCTGGCTCCGGCGGATGTGGCGAAGAAGGCCCGGCTTCTGGGCCTGATGCGCCAGCTGGCCCGCGCCGAATACACCATCGCCGACGATTATCTGGCCGGACGGGTCGGGCGGGAGGAGACGATCGCCCGGCTGTCGAAATACAGCCTGACCGCGCCGGACAAGGCGGCGCAGCGCCTGCGTTTCATCGACACCTATCGTTCCTATGTCATCAACTACGGCCTGGGACGGGATCTGGTTCAGGCCTGGGTGGAGCGTCAGGGGCCGGATCACTGGGCGTCTATGCGGCGTCTTCTGTCCAGCCAGATCCTGCCCGTCGATCTGCAGCCGTGACGGGTTTGGCGATCGTCGGAGGGCCTGCTAACGAGGCCGCCGCATGAAGAACAGCTTTTCCATTCCGCGAATCGCCTGCGCCGCCTACGGCTTCGCCCTGCTGGTGATCTTCCTTGATCAACTGACCAAGGTCGCGGTCACGGACATGGCCGGAATGGCGGCCATTCCCGACATCCCGGTCGGTTACCATTTCGCCTCGGTCATTCCCGGGGTGCTGGACTTCACCATGGTCCAGAACAAGGGGGTGAGTTTCGGCCTGTTCGGCGGGGGCGAAGGGCGCTGGCTGTTGAGCGCCTTCGCCGTTCTGGTGGCGGGCGGTCTGGCCTGGTGGGCGACGCGGATCGACCGGCGGCTGCTGATTTCGGCCGTGGGGCTGATCATCGGCGGGGCGCTGGGCAACGCCATCGATCGCATCCGCTTCGGCTTTGTGGTCGACTTCGTCGATTTTTCCCAGACGGGCCTCTTCCCCTGGGTTTTCAACGTCGCCGATGCGGCCATCAACGTCGGGGTCGCCCTGCTGATCCTCGACGCCGTCCTGTCGGAACGCCGCGCCAAGGTTGGCGTGGCCCACGAAAAGTCGTAATCAGCCGCTTTCAGGGACGTTCCCTGACGATCGATGCGCGCGCCCGCGGCGGCGCGCCGCCGGAGCCGAGTTCGCCATGACTGTTCGTCCCTTGCTTCAGAAGGCCCTGCTGGGCGCCGTGGCCGTGTCGGCCCTTTCGCTCGGCGCCTGCCAGGGCACGCGCGAGGCCATCGGCCTGACCAAGGTGGTGCCGAATGAGTTCGTCACCGTCGCCTCCGCGCCGCTGGCGGTCCCGCCGGAGTACGGGCTGCGTCCGCCGAACCCGGGCGAGCCCCGCCCGCAGGAACTGGCCCCGGAAAGCGCCGCGCGTCAGATCCTGCTGGGCCAGCGCCAGGCGATCACCCGCACCAGCGGAGAACAGGCTCTGGTGGCGGCCGCCGGCGGCGACCGCGCCGATCCCCTGGCCCGCTATGTCGTGGACGACGAGTTCGGCGGCCTGGCGCACAAGGAGCAGAGCTGGGCCGACCGGATCATGTTCTGGCGCCGCGACGACGCCTCCAGCCAGGCGTCGACCACGACCCAGACTTCGACCGGTCCCCTCGTCATCGACGCGGCCAGCGAGGCGGCGCGGCTCGAGGCCCTGACCGGGCGCCAGGGCATCGTGATCCAGCCGCGCCAGTCGCGCGGCATCAAGCTGCCGGGACTCTGATCCACGCCGGATCACCTGCGGCGCTTGCCAATTTCAGGTCCGTCCTTATTGTGAACTGACTGTTCGCAGGGGACCCTTCCATGGCCGACGCTGATCTCACCGGCGCCCTGACCATTGATTTCGCCGCGCTGTCCGGCGTGGAGCAACTTCGGCTGGGTCTGTCGGGTGAAGCGCCGATGGCGCCCATCGCGCGCACGGTCGGCTTCGAACTGGTCGAGGTCGAGGAGAGTCGGGTGGTCTTTGAAGGCCTGCCGACGCGCGCGGTCTATAATCCGCTGGGCACTGTTCACGGCGGCTGGATGGCGACCATTCTGGACTCCGCCTGCGGTTGCGCGGTCCACAGCCTGCTCAAGCCCGGCTGGAACTATACGACGCTGGAGCTGAAGACCGTCTTTCACAAGGCGCTGAGGGCCGACACGCCGGTGCGCGCGGTTGGGACCATCGTGCAGATGGGCCGGCGGGCGGCCTTCTCCCAGGCGGAGCTGCGGGGCGTAGATGGCGTCCTGTACGCCAGCGCCACCTCGACCTGTCTGGTGATGGCGCCGGATTGAATGGGCGCTGGCGCGCCGCGCTATGTTGGGCTCGCGGAGCCTCACGACATGAGCGCAATCGTCTCGGTTCCAGAGGGTTCGCGCGGAAGCGCCAGGCCGCGTCGGGTCGGGAGGTCCCGAGGGGCCGACGACCGCGGCCCACCAAACAAGAAACAGGCGGCTTCGCCAACTATTGCGCCGTCATGCCGCCGTCGATCTTGAACTCGGAGCCGGTGATGAACTTGGATTCGTCCGACGCCAGATAGACCACGGCCCAGGCGACGTCGTCGGGTTCGCCGATGCGTTTCAGGGGGATGCCCCGCGCGAGGCGCTCATGCCCCTTGGCCTCGTCGCCGCCGGCCATGGCGATGAAGGGGTCCAGGATCGGCGTCTTGATGAAGACCGGATGCACGGAGTTGCAGCGGACATTCCACCCGGCCTTGGCGGTCTCCAGGGCGACGGTCTTGGTGTACATCCAGACCCCGGCCTTGGTGGCGTTATAGGCGCCCATGCCCGGCGCCCCGGCCAGACCGGCGATGGATGAAATGTTGATGATCGAGGCAGGCGCGGCGGCCCTCAGGTGCGGCATGGCGTGCTTGCAGCCGAACATCACCGAGCGAAGGTTGATCTCGTACTGGCGCTGCCAGTTCTCGGCGGTGTCTTCCTCGACCCAGCTGAGGGCGCCGCCGACGCCGGCGTTGTTGACCAGGATGGACAGGCCGCCGAGGTCGGCGACGGCGCGCGCGATCACGTCGCGCCACTGATCCTCGGACGCCACGTCATGGCCATAGGCGACGGCGGCGCCGGGCGTGCGCGCATTGACCGCCGCCGCCAGGGCCTCGGCCCGGGCCGTGTCGATGTCGGTCAGGGCCAGGCGCGCGCCCGCCTCGGCCATCCGATGCGCCATCGCCTCGCCCAGTCCCCCGGCGGCGCCGGTGATCAGACCCGTCTTGCCCTTCAGCCGATCGGCCATGGCGTCCCTCCCTTGTCGATGTCGTTCAGTTTCCGCCGAGGGCGGTCGCAGCCTCGTCGATGAAACGGGCCATCTTCAGATCCAGCTCGGTCACGCCGCCGGCGTCATGCGTCGTCAGCAGCACCTCGACGCGATTGTAGACGTTGGACCATTCCGGATGGTGATCCATCTTTTCCGCCAGCAGGGCCACGCGGGTCATGAAGGCGAAGGCGGTGTTGAAATCGGCGAAGGTCAGCGAGCGGGCGATCGCCGGACGATCGCCGGGCGCCGAGGACCACCTGGGCAGGTCTTTCAGGATTTCCGTAAGGTCAACAACAGCTTGCGCCATGACGTGTCACTCCCTGAGGCCTTGGGGTAGCGCGATCGGCCTGACACGGCAAGGCGACGGTGACGGCGGCGTCCAGACCCGCTAAACCCCTGACATGAGCGCCTCCCAGCCGCACTCCCGTCCCGAGGATCAGGCCTCCTCCTTCGGTTTCCGCGACGTCGGGGACAAGGAGAAGGTCCGGCTGGTGCGCGGCGTGTTCGACAGCGTCGCGTCCAGCTACGACCTGATGAACGACCTGATGAGCGGCGGCGTCCACCGGCTGTGGAAGGACGCGGCGGCGGCCAGGCTGAATCCTCGTCCGGGCGAGGTCATCCTCGACGTCGCGGGCGGCACGGGCGACATGGCCCGGCGATACGCCCGTATGGCTCGTCGCGCCCAGCAGCGGCGCGGCGGCGAGGACGCCTCGGTTATCGTCATGGACTATAACGCCGAGATGGTGCTGGCCGGTCTGCACAAGGACCAGCAGAAAGGCACGGGCGAGCCCGAAGTCAGCTGGTCGGTCGGGGATGCGATGAACCTGCCGCTGCCGGACGCCTCGATCGACGCCTATTCGATCAGCTTCGGCATCCGCAACGTCGCCCATATCGATCAGGCGCTGCGAGAGGCGCGGCGCGTGCTCAAGCCGGGCGGTCGGTTCCTGTGCCTGGAGTTTTCGCGGCCGACGACCGGTCCGGTGCGGCGGGCCTATGACGCCTGGTCCTTCAACGCCATCCCGGCCATCGGCCAGTGGGTGGCCAGGGATCGCGACAGCTATCAGTATCTGGTCGAGAGCATACGGCGCTTTCCCGACCAGATCGCCTTCAAGGCGATGATCGAGGCGGCCGGATTCCGCAATGTGGCGGTGACCAATCTGTCCGGCGGGGTCGCGGCGATCCATTTCGGGTGGGCGATCTGAGCGACGCCATGGAGTCCCGGCGGATGTCCTATCGCATCGCGCCCAAGCCGCCCCGGGCCGAGCCGGTTCGCGATCCGCTGAGCGCGGCCTGGCGGTTGATCGGCTGGATGTGGGTGCTGGTGCGCCACGACGCCCTGCTGCCGAGGGAGGTGACGCCTGTGCTGCCGGGCTGGGCGCGGCCGTTCGCCGCCTTCCTGCATCTGTTCTCCGGTCGTGAGGGCCGCGACGGACGGCCGGGCCAGAGGCTGGGCCGCGCCTTCGAGCATCTGGGACCGGTGGCGGTCAAGCTGGGGCAGGTGCTGGCCACACGGGCCGACATCTTCGGCACGGAGTTCGCCACCGACCTGGGGCGACTGAAGGATCGTTTGCCGCCGTTTCCGATCGACCAGGCGCGGCGCGAAATCGAGCGCTCCCTGGGGCGGCCGGCCGAGGCCCTGTTCGTGGAGTTCGGCGAGGCGGTGGCCGCCGCCTCCCTGGCCCAGGCCCATCCGGCCCGTCTGGCGGACGGACGCAAGGTGGCGGTCAAGGTCTTGAGGCCCGGAATCGAGCGGCGGGTGGCCAGGGGTCTGGACGCGATGCGGCTGGGCGCGCGTCTGGTCAATCGTCTGGTCCCGCCGGCGCGACGGCTGGAGCCTCGCGCCTTCGTGGAGACCGTGGCCCAGTCGATGCGGATGGAGCTGGATCTTCGGCTGGAGGCCGCCGCCGCCTCCGAGCTGAAGGAGGTGATGGACCGGTCCGCCGCCGAAGGGTTCGGCCACATGCGGGCGCCGGGCGTGATCTGGGACGGGGTCGGCAAACGGGTGCTGACGCTGGAATGGGCCGGGGGCGTGGCCATGACCGACCCGGCCTGCGCCGAGCAGCCCGGCCTGGACAAGGACGCCCTGGCCGACAATGTGGTGCGCGCCTTTCTGGGCCAGGCGCTGGACCACGGCGTGTTTCACGCGGACCTGCATGAGGGCAATCTGTTCGCCTCGGCCCCGGCGGAACTGATCGCGGTCGACTTCGGCATCGTGGGGCGGTTGGGCGAGGGGGAGCGCCGCTATCTGGCGGAAATCCTGTGGGGCTTCCTGACCCGCGACTATCCGCGCATCGCCCGCGTGCATTTCGAGGCCGGCTATGTGCCGCCCAACCATTCGGTGGACGCCTTCGCCCAGGCCCTGCGTGCGGTCGGGGAGCCTGTCATCGGCAAGCAGGCGTCCGAGGTGTCGATGGGGCGGCTGCTGGGCCAGTTGTTCGAGATCACCGCCCTGTTCGACATGCATCTGCGGCCGGAACTGATCCTGCTGCAGAAGACCATGGTGTCGGTCGAGGGCGTGGCGCGGCGTCTCAACCCCGACCATGACCTGTGGGCGGCCGCCCGGCCGGTGGTGGAGCGCTGGATCGCGCGCGAACTGGGGCCTCGCGCCCAGGTCCGGGACGCGCTGAAGGAGTTGATCGGCACGGCGCGCGCCACTGCCCGTCTGGTGCAGGATCCGCCCCGCCCCGAGACGGTGGTTATTCGCGAGACGGGAACGCCGCGATGGTTGGCGGCTTGTATCGTGATCGCAACCTGCGCCGCGATCGGCGCCCTTGTTCTGTCGATTTGGTCAGTCACCCAGGTCTGATCCCTGGCGGGGCGTCCGTGTCCCGTTGATGCCGGAGTGTTTCATGAGCCGTCTCGCCATTTCCGCCGTCGCCGCCGTCCTGGCCCTGGCCGCCGCCCCGGCGCTCGCCCAATCAGCCGGGCAGGGCCGAAGCCAGCTGACGCCGCCGGGCGGCGCCGCAGCGGTCGCGACGATACCCAACACCTTTGACGGCCCGCCTGCGGCCCGTCCGGCCGCCCGTCCCGCCGCCGCTGCGCCCGCCCAGGCGACGGCCCAGACGACGGCTCCGGCCGCGACGCCTTCGGACCCGGCGCAGGTCGCCGCCGCCGAGGCGATGCTGCGCAAGACCGTGGCCGCCATGCAGGCCGGAGCGCCGAACTATGGCGACATGTCCGAGAACCTGGCCGTCAAGGTCCGCGAACAGTCCAGCGCCATCACTCCACTGATCCAGAGCTTCGGCGCACTGACCGTCCTGGCCCATGTCGGCGCCGAGAACGGCGCGGAGCTGTTCATGGCGCAGTTCGCCAATCAGGCGACCCAATGGGTCATCGCCCTCAACGCCGAAGGCAAGATCGTGGTGCTGCTGTTCCGCCCGGCGCCGGCCGCCTGACCGGCGGGCAAGGGCGACGGATCAGCGTGAGGCGATCTCGGATGTGTCGGTCGACGCCGTCTGGAGCGCGTCTGCGGCGGTGTCGGCCTGGCCTTTGTAGATGAAGCCGTAGGTCGGATAGACGGTCGTGCCGAGGTCGTTGATCGGATTGTACCAGACCTTGACCCGGCTCCAGTCATTGGCGTCGGACACGTCCACCACGGTGACGTTCTCTTCGACCTTGCCGCGGCTGCCGCCCCAGTTGGCGTGGGTGATCTGGATGGCCCGGTCCGTGATGATGTTGGACACCACCGCGACATGCCCGCGGGTCATCCGACCGACCGGACGGAACACCATGACGGAGCCGGTCTCCGGCCGTTCGCCGGTGCGGAACTTGCGGGTGGCCTGGCCCCACCAGGTCCAGGCGTCGCCGAAGATCTGGATGCCCGACAGCATCCGGGCGAAGGTCACGCACTGCCAGTAGGGCGCGTCGGCCGCAGCGGGCCCGGAGCCCACGGCGAAAAATCCGAGCGACGCCGCAACCACGGCGGCGGTGAACCGTTTCGTCATGCTGGAGTGTTTCCGACTGTTACGCCCAGAGCAGCCATAACCGCTCTCGCCCGAGGGTTGAACCCCTGACCTCATAACGCCGTTTGTGCAGTGCGAAGGGCCTTTTCGCGGCGCGGGAACCGTTCGCCCAGGCGGCGAAGCGCCCGTCGGGCCGGGAATTCCACCAGATGGTAGGAGACGGCGGCCACGACCGGCAGGCCGGCGAGGATCGCCAACCACACGAAAACGTGAAGACGCTTGTCGTCCGCCCCGGTGAGCCTGGCCGCAAGGTTCACCGCAAGCAATTGCCAGGGCACCAGGACCATATAGACTGAATAGCTGATCTCACCGAGGTAGACGCCGGCCTTCGAGGCCATCAGTCCCGCGCGGGCGTTGGGCAGCGACGCCAGTCCGAGGATCAGAGCGCCGGCCAGGGCGACGATGACGCCGTCCCAAAGGTTCAGCCACGCCGCGCCGGTCATAAGCAAGGCGGCGACCGTCGACACCAGCATCGGCCGGGGCAACGGGCGACGTCGGAAGACCAGATACAGGGCGCATCCCAGGGCGAAACACGGCACGATCCGCAGCGCGCCCCAGGCGATCGTCGCCTCGGTCAGGTGGAAGCCGGCCAGGCGCGGGAACACCAGATAAAGGGCGAAGAGGAAGAAGACCCCGGACGCCGTGGCCGCCCAGGGCCGATCCTTCACGCGCCAGGCGGCCCAGGCGAAGGCGGGAAACAGCAGATAGGCGAACCATTCGGCCGAGATCGACCAGGACCGGTGGTTCCAGGCCGACTCCGGGGCCAGGCCCCAGGCGTGGGTCATGGTCAGATTGGCGGGCAGGGAGGACCAGCCGAGGATGCCGTCGTCCACCGCCATTCCGGCCGCCACAGCGCCGAAAGCCAGCACGCCGACCCCGACCAGGGTGGCGACATGCAGGGGGTAGACCCGCGCAACCCGCGCCCACAGGAAGTCGCGATAGCTGAACCGTTTCTCGCCCGCCGCCGCCAGATAGACGTGGCAGAGGATGAAGCCGGACAGGACGAAGAACAGCTCAACGCCCAGATAGCCCTTGGCCACGAGGCCGGGCCGGAAATCCACGGCGAGGTGGTCCCACAGGGCGTAGACGGCCACCCACATGGCGGCCAGGAAACGCAGGGAGGTCAGGGCCCGCAGGTCGGTCGGGGCGCCCGCCGCATCGGTCAGATGGGAGTCCGGGCGCGGGGCGAGCGAGGCTCGAAGTTCCGCATTCTGCGCGACCATGAGTTGTCCCTTCGGGTCCGGTTCGAACCGGCACCCTAGGGGCTCACGCTTTGGGAACCGTTAAGGCGCGGGCTGGCTCTCGATGAAGGCGCGCGAGGCTGCGCAGCCCTGGAAATCGCGCTCGCCCAGCTCGACCCTGGCCGTCAGGGGGTAGATGCGGTCGCTCATCCCATCCGAGCATTCGGTGGCGATGAGGGTCAGGACCAGGGGCTGGCCGTCCGTCGTCTGCGTGCGCCACACCGCCATGGCGCCCATCATGCCGGGCCCGGGATTGGGGGCGGTCAGCGGGGTTTCGTCCACGCCGCTCCAGCTCAGGCCCTCCGCTGTGACGTCGAGGCCCCAGAAGGGTTCGGTTCCCAGAACGCGCAGGGGCTGGTTGAGGTCGGTTCCGGACAGGACGGCGGCGGGCGGGGCATCGGCGGGCGGCGGGGCGCTCTCGGTCGTGCCCTCGGAGCAGGCCGCCAGGACCAGGGCTGCGGCGGGGAGGACGGCTCTGAGGACGGGGCTCATGACGGGGCCTCACGCTGGGAAAAGTGGATCGGCGGACCCTCGCGCCTTCGCAGGCGCGGGGTCAAGGGCGGACGTCGCCCCAGCCTGCGCCGATCGCTAGGATAGGGCCATGGCGATTCGCTCGGAACAGGCGGCGACACAGGCAATGAGCCGGGGCGGACGGGCGCCGGCCGTGTTCGAGTTCTTCGCCGGCGGCGGCCTGGCGGGGATGGGCCTGGCGCAGGCGGGGTTCGCGACGGCCTTCGCCAACGACATCGACGCGGCGAAGTCCGCCAGCTTTCGCGCCAACCATCCCGGGGTTTCCTTTGTTCAGGGTGATGTCTGGGGCCTGAGCCCCGCCGACCTTCCGGCCGTGGCGCCCGCCGTCTGCTGGGCCTCGTCGCCCTGTCAGGACCTGAGCCTCGCCGGGGCGCGCGGGGGGTTGAAGGCGCGAAGATCGGGGGCGTTCTGGGGGTTCTGGAGTCTGGTGCAGGGGCTGCAGGCCGAGGGGCGCGGCCCGCCGGTCGTGGTGCTGGAGAACGTCTCGGGCCTGCTCAGTTCGTCGGGCGGCGCCGATTTCGCCGCCGTCTGCGAGGCCATGGTCGAGGCCGGGTATCGCGTCGGCGCGCTGGAACTGGACGCCGCGCAATGGCTGCCCCAGTCGCGTCCTCGGCTGTTCGTCGTCGCCATGAAGGGGGTGGCGGGACCGGAGGCGTCGGCGCCTGCCGCGCCGTTCCATACGCCCCGACTGATCGCCGCCCAGGCCGCGCTTCCGGAGGCGGTCCGGGCCGCCTGGGCGTGGTGGCGGATGACGCCGCCGCCGCGCCGGAACCTCGATCTGGACGCCCTGCTGTCGCCGGACGCCCAGTGTGACTGGCTGGACGAGGCGCAGACGCAGAATCTGCTGGCGATGACGTCGCCCCTGCACAGGCAGCGGCTGGACGCCGCCCTGGCGTCGGGAGAGCGCCGCGTGGCGGCCGCCTTCCGACGGGTGCGGGTCGAAGACGGACGCAAGGTTCAGCGGCTGGAGGTGCGGCTGGACGGCCTGGCCGGATGCCTGCGCACTCCGGCCGGAGGGTCGTCGCGGCAGTATGTGCTGGTCGCCGAGCACGGCCGCCTGCGCGCCCGCCGGCTGACGGGGCGAGAGGCGGCGCGGCTGATGGGGCTGGACGACGCCTATCGCCTGCCCCGCAGCGAAAGCGCGGCTCTGAAGCTGATGGGCGACGCGGTGGCGACGCCGGTCGTGCGCGCCCTGGGCGAGCAGTTGTTGCTTCCGGCTCTCGCCGGACGATCACGGGAGATGGCCGCGTGACCGCCTTCAAAGGCTTCGATCCCGCCGACCTGGAGTTCCTGCGCCAGCTGGCGCTGAACAACGATCGTGACTGGTTCACCGCGCATCGCGGGGTTTATGACGAACGGCTGAAGCCGACGCTGGAGGCGCTGGTGGCGGATACGACGGCGGCGATGGCCGCCGTCGGCGTTCCCCTGGCGGGCAATCCGAAGAAGAGCCTGTTCCGCATCCACCGCGACACCCGGTTCTCGCACGACAAGCGGCCGTACAAGACCCACGTCTCGGCCACCCTGACCCGCACCGGACCGGACGGCGAATGGCGCAAGCTGTCGCCGGGCATGGTCTATGTCCACATCGAGCCCGAGGGCGGGTCGCGGCCGGCCTTTGATCCCGACAGCATCGATCCGCTCGACCCCTCGACCCTGCCGCCGTCGGAAGCGGTCGGCGCGGACGCCGAGGGCTCGCCGTTCGGGCACGGCCCGTTTCTCGGCGGCGGCTTCTATTTGTCCGAGCGACCCAACATCGACGCCTTCCGCGCCGCCATCGTCGCCGATCCCGAGGCATGGGCCGCCGTCATCGCCGGACTGTCGAAGGCCGGTCTGAGCCTGGGCGCCGGCGATCCGGTGAAGCGGATGCCCAAGGGCCATGAGGCCCAGGCCGGGGGACCGTTGGAAGCGGATCTGAAACGCACCCGCTGGCTGGTGCGGCGCGGGCTCACCGGCGCGGAGATCGGTTCGCCCGACCTGCCCGGTCTGATCGCGCGGTTCGCCCGCGACATCCGGCCGTTGCTGGACTTCGGATGGAAGGCCCTGCACGGCGTCCCTCAGCGTTGAGGACGGTCTGAACCGATCGTTAACCGCAGAGGCGCACCCTCGGCTTCGGATCGTCGTACCGGCAGGGAGGCCGCGCTCCGATGTCGACCATCATGACCAACTCTGTGCGACGCTCGCGCGACCATTTCGAGCCCCAGGACATCGATCCCCAGGAACAGCGCCGTCTGCGCGGCCTGCTGGAGCAGATCGACTACACCGCCTACGTCTCCAACCGCGAGGTCATCGCGCCGGCGCTCAAGACCGTGGACACCGGCGCCTTTCAGCGGATGGCCGTCGCCGTCGCCACGGCGCGGACCCGGTGGGTGTCCGAGGCCCTGCGTCTGTCGGAATCCGGCTCTCCGGCCACCCCGGACGTGATCGCGCGTCTGACGGCCGCGCGCGTCGCCTTCGAGGAGCTGTCCGAGGCCTATGAAGGTCTGCGTCGCATGGTCGAGCGGGGCTATCTGACCCTGCGCTGAATCCGGATGTCTCCGGACGTCAGTCGAGGAACGGGCGGGGGTCGATCGGCCGGTCCGCCCGGCGCAGTTCGAAATAGACCTCGCCCTCTTCGGCGCCTCGCCCGAGCGTCTGGCCGTCGGCCACGCGCGCGCCGGCCTCGACCGCCACGCTGTCCAGGCCCGCGACCACGGCGCGCCAGCCGGGACCGAGATCCAGGATCACCACCTGGCCCCAGCCGCTGAGCGGACCGGCGTAGTCGACCGTGGCCTCGGCCGGTGCGGCGACGGCGCGCGCGCCGGGGCGCCAGGCCACGCCGTTCGATCGGCGCTCGGACGGGCCGGAGACCGGCGGCGACAGTCGGGACCGCCCGCCCGGTAGGCGGGTGGCCATCGCGGCCTCTTCCGCGTCCGTCAGGCGCGCGGGTCGCCCGCCCAGGGCCCGGATGCGGGCCTCCAGCGCCTGGGCCGCGCGTTCGGCGCGTTCGGCGTCCGCGCGCAGCACGGCGGTCAGGGCGGCCTTGCGACGGCTGAGTTGTTCGATCTCGGCGCGCCGGTCGGTCTGGGCGCTTTCGGTGGTCAGCAGCCGTTCCGACGCCAGCACCGCCAAACGGCGCACACGGGCGGCCTCTTCCTGTTCGGTCTCGACGGCGCGGGCGCGCGCCTGGAGCTCCGGCGTCATGGCCCGGAGCATGATCGCGGCCCGCACGGTGTCCGTGGCCTGGTCGGCCGGGATCAGCAGGGGCGGGGGCGGACGGCGGCTCATCATCTGCAGGGCCGACAGCAGGCGGGTCTGGCCGGCGCGGGCGCGCGAGAGCCGGACCGCCAGCTCGGCGTCGCGGCGGTTCAGTTGATCCAGTCGGGCGCGCTGGGCCTCGATCTGGGCGTCGTCGGCGTCGCGGGCCCGCTCGAGCCCGTCCAGACGTCGTTGCAGGTTCGCCAGCTCGGCCTGGGCCTCCTGGGCGTCGGCGCGCAGACGGCGGGCGCGGGCCAGTTCATCGCGGTATTCGGCCTGGAGTCCCGGCAGTTCCGCGGTCTGGCCGGGCGTCTGCCGTCCCGCCGCCGGTCCGGCCGCGAGCCCCATCAGTCCGAGCGCGATCAGCGTCTTCTTCATCAATCACGGTGATAGGGCGAACCGGCCAGTATGGTCACGGCGCGATACAACTGCTCGGCCAGCATGGCGCGGGCCAGGGCGTGGGGCCAGGTCTGCGGACCGAAGGCGAGGGTCGATCCGGCCGCGTCCAGGACGCGCCGGTCCAGGCCGTCGGCGCCGCCGATCGCGAACACCAGCCGACGCTCGCCCTGATCCCGCAGCGTCGCCAGGTGATCGGCGAAGGCGCGGCTGGCGTAGGTCCTGCCGCGTTCGTCGCAGGCGATCAGATGCGCGCCCTCGGCGGCGGCCAGCAGCAGATCGGCCTCCGGCGCCTTGCCGGGCTTTCGGGGTTCCAGATCGATCAGGTCGAGCGGGCCGAGGCCCAGGGCCCGCCCCGCGAGCGAGGCGCGCCGGGCGTAGTCGTCGGCCAGCTGGGCCTCGGGCCCGCGACCCGGCTTTCCGATGGCGAGGATCGTGAGTTTCATCCCATCCTCAAACGGGACGAAGCGGGACGGCGCGGATCAGGCCGCGCCGGCGCCGCGGTGACCGCCGCTGTCCACGGCCCAGATCTTCTCGATATTGTAGAAGACGCGCACCTCGGGGCGGAACAGGTGGATGATGACATCCCCCGCATCGATCAGCACCCAGTCGCAATGGGGCAGGCCCTCGACCTTGACCTTGCCCAGGCCGTGGTCCTTGAGCGTCCGCAGCAGGTGATCGGCCAGGGCGCCGACGTGGCGGTGCGAGCGGCCCGAGGCGACGATCATGGTGTCGGACATGGGCGACTTGCCGCGCAGGTCGATCAGGACGATGTCCTGGGCCTTGTCGTCGTCCAGCTTGGCCAGGATGGCGGTCTCGAGTGCGGTCGAACCGGCGGGAAGAGGCGCACGGGGGCCGTCAAAACCTCCGGCGGAGTCTCCGTCCTCGTCGTGCAGCGGGGCGATCAGGTCCTGCTCGTGAGCCGTGTTGGAAACGGCTTGATCTTGCGCGTCATACGCGGGCGAGGGGGTCAGCGGAGGGCTCCGGGGTGGTTATCTGGAGCGGCCCTATAGCATGGATGACCCCGAACGTCATCCTTGGCCGTGGATCACGACTTCGCGCGACGGGCGGCGGCGCGCAGGGCGGTCGAGGAACTGCGGTTCAGCGGCGCCGTCAGATACGTCCAGGCGGGGGCGTCCAGGTGGGCCAGCAGGCGCGCCTGATCCTGGGGGATGCGCCAGCCGGCGAAGCGTCGGGCGGCCGGGGCCGAGCGGCTCTCCAGCATGGAGCCGGGCCGGGCGATCACAGCCACCGGCATCATCCGCATGATGTCGGTCCAGCCGCGCCAGCGGTGGAAGCCGGCGAGATTGTCCGAACCCATCAGCCAGACGAAACGCACGCCCGGATGCCGCGCCTTCAGCACGCGCAGGGTGTCGATCGTCCATTGGGTTCCCATGCGGGTCTCGACGTCCGACACGATCATCGACGGCGAGCGCGCCCATTCGCGGGCCGTGGCCATCCGTTCCGCCAGCGGAGCGGTCTCGTGCCGGCCCTTCAGCGGGTTCTGCGGCGAGACCAGCCAGACCACGCGATCCAGGCCCAGGCGGTTCAGCGCCGTCTCGGCGACGTGCAGATGGCCGTCATGCGCCGGGTTGAACGATCCCCCGAACAGACCCACCGACATGCCCGGCGTCAGGTCCAGGCCGTCACGCAGCGCGCCCCGGCGGGGGCCCGAACCCTTGGGCGCTGGACCGGCGTGGAAGAAGGGCAAGGCGGGCGGCGCTCGGCGTGGACGGGTTTTGCTCAGCGGCGCCCTATCACGGGCGACCGGCCTTGTCCTGACAATATTTGCGACGGAGGTTCCGGCGATCAGGGCGTCCAGGCGCCCGCCGGCTGGACGTCGTCGCCGGCGTCATCGATCTCGCCGCGGGTCTTGCGCACCTCGGCCCAGGCGGCGCGCAGCAGCTCCGGCACGCCTTCTCCGGACACGCCCGAAACCAGCCAGGGGCGTTTGCCGGACGCGGCCTCCAGGGCGGCGGCCTTCTCCTGACGCTCCTCGTCGGACAGGGCGTCGATCTTGTTGAGGGCCAGAAGTTCGGTCTTGTCAGCCAGGCCTTCGCCATAGGCGTCCAGTTCATGGCGGATGATGCGCCAGGCCTCGACCACGTCCGCCTGGGTTCCGTCGATCAGATGGATCAGGCTGGCCGAGCGTTCGACATGGCCCAGGAAGCGGGTGCCCAGGCCGGCGCCTTCGGAGGCGCCCTCGATCAGGCCGGGAATGTCGGCGATGACGAACCGCTCGCTGGGGCTCAGGTCCACCATGCCCAGGTTGGGCGCCAGGGTGGTGAAGGGATAGTCGGCGATCTTGGGGCGTGCGGCCGAGGCGGCGGCCAGGAAGGTCGATTTTCCGGCGTTCGGCAGGCCGGCCAGCCCGATGTCGGCGATCAGCTTGAGCCGCAGCCAGATGGCGCGCTCCTGACCGTCCTGGCCCGGATTGGCGTGTTTGGGCGCCTGGTTGATCGGGCCCTTGAAGCGGTTGTTGCCCCAGCCGCCGTTGCCGCCCCGCAGCAACAGCTCGATCTTGCCGGCCTCGTCCATGTCCAGAAGGACGGTTTCCTTGTCCTCGTCCAGAACCTGGGTGCCGACCGGCACCTTGAGCACGACATCCTCGCCCTTGGCGCCGTGCATGTTGCGGCCCATGCCGTGGCCGCCCGTCTGGGCCTTGAAATGCTGCTGGTAGCGATAGTCGATCAGGGTGTTCAGCCCCTCGACCGCTTCGATCCAGACGTGTCCGCCCGTGCCGCCGTCGCCGCCGTCGGGGCCGCCGTTCGGAATGAATTTCTCGCGCCGGAACGAGACGGCGCCGCCGCCGCCATTGCCGGAGCGGATGTAGATCTTGGCCTGGTCGAGGAACTTCATCGGCGGCTTATGCCGAAAAAGAGCGGCGATTTACAGGCGTGGCCTGCGGGAAGCGCGTTTACGACCGCCTAAGGAGGACCGGGCACAATCCGGCGGATACCGGAGGTCATCGCGTGATCCGCATCGACGCCAGCGCCGCCCTTGTTTCCGCCGATCTTCGCGCGGCGTCGGACGCGCGCGCCGAGGCGGCCGAGAAGCGGCGCGAGGACCGGCTGAAGGCGGCCAAGCAGGCGATCGAGGTCCTGAAACACGCCCGTGTGGACGTGGGCGAGGTCCAGAAGGAGATGGCGCGGCGCAAGCTGGAGCAGATCAAGGAGCGCATTCGCCTGCTGAAGCAGACGGCGTCGATGGATCCGCGCGGCGCGGCGCGGGAGATCGCCCGGCTGTCACGGGAGCTGGCGTCGGCGGTGAAGGCCTATGCGTCGGCGGGCGGGTCGACGGCCGGCGTCGGCGCGGTCGCGGGCGGGGGCACAGCGGGAGCGCAGGCGGCGTCCGGCACAGCCGAGGCTTCGGCCGAAGCGGTGGCCGGTTCCGAAACCACCGGCGCGGAGGCCGGCCCTGCGGAGGCGAACGGCGAGGGTTCCGCCGCCGAAGAGGTGAAGGCGGAGGCGCAACCTCCGACGGCCGCGGAGCGCGCCGCTGAGCTGTATCGACGGATGCAGAACGCGCCGGAAGCCGAGGCTCGGGCGCGGGATCGTCAGAAGCAGGAGTCCGACGCGGCCGACGCCGCAGACTTCCTGAAACAGGCGCGCGCGCTGCAGAAGGTTCTGAAGGAAATCCTGGAGAAGGTCGCCGAGGCGGCCAGGGCGAAGGGACCGGAGGGCGAGAAGGAGGTCGAGGACGCCGAAAAGGCCCTGGCCGAGGTCAGCCGGGAGATCGGCTTTGCCGAGGCGGCCCAGCCCGCCGTCCTGCCCGCCGCCCTCGCGGCTTGACGGAGGCCCGAGCGCCCGCGCGGGAATTCAACAGCGTTGCGTCAGGCGTCCGGGACGTTGGCCTCCAGCTCGTCCAGCCAGACCCTGGCCGAGGCGTCCGACGGCGCGCGCCAGTCGCCGCGCGGCGACAGGGAGCCGCCGGTGACGACCTTCGGGCCGTTCGGCAGGGCCGATCGCTTGAACTGGCTGGTCTGGAAGAAGCGGAGGAGGAACTTCCTCAGCCAGTGTTTGATCGTCGCCAGGTCGTAGGCGACCTTTTCGGCCTCCGGGGTGTTCACCGGCCACTCGCCGCGTGAGGCGTCGCCCCAGGCCTGCAGGGCCAGATAGGCGACCTTGGACGGCTTGAGGCCGAAGCGGCTGATGTAGAACAGGAAGAAGTCGTTCAGGGCATAGGGCCCCACTGTCGCCTCGGTCGACTGAAGCTTGCCGTCCGCGCCGGCGGGCACGAGCTCGGGCGAAATCTCGGTTTCCAGAACGGCGTGCAGGGTCGAGACCGCCTCGGCCCCCACGAGCTCGCGATCGGCCACCCAGCGGATCAGGTGGCGGATCAGCGTCTTCGCCACCCCGCCGTTGACGTTGTAGTGGCTCATATGGTCGCCGACGCCATAGGTGCACCAGCCCAGCGCCAGTTCCGACAGGTCGCCGGTGCCGAGCACGAAGCCGCCGGTCTGGTTGGCCAGCCGGAACAGATAGTCGGTGCGCAGGCCCGCCTGGACATTCTCGAACGTCACGTCATGCACTGGCTGACCGTCAGCGAAGGGGTGGCCGATGTCGCGCAGCATGGTGGTCGCCGCCGGGCGGATGTCGATCTCCTCGCCCGTGACGCCGAGGGCGTTCATCAGGGCCCAGGCGTTGGCCCTGGTGCCCTCCGAGGTGGCGAAGCCCGGCATCGTATAGGCGCGGATGGCGCTGCGTGGCAGGTCCAAGCGGTCGAAGGCGCGGCAGGCGACCAGCAGGGCCTGGGTCGAATCCAGTCCGCCCGAAACGCCGATGACCAGGGTCCTGGCGCCGGTCGCGGTCATCCGCCGCATCAGGCCCTGAACCTGGATGTTGAACGCCTCGAAGCAGTCCTGGTCCAGCCGGGCCGGATCATCCGGCACGAAGGGAAAGCGGTCGAGCGGGCGGCGAAGGCTCGTCGGCGCCGTTGCGTTTTCGCGGGCCGCGAAGGGAATCACCGTCGCCGCCTCGCCTTCGCTGCGGACACATTCGGCGAAGGTGCCGTTCCTGAGCCGGTCCAGGCCGATCCGGTCCACGTCGATGTCGGCGACGGTCAGGTGCGAGGTCAGGGCGAACCGTTCGCCCTCGGCCAGTCTCGCGCCCAGTTCGTGGATCGTCGCCTGACCGTCCCAGGCCAGGTCGGTGGTGCTTTCGCCCCAGCCCGAGGCGGTGAAGACATAGGCCGAGATCGTTCGCGAGGACTGGCTGGCGCTCAGCATCGCCCGCTCGTCGGCCTTGCCGATGACGATGTTGGAAGCCGACAGGTTCAGGAGGATGCGCGCGCCGGCGAGCGCCGCGCGGGTCGAGGGCGGCTGGGGCGCCCAGAAATCCTCGCAAATCTCGACCGCGAAGACGAACCCCGGCCGGTTGACCGCCTCGAAGATCAGGCCGGGTGCGAAATCGACCGTTTCGCCGTTCAGGACGACGCTGTCCTCGGTCCGCGCAGGGGCGGGGGCGAACCAGCGTTTCTCATAGTATTCGCGATAGTTGGGCAGATAGGTCTTTGGGACCACGCCCAGAACCTCTCCGCCGCCGATCACGACGGCGCAGTTGAACAGGGCGTCGCCGCTGCGGACCGGAGCGCCGATCACGGCGACTAATCCGGCGTCGTCGGCGACGGCCGTGAGGATTTCGATCTGCCGGTCTACCTCGTCCAGCAGGGCCTCCTGCATGTGGAGGTCGTCGATGGCGTAGCCGCTGAGGCTCAGCTCCGGGAAGACGATCAGGTCCGCGCCCTGTTCCGCCGCTCGTCGGATCAGGGTGATGTGTTCGGCCGCATTTGCGACCGGGTCGGCCGGATGGACGACGGGCGTGGCGGCGACCACGCGGACGAAGCCGTGTGTTGCGGGGACGTGGAAGGGGCGGCTGTCGGGCATCGGCGGATCCGGACGTCCCGTGAGGACGAAGACGCCGTCTTCTAACAGGCGAGACCGTCCGACGCCAAAGTCGGCGTGATCACGGACGCCCGATCAGCGAACGAGCTCGAGGAGGTCCAGCTTGGATTCCTGCTTCGGCCAGGGAAGGACCAGCCGCCAGCGGTTGTCGCCGATGCGTTCGATGACCCCGATCTGGTCCCGCTCGCCCTGCTGTCCATAGGCCGGATAGCCGGTTTCGCCGGAGCCCCAGGCCTGTGCGCCCAGGAAGACAAGGCGATCATCCGTATCCGGATAGATCAGGCCGCGTGTCCGCTGCGAGCCGGTGACCTTGGTGAGGATCAGGTCGCCGCCGGGCGTGAGTTCGACCACGCAACGAAAGCCGGGGTAGGCGACATAGCCGCCGTATTCACCGATCCGACCCATCTTGATCGTGCGGCAGCGATATTCGCCGGGCGGCGGCTGAAGGCGGCCCGAGAGGCCAGCGTCGGGGTCCGCGAGGGCGCCGAGGCCGCGCACATCGTCCCGGAACCCGGCCTGGCGGGCGTCGCGCAAGGCCTGCCTCCAGGCCGCGTCCAGCCGATCCAGACGCGCCTTGTCCGCGTCGTTCGCCACCTGTCGCCAATCGTCCGTCCCACCCTGTTCGCCTGGAGCCGGGGCGACGGGCGGGGGCGGAGAGACGGGGGATTCCGGACCGGGCCTGTTCGGCGCGGACGCCGCTTCGTCGGCGGCCGTCTCCCGTTCGGCGGCCGCCGGGGCGGTCACAGCGGGCGAGGTCCGTTCCGAAGGGGCGTTTCCGCCCTCGCCGCAAGCGACGAGCAGAGGCAGGACCGCAGCGGCCGAAAGGATGAGCAGGCGTGAGGGCATGGCGATCTCCGTGACGCGGCGTCCGTGGACAGAACGTGCGACGGAGCGTCGCGGTTTCAGCTTCTCGCGAAGGCAGGCCGATCGAGCTTCAAGCGTGGGTCCAGCAACAGGCCCGACACCGTCGCCGCCAGCAGCCGGTCGGCCGTCGGCAGGCGCGCGACACGACCCAGCAGATGGTCGCGCACCCAGGGCAGGACCCGGCCGTCATTCTGGTAGAACGGCGTGAAGACCAGGCTGAGCGCCTGATAGAGGGCGAGGTGCAGACGGCGCGCGCCGGCATAGGCGCTCAGGGCCGTATCGAGGTCCGGCGCCCGGTCCAGGGCTTCGACCAGGGCGCGGGCGTCCAGCAAAGCCATATTGACCCCCTGTCCGAGCTGAGGGCTGGTCGAGTGGGCCGCATCGCCGACCACCGCGAGGCGTCGCCCGATCGGCTGGGTCAGGGTGTGGTGGCCGTAGCGCGCCAGGGTCAGGGCCTCTGGATCGATGATGGCGTCGAGGACCGGTTCGGTGCGCGGCCAGAGCGTCCGCACTTCCGACTTCCAGGCGTCCAGACCGTCCGACCGCCAGCGGGCGTAGTCATCCGGCTTCAGGCTCCAGAAGAAGGTGGCGGTCGGGGCCGCGTCGTCGGGGCGTCGGCCGCTGGGCAGGACGCCGATCATCCGGTCGGCGGCGCGGTAGACCTGTTCCAGGGCGCCGGGGTCGAAATCGGCGCCCGGCCAGGGGGTGGTGGTCCACAGGGCGCCCCAGGCCAGGTCGCGTCGCGCGCCGATCAGGCCCCGGCAAGGCAGGGTCTTGGCGATCGCCGACCGCGCGCCGGACGCGTCGATCACCAGGTCGAACCGGCCCAGGTCGCGGCCGCGCGCATCGGACAGCCGACCGTCGTCGGCCGAGGCGATGTCGTGCGACGACCGGATTTCGACCCCTTCGGCGATCACAGCGTCGTACAGCGTCTGGAACAGGGCCGAACGCAGCACGCCGAGCGCCGGACGCGGGCGCCTGAGAGCGTCGTAGCGGACGTCCAGAACAACCCGGCCGCGCCGCGCCTCCCGTCCGAACAGCCGTCCGACGGGCTGACCCAGCGCTGCGATCGTCGATGTCAGTCCCAGGCCGTCGAGCACGTCCAGTCCCGTCGGTTGCAGCAGGAAGCCGGCGCCGACCGGTCGGGGGGCGTCAAATCGCTCGAAGATGACGGGTCGCCGTCCCCGACGCGCCAGCATCAGGGCGACAGCCAGTCCGGCGGGGCCGGCCCCGACGACGGCGATGTTCCGGGTCAAGCGGCCTGCGCCTGCATCAGGCCGGGACCAGCTCGATCAGATCGAGGTTCGACTCATTCTGCGGCCAGGGCAGGACCAGACGCCAGCGGGCCTCGCCGATACGCTCCAGAACGGCGACCAGGTCGCGATCCGGGGTTCGACCGTAGGAATTGGCCGGCGGTTCGGCGGCGAGGGCCAGCGACCCCAGCAGGATCATGTGGCGGTCGTCTTCGGGGAACAGCAGGCCAGAGGGGCGCTGCGATCCCGTGAGCTTGGAGAATTTCAGGCCGCGCGGCGTCTGTTCGATGCGGCAGGCGAACCAGCCGTAGACCACATAGCCCAGGCCGTCTTCCCCGCCCTGGGAGCCCAGTTTGACGGTGCGACAGCGATAGTCGCCCGGCGGCGGGGCGACGCGACCGCGCGTCGCGCGCGGGCGGATGAGATCGCCGACGGAGGCGAGGTCGCCGGAGCCGCGCTGGCGCTGCGCCTGTTCAAGCGCCAGGGTCCAGGCGGCGTCGCGCCGCTGATACCGGTCGCGATCGATGGCGGTGATGATGCCGCGCCAGTCCAGGCGATCGACCGCGCCGGCTCCGGGCGGCGGAGGGGGCGGCGGCGGCGCCTCGACGGCCGTCGCGCAGGCGGAGAGGGCGGTGACGGCGAGGGTCGCGGCCAGAAGCGTGCGGACGGGAAGCGGGGTCGGAACGAAGGGCATGTTCAGACACTAGGACGAAAGCGGCGAGACGCGAAGCGATGCGACGGGCCGGAAAGGTTCCGTCAGGCCGCCCGCCGCCGCCCGATGCGATCCGGCCCGAGCGCCAGGGCGAGGGCGGCGACCAGGGCGGCGATGTCGATCGGCTTGGTCACATAGTCGAGGAAGCCGGCGTGCAGCCCCGCCTTCAGATCATCAGGTCCCGCATTGGCCGTCACCGCGATGACGGGAATGTCTCGGGTGGCGGGATCGCCGGACAGGCGCGACTTCACCTGAAAGCCGTCGAGATCCGGGAGATTGAGGTCGAGCAGGATGACGTCCGGACGCAGATCCCCGGCCATGGCCAGACCCAGGGATCCGGTTTCGCCGACATAGAGGTCGCAAGGGCAGAGGGCGTCCAGCACCCGTCGCATCACGAGAACATTGGCCGGGTGATCTTCGATGTAGAGAATCAGGGGGCGTTGACGTCCTTGGGCTCCTGGTCGGGTGGGAGCGGCAGGTCGCGTGGCCGGCGGCAACATCAGCACCAGGCCAGGGTCGAAGTCGCCATGGACATGGCTGGAGAGACGGCCGTGTTCCAGTCGACCGTTCAGGCTCAGGGCCAGCCGTCGTGCGGCCGAGAGACCGATTCCGCGCAAGGGCGGCGCCTCGTCGGGGACGGTCGATGTGAACGGGGCGCTGGATGAGGCCGACCGCCGGGGCGACGTCGGCTGTCGCGCCGCGATCGCGATCTCGATGAAGTCGCGGCCGCGCCGCACCTCCGTGGCGATCTCGGCCCCCCGGCGGCACGCCGCAAGGACACGGGCCGTCTGGGCGTAGACGATGCGGCGAAGCAGGGTTCGGTCGGCGGCGGCGCAGTCGTCGGTGAGGACGACGGGCTCGCAGAGCGTCGCTCCTCGCGCCTCGATCCGCGCCCGCAGGATGTCGTGGAGGCGCCGGATCATCCGGGCCGGGTCGACGATTTCGGGCGCAAGGTCCGAAGCCGAGGTGCCGAAATCCGGATCGGACTCGTCTTGGGGCGTTTCGACCAGACCCAGGAGGCGGAGGCCGGCGGTGCGGATTGCCGCGACGGCTTCCGCCTGCCTGTCCGTCAACGGTTGGTCGGCGTCAGACAGCAGCGTGTCAGCCAGGACGATCACGGCGTTCAGAGGGGTTCGGAACGCCTGCGCCTCTTCCTGTCGCCAGGGCTCGGGCGCTCCAGGCCAAGCCTTCGGACGCACAGGCTGATGGTCGGTCGTCATAACTCATCTCCCCCAAAGACTGGGGAGGAGTGTGACCCGCAAAGATTGCGCGCCGGTTAAACCTAAAGTTGTGTCACCGCCTCAGTCTTCGGTCGGCGCAGCCTCGGCCTTCTTGCGCGTTGTGCGGCGACGGGGGGCAGGCGAGGCGTCGCCGTCTTCGGCAGGGGCTTCAGGCGCGGTGGAGCGGGTCAGGAAACCCGGCAGGGCGGCCGGCGCCTCGTCGTCCGCATCGCCTTCGCGCGGCATGCGGCTGCGGCGGGGACGCTCGGTGCGGGCCGGCGGGGCGTCGGCCTCGACCCGGGGAGCTTCATCCGCGGCGGTCGCATCCTTTGTCTCGGACGTCTCGGCGCCGTCCTCGGAGTCCGCTCCATCCGAGCCGCCGGCCTCGGTCTCGAAGCGGCGATTGCGCTCCTCGCGACGACGTTCCCAGCGTTCGCGGCGGGTTTCGCGGCGACGACCGTCGCCCTGGGTTTCGTCGCCCTCGGCGCGCGCGTCCCGGTCGTCGCCTTCGCCGCGCGAAGCTTCGCGGCCGGCCTCGCGGGACGCCTCCCGGGCTTCGCGGGCCTCCCGCGCCTCCTGCTGCTGCTGGGCGGTGCGCTCAGCGGCCTGCTGTGCGGCGAGGAAGGCGGCGGCCTGGGCGCCCGATTCATCCTCGAAATCGATGTCGAAACCCTGGTTCGACAGTTCGCGCGCGGCGATCTCGGACACCGGCCGGGCCGGCTGGAGCGCCCGCAGAACGCGGAAATAGTGTTCGGCGTGCTGCAGATAGTTCTCGGCCAGAACGCGGTCGCCCGAGCTGGACGCGTCGCGCCACAGTTGCAAATAGCGTTCATAGACGGTCTGGGCGTTGCCCCGGACCTTGATGTTCTCGGGACCTTGCGAGTCCCAGGACCGGTTGGGGTTGGCGTTGTTCGCGTTGGCGCCGCCGGACTTGTTCCGGTTGCGTCCGCGCTGACGCTTCATGCCCTTGAAATCTCTCATGCGAGCTTACCGTGCTGGTGCGGGGCGGCCGTCGGGAGGAGGACCGGGCCCTGTTCGTCATTCCGTTCGTTCGGGGCCTATCCCCGGTGCGATTGTTCGGAACCTGTCGTCGCCCTGTGGTCCGCCGGCGCAGGAACTGAGCGCCGACCGTCACTGTCCAGGACGCGGAAACGTCAGGCGATCTGCCTGAATCGATTGCGCTTGGGTGGGAGACGACCTGCCATAGCGCGCCTCACGCCCCATTCCAAGGGGTTTGTTGCCCTTGAAGCCGAGCGTGGTTTCGACGCTCAGGCAGCGGGCGGCCGCGTCGCAAGCGGTAGCGTCCCTAGTCCTGGGGAATCGGATTGACGCGCGGGTCCGGGCCGTTGGTGACCACGCGGTCGCGGTCGCCCAGGTCCTTGACGACCTTGACGCCCGTGAAGCCCTGGGCCTCGAACAGGGCCTTGACCTGCGGACCCTGATCCCAGCCGATCTCCACGGCGAAGACGCCGCCGGGTTTGAGCACGCGGGCGATCTCCGGGGCCAGCTGGCGATAGGCCTCCAGTCCGTCGGGGCCGCCGTCCAGGGCCAGGTGCGGGTCGTGGTCGCGCACCTCCGGATCCAGGCCGGGGATGTCGGCGGACGGGATGTAGGGCGGGTTGGAGACGACCAGGTCGAAGCTGCCGTCGCCGAAACCGGTCGCCCATTCGGTGCGCAGGAAGGTGGCGCGATTGTCCAGCTCCAACTCTGCGGCGTTGTCGCGTGCGACGGCGATGGCTTCGAACGAGATATCGGTGCCCACGCCGGTGGCTGCGGGACGCTCGGCCAGGATGGCCAGCAGGATGGCGCCCGAGCCCGTGCCCAGGTCGGCGACGGTGAAGGCCTCGTTCTTCGTGTGGGCCAGGACGGCCACGTCGATCAGGGTCTCGGTGTCGGGGCGGGGGCTGAGGACGTCGGGCGTGACGTTCAGCATGATCTTCCAGAACCCCTTGCGGCCCAGGATGCGCGACACGGGCTCGCGACGCAGGCGGCGCTCGACATAGGCGTCCAGCGTCGCCGACTGATCGGGCGTCACCGCACGGTAAGGGTCGGTGAGGATGTCCATGCGCGTGGCACCGGTCGCCGCCTCGACCAGCAGACGGGCGTCGATGGAGGGGCTGTCGATCTTGCCGGTCTTGAGCCGGGCCTGGGCACCCTTCCATACGGTCAGCAGGGTCGGGCCGTCGCCCGATTTCGGCGTGATGGGGTCGGTCATGGGGCGCTGACTATCAGGTCGCGCCGTTGGATGCGATCCTTGTCGGATCGTGCACGACAACAGGGGAACGGGGATGAAGCTGAGCCGTTCTCGGGCCATGCGATCCTCTCGGAAAACGACCCTGCGCATTCCCGGCTGGCGTTGGTTGGCGGCCGGCCTGGGTGGGCTGGCGGCCGGGGCGACGGCGGCGCATCTGCTCTATAGTCAGGGACACAAATTCGGGGTGGAGCTGAGGCCCGAGCGGCCGGAAATCCTGCCGCCCAAACCGCCGGCGCCCGAGGATTACGAAGCGCGGGAGCCGGGGCGGGGGCGGATGGCCCAGAGGCCGGAGCAGATTCCGCGCAAGGGCTGGACCGACATCCTGTGGCGGACGGGCGGCGCCTATTTCGGCGACCGGGTGGGCTTCTTCGCCGGCGGGGTGACCTTTTTTCTGCTGCTGTCGATGTTCCCGACCCTGGCGGCCTTCGTCACCATCTATGGGCTGTTCGCCGATCCGAACGAGGCCTGGGCGCGGCTGCAGTTCCTCTATTCCGTCCTGCCCCAGGGGGTGGCCGAGTTCCTCGGCGCGCAGATGCAGCGACTGGCCGAGAATTCGACCGGCCAGATGACCTTCACCCTGGCCTGGACCCTGCTGCTGTCGCTGTGGACGGCCAACGGCGGGATCAAGACCCTGTTCTACGGGCTGAACGTCGCCTACCACGAGGTCGAGCGGCGCAATCTGGTCCACTACAACCTGCTGTGCCTGGCCTTCACCCTGTCGGGCCTGACGGCGGTGCTGCTGACCAGCACGCTGGTGGTCGGGGTGCCGGTGGTGCTGGCCGTCTTCGGGCTGACGAACGACTGGATCCTGTTCGACTGGCTGAGGTGGCCGGTCCTGTTCGTGGGCTACACCGCCGCCCTGACCCTGATCTATCGCTTCGGGCCGTGCCGGCAGAAGGCGCGCTGGCGGTGGCTGACGCCCGGCGCCCTGTTCGCGGCGGCGGCCAGCGTGGCGGTGTCGTTCGTGTTCAGCTGGTTCCTGACCACCTTCGTGCGGACGGATTCCTACGGCCCGCTGGCGGCCTTCATGGGTTTTCTGCTGTGGATGTGGATCTCCGTGCAGATCATCCTGATGGGCGCGGAGTTGAACGCCGAGATCGAGCGTCAGACGGCGATCGACACCACGACCGGCCCGGCCATGCCGATCGGTGAACGCGGCGCCCAGGTTGCGGACAATGTCGGGGCCCGGCGCGGCTCGCCCGCCGCCCTGACCTTCACATTACGTCATGCCGAGGCCCTGGCCGACCGGCTGGCGCGACGGCGCGCGAGACGGGACTAGAGGGACGCCCAGGCGTGCGGGAATCAATCCCTACGAAATTGATCTTTCGCACATGCGTCATCATGTATGATCGACGTTCAGGCCCCGTTTCGGGGCGGCGTTCCGGATCGTCATGCTCTACGCCCTTCACGAACTCGCCTATGTTTCGGCCCAGCCCTGGCGCCTGGGCGCCCAGGCCGCTCGCCAGTTCTGGACCTCGCCATTCAATCCGCTGTCCCAGACCGCCATCGGCCGCACGGCCTACGCCTCGGCGGAGCTGTTCGAGAGCGTGACGCGGCGCTACGGCAAGCCGGACTGGGGTCTGGAGGTCGTGACGGTGAACGGCAAGCCCGTTCGCACCGTCCAGCAGGTGGTCTGGCAGAGCCCGTGGGTCAAGCTGGTGCGGTTCGCCCGCCATGTCGGCGATCTCAAGCGGGCGGGAAAACCGTCTTCTGCGCCCTCGGTGCTGATCGTGGCGCCCTTGTCGGGCCACTACGCCACCCTGCTGCGCGGCACGGTCGAGGCTTTCATCCAGGACCACGACGTCTATGTGACGGACTGGGAGAACGCCCGTCAGGTGCCGGTTCTGGAAGGCCGGTTCGACTTCTACGACTATGTCGATTATGTGCGCGAGATGCTGGGCCAGATCGGTCCGCGCGCCCATGTGGTGGCCGTGTGCCAGCCCGGGCCGCCGGTCCTGGCCGCCGCCGCCGTGATGGCGGCCGAGAACGATCCAAACCGTCCGGCCTCCATGACCTTCATGGGGTCGCCGATCGACGCGCGGCTGTCGCCGACGGTGACCAATGAACTGGCCGAGCAGAAGCCGTTCGCCTGGTTCAGCTCGAACATGATCCACACCGTGCCCCTGCCCTATCCGGGCGTCGGGCGGCGGGTCTATCCGGGGTTCGTGCAGCTCTACAGCTTCATGTCGATGAACGAGGAGCGGCACCGCGACGCCCATCACGAGTACTTCCGTCATCTGGTCGCCGGCGACGGCGACGGGGTCGAGAAGCACGAGCAGTTCTACGACGAGTATCTGGCCGTTCTGGATCTGACCGAGGAATTCTACCTCCAGACCATCGACCTGGTGTTCCAGAAATACGCCCTGGCCAAGGGCGAGCTGGAGCATCGCGGCAGGCCCGTCGATCTGTCGGCCATCAGCGACATCGGCCTGTGCACCGTCGAGGGCGAGAAGGACGACATCTCCGGGGTCGGCCAGACCCAGGCCGCCCACGGCCTGTGTCCCAATGTTCCGGAGGACCAGCGTCTGCTCTATGTGCAACCGGGCGTCGGCCATTACGGCGTCTTCAACGGCCGCCGCTTCCGCGAGGAGATCTATCCCCGCGTCACCGACTTCATCGCCAAGAATGAACAGCTCGTATCGGCACGGCCAAAGACTGCCGCTTGAGGCCCTGTCGCCGGGAAAAGCCGGGGCGTTGCGCCTTTCGGTGAACCCGCGCGCCCGGCGTATCTCGGTCCGTATCGACGCCCGGGCAGGCGAGGCGGTCATTGTGGCGCCGCGCGAGCGGATGCTGGCCCAGGCCGTCGATTTCGCCCGGAGCCGGGCCGACTGGATCTCCGAACGGCTGTCGGCGCGCGTCGAGGGCATGCCGCTGGCCCCGGGCGCGGTGATCCCGGTTCAGGGGCGGCCCACTCGCCTGGAGGCGACCGGGACCTCCGGCGCGGCCCGGCTGGTCGAGGCGGCCGACGGCCCCGTGATCCGCTCGGGCGGCGAGGGCGAGGCCTTCGCGCGTCGGGTCGAGAACCTGCTGAAGCGGCTGGCCCGCCAGACCCTGACGGAGCGGACGGAGGTCCATTTGCGGACGCTGGGCCAGCGCCCGGTCCGTCTGTCGATCGTCGACACGCGCAGCCGATGGGGTTCCTGCAGCCCGCACAATCGCTCGATCCGCTATTCGTGGCGTGTCGTCCTGGCTCCGCCCGCCGTGCTCGACTATCTGGCCGCCCATGAGGTGGCGCATCTGGTCCACGGCGACCACAGCCCGGCCTATTGGAGCGTGGTGGAGCGTCTGGTCGGCGACCATCGGCCGTTCCGCGCCTGGTTGCGTCGCCACGGCGCGGCGTTGCACGCCGTGGGCGCGGACTGATCCCGGTTTAGCCCAGGACGAAGTCGAGGCGGACGGCGCGGACGCCCTCCGTCCCCGGAGCGGCGACGCCCCGGCGAACGGCGCGCAGGGCTTCGGGCCCGAAGCCCTCGCCCTGCGGCGTTTCCTCCACGATCGTGCACTCCGTGGCGATGGACGCCTCGAACCGGCAGGACAGCCGCACGTGCCCGCGCCGCACATCCCGGCTGAGCGCGCGCGCGGGATATTCGATCGGCGGCCGCCGCGCCCACTCGACCGGAGGCTCTGATGCGGTCTGCGAGGCGACGGCGATGACGGCGGCGAGGATCAGCATGCCGCCGACCTATCCGCCGTCTCGCAGGGGATCAAGCTCAGCCGCGCGCCCAGACGCCGAACGGATCGCTCCAGGGCAGGCCCAAGGCTTCGGCGACCGCAGGATAGGTCAGTTCGCCGCGCAGCACGTTCAGGCCGCGCGCCAGATGCGGGTCCTTCTTCAGCGCCTCCAGCCCATGGTCGGCCAGGGCCAGGCCGAAGGGGAGGGTGGCGTTGTTCAGGGCTTCCGAGCTGGTGCGCGGCGCCGCGCCCGGCATGTTGGCCACGCAGTAGTGCACCACGCCGTCGATCACATAGGTCGGGTCTTCGTGGGTCGTCGGCTTCGAGGTCTCGAAACAGCCGCCCTGGTCGATGGCCACGTCCACCAGGACCGAGCCCGGCTTCATCTTCTTCAGGTGCTCGCGTTTGACCAGCTTGGGGGCCTCGGCGCCGGGCACCAGGACCGCGCCGATCACCACGTCGGCCTTGACGATCTCCTCCTCGATGGCCCCGATCGAGGAATAGCGGGTGATGACCCGGCCCCCGGTCAGTTCGTCGATATAGGCCATGCGCGGGATCGACCGCTCCAGCACCACGACCTCGGCGCCCAGGCCCATGGCCATGCGCGCCGCGTTCAGGCCGACGACGCCGCCGCCCAGCACCAGAACCCGCGCCGGCGCCACGCCCGGCACGCCGCAGAACAGCAGGCCCATGCCGCCGTTGTGCTTCAGCAGGGTCTCGGCGGCCGAGAAGACAGCGATCCGTCCCGCCACTTCCGACATCGGCGCCAGCAAGGGCAGGCCGCCGCGCGCATCGGTGACCGTCTCATAGGCGACGGCGGCGCATTTCGAGGCGATCAGGCCTTTGGTCTGTTCCGGATCGGGGGCGAGGTGCAGGTAGGTGTAGAGGATCTGGTCCTCGCGCAGCATCTCCCACTCGACCTTCTGGGGCTCCTTGACCTTCACGATCATGTCGTTGGTCGCGAAGATGGAGGCGGCGTCAGCGACGATCTCGGCGCCCGCGCGCTTGAAATCGTCGTCGGTGAAGCCGGCGCCCAGGCCGGCGCCGGTCTGCACCTGCACCTGGTGACCGTGAGCGACATACTCGCGCACCGCTGTGGGGGTCAGGCCGACCCGGTGTTCGTTGGTCTTGATTTCCTTGGGAACGCCGACACGCATCAGAGGTCTCCGGTCCGGCCGCGCCGATGGGCGGGCGATGTGAGGGTTGAGCGACTTCTAGCGATGATCAGATTGCAGGTTCCTGTTCTTTTCGGCGAGTGATCGGCGTAAATGTGCAGAATATTGCGTCAGGTTTGCCCATGAAGACCGTTTCCGCCGTTCAGCTCGACATCACCGACCGGAAGATGCTTCGCGCTCTTCAGGGTGACGGCCGGATGTCGAACGCGGACCTGGCCCGCACGGTCAATCTGTCGGAAAGCGCCTGTCTGCGCCGGTTGCGCGCCCTGGAGCAGACCGGGGTCATCAGCCGCTATGCCGCCATCATAAACGAGCGGGCCGTGGGCCTGCCGATCAGCGTCTTCGTCACCGTCACCCTGTCCAGCCAGGCCGAGAGCGCCCTCACCGCCTTCGAGACCGCCATCGCCACCGTGCCCGAGGTGGTGGAATGCTATCTGATGACCGGCGGCTCGGACTATCTGCTGCGGCTGGTGGTGCGGGACGTCGATGATCTGGAGCGGGTCCACTCGCGCGAACTGACCCGCATCCCCGGGGTGACGCGGGTGTCGTCCAGCGTGGCCATGCGGACGGTGGTGAAGCGTGGGGCGTTGCCGGTCTAGGCCTCAGACGTACATGCCTTCGGCCAGGTTGAGGCCATGCTCGACCCAGGCCTTCATGGCTGCGAGCATCTGGGACCAGCCCATGCAGTTGCCGAAGGCGGCCTTCAGCCCGGTCTCCGTCTCACGCCAGCCGCTCTCCTCGATCGTGACCAGGGTGCGGCTGTCGCCGTCCAGTGGCTCGAAGGTCATGACCACCGTGGTCATGTAGGCGGCGCCCGCCGTGGCTGCGCCGTCTTGCGGTGGGCCGTCGTTGGCTTCCCACTCGAGCACGATGCGTCGGTCGGTCTCGACTTCCACCACCTTCACCGGAAAGGCGCCGGGGAAGTCAGCGAACTCCCACTGGACGGTGGCGCCCGTCTCCAGTCGGCCGACGGCGCCGCCGGTGGTGAAATAGCCCGACAGTTTCGCCGGATCGGCCACGGCCTCGAAGACCTCATGCACCGGGCGGGCGACGCGGGCGGACACCTTGAACTTGAGTTCCATCGGTCAGGGCTCCTTGTTCGGGCCGCATAATGTTATAATCTTATAACATGTCAAGCGAGGCTAATCAGGACCGGGTGTTCAAGGCCCTGTCGGCGGGAGTGCGCCGCGCCATGCTTGACGCCTTGAAGGATGCGCCGAAGACCACCGGCGCCCTGTGCGCGCAGTTTCAGCCGCTGGATCGGTGCACGGTCATGCAGCATCTGAAGGTGCTGGAGGGCGCCGCCCTGATCATCGTCCAGCGCCAGGGACGGGAGCGGTGGAACCATCTGAATCCGCTGCCGATCAAGCACATCCACGACCGCTGGATCGGTCCGCACGCGGCGCGGGCGGTCGGCCTGCTGGACCGGCTGAAGACCGATCTGGAGACGGCGGATTGACGCTCTCTACTTCAGGGCCAGGGTCACCTGTTTGACATCGACATATTCGTCGATGCCGTGGATCGAGCCCTCGCGGCCGTAGCCGGACGACTTGACGCCGCCGAAGGGAGCGACGGCCGTGGAGATCAGGCCGGTGTTGACGCCGATCATCCCGGCCTCGATGTGGCGGCCGATCCGCATGGCGCGGTCGAGGTCGCGGGTGAACAGATAGGAAGCCAGGCCGAACTCGCTGTCGTTGGCCTTGTCCATGACCTCGGCCTCGGTTTCGAACGGGAAGACGGGGATCAGGGGTCCGAAGGTCTCCTCGCGCCGGAACAGTTCATCGTCGCCGCCCAGGGTCACCGTCGGCTGGAAGAAACGGCCGCCGAGATCATGGCGCGCCCCGCCGGTCAGGATGCGGCCGCCCGAGGCCTGGACCTTCTGCAGATGGTCCTCGACCTTGGCGATGGCCTTGTCCTCGATCAGGGGGCCGACCTTGACGCCGGGTTCGAAGGCCGGGCCGACTGGTATCTTCGCCACCTCGGCGGCCAGTCGGGTCGCATAGGCCTCGGCGACCGAAGCCTCGACATAGACGCGGTTGGGGCAGACGCAGGTCTGGCCCGAGTTGCGGAACTTGCCCTTGATGGTCTCGGCCACGGCCAGGTCGAGGTCGGCGTCGGCGAAGACGATCAGGGGAGCCGCCCCGCCCAGCTCCATCGACACCCGCTTCAACGTCCCCGCCGACTGTTCGGCCAGCAACCGCCCGATCGGGGTCGAGCCGGTGAAGGACAGTTTGCGGATCAGGGGCGAGGCGGTCAGGACGCCGCCGATGGTGGCCGCATCGCCGGTGATGACGCTCAGCGCCCCTCTGGGCAGGCCCGCCTGATAGGCCAGTTCGGCCAGGGCGATGGCGGTGAAGGGGGTCTGGCTGGCCGGCTTGACCACGGCGGTGCAGCCGGCGGCGAAGGCAGGGCCGAGTTTCCTGGTCAGCATGGCCGCCGGGAAGTTCCACGGGGTGATGAGGGCGCAGGGACCGACCGCCTGTCTGAAGGTCAGGATGACATGGCCCAGCGGACTGTCCTGGGTCTCGCCGATCAGCCGCTCGGCCTCGCCCGCGAACCATTTCAGGAAACTGTTGGCGTAGGCGACCTCGCCCTTGGCCTCCTCGAACGGCTTGCCGTTCTCCAGCGCCATCAGGGCGCCGAGCCCCTCGGTGTTGTCGTCGATCAGACGCGCCCATTCGCGCAGGAAGGCGGCGCGCCGGTGCGGGTCGGAGCGTGACCAGTCGGGAAAGGCGTCGTGAGCGGCCCGCACCGCGCGCTCGGTCTCGGCGGCGCCGAGGTCGGGGACGTGGCCGATCACCTCGCCGGTCGCGGGATCGTCCACGGCGATCCGGGCGCCGGAGGCCGGAACGGCCTCGCCCGCGATCAGGGCGTGTTCCTTCAGCAGCTTCAGTCCGGCGTCACGGGCGGCGGTGTTCATCGGGTCGTCCTCGGCGAGCGGTCAGCCAAGGCATAACGCCCTGACGCCGCGTCAGGTCACGCAAAAAGACGTCAGGCGAGGATCAGGCGTCCTCGCCGATCGCATCCAGATTCCGTCCCTTCGTTTCCGGCAGAAAGATCAGGGCCGCGATGGCCGCCACGCCGGTGAAGGCGACAGCGTACCAGAGGCCGAAATAGATGTTCCCGGACCAGGCCACGAGGGCGAAGGAGGCGGCGGGGAGCAGCCCCCCGACCCAGCCCGTGCCGATGTTGTAGGGCAGGCTCATCGCCGTATACCGCACCCGCGTCGGAAAGAGCTCGACAAGGGCTGCGGCCTGCGGGCCGTAGAGGGCGGTCGCGGCGATGATGAAGATCATCAGGACGCCGAACGTCGCCCACCAGTTCAGACGTGCGGGATCCGCCTTTTCCGGATAGCCCGCCGCGACAAGCGCCGCCTTGAGCCGTGTCTCGACGCCTGTCCGCGCCGCCTTCAGCTCGGCGGGAGCCAGGCCCGCGCCTTCGACGGATGCGACTTCGGTGGATCCGATGCGGACCAGGGCGATGGAGCCGGGCTCGGCCGCCCGGTTCTCATAGCTGACGCCTGCGTTGGACAGCACCGACTTGGCGATGTCGCAGGAGGAGGCGAAGGCGGCCTTGCCGACCGGATCGAACTGCACCGCACAAGCCGAGGGATCGGCGATCACCACGACGGGCGCCCGCGCCTGCGCCTCGGCCAGGGCCGGGTTGGCGGCGCGGGTCAGGGCCTGAAAGCCGGGGAAGAAGGCGATCAGCGCCAGCACCATGCCGCCGACCATGACCGACTTGCGCCCGACCCGGTCCGACAACCAGCCGAAGAAGACGTAGAAGCCGGCCGAGGCGACGGTGATGGCCAGGATCAACTGGTCGACCGTGCCGACATCGACCTTCAGCACCCGCTCCATGAAGAAGCGGGTGTAGAAATAGCCCGCGTACCAGACGGCGCCCTGGGCGAACATGATGCAGACCAGGGCGATCAGAACGAACCGGCCGTTCTTCCAGGTCAGGAAGGCCTCGCGGAAGGGCGCGCGTCGGCCGGCGCCTTCCGCCTCCATCCGCTTGAAGGCCGGGCTCTCGTGCAGCTTGAGCCGGATCCACAGCGAGATGGCCAGCAGGAAGGCCGACAGCAGGAAGGGAATGCGCCAGCCCCAGGCGTCGAACGCCTCCACGCCGACGATCGCCCGGACGCCCAGGATCACCGCCAGGGCGCCGATCAGCCCCAGCGCCGCCGTGGTGTTGATCCAGCTGGTCAGGTAGCCGCGTTGATGGTCCGGCGCATGCTCGGCGACATAGATGGCGGCGCCGCCGTACTCCCCGCCCAGGGCGAAGCCCTGCAACACCCGCATGAACAACAGCAGGATGGGGGCCAGGATGCCGATGGCGTCATAGTCGGGCAGGAGGCCGATCGCCACTGTCGCCACCCCCATGAGGATGATGGTGGACAGGAAGGTTGTCTTGCGCCCGACCCGGTCGCCGAACCAGCCGAACACAAGGGCGCCGAGGGGGCGGACCACGAAGCCGACCCCGAAGGTCAGCAGGGCCAGGATGTAGCCGGTCGCCTCTCCGACATCGGCGTAGAAGTGGCGGGCGATGATGGTGGTTAGAGACCCGAAGATGAAGAAGTCGTACCATTCGAAGGCCGTGCCGGCCGCCGAGGCCCCGACGACGGTGCGCAGCGAGGGCTCGCCCTTCGCGGGGCCGGACGCGTCCTGGCCAGACTTGTGGTTATCGATCGACATCTGTTCCCCCTGCGCGCCATGCGCGGGCCGTCTGCGCGACCCTGTCAGCGGAGCTTAGCGAGCGGCCGGCGAAGGCGAAAGCAGTCGTTTGCCGGGCGAGCGCCGGCCTCGGTGTCCAGGTGAACACGGACCTTGGACGCGGGACGCCAAAAACCCCCGCCGCGGGGCGACGGGGGTCTCCAGTGTCCGCTCGTACGGCGGATCAGTTGGCGGCGTCGTTGGCCGCGTCGGTGACGGCCTGGCCGGCGGCCTGGGTGTCGCGGCCGACGCCGGCGACGGTGTTGCAGGCGGCGGTGGTCAGGGCCAGGCCGGCGGCCAGTAGAACGAGGGTCTTGCGCATTTGAAAGGCTCCGAATGAAGTCAGACGGCGCGTGAGATGCGCCCGTGGTGCCAGAACGTCAGGCGCGTCGGCGGGTTCCCGGTCACACCCCGCCGACGAGGTCGGACGGATCGGCCGGAACCACGGCCTCGGGCGTCGCGAACGTCAGGCGGGCGATCGAGCCGCCGTCGGGCGCGGGGACGAGTTCGGCGACGCCGCGCAGCTGTTTGGCGAAGGCGCCCATGAGGGTGCGTCCGACGCCGGCCGACGCCTCGCCCTCGGCCACGCCGGGGCCGTCATCCTCGACCTCCAGGACGCTGGTGTCGCCGTCGACCCGAAACCTGACTTCCAGTCGTCCGCCGCGCTCGGCGAAGGCGTGTTTCTGGGCGTTGGACACCGCCTCCACCAGCCACAGGGCGATGGGCGCCAGCTTGTCGGGATCGATGACCAGACTGTCGGACCGCACCGAACTGGCCACCACCGGTCCGCGCGCCATGCCGGCGGAGACCAGCTGTCCCACCAGATCGTTGAGGAAGTCCCGCGCGTCGGCGTAGCGCACGTTCTCGGACTGGTACAGGGTGCGATAGATCAGGGCGAGGGCCGAAATCCGCTGCCGCGTGTCGCTGAGCGCCGCCCTGGCCCCCTCGTCAGACACCGCCCGCTGCTGCATCGACAGCATGGACGATATGATCTGCAGGTTGTTCTTCACCCGGTGATGGATCTCGCGCATCAGCGCGTCCTTTTCATCCAGGGCGTCGCGGATCGTGCGGTCGCGGGCGGTGATGTTGTCGGCCAGATCGTCCAGCGTCGCCGCCAGACGGCGGATTTCCGCCGGGGCGTGCCGGGCCTGGACCGGCCGCACATTGAACCGGCCCCGGGCGAAGATCGCCGCGATCCGTTCCAGGTAGTTCAACCAGCGGACCACGATGCGCTCGGACACCAGCATGACCGCGGCGAAGGCGGTGAACCAGGCGGCGAGCGGCATAAGGACCGCGCTGATGGGATTCAGGCGGGCCCATGACAACAGTCCCGGCGCCGGGGCCGACAGCAGCACATAGACGTCGCGCCCGGCCAGGGCCGCGCCGGCGTAGACCCGATGCTGTCCCGAGGCGTCGCCGGCTTCGAACAGGGACGACCCCTCGACACGGGCCCGCTCGACCCAGCCGCGGATGGACCCCCCGTCCTTGAGGTCAAATGCGCGAGGATCGGTGGCCGTCAGGATAACACCCTGTGCATCCGTCAGCGCTGCTTCTGAGCCGGGCGGGAGGGCCTTGTCCCCGACGTCGGGGCGCAGGCTGGACAGGGGAATGAGCGCGGTCATGGCGCCGTCGAACCGGCCGAGCGGGCGCTGAGCGCGCACGGCCACGACCAGGGCCGGTTCCGTGACGTTGGCCGAAATGGACCGCTCGACCGCCAGGTTCTCGCCGGCGCGCACACGATTGAACCAGGCGCGTGAGCGGATCACAGCGGGGTCGGCCGGAGGAAGCGAGGCCTCGCGCGAGGTGCAGACCGTGTGCCCGTCCGCCGACAGGCGGATGAGGGCGTCATAATCCTCCAACCGGGCGATCAGGGCCGACAACCGGGGCGCGCAATAGGGGCCCAGGGCGTCGGGACTCAGGGCCTCGAGCAGGACGGCGGCCCCGTCGATCCGCGCCTTGGCGGCCACCGCTGCGCGCGCGGCGGCGAGTTGCAGGTCCGACTGGCGATCCGCCGCCTGCCGCCGGAAGTCGCTCTGGGCCTGTACGACGCCCAGGAACAGGATCGGCAGCAGGGCCAGGGCCATGGCCAGGCCGAGGCGGAACCGGACGCCCTGCACACGAGCCTCATCCCGGCGGCGGCCGAACAGGGCGCGCTTGATCCGGCGCGCGAGGCCGCCGCCCGGGCGTCGCGCGGGTTCGGCCACCTCAGTCCTGCCGTGCGGCGGAGCTGAGGCGATCGGCGGCGGCGAGGATGGAGCTCATGGCGTCGCCTGCGGCGCGGCCGTCGCGACCGTAGTCACCCTGCTCCAGCAGGGCCTGCACCGCCCGTCGGGCGCGGCTGACGCGGCTTTTGACCGTACCGACGGCGCATTGGCAGATTTCGGCCGCCTCCTCATAGGCGAAGCCGCCGGCGCCGACCAGGATGAGGGCCTCGCGTTGCTCTTCCGGCAGGCTGTTCAACGCCTGGCGGAGTTCGTCGAGCGCGACCGGCGCCTCGGGGTCGTCCACGGCCACGAGGGTGCGCTCGGCCGCCTCCTGATCGAGTTGGGACATGCGCCAGGACCGCCGCTTCTCCGAATAGAACTGGTTGCGCAGGATCATGAAGGTCCAGGCCTTCATATTGGTGCCCATCTGATAGCTGGCGCGGGCGTCCCACGCCTTCATCAGGGCGTCCTGCGCCAGGTCGTCCGCCGCCGTGGGGTCGCCGGTGAGGGTGCGGGCGAAGGCGCGCATATGGGGGATCAGGACGGTCAATTCGCGCTTGAACCGGTCATCGTCTTCGGACGGCGGCTTGGGCGCCGCAGAGGTCGAACGCATCAGGCCTCGCTCTCGCCGTCGACGGACTTGGCGTCGGCGCGCCTGAGGATATCGAGGAACTCGTCCGGGATGGGTTCGTTGACCACCTCGTCGAACATGTGGCGCAGTTTCACGCCGATGGCCTGCTGACGCAGGCGTGTCTCCTCATCCGCCGGGGCGTCGGGCGTCGTCGCCTTGCGCCGGGACGTGGGGCCAGGGGAATCGATCATGGAATCTTTCAGTCGCCACCCGTTGCGCGGGGTTGAGAAACGCCGAACAGGTCGTCGCTCGCCGCCGCATTCTAAGGCCAAACAACGACGTCGCCGCCGGTCGGTTCCGAAACGGGACGCATTTTATGGCGAAGGTTGATCGTCCCGGCGGGAACCGAGACGCAAACTCCACGTTTCGCACAGGTCAGCGTCGCCGTTTCGGCGGCCGCGGACCCTATTTTGTCGGGGAAAACTAGACATGAGCCTATTGGCCAGACTCGCGCCGCACCTGCCCTATGTGCGCCGCTACGCGCGCGCCCTCACCGGAGATCAGGCGACCGGCGACAACTATGTGCGTGTCGCTCTCGAGGCCCTGGCGGCCGGAGAGATGCAGCTGTCGTCGGAGCTTACGCCTCGCGTGGCCCTGTATCAGGTGTTTCACGCCATCTGGTCGACCTCCGGCGCGCGCCTTGAGGATGCGTCGGGAGGAGAGACGCGCGCCCAAACGGGCGATCCGACCCTGCGGCTGCTGAAGATCGCGCCCCGTTCGCGCCAGGCTTTCCTGTTGACGGCGCTGGAGGGATTCACGGCCTCGGAGGCGGCGCAGATCCTGTCGGCGCCGGTCAGCGAGGTGGAGACGCTGATCGCCTCGGCGCAGGCCGAAATCGACGCCGAACTGGCGACCGACGTTCTGATCATCGAGGACGAGGCGATCATCTCGGCCGATATCGAGAGCCTGGTTCGCGACCTCGGCCATAATGTCAGCGCGACGGCGACCACCCATGATGAGGCGGTCGAGGCCGTCCAGCGGCATCGTCCCGGCCTGGTGCTGGCCGACATCCAGCTGGCCGACGGATCGTCGGGCATCGACGCGGTGAAGGACATCCTCAAGCAGTTCGACGTGCCGGTGATCTTCATCACCGCCTTCCCCGAGCGACTGCTGACCGGTGAACGTCCCGAGCCGACCTTCCTGATCACCAAACCCTTCCAGCCGGAGACGGTGAAGGCGGCGATCAGCCAGGCCCTGTTCTTCCATCCGTCGCGCCAGCGCGAGGCGGCCTGACGGAAGCGGTCGTCGCGAAATCTTCGCGCGTCACGGGAACGGTCGTCACGCGACGACGTTACCCAGATGCGGAGGCGGCGACGCCCCCGACTTGATCGGCTCCCCCGCCGATCTGTCGCCTCCGCGCCTCATTCTCGATGATGCGACTTCGGGCGGACCTCAGGGTCCGCCCTTTTTCGTGCGCTCGACAAGCCCACGACCAGTCGCCAATGTGGGTCTTCAATAAGGACCGAGCCGTCAGGGAGATGAACATGGCCGCCGTCAATCGTCAGTGGGTGCTGCGCGCCCGGCCGCAAGGCCTGATCCAGGACGGCGACCTGGAACTGGTCGAGACGGCCGTTCCCACCGCCGGGGACGGCGAAATCCTGATCCGGACCATCTATCTGTCGCTCGATCCGACCAATCGCACCTGGATGAACGATTCCGAGGGCTATCTTCCGCCCGTGGCTCTCGGCTCCGTGATGCGGGGACTGACGCTGGGCGTCGTCGAGGCCTCGAACTCGGAGCGGTTTCAGGTCGGGGATCTGGTGACCACGGCCGCAGGCGGCTGGGCCGACTACGCCGCCATTCCCGCCGTCGCGGCCAGCCGTGTGCATCGTGCCCCGGGCCTGCCGCTGACCGCCAATATGTCGGTCCTCGGCATGACCGGCATGACCGCCTATTTCGGCGTCACCGACGTGCTGAAGGCCAAGGCCGGCGAGACCCTGGTGATCTCGGCGGCCGCCGGGGCGGTGGGCTCCATCGCCGGCCAGATCGCCAAACAGCGGGGCGCCCGGGTCATCGGCATCGCCGGCGGCGCCGCCAAGTGCGCCTGGCTGACGGACCAGCTCGGGTTCGACGCCGCTATCGACTACAAGTCCGAAGACGTCGGCGAGGCCCTGGACCGGCTGGCGCCGGATGGTGTGGATCTGAACTTCGAGAATGTGGGCGGCGACATCATGTTCGCCGTGTTCAACCGGCTGAAGGTCCACGGCCGGATGGCGGTCTGTGGCCTGGTGTCGGCCTACAACGCCACGCGACGCCCGCCGTCGCCGGATTTCTCGCGTCTGATCACCCACCGGCTGCAGGTCCAGGGCTTCCTGGTCATGGACTATTCGCCGCGGGCCAAGGAAATGGTGGCGGAGATGGGGCCCTGGCTCGCCGACGGACGGGTGAAGTGGAAGGTGCATGTCGATGACGGCCTGGACGGCGCCGTGACGTCGCTCAATCGCCTGTTCACCGGCGATCACGATGGAAAGCTGCTGGTGCGCGTGTCAGAAGAACCCTGACGCCCACAACAGTTTCGGCCGGTCCCATGAGCGAACCCCTGCACGTGCATTTCGAGGACGTCGAGGTCGGCCAGGTGCTGCAACTCGGCGCCGTCGCCGTCGACGAGGCGGGTCTGGAGGCCTTCGCCGAAAGGTTCGCCCCCGGTTGGGACGTCGCCTATGGCGCGCCCGACGCCATGATCTACGCCCTGTGGTCGCGGCTGGCCGTCGAAAAGGCGGCGGGCTGGGCCCAGTCCAAGGTGCTGGCGGTGGACGGACTGCGTTACATGCGCAACCCGCCCGCAGGAGAGCTGCTGCGCGGCCGCATGACGGTGATGGGCAAGGATCCCGTCGGCGACGAAAAGGGCATCGTCATCGCCCAGCATGATCTGCTCGACGAAGGAGGGCGCCTGGTCTTTTCCTGCCTGACCCGGGCGCTGTTCAGCCGCCGCTGAAACAAAGAAAGACCCCGCCGTCGCCGGCGGGGCCTCGATTGTCGCGATTTGCTGAACCTCAGGCGTTGCCGGCCGGCGTGGCGTTGGCCCGCTGGAAGGCCAGGGCGATCAGCTTGTCCCAGCCGAGCAGCGACGTCAGATGGGCGTAGATCTGGCCCAGGGCGCCGTTGTCGCGCAGTTCGGCCAGCTTCTCGGGCGACAGGGCCTTCAGCTTGTCTTCCGAGACGGCGATGTAGTCCGCCAGCTTCTGCGGTTGTCCGGGATTGCCGTTGGCGTCGCGGGGCGTGAAGACCGCCTCACGGGTGTCGAACAGGTCCAGTTCGGTGAGCAGGGCGATGAAGGACTCGGTGCGCTGACGTTCCTGCTCGAAGTTGTTGCAGAACTCCATCGCGCTGTTGACGTAGGCCGTCGGCTGGCCGTTCTCGAACAGCGGCACCTGGCCGCCCTTGGCCAGGAAGGGGGCGGCGCGGTCGATGCACAGGATCATGCGGCCCTGTTCCTGGTCGTTGGCGAACACGAACGGATAGCGACGGGCGTAAGCCGGGATGTAGCAGTCGCCGCGCACCGCGCCCGACGGTTCGACGAAGAAGTTCTCGCCGTCGGACAGGCCCATGACCGCCACCGGCTGTTTGGCCTCGCCGACGAAGATGACCGGATAGGAAAGGGCCGCCGGGGCGAATTCGGTCACGGTCAGGGGCACGAGGTGCGACTTGCCCATGAAGGCGTAGGGCTGGTCGACCGGGTTCACGCCCAGGTCGCCGTGCTGTTCGGCCGTCACCGGCTCGGGCTGGACGTAGAACAGGACATTGCCGGTCAGGCCGGTCGGATTGGCGGTGGCGTCGGTCATGGAGCTTTGGTCTCTGAGGCGTCTCTGCGGACGGCGCGTGAAGGCGAAAGGTCGGGGTCCATAGCCGATGCCGCGCGCGGCGGCAAACGGAGCCGGTTGCGGCGACGGACCGGACCCCTTAGCTGTGGGACATGGGATCGACCTGCGGCCACGACCATCCGCCTCTTTCGCCCGGCGCCGACGCCGTCAGCCAGGCGCTGGAGGCGGCCGAGCGACGCTGCGCCGAGGACGGGGATCGCATGACCGCGCCGCGGCGCCGGGTGCTGGAGCTGCTGCTGGCGGCCGGTGAGCCGGTCAAGGCCTACGACCTGATCGCCCGCTTCGGCGAGGATGGGCAGGCGGCCAAGCCCCCGACGGTCTATCGCGCCCTGGAGTTCCTTGAACGCAAGGGCATGGCCCATCGGATCGCGTCGATCAGCGCCTATGTCGCCTGCACCGGTCCTGACGCCCATGCCCATGCGGCGGCGTTCCTGATCTGCGACTGCTGCGGGGCGACGGAGGAGGTGGCCGCGCCCCTGGGCGACGCCTTCACGCGCGCCGCCGGCGCCGCCGGATATGCGCTGGAGCGGACGACCATCGAAGGCCATGGGCGTTGCCCGGCCTGTCGGCCCGCCCAGGCCGCCTGAGCCGACCCGTCTATGGTCGAGGATGTCCGACGGCTCACGTTCGACCTGCCCGCGCGCGGAGGGCGGATGGCCGCGCTCGATCTGGGCGATCCGGATCGGCCGTTCGGCCTGATCTTCGTCCACGCCAACGGCTTCAACGCCCGCACCTATCTGGAGCTGTTGCGTCCGCTGGCGGAGGCGCACCGGATTCTCGCCCCCGACCTGCGCGGTCATGGCCGGACCGTCCTGTCGACCTCGACGGCGGCGCGGCGGGGCTGGGACGATCATGCCGAGGATCTGGCGGCCCTGCTGGATACAATCGGCGGCCCGCCGCCGATCCTGGCCGGACATTCGATGGGCGGCACCTCGGGCCTGCTGGCGGCGGCGCGACGGCCCGATCGCGTCGCGGACCTGGTCCTGCTGGATCCGGTGATCTGGAGCCGGGGCGCGGCCCTGGCCTTCCGCCTGCCTGTGCTGCGGCGGTTGCCGGAGCGCATTCCCCTGGTGACCGGGGCCCTGAGGCGTCGCAGGCGATTTGACGACCGGGATCAGGCTTTCCTCGCCTATCGCGGACGCGGCGCGTTCCGGAACTGGCCGGACGCCATGCTGGCCGACTATCTGGAGGACGGGCTGGTTGAGGACCCAGAGGGCGGTCTGACGCTGGCCTGTGCGCCCGAATGGGAGGCGTCGAACTACGCCGTGCAAGGTCATGATCCCTGGAAGGCGCTGGATCGGGTCGGCGGCCGCGTGCGCATCCTCAAGGGAGAGATCGGGTCCACCTGTCACGCCGGACCCGATTGGCGTCAGGGACGGCGGGTCGAGGTGGTCACGGACGGGACGCACTTCTTCCCGATGGTTCAGCCGGATGTCGCCCGGGCGGCTTTGGCTGACGCCCTGGCGCGCCGCTGAGGTCGGGCGGTACAGGGATCAGGCGTCGGCAGTCCCCGGCCCAGACTCCGGCCCAGAATCCGGCTCTGACTCCGGCGGAGCTGCGTCGGCGAGGGGCGCGACCTTGTCCTTCCTGGACTTTCCGGACTTGGGCTTCTTGCCGGACTCCTTGGCGGGTGCGCCGCGCCGGGCCAGTTTCTCGGCCTTTCTGGCTTCCTTGGCCGCCTTCTTGGCCGCCTTGATCTCGGCCTTGGCCAGTTCGGGCGCCGCATCCGCCGTGGCCGCCAGTTCGGACAGCAGTTCCAGGAACACCTCGCGCCGCCCCTTGGGCAGCAGGGCCAACAGGCGTTTGTCGGCCAGGGCCACGCGCGGGCGCGCCGCCTCCAGCAGGGCCAGTCCTTCAGGCGAGAGGCGTACGGCCTTGGCGCGAGCGTCGATCGTCGACCGCTCGCGGGCCAGCAGCCCCTTGGTGGTCATGCGCGACACCAGGTCAGCCAGGGTGGAGCGATCGATGCCGGTGGCGCGGACCAGATCAGTCTGGGTCAGGCCTTCGCGCGCCGCCACCGCCTCCATGACGGCGAACTGTCGCTGGGTCGGACCTTCCGGACCGGCTTCCTCGGCATAGATGTCGAGCGCCAGTTGCAGGGCGCGATGCATGAGGTGGCTGGGCGACTGCGCCAGCGGCCCTTGATGACGGGGCCGGGGGCGCTTGTCCGTCTTGCCGGTCTTGACCATTGTCCGCCCCCTCGCCCGATCGGCCGTGGGCGGAGGGTTATCAGTCCGGCTTTACGATTTGACGACAGGGATTTGACGGGATCGCGTCGTCATCCGCGCGACATGGCCCGACGAATGATCTCGGCGGAGCGGTCCGGTCCAAGGTCGTGGTTCAAGGCGGACCTGAAGCGACCGTCCGGCCCCATCAGATAGATGGTCAGGGAATGGTTCATCGTATAGCCCTCTCCTTCTCCGACCTTCTGATAGTAGGCTCGATAGGCGCGGGCGGCCTGGGCGACCTGATCCGCCGTTCCGGTCAGGCCGATGACGTTCGGCGGAAACCCGTCCGACGACAGATAGTCCTTCAGCGCCTGGGGCGTGTCGCGCGCGGGGTCGATGCTGACGAACACGATCTGCAGGTTCTCAGCCTGATCGCCCAACTGTTCACGCACTGCCGCCAGCGTGCCCAGGGTCGTGGGGCAGTAGTCAGGGCAGTAGGTGAAGCCGAAGAAGACCAGGCTCCATTTGCCGTTCAGAAGGGTCTGGTCGACCGCGCGGCCGTCCTGATCGACCAGCTGGAAATCACCGCCCACGGCGGGCTGGCCGGAAGCGACGGCGTCAGGCGCCCCGGCGGGCGCGCGCTGACCGGCGACATAGACTGTCCCTACGGCCACGACCGCCGCCAGGATCACGCAGGCGGCGGCGAACAGGAGGATCGAACGACGGGGCATGACGGCTCGCGGGCTGAAGAGGGCGACATCGGCGACGCGGACAGGGGGCGTCGGGGGGGCTATAGGGGGTCTATAGGACGGAGCGGGTCGCGGTTGAAGCGCCCCGCGAAACGACGGACCGGACGTGACGACGCAGGCGATCGAAGACACCCAAGAGGCCGGCGCGCGCGCCTGGCGCGATCTGCCGCGGCGCGGGCGGGGATTGTCGCTGCGCACCCTGATCATCCTGCGGTGGCTGGCCCTGTTCGGCCAGACGCTGACGGTCTTCATGGCCCACGACCTGCTGCATTTCCCCATGCCGCTGCTGGAATGCATGATCGCCATCGGGGTCGGGGCGGCGGTGAACCTGGTCTCGCTGTTCCAGCTTCGGCGCGCCGACAGCCATGCGCCGAACGGCCGGCTGACGGCCCTGCATCTGGGTTTCGACATTCTGCAGCTGTCGACCTTGCTGGCCCTGACCGGGGGGCTGGAGAACCCCTTCTGCATCCTGCTGGTGGCGCCGGTGACGGTGGCGGCGGCCTCCCTGCCGGGGCGGCAGGCGATCCTGCTGGGACTGATGGTGCTGCTGGCCACCGGCGTGCTGTCCTTCTGGTCCATGCCCCTGCCCTGGGTGGCGGGGACGGAGCTGGTGCTTCCGGGGCTCTATCGCCTGGGCCTCGGCATGGCGCTGGTGACCGGCGTGGTCTTCACCTCGGCCTACGCCTGGCGGGTGGCGGCGGATGCGGAGAAGCTGGAACTGGCCCTGGCCACCACCCAGGACGTGCTGCAACGCGAGCAGAGGCTGGCGGCGCTCGGCGGCCTGGCGGCGGCGGCGGCGCATGAGCTGGGCACGCCGCTGGCCACCATCCAGGTCGTGGCCAAGGAGATGCTGCGCGAGGCCAAGGCCGGCACCCCGGTGGCCGAGGATGCGGCCCTGCTGCTGCAGCAGGCCGATCGGTGCCGCGAGATCCTGACCCGCCTGTCGCAACGGCCGGAAGGCGACGACACCCTGTATCGCACCATCGGGTTGAAGGCCCTGCTGGCCGAGGTGGTCGAGCCGCATCTGGGATTCGACCTGGACATCCGGGCCGAGGTCGAGGGCGGCGACGGCGCGTTGCAGGTGCGGCGGTTGCCCGAGGTGGTCCACGGCCTGTCCGCCCTGGTCGAGAACGCCGCCGATTTCGCCAACCGCCGGGTGTCGGTCACGGCGCGGATCGACGAGCGCGGTCTGTCGGTCGAGGTGCTGGACGACGGTCCGGGCTTCGCCGCCGATATCCTGCCGCGTCTGGGCGAGCCCTATGTGACCAGTCGTCCGCACGGCAAGGCGCGGCGTGTGTTGGCGGCCCAGCTGCGGGCGGCGGCCACGGCGGCGGCCCGCCGGCCCGGTCGTCGCCCGGCCGCCGATGCGGCGCCCCTGATCCCGGTCGCGCCCAGCCAGGGCGGCATGGGGCTGGGCTTCTTCATCGCCCGCACCCTGCTGGAGCGCAGCGGCGGGCGGGTCTCGGTGGCGGGCGGCGAAGGTCCGCCGGGGCCGACGCGGGGGGCCCGGGTCACGGTGCGCTGGCCGCGCGGGGCCCTGGAGGCCGCCGGCGACGAGGCGGTCGCCCTTCTGTCCGGACTCGCGACAGATCGCCGCGAGTCTTGACCCGGGGCGCCGGGAGGGCGACTTGAAAGGCATGACCGACGTTCAGGACGCCATCGAGGCCCGCATCGCGGCCCTTCCCGACCGAAGCCTGCTGCTGCTCGACGATGACCAGGCGCTGCGCACCCGCATGGGCCGCGCCCTGGAGTCGCGCGGATTTCAGGTGACCGCCGTCGCCTCCGTCGCCGAGGCCACCGAGGCGCTGAAGTCCGGCGCCCCGGCCTTCGCCGTGCTGGACATGCGACTGGACGACGGCAATGGGCTGAAGGTGGTCGAGGCGGTGCGCGACCGGCGCGAGGACGCCCGCATCGTCATGCTGACCGGCTACGGCGCCATCGCCACGGCGGTGGCCGCGATCAAGGCCGGGGCCGTCGACTATCTGTCCAAGCCGGCCGACGCCGACGATGTGGTCAAGGCCCTGCTGGCGACCGGCGACGCGGCGCCGGAGCCGCCGGAGAATCCGATGAGCGCGGACCGTGTGCGCTGGGAGCATATCCAGCGGGTCTATGAGCTGTGCGACCACAATGTCTCGGAGACGGCGCGCCGTCTGGGCATGCACCGCCGCACCCTGCAGCGCATCCTGGCCAAGCGCGCCCCGCGCTGATCGGGGACTCGCACCTCAGTCCCGCATGCCGCGCATCGCCCCGAGGCGCGCGAAGGCGATCGTCAGGGCCTTTCGACGGGCCGGCGCCAGCGGCGTGACCGGCGCGTCGCGCAGGACGGCGCCGCCGAAGGCGTCGGCGACGATCAGGCCCGGTTCGTCAGGCAGCAGGCCCTGCGGAAACTCGGGCGCGACGGCGAAGAAGAAGGCGTCGCAATAGGGGGCGTAGTCGGGCCATTTGCGGTCGACGCGATAGTCCTCGACGCCCGACTTCACCTCGCAGATGACGAAGTCGCCCTTCGGCCCGATGGCCATGACGTCGGCGCGCCGCCCGTTGGGCAGGCAGACCTCGAGAAGGGGCGCATAGCCCATGTCCACCATCAGCCGCGCCGCGCCGCGCGTGACGGCCAGGGTGGTTTCCGGGCGCGAAAAGACCAGATCGATGGCGACGACGGCGGCGGGCATCACCGATTATGTTCCGTCTATGTTCTCACGACAAGTCCGGGGCGGATGCGAATTTGGCAAGCCCTGCGGATTCAGCGGTCCTCCGACCGCAACCGCTCATATGCCCGCCATGTGGCCGTCACCAGCGACAGCGAGGGCTCAGCCCGGCAAGTTTCCCGCACTTCCTCGACGATGCCGTCTGTGTCGGTCGAATGGCCGACGCTGAGACCGAGGCCAGAGTTCCGACCGCTCCAAAAGCCTAGGACATAAGCCCGAGCCTCCGCCTCTGAACTAGAGCGGCCAGCGAGCCATGTACCGCAACTCATTTGCCCGAAGGCGGTCCACTCGCCGCTCTGAAGGGCCAGCACCGCAGCGACGGCCAGGGCGATCATTTCTCCAGCTCCGAATCCGGCTTCGGCGCGGTCGCTACCTTCCGCACCTTATTCATCAACGGCGGCTTCATCTTCGTCGCACTCTAGCTCACGGGCTGGGTCGCGGAATTTGTCGAACTGCGTTTCGCTCGACACGTAGGTCATCTGGTTTCATCCTTTGACGATGAAATTGGCCCGAAACGGCATCGACGTCTTCTACATCGACGAGTCCAACGATCAACGGTCGTATGTGCTCGCCGCCATCACCATCCCTATGATGCGGATGGTTGAAGGCGAATGGCATATAGTTTGGCCGGATCGATTACGCATCGCCAGAGAATGGCGACGTTTGATGAACGCTGAAGTGAAGATTCCGCCATCGAAAGAGCTTCACGGAAATAAACTGATTTCTGGTCGCGGCAATTTCTACAAAGGTCTCCACAATTTCGATAGGGCCAAGGCGAGCGGCGTATACCGAAGCATCCTGAGAAACTTGGATCAGGTCCTTCCGCCAGCTTCCATAATGGTGACGTCCGCCCGGCGCGAGGCCACCGCTCTATATGGCCGAACGCGACTTGAGGCGGCGCTTTATGCCCTCATGCAAAGGATGAGAACCCAGAGCGCGAATCGACAAGTGAATGCGATGGCGTTCTTCGATCAGGGTCACCCGGAATACCGAAAGCTATACCGTCAGGCTCAGGTCTATCTTCCAACGGGTAGCCGCCAAGCTGATGGCTGGGACGAGGGCCATTCGTCCAAAAACCTCCCGCTGAGTATGTTCTTTAAGGACGCCAACGAGAAGAACTCAAAGCACTGTCATTTCACTCAGATAGCCGACTTGGTCGCTTACTCGGCGTTCCTCAAAATCAAAGCCGAACGGAACGAGTTGGAGCCTTGGCAAGAGCAATACCGGCTCGGCACACTTTGCGACGAGATACCGACTAGCCTGAGAAACACGCTGGTTAGCCCGTCTCGGGACGGTATCAAAAGGCTCGGGTGAAATAGAGACAGCCGAACATCGCTGCTCGGCTGCTCAGTCGCTTGCGCCACGGACTCAAGGTCCGCTTTGCTAAGACGCAGCCACATCATAGTGAAAGAATATATTTAGTCAAGCAATTTCAGATTGTTGGCCGGATCTCTATCTCCTTGAAATCGGACTCGTTTTTCTTTTTTGGTCGGCACCTGCCGTTAGGCGACGGATGCGGATCGGATATTAGGTTCCTAATAGGTCCGTCGCTTGCCTACGACGCCCAGAACGGCATGCATGGCTCGTTCCTGATCCTCGCAGCCTATGACGTGACCCCCTGAAACTCCTCCAGGAATAGCTAGAGTCCGCCCCTCGAAAGGACGGACAGAATGAAGCGGTCACGGTTCACGGAAGAGCAGATCATCGGGATCCTGCGGGAGCAGGAGGCCGG
>NZ_JBMSDX010000012.1:0-61622 GCF_049445955.1 Brevundimonas sp. VNH65 | reverse complement strand
CAGATCGGCCGGCCTGCTGCGCTGGTTGATGGCTGCGCAGACCGGCCTCTTGCCAACCCCAACAACCCCAGCTCAGATCAACGACGGACTCTTGTTATGGCTGGATGAGAAACGGGGGTCACGTCAGACCGCCTCGCCGGAGACAGACCCACAGACGCGCCTCGGGCGGCGTCAGGGTGCGTCGCAGGACGCGCGCGGGATACAGAGCCCCTGGATCTCAAGAGCCCCTCCACCGCTGCGCGGTCCCCCTCCCCATCGAAGATGGGGAGGAGACGTCCGGCGCGGGTTATGCGGCGCGTTTGGCGGCGAAGGTTCCGTTGGGCAGGGGGGTGATCTCGGCGTAGCGGACCAGGGTGTTGAGGGCCTGGACCACGCGTTGTTCGATGCCCTTGCCGCCGCGTTTGAAGGCGCGGGCGACGGCGGCGGCGTCCATGGGGCGGCCGGAGGCCACCAGCACGGCGCGGATGGCCATGACCTGTTCGCCCTTGTCCTTCGGGAAGGGAGGCAGGCTCTTGTCGATGGCGACGACGGTTTCGCCGAGGTCCAGTTCGCCGGACTTTGCGGTCGCGCCCCTGGCAAAGCGGGGGATCTGGTAGTCGGGGCGCAGCCAGCGGACGTGGCCGGCGGCCTCTTCGGCCGCGCGTTCGGCGTTCAGGGCGACGAGGCGTTCGAGGATGATTTCGTCCAGTGACTTCTGCGCTCCCTTCCTTTCGTCATCCTCCGGCGCGAAGCGACCGGGGGACCCAGCGGCGCCGAAGGCGATCTTTTCAGCCGGGCTGTCGGAAGCATCGGCGTGCGCGACAGGTTCGCGCTCTCGCGCGCCGCTGGGTCCCCCGGTCTGCGCCGCAAGCGGCTTGCCGGAGGATGACGAAAGGAGGGGGATCAGGTCGTCCCAACCGTAGGCCTGCATCGTCGCCCGGTCGATCTGGTCGTGCAGATCCTTGAGGATCAGCACCCGGCCGCGATCCTTGACGTCCTCGTCCTTCGCATCGAGCGGCGTCTGGCTGCGGACCTTTTCCAGCACATTGTAGAGGCCGGTCAGGGTCAGGTCGGAATGCTCGGCCTGCACCGTCTTGCGCGTGGCGTCGAGTTCCTCGCCGAGGTCGCGGAGGCGGGCGCGGAGGGCGTCGGAGGGGTCGGGGAATGGGAAGGGGTCGAAGGTGCGCGATTTTGTGTAGACGGAATCGTTGCCTTGGCCGAGCCAGCCGCCCGAGCGAATAGCCCAAGTTACATGGATTTTCGAAGACAACAGTGAAAGGACGCCAGCGTCGGTGTCGGCGATCACGACCGACTTGTCGTCCAAGACAAAACCGCTGGGCACGAACTGAAACAGCCGATGGCGAGCAGTATCGACCGTCGCGATTATCCGGTCTGCTCCAACGAGTGCCGGGCGAAGGTCGCGGCGCGGCTCACCGAAGATCCACCATGCGTCACGATATGACGCGCGGTTGTTTCTATCGCGCTCAGGCTTAACGGTCGCCAGCAAGTGTTGATAGACTTCCGGGTAAGATCGCCTGACGTCCTCTGCGCCCAGGCCGAATAGGTCGATGACCATGAGATCGCGAGATTTCGCAGTGAGATCGCGACCATTTCGGTAAGGGCGAATGTAGCGGTCCAAACCTTCCCGTTGGCCGAGCCCAAGATGTTCCGCTTGGCTTTTGGTTACGATGAAGCCGGAGCCATGAAGCTTCACACCATCGTGGGCGATTCCCGTCGAAGCTAGCAGTTTGGTCGAAGCTGTGACGTCCGCACCAACGGTTAGGTCCGAGTTGATCCGTCCTTGAGTTTCAGTGAACGCAATCTTTGGCTCGTCCGTATCGAGGCTAGATTCGGAAATGACCTCGCGGAGGATTCCTTCGTGTCTTCCTTGCTCGGCGACGGTCATCGCTATTCGAACGGCGGCTGCTCCGGGCGTGCCCTTGACCCAAGGGTGGTCCGGAACGGCGAAGACGATGGATAGAGCTGACTTGGCTGAGATATGCGCTTCGACCACCCGCCGTAGGAAAACCTGACTGATCGAATTTGTGGTGACGAAACCGAACCTTCGAAGCTGCGATTTCTTTCGAAGCAAAATTTCGGCGGCCCGATCCCACCACAACATCACGAAGTCGGCGCTACCGTTAACGTGCTTGTTCACGCGCCATAGAGTTTCCGCGTATGGCGAGCCGAACTCGTTGCGAAAATCACTTGCAGCAATAAACGGCGGGTTCCCGACGATGAATTCCGCCGTTGGCCAGTCAGGCCGCCGCGCGTTCGGGAAGACAGGGACGGCGGTGCGGGTGGCCGAGAGCCCCTCCACCGCTTCGCGGTCCCCCTCCCCCTCGCTGCGCGACGGGGAGGAGACGGTCTGCCGCATCTCGAACTGCAGCTCGGGGTAGCCGTCCCAGGTCAGGACGGCGTCCTTCTGCTGGATGTTGCCGAAGGCCTTGAGGATGGGTTCGGCCGGGTGTTCGGAGCGGTTGCGGTAGTGTTGTTGCAGGTAGCCGATCCACAGCACCAGTTCGGCGATGGCGGCGGCGCGGACGTTCAGCTCGATGCCCAGGAACTGGTGCGGATCGACGGTCTCGAAGCCGATGGTCTCGGTTTCGCCGAGTTCGGCCAGGGCCTCCAGCACCTCGCCCTCCAGCCGCTTCATCAGCTCCAGCGACACATAGAGGAAGTTGCCGGTGCCGCAGGCGGGGTCGAGGACGCGGGTGGTGCAGAGCTGATGATGGAAGGCGCGGACGGCGGCGACGGCCTCGGGCAGGTCGCCGCGCTCCCGGGCGTCGCCGGCCTTCAACTGGGCCGCGTTCCAGTCGGCGCGCAGCGGCTCCATGACCGTCACCTCGACCAGACGCTCGACATAGGACCGGGGGGTATAGTGGGCGCCCAGCTTGCGCCGCTCGGCCGGGTCCAGCGCCTGTTCGACCAGGGTGCCGAAGATGGCGGGCTCGACATAGCGCCAGTCGTGGGTGGAGGCGGCCAGCAGTTCGCCGATCTCCTCGCGCCCCATCGGGAAGGCGCGGGCGCCCTTGAACAGATTGCCGTTGAACCAGCGCAGGTGGGTCTTGAACAGGGAAAAGAAGCGATCGCCGTGGTTCGGCGCGTCCATCTTCCTCCAGAGCTCCTCGAGCAGGGGCGCGAAGCTGTCGGGGCCGTCGAGGCAGTCTTTCAGCAGGGCGGTGAACTGGCCCTTCGGCAGGAGGTCGGTGTCCTCGGCGAACATGGTGAAGATGCAGCGCATCAGGAAATGGGCGACCTCTTCGGTCGGGTGTCGGGTTTCCAGGCGTTTGGAGACCTCGGCCAGACGTTCGGCGATCTGGCGCGTGACGCGGGCCGCCTCCCGCGTCGGGTCCAGCGACAGCGGATTGGTCCAGATGGTCTTGAGCCGGGCGACGACGGCAGGGTCGCGCAGGTCCTCCAGCCGGATGCGGAAGCCCTTGCGGTCCGGGAAGTGGGAGTAGGCGCGGCCCGAGCCGGAGAAGTCGGCGTAGACCTCGAACACATAGCCGACGTCGCAGACGATGATGAAGGGCGGGGCCGGGTGGTCGGCGGGCAGGCGGAAGACATAGTCCTCGGCCTGTTTGCGGGCGTTGCGCATGAGGACGTCCCACTTGCCCTGGGCGGCGGCGGTGGAGGCGGCTTCGTCAGGCTTGAAGTAGGTCTGGTCGTCGCGGTGGGCGGCCTTGGACTGTTTGGCCTCCAGGATGAAGGCGCCCTTCTTGTAGAGGTCGATCCGCAGGGTGGAGGCCGCGCCCTCGGACTCGCGACGTTTGACGCCCCGCTCGAAGACATAGTCGTTGTCGGCCGTGGTGTCCGAGGCCGGATCGGGGCGGGGGAGGTCCAGCGCCTCGCAGAGCTCGGTCAGGAACATCTGGTAGTTGGCGCGCTCGGCGCCGCCGCGCGCCTGGCTCCAGCGATCGATGAAGGTCTCGACGTCCACGCATTCCCCCGATGATCGTGGCGGCGACCTTAGGAGGGGGAGCGTCAGGTGGGAAGGGGACGCCGGCCGGGACGGGGCTCAGTCGGCGGCGTCGCCGTCGTCGTCGGGGGCGGCGAGGTCGGCGGGGTCGGGGTCGTAGTCGAGGAGGTCGGCGGGGCGGCAGTCGAGGGCGGCGCACAGGCGGGCCAGGGTGCGGAAGCGGATGCCCTTGACCTTGCCCGAGCGGAACAGGGAGAGCTGGGTCTCGCTGAGGCCGACCTGGGCGGCCAGGTCGCGGGCCTTGAGGCCCTTGCGGACGATCAGGGCGTCCAGGGTGACGCGGACCGGCATCAGACCATCTCGTCCAGCTCGGCCTGGACGCGGCCCGCCTGGTCCATGACCCGGCCCAGCAGGAACAGGGCCCCGCCGATCATGCCCAGGGTCATGCCCGCCACGTCGAAATGCAGATAGCCGCCGCGCCCGGCCTCGAGGATGCGGCTGAGGTTGGAGACGACGAAGACGCTCATCACCCCGCCCAGGCCGAGGGCCAGGCCGACCCGCCGCAGGGCCGCCGACAGGGTGGGCTGGATCAGCCGCCCCCTGGCCAGCTGGCCCATGGCCGCGCCGATCGACCAGACCGCGAACAGATAGAAGACCACCGGCGAGAACCAGACCAGGGCGCGTAGGTGGCCGGGGGTGAACAGCTCGCGCCCCTCGCGCAGCCACAGGATGACCGGCGCCCCGATCCAGGTCAGGCCCATGACGGCGCCGACGCTGCACACCATGAAGATCGAGAGCCACTGGAACTGGCGGCACATGAGGCGGAAGCGGGCGGTGTCGGAGGAGGCGGGGCCTTGGGGGGAAGGCATGGGGCGAACCCTGTCTGATCTTTAATCTTGACTTAAAGATCGCGCGTTCTCAGTCTTTAGGCAAGACTTAAAGTTCGGAGCGGAGGCGCGGCGTGGCGGCGATCGAGACGGAGGGGCTGACGCGGGTGTTTCGCGGACGGCGGGGGGAGCGGCGGACGGCTGTCGACGGGGTCTGCATGACCGTGCCGGCCGGGGCGGTGTACGGCTTTCTGGGACGCAACGGGGCGGGCAAGACCACGACGCTGCGGATGCTGACGGGGCTGATCCGGCCGACGGCGGGCCAGGCGCGGGTCGGGGGCGTGGACGTGGCCCGTGACCGGATCGCGGCGGCGCGCAGGGTCGGCGCCCTGCTGGAGGCGCACGGCTTCTACGGGCATCTGTCGGGACGGGAGAACCTGGACCTGACGCGGCGGCTGCTGGGCCCGGCGGCGACGGAGATCGACCGCGTGCTGGAGGCCGTCGAGATGGTCGAGCACGCCGGGCGGCGGGTGTCGGACTATTCGCTGGGCATGCGCCAGAGGCTGGGACTGGCCCGGGCCATGCTGGGGGCGCCGCCGGTGCTGATGCTGGACGAGCCGACCAACGGGCTGGACCCGGACGGCATCGCCGACATGCGGCGCTTCCTGAAGACCCTGCCGGAACGGACCGGGGCGACGGTGCTGCTGTCCAGCCATCTGCTGGGCGAGATCGAGCAGACGGCGACCCATGTGGGGATCATCCATGAGGGGCGGCTGGTGCTGGAGGGCGAGCTGGCGCGGCTGAAGGCCGAACAGGCGCCGCGCATCCTGGCGCGGACCGACGATGCGGCGCGGGCGGCCGGGGTGCTGAGCGCCGCCGGGATGGACGCGGCCGTCGAGGACGGTCAGGCGGTGGTGCGGCCGGGGCCGGGCGAGGCGGCCGACGCCGTCAGCGCCATGGCCAACCGAAGGCTGGTCGAGGCCGGGCTGGCGGTGTTCGCCATAGGGGCGGAGGGCCGCTCTCTGGAGGGACTTTATCGCCAGGTGACCGCGCGCGACGCGGAAGCGACGTCGGAGGAGGCCGCGTGATGTGGACCGTTCTGAGCGTGGAAATCCGCAAGCTGAACCGGTCGCTGGCCCTGCTGCTGGCGGTGACGGCGCCGTGCCTGATCGGGGTGTTCGCCTTTTTCAACATCACCCGGTTCGACCAGGCCGGGCCCTGGGATCGGTGGCTGCTGACCTCGGTGGGGGTGTGGGCCTTCTTCATGCTGCCGATGAGCGTGACGGCGCTGACGGCCCTGGTCGGGCAGATGGAGCATGCGCCCCGGTCGTGGGATCACCTGCGCGGCCTGCCCGTTCCGCGCTGGCGGCTGTATGCGGCCAAGGCCCTCTGCGTGCTGGGGCTGGTGGTCTTCATGTCGGTGCTGAACCTGGCGATCACCTATGGGGCGGTGCAGCTGGCCGCCGTCGTGAAGCCGGCGATCCGGCCGACGGGCGACCCGGCCCTGCTGCAAACCGGATGGGTGCTGGCCAAGGTGCTGGCTGCGGCCCTGTTGATGATCGCCATCCAGTTCTGGGCGGCGCTGAGGTTCGCCAGTTTCGTGCCGGCCCTGGCCCTGGGCATCGGCGGCACCTTCTTCGCCGTGGTGGCGACGGCGGCGAAACAGGGGGTGTTCTTCCCCTGGCAGATGGCGGTCAACGTCATGGGCGAGGGCTGGCGCCACGACACGGCCCTGGCCCTGGGCGGCGGACTGGGGACCGTGGCCCTGATCGCCGCGGTGGCGCACCTGGCCTGGCGCGAGGCGCGGTAGGGGGACCCCGGAGCAAACGTCAAATCCCCGTCCGATGAGGTTCACGCCGCCTTCGCCGATCCGTCGCCGGAGCGCCGCCGACGCCCGCTAGCTCGGCCTTTCGGAATTCGAGGGGATCGAACATGCGTGGATTCAAACCGGCCCTGTGCGGCGCGACGGTGCTGGCGACCTGGGGCGGGCTGAGCCTGGCGGCGATGGCGCAGACCGCGCCGGACCCGTCGGTCAGCCAGGTGGAGGACATCATCGTCACCGCCCAGCTGCGCGAACAGAGCGCTGTGGAGGTGCCCTTCGCCCTGACCGCCTATTCCGGTCGGATGCTGGAAGAGCTGGGCGTGCAGGAGTTCGACCAGCTGTCGGCCTTCACGCCGGGTTTCCTGGTGCAGAACCAGTCGCCGAACAATCCGGGCTTCGTGATGCGCGGCATCACCTCGGATTCGGGTGCGGCGACGGCCGAACCCCGCGTCTCGGTCTATCAGGACGGGGTGTCGATCTCGAAGTCGCGCGGGTCCTATGTGGAGCTGTTCGACCTGGAGCGGGTCGAGATCGCCAAGGGACCGCAATCGACCCTGTACGGACGGGGCGCCCTGATCGGGGCGGTCAATCTGGTGCAGAACCGCGCCCGCGTCGGCGAGACCGGCGCCAACGCCCGGATCGAGGCCGGGGACCTGGGCTATGTCATGGTTGAGGGCGCGTTGAACCTGCCGGTCGGCGAGACGGCGGGCCTGCGCCTGGCCGGACGGCTGAAGACGCGCGACGGATTCGTCGACAATCTGCTGGGCGGCGAGGACTATAATTCGATCGAGACGCGGGCCGTGCGTCTGTCGGGCGCCTGGGCGCCGGCGGACGCGATGCGGTTCGACCTGATCGCCAACTATCAGGCCGACCAGGCGTCGGGCACCTCGTTCAAGTCGATCGCCTATCAGCCGGCCGAGGCCGCGACGGGGCGGCCGCTGGGGGGGCGCGATCCCTGGCAGGGGGCGGCCCTGACGCCGGGGGCCGATTTCGACGGCGGCAAGTCGCTGGGCCTGAGCCGCGAGGTCTGGGGGGTGACGGGTCTGGCGCGGATCGACCTGGGGTCGGCCCTGACGCTGAACTCGACCACGGCCTGGCGCGAGTTCGACAACTACGAGACCTTCGATCCGGACGGGATCTCCCTGCCGATCCTGACGGCCGCCGAAGACACCCATGGAGAACAGTGGAGCCAGGAGTTCCGCCTGAACTTCGACAACGGCGGCGCCCTGTCGGCCTTCGTCGGGGCGGGGGTGTTCCACGAGGAGGGCTATCAGCGCGCGCCGACCCAGTACGACGAGCGCATCGCCCTGGCCCAGCTGGCGGCGTCGAGCCCCCTGGTGGGCAGCCTGCTGGACGGCCAGCCGGGCGTTGTCGGGATCAACACCTTGCCGGCCGCAGCCTATCCGACGATCGCGGGGCTGGTGCTGTCGAGCATGGGCATACCGGCGCCCTTCGTTCCGGGCATCGTCGGCAATCTGAAGTCGGCGCACATCGAGGAATCGACGAACAGCAGCGAACTGACGTCGTATGACCTGTTCGGCGACGTGACCTGGCGGCCGTCGGACCGCTGGGAGTTCGCCGCCGGCCTGCGCTGGACGACCGACGAGAAGACGACCGGCTACGCCGCCTCCATCACCAACGGCCGGTCGGTGCTGGCGGCGGTGCAGGCCCTGCCGCTCATCCCGGCGGCGGCGCAACTGGCCTATCTGACCGCCCTGGCGACGCCGGGGGTGGTCAATGCGCCGGCGTCGGCCCTGCTGCCGCCGTTCGGCCTGATCTCGCAGCCGACGGCCAACAACGGCGACTTCGTCTATGCCGACCATGACGACAGCGGCCTGACCTGGCGTCTGACGGCGCGCTACGCCCTGTCCGACGACGCCAGCCTGTACGCCAACTATGCGCGGGGCCGTCGTCCCGAGGTGCTGACGGTCAGCGGGCCGTCGGTTCCGCTGGGCGCGCCGACGTTCGCGGTGGTGGACGCCGAGACGGTCGACAGCTTCGAGGTGGGCGGCAAGACGGTGGCGATGGATCGCCGCCTGCGTCTGGACGGGGCGGTGTTCTTCTACAGCTACGAGAACTTCCAGACGACCGAACAGCAGGGGCTGAACTTCATCACGGTCAACGCCGGAGAGGCGACGGCCTATGGGTTCGAGGGGCAGGTCGCCTTTGACGTCACCCCGACGTTCGAGGTGTTCGGGACCTATGGCTACAACCACTCGCGGTTCGACACCGGCGCGCGCGACGGCAACCGCTTCCGCCTGTCGCCGGATCACATGGCCTCGATCGGGGCGGTGTGGCGCGTGCCGGTCGCGGGGGGCGAGATCGCCGTGCAGCCGACCTACACCTGGCAGTCCAAGGTGTTCTTCGACGACGACAACGACCGCACCGACCTGCAGGCGCGCAACCTGGTTCCGGACCTGATCGTCGACGAGTTCCAGGACGGCTACGGCCTGCTGAACCTGCGGGTGCGCTACGCCCCGGCGTCCGGGAACTGGGGCCTGGAGGCGTTCGGCGACAACATCCTGGACGAGCAATACATCAAGGACGCCGGCAATACGGGCGACGCCCTGGGCATGCCGACCTTCATCGCCGGACGACCCGCGACCTGGGGCGTCGGCTTCTCGCTGCGGTACTGAGGGGCGTCGCGATGAGGATGAACCGTCGCGGCCTGCTGGGCCTTCTGGGCGCAGGGATGGCGTCGCCGGCGGCGGCCGGGGCCGCGTCGGCCGCCGTCCCGGTCGCCTTTCTGCACGGGGTGGCGTCGGGCGATCCGGACACGCGCTCGGCCGTGTTCTGGACGCGGGTCACGCCCGCCGATCCGACGGCCGGCGACGTGCCGGTGACGCTGGAGGTGGCGGCGGACGCCGGCTTCGCCCACATCGTGCGGCGCGCCCAGGGCCTGCGCGCCCGGGCGTCGCGCGACTTCACCGTCAAGCACGACCTGGACGGCCAGGGGCTGGAGCCCGGGACGGAGTATTTCTATCGCTTCGTGGCCGGCGAGGTCGTGTCGCCGGTCGGTCGGGTGAAGACCTTGCCCGAAGGCGCGACGACCGATGTGGTTCTGGCCGTGGCCTCCTGCCAGCTCTACCCCGGCGGCCTGTTCAACGCCTATGAGGCGATGGCGAGGCTGGAGCGTCTGGATGCGGTCGTTCACCTGGGCGACTACATCTATGAATACGGGGCCGAGCCGGGTGATTACGGCATGGCCACGGGCGCGGCGCTGAACCGCACGCCCGAGCCGGCGCACGAGATCGTCAGCCTGGACGACTACCGCCGCCGTCACGCCCAGTACAAGTCGGACCCGGACCTGCAGGCCGCCCACGCCCGCGCGGCTTTTATCTGCGTGTGGGACGACCATGAGGTGACCAACGACGCCTGGGCGTCCGGCGCCCAGAACCACCAGCCGGAGACCGAGGGCGACTATTCCGCCCGCAAGGCCACGGCCCTGCGCGCCTATTACGAATGGATGCCGATCCGCGAGCGGCCCGTGCGTGAGGGGATCAACCGCAGTTTCCATTTCGGCGATCTGGCCAGTCTGATGATGGTCGAGACGCGGCTGACCGGGCGGTCCGAGCAACTGGACTATGCGAAGGACCTGAGCTTCACGGCGGGGCCAAACGGTCGGCCGGTTCCGGACGTGGCGGCGTTCGAGGCGAAGCGGACCGAGGCGTCGCGCGACCTGATGGCTGAGGCGCAGCGGACCTGGCTGAGGGACGAACTGCGCGCCTCGCGTTCGGCCGGGCGTCCGTGGCAGGTGCTGGGAAACCAGGTGGTCATGGCGCGCGTCGCCGGGCCGAACGTCGCGGCGCAGATGACGCCGGAGCAGGTGCAGGGGTTCCTGGCCGCCCTGCCCGAAGGCGTGCGGGCGCAGGTGGCGATGTCGGTCGAACTGTTCCGTCTGGGCCTGCCGTTCAACCTGGACGCCTGGGACGGCTATCCGACCGCGCGCGAGCGGCTGTATGCGCTGTTCGCCGAGGCGGAGGTGCAGCCGATCGTCCTGGCCGGCGACAGCCACGCCTTCTGGATCAACGAACTGAAGGATCAGTCGGGCACCCCGCGCGGCGTGGAGTTCGGCACGAGTTCGATCTCCAGCCCGTCGCCCGGCGACTTTCTGGGCGACGCCCTGCCGCTGGGCCCCGCCCTGACGGCGACCAACCCCGAGGTGCGGTTCTGCGATCAGCGGTCCAAGGGCTTCACCCTGCTGACCCTGACGCCCGAGGCGGCGACGGCCGAGCTGATCGCCGTGTCCACCATCATGGCCAAGCCGTTCGACGTGCGGACGGTGAAGACCGGCCGGGTGACGCGTGGCGTCGAGGGGCTGGAGCTGGCGCTGGAGGGGTGAGCTCCCCCTCCGTCTCTCCCCCTCCGTCTCTCCGGCTTCGCCGTCGATCCACCTCCCCCAGGAGGGGGAGGAGAAGCGTCAGCCGCCGGTGGCGATCTCCTTCATCGCCGACTGCAGATAGTTCTGGGCGCCCATCAGTTCGATCAGCTTGTGCTGGTTCTCGAGGAAGTCGATGTGCTCCTCGGTGTCGGACAGGATCTTCATCAGCAGGTCGCGGCTGACATAGTCGCGGGCTTCCTCGCACTGGGTGACGGCGGCGGCGGTGGCGGCGCGGCTGTCGATTTCCAGCTTCAGGTCGGCCCCCAGGCATTCAATCGGATCCTCGCCGACCTTGAGCTTGTGCAGGTCCTGGAGGTTGGGCAGGCCGTCGAGGAAGAGGATGCGCTTGATCAGCATGTCGGCGTGCTTCATCTCGCCGATCGATTCCTCGTAGATGACGTTGCCGAGGTGGGCCAGGCCCCAGCTCTCGAACATGCGGGCGTGCAGGAAATACTGGTTCACAGCCGTCAGTTCGTTGGTCAGCACCGCGTTGAGGGTGCGGATGATCGCGGGATCGCCCTTCATGGCCATGTCCTTGTCTCGTCTGTCGCGGCGGGGCCGCGTGAATGCGAGGCGCAGACTATCACGCGAAAAGCCGAGCGGGGCTCTTGCGAGTGTTTTTCATCACATTGATATTGCGAACGATTTCGGCCTGAGACCGACTATCAGAGGCGTTGGCGAAAGGCCGGATTACTCGGCCGCCATGGCGTAGGCGGCGCGGCTGTCCTGGATCATCTCGCGCATCTCGCACACGCATTTGGCGCACTGGGCCTGGCACTGATGGGCGGCGAAGACGTCGCGCGGCCGACAGGCTCCCGCCTCGATGGCCGAGGCGACGTCACGCTGGCGAAGACCGTTGCAGTTGCAGACGTACACGGGAAGGAACGCTCTCAAGCTGACTGATAATCATTCTCTATCGCGATGATAAGGAGAGTGCAAGTCGTTCGCATGTGGGCGCGGCGCCATTCATTCGCCACGGCGTCGCTCGTCCATGGATCGACGGTACAGGGAGGCGACAATGTTCGACCGGGGTTGGACCATCAGGGTATGGCTGGCAGGATTCCTGATCGCGGCCGGTCTGGGCGCGGGGGCGGCTGTGCTGACGGCGACCGAGCCTCCGGAAACCCTACAGGCCTTCGCCTCGGAGACAGAGTTCGCCGCCTTCTTCGAGGCCCGGAAATCGGCGCTCGAGCGGCTCAGAGCGTCGTTCACCGATGAGTCCGTCGCCTTGGAGATGGTGGCCTCTCCCGACGCGGTCACCAACACTCAGGAGATCGGCGTCGACGAGGGTGGGCTGGTCAAGGCCAGAGGTGATTTTCTGGTCGTGCTCCGGCGTGGTCGACTGTTCACGATCTCTACGGCCGGCGGGCGTCTGACGGCGGTCGACCACATCGATGCCTTTCCACCCGGCACGATGCCTGATCACCCCTATTCGGCCTGGTATGACGAGATGCTTGTGGTCGGCGACCGGGTGGTCGTCATCGAGTACGACTATGGTTGGGACATGGGTGGGGGGCGAACCCAGGTGGTCCGCTTTCACCTGTCGTCCGAGGGGCGGCTAAGCTTCGAGGACGCTTACGAACTGAAGTCGTTCGACTATTACTCCAACGAGAATTTCGCCTCACGGCTTATCGGTCAGACCCTGATCCTTTATGCGCCGCTGCCCCTGGATCAGGGCGCCAGAGCTGACGATCCGAACCTTGCGATGCCGGGCATGCGGGCCTGGCGACGCGGGGCGCCGAGCCCGTATGAACCGATCGCGCGGCCCACCGACATCCATGTCGCACCACAGGTTAGGGCCGATCCGACGCAGGCGGACACTCTGCACGCGGTTTCTCGTTGCGATCTGGGAGCGACGCCGATGCGGTGCGACGCCACAGGGGTGATCGCCGCGCAATCTCGAAGTTTCTATGTCTCACGGGACGCGATCTATCTCTGGACGGCCGCCTATTCCGACTACGGCCGGGGGGCGGCTCGCACGCCGCCGGCTTCGGTCTATCGGATGCCGCTTGATGGACGCAGTCCTACTGCGGCGCAGGCGCGCGGCGCGCCCCTGGATCAGTTTTCATTCCGAGAGCGGGACGGCGCCCTGGACGTGGTCGTGCAGGACCAGGGCGGCGACGGCCTGTGGGCCGGCATCGGGACGCGTGGACGGACGAGGCTGGTTCATTTGCCGTTGGCCAAATTTGGGGACGGCTCCCGGCCTTTTCGCGAAGGCGACTATCGCGACCTGCCGATTCCGGCGAACGGTTGGATGCGCCAGAACCGGTTCGTCGGCGACCATGTCCTGATCTCTGCAGATGTGGATGAGGGCGGCTCAGAGGGCGGGCATCGGAGCGTCCTTCTGATCGCGCCGACCGGAAAGGGGCAGGCCAAGACTCTTTCCTTCGATCAGGCGATCAGCCGTATCGAGCCGCTCGGCCGCGACGCCCTTGTCGTCACCAGCGGCAAGACGACGAACTTGAACCTGATAAGCCTTGATGGCGTCCCTCAGGTGGAGATGCGTCTGGACATTGGCGGTAAAGGAGAGGCCGAGAGCCGAAGCCACGGCTTCTTTTTCCGGAGCGAACCGAACTCGGGCGGCGATAGGGGCATCATGGCCTTGCCGATCCTTCGCCGGGCAGTTGACGTCGTCAGTCGGCGCGTCCGCCAAGCGGTCGAAATGGTCTTTGTACGTCGCGATGGCGCGAGACTCGAACGTATCGGCGGCCTTGGGACGGAGGCGAGAGAAGGGGACGATGACGGCTGTATCGTGTCCTGCGTGGACTGGTATGGCGATGCGCGACCGATCTTCGTCGGTGACCGGATGTTCGCGCTGCTCGGCTACGAACTCGTTGAGGGGCGGCGCGATGGAAACGCGGTCGTCGAGATCGGCCGACTGGATTTCTCTCCGTCCCACGCCGGTCGCCATTGACGCCCGGCGCGGCGCGTCGCACTTGCCGTCCATGGCTCGAGAACCGCAAATCCCTGAACGTCCGCCGGCGCGGCTGTATCTGATCACGCCGCCGGTCATCGATGACCTGGAGGCGTTCGCGGCGGCGCTGGAGGCGGCGCTGGGGGCGGGGGATGTGGCGGCGCTGCAGATCCGGCTGAAGCCGGCGGACGAGGCGACGATCGTGCGGGCGGTCGAGCGGCTGGCGCCGATCGCGCGGGCGCAGGGCGTGGCGGTGATCCTGAACGACCGGCCGGACCTGGCGCAGGCGACCGGCTGCGACGGCGTGCATGTGGGGCAGGAGGACGCCTCGGTCGCCTCGGCGCGACGGATCATGGGGGCGAACGCCATGATCGGCGCCACCTGTCACGACAGCCGCGACCTGGCCATGGAGGCGGCAGAGGCGGGGGCCGACTATGTCGCCTTCGGCGCCTTCTTTGCGACCGACACCAAGGCGACGACCCACAGGCCCGACCCGGAGATTCTGACCATCTGGCAGGAGACGGTCGAGGTTCCGTGCGTCGCCATCGGCGGGATCACGGCCGAGACCGCCGGCGAGCTGGCGCGGGCCGGGGCCGATTTCGTGGCGGTCAGCGCCGCCGTCTGGCGTCACCCCGAGGGACCGGCGGCGGGCGTTCGCGCCCTGAACGCCGCCCTGGCGACAGCGTCGGTCGCGGCCTGAGCCGACGGATTCAGGGTCCGGGCGCGGTCGAGCTCGCGTGACGGTTCGGCCAACTGCGCGGGCGCCGATCCCATCCGTCCTCGGCCGGACGGCGAGCGACGCGGAAAACATTCACGCTCGTGAGAGGGAATGTTGACAGGGGCGTCGGCTCGTGCGCCAATCCGGTCAGGGAGCGCGGACGATCCATGATCTGCGCCCCGGGAGGGAAACCATATGAAGGCGACTTTGCTCGCGACCGCCTGCGCGGCCGCTCACCTGTCCGCATTGATTCCGGCCGCAGCCGCAGCCCAGGCCGCGAACACGCAGCCCCAGGCCTCGCGCAACGACGACCGCCAGAGCACCGAGGTCGAGGACGTGATCGTCACGGCCACGCGTCGGGCGGAACGCATCCAGGATGTTCCGGTCAGCATCACCACCCTGTCGCAGGAGCAACTGAACGAGCGGGGCATCGTCAACTATGACGGCCTGGCCACGGCGACGCCCGGGGTCACGCTGAACCGGGCCTCGGCCAACTTCAACAACTTCACCGCGCGCGGCGTGGCCACCAACGGCTACGGCGCCAATCTGCAGAGCACGGTCGCCATCTACATCGATGAGCTGCCGATCTCGTCGAACGGCAACTCGACCATCCTGGATCCCAGCCTCTATGACGTCGAGCGGATCGAGTTCCTGCGCGGGCCGCAGGGCACGCTGTTCGGTTCGGGGTCCCTGGCCGGCGCCCTGCGTATCCTGACCCATGATCCGGACGCGTCCGGCTTCGATGCCTCGGCTTTGGTCGATCTGGGCACGATGAGCGGCGGCGGACTGCGCCAACGCTATAACGCCATGGTCAACGTGCCGCTGATCCAGGATCAGCTGGCCCTGCGGGTCGTCGGATTCTCGCGCCATGAAGAGGGCTGGGTCGACAACGTCGGGACCGGCATCGACAAGGCCAACTCCCTGGTTCAGTACGGCGGCCGGGCGATCCTGCAGTGGGAGCCGACGGACCGCTTTTCGGCGCGGCTGATGGTGTCCAAGGAGATCAGCAATCCGCACGATGCGTCCCTGACCAATCCGCTGCTCGGCGAATACGTCCGGCTCACCGACCGGCCGGACAAGTTCCAGAGCGACATGACGAACTACAACGCCACGTTCGAATATCAGTTCGACGGGGCGCGCCTGACCAGCTCGACCACCTATTCGGACTATACCGGGCTGTTCTACGTCGACCTGGCCGGGGCCTACGGCCAGCTGTTCCCGTTCGCCCTCGACGCCGACGCCTGGGACGAGACCCTGGTGCAGGAGACGCGGCTGGTGTCCGACGCGGGCGGCAAGTTCGACTGGTCGGTGGGGAGCTTCTATTTCCGCAAGCGGCGGGACGTCGACTACAACTATCGTTCGACGCCGGAATTTTTGGCGGCGAGGCGGATCACGGGGCTTCCCGACGAGTACTATCAGAAGTTCGGTTCGCACTTCATCAGTCATGAGGTGGCGGCCTTCGGACAGCTGACCTATCGCTTCACGCCCGACCTCTGGCTGAGCGGCGGCCTGCGGTACGGCAAGACCGACGCCCAGGGGTTCACCGAGGCGGGGGGCTATAACTCCAACTATCTGACCCTGGCCTTCTTCGGCCTGAGCGGCGTGCCCGTCACGCTGACCCCGGTGGCCGCAGCGGAGGGGGTCAAGGCGGAGGAGGACGGGCCGTCCTATCGCCTCAGCCTGTCCTGGCGGCCGAACCCGGCGGTCACGACCTATGCGGCGGTCTCGACCGGATTCCGGCCGCCGATCGTCAATGCGCGCGCCGGCGCCGTCAGCACCCTGGACCCGAACGACATCGTCATTCCCTACGGGGCGACCTCCGACAACCTGATCAACTATGAGGTCGGGGTGAAGGGGCGGTGGTTCGACAACAAGCTGTTCGCGGACGCGGCGGTGTATCTGATCGACTGGAACGACATTCAGGTCCAGGCGAACCGGGTGTCGGATTCGGTGCAGTTCGCGACCAACATCGGCGGCGCCACCAGCAAGGGGGTCGAGGTGTCGCTGGTCGCCCTGCCGGCCGCCGGCTGGACCGTGGCCCTGACCGGCTCGTGGAACGAGGCCAAGGTCGATGACCTGAGCCTGCAGGAGGCCGCCTTCTCGGGCGCCGTGATGGACGCCCGCCTGGCAGGTCCGAAGGTGCAGGGCTCGCTGCGGGTCAACTATGAGTGGGAGCCGATGTCGGGCGTCATGGCCAACGCCTCGGTCGCCGTCTCGCATGTCGGCAGCTTCCCCAACGCCTTCCCCAACACGCCGGGGCGGCCGCTCGTGCCCCTGCCGACGTTCGACTATACGGACAGCTACACCTTCGTGAACGCCAACCTGGCCTTCGCCTTCGAGAAGGTGACTGTCGGCGCCTATGTCGAGAACCTGTTCGACGATCATTCGGTCAACTACGTCCACCCGGAGGCCTTCATCGACGGTCGCTACGGCCGGCTGAGGCCGCGCACGGTCGGGGTGCGCGTCGGCTACGAGTTCTGAGCCGGTGGCGGCCTCTCCCTCCACCCCGGGCGCGCCGGTCGCGCGCCCGGCGCCGCGCGCCTGGGCCGTGCTGGGCATACTTTGTTTCGTCTATGTGCTGAACTTCCTGGATCGGCAGCTGCTGTCGATCCTGGCCAAGCCCATCCAGGACGATCTCGGGGTGACCGACGGTCAGCTGGGGCTGATTTCCGGCCTGTATTTCGCGGTGTTCTACTGCGTGCTGGCCATCCCCGTCGGCTGGCTGGCGGACCGGACCAACCGGGCGCGTGTGCTGGCCCTGGCCTGCGCCCTGTGGAGTGCGGCGACCGCCGCCTGCGGCCTGGCGCAGTCCTATCCCCAGCTGGCCGCCGCGCGCATGGCGGTCGGGGTGGGGGAGGCGGGCGGCGTGCCGCCGTCCTACGCCATCATCTCGGATTATTTCCCGTCGGGCACGCGCGGCACGGCGTTGAGCCTGTTCAACCTCGGGCCGCCCATCGGCCAGGCGCTGGGGGTCGCGTTCGGCGCGTCGATCGCGGCGGCCTATTCCTGGCGCGACGCCTTCATCTGGGTGGGGATCGTGGGCGTGCTCGCCGCCGTGGTCGTCTGGACCTTCGTGCGGGAGCCGAAGAAGGGCGGGCTGGATACGGCCCCGACCCCGGCGGCGGAGCCGGAAGCCGTCCCGGCGCAGGAGGCGAAGCCGGTGGCGCGGGCGGGGTTCTGGGCGACCTGCCGGATGTTCTTCGCCAACCCCGTGTTGCGCGGCATGGCCCTGGCCTGTGGCGCGACCCAGTTCGTCACCTACGCCCTGCTGAACTTCGCCACCCTGTTCCTGATGCGGGAGAAGGGCATGACCCTGCAGGAGGTGGCGGTCTGGTACGCCCTGGTGGTCGGGGTGCCCGTGGGACTGGGCATGTTCGTGTCCGGGCGGCTGATCGATCGGCTGGCGAAGCGGTCCAAGGCCGCCTACGCCTGGTTGCCGGCGATCGGACTGGCCATCGCGGCCCCCCTGTTCGCGGGCTTCATCTGGGCGCCGGACTGGCCGCTGGCGTTGGCCTTGTTGGCCCTGCCGATGGGCCTGAACTACTTCTATCTGTCGCCGGCCGTGACGCTGGTGCAGGAGGAGGTGAGGCCGGATCAGAGGGTGCTGTCCGGGGCGCTGCTGCTGCTGGTCATGAACCTGATCGGTCTCGGCCTGGGACCGACCTATCTCGGCGCGGCCAGCGACTTCTTCCGGGCCAGCCATCCCGACAACTCGCTGCAGATGGCCTTCTACACCCTGCTGCCGTTCTACGGCCTGGCGATCGTGATGTTCCTCGGACTCGCCGCCAAGATCCGCAAGCAATCCGCCACGGAGGTTCGCCCATGATCCGTCAGACGTCGATGAAGCCGTGGCCGGGCGTGAAAAGGGCGTTGGGCGGGCTGACCGCCGCGCTCGCCCTTGTCGTGCCGTGCGTCGCGGCGGCGCAACCGCGCGAGGCGCCGGTCGTCCAGGCGCCGGCGGGGCCTGTGCGGGGAGAGGCGGCGGACGGGATCAACGTCTTCCGCGGCGTGCCCTACGCCCTGCCGCCGACGGGCTGGCGGCGCTGGCGCGCTCCGGCCGAGATGCCGCCCTGGCGGGAAATCCGTGACGCGACCCGGTTCGGGGCGGCCTGCCATCAGCCCGTGGCGCGGGGGCAGAGCATCTACGCCGGGGATACGCCGACGATGAGCGAGGACTGCCTGTTCCTCAACATCTGGGCCCCCGCAGACGCCCGCAAGGCGCCGGTCTTCGTCTGGATCCACGGGGGCGCCCTGACGACCGGGTCGAGCAGCGAGGCCATGTATGACGGGGCCAGGATGGCCGCTGCGCATGGCATGGTGGTGGTCAGCATCAACTATCGCCTCGGCGTGCTGGGCTATCTGGCGCATCCGGAACTGAGCGCGGAATCGCGTCGCAAGGTGTCGGGCAACTATGGTCTGCTGGACCAGATCGCGGCGCTGGAATGGGTCAAGGCCAACATCGAGGCTTTCGGCGGCGACGCCGGAAAGGTGACCATCGCGGGCGAGTCGGCGGGCGCGCTGAGCGTCATGTATCTGATGGCGGCGCCCCAGGCGCGCGGCCTGTTCCACAGGGCCATCGCCCAGAGCGCCTATATGATCTCCACGCCGGAGTTGCGGTCCAGCCGCCACGGCGATTTCGCCGCCGAAACGGTCGGCCTGTGGGTCCAGGCGCAGATGGGGCAGGCGGACCTCGCCGGACTACGCGGCATGGACGCCCAGACCCTGACGACGACCGCCCTGGCCAAGGGATATTCGCCGTGGGGCACGATCGACGGCGAGGTGTTGCCGGAACAGCTGGTGGAGATCTTCGATCGCGGCCGTCAGGCGCCTGTGCCCCTGCTGACCGGGTTCAACGCCGGAGAGATACGGTCCCTGCCGATCCTGCTGCCGCCGGCGCCGCCGACGGACGCCGCAGCCTATGAGCAGGCCATTCGCGAGAAATACGGGGTGCTGTCGGACCTGTTCCTCAAACTCTATCCGTCGAGCGATCTGAAGGAGAGCTATCTGGCGACCCCGCGCGACGGCCTGTACGGCTGGACGTCGGAGCGGCTGGTCCGCCGTCAGGCCAGAACCGGGCAGCCGGGCTATCTGTACTTTTTCGATCACGCCTATCCGGCGGCCGACGCGGCGAACCTGCATGCGTTTCATGCGGCCGAGATTCCCTATGTGTTCGGAACCTCGGATCAGACGCCGCCGCGTTGGCCGGCCATCCCCGACACGGCGGAAGAGCAGGCGTTGTCGGCGGCCATGATGGCCTATTGGGCCAGTTTCGCGCGCGACGGGGCCCCGACCGCGCCGGGACAGGCGGACTGGCCGGCCTATGGCGAGGACCGTGGATATATGGCGTTCGAGGCGCGGCCCACGGCCCGCCGGGAGCTGATGCCGGGCATGTATGAGTTGCATGAGACGGTGGTCTGCCGGCGCCGCGCCGCCGGCGGGATTCCCTGGAACTGGAATTTCGGGGTGCTGTCGCCGCCGCTGCCGCCCGAGGCGCCGGCCTGCTCATGATCTATGGAGAGATGCAGGGCCACGCCCTGACGCTGGACAAGTTCCTCGACCATGCCGCCAAGTGGAGCCCGGACGCCGAGGTGGTGACGGCGGACGGCGGCGGCGCGGTCCGTCGGATCGGCTATGCCGGGTTGAGGATCAGAGCGCGCCGCGTGTCCGGCGTTCTGGCCGACCTGGGGGTGAGCCTGGGCGACCATGTCGCCACCCTGGCCTGGAACACCGCCGAACATGTCGAGGTCTGGTACGCGATCATGGGCATGGGCGCGGTCTGCCACACCCTGAACCCGCGCCTCACCGAGGCCCAGCTGGCGGAGATGATCGGCCAGTCCCAGGCCCGGCTCCTGATCGCGAGCGCCGACCTGGCGCCGCTGGCGCGGCGGATCGCGGCGCGGGCGTCGACGATCCAGCGCATCCTCACGATCGGCGGAGAGGTTGAGGCGGCGTCCGGCGGGCCCGGAACGCCGTGCGAAGCGCTGGAGCCGCGGCTGATCGAGGCGCGGGAGGACGTGGTCTGGGGCGACTTCGACGAAACGCGCCCGGCCGGCCTGTGCTTCACCTCGGGCACCACGGGCGCGCCCAAGGGCGTCACCTACACCCATCGCTCGAACTATCTCCACACACTGAGGCTGCTCGCCGCCGACGTGATGGCGATCACGGCGTCCGAACGGGTGCTGGCGGCGGTTCCGATGTTTCACGCCAACGCCTGGGGCCTGCCGTTCGCGGCTGCGGCGGCGGGGGCCCGGCTGGTTCTGCCCGGCCGCGATCTGGACGGCGCCAGCCTGGAGCGGCTGATCAACGGGGAGGGGGTGACCGTCGCCGTCGGGATCGCCACCGTCTGGCTGGGACTGGTCGAGCACCTTGAGGCGACCGGCGGCGCCACGCCGAGCCTGAAGCGGATCATCGTCGGCGGGGCACCGTTGGCGCCGGCGCTGATGGCGCGGATCGAGGCGTGCCTGGGCGCCGCCATCCAGACCAGCTGGGGCATGACCGAGCTGTCGCCGCTGGGCGTCTGCGCGCCGCCGTTTGACCCCGATCGAACGGCGCTGGTCGCGGGACGGCCCGCCTTCGGCATCGACCTGCTGCTGACAGATGCGGCGGGCGTCCCCCTGCCGGAACAGCGGGGCGTCGAGGGACATCTGCGGGTGCGCGGCGCGGCCGTGGCGGCCCGATATCTGGGCCAGACGGAACGCGCGACCGATGCGGACGGATGGTTCGCGACGGGAGATCTGGCGCGGCTGGACGCCGGAGGCGACCTGATCATCACCGGCCGGGCCAAGGACCTGATCAAGTCCGGGGGCGAATGGATCAACCCGGTCGAGATCGAAACCGTCGTCAACGAGCACCCCGAGGTGTCGCTGGCCGCCGTGATCGGTCGGGACGATCCGAAATGGGGGGAGCGGCCGCTTCTGGTGGTTCAGACGCGACGTTCGGTCGATTTATCGGATGAAGAGATATTGTCGCCATTGCGCGGCCGGGTCGCTCCGTGGTGGATTCCGGACGCCGTCGTGCGTGTCGACCAGATGCCCCTGGCCGCGACGGGCAAGATCGACAAGATGCGTCTGAGAGTTGACTATGGCGGCGGTTGAAAAGCGTTCGGATATCCAGGAGGCGGTCCCCCGGCCCGAGGGCGATCCGCCCAAGCCCCGTCGTCGTCGCACCAAGGTCGAGCAGCGCGCCGACAAGATGGAGCAGATCCTCGACGCGGCCGAGCTGCTGTTCTCCGTCCATGGTTTGTATGGAGTGACGCTGAAGGACGTGGCTCAGCGGGTCGGAGTCCATCACACCCTGCTGAACTACTATTTCACCGACAAGAAGAAGCTGTTCGACGCGGTCATCGCGCGCCGGGCGGGCGTGACTATCGACCTGCGGATGCAGGCGCTGAACGACTATGAGGCGGCGTCGAACGGCAAGCCGACGGTGGAGGGCGCGCTGCGCGCCTTTCTCGACACGGACCTGGATCTCTATGGCCAGGGCGGCGAGAACTGGAAGAACTACGGCGCCCTGGGAGCCCAGGTGTCGAACACCCCCTACGGCGCCGAACTGTTCGATTTTCACTTCGATCCCGTCGTGCTGAAGCTGATCAGCCTGCTCAAGAAGGCCCTGCCGGATTGCGCCGAGGAGGACATCTTCTGGGGCTATCACTTCGTGACGGGGGGCCTGATGCTGACGCTGGCGCGGACCGGACGCATCAACCGGCTGTCCGGCGGCCTGTGCGATTCCGATGACTTCGAGGCGGTGAAGGCGCGCATGGCGTCTTTCATGGCCGCAGGGTTCGAAAGGATATGCCGGCGCGGCTAGATCGTCGGCCTTCCGACCGGCCGCCCCGGATGGCGGTTCGGATCATCGCGTGGCCGGCCACCCCTTAGCCGGCGGCCGCCATGAACATCCTATGAGGAGGGTGGTCAGGGGCGGGGTGACCGGGTCACCGCCGCCGCTGACGCGCTGTCTTCATCGGGAAGCGTTGGTACGTCCTCTCGGGCTCGAACCGAGGACCCTCTGATTAAAAGTCAGATGCTCTAACCAACTGAGCTAAGGACGCACGAGACGCATCCCGCCGAAGCGACCCGCCTTCTGTTGCATCGGGCCCGGCGGGTCAAGTCCTGAAAGCGGATCAGGCGATGTCGGCCAGGTCGGAGGCGTGCGCCGGGTCGTGCGCCGCGACCAGGGCGGCGACGGTGCGGATGAGCAGGGCGGGATCGATCGGCTTGGTCAGGAAGGCGTCGGCGCCGACCTCGTCCCAGGCGGCGCGGTGCACATCCATGGCGTTGGCCGTCAGGGCGATCAGCGGGGTCCGGCGGTTGGGGCCGGACCTGGCGCGGATGGCGCGGGCCGCCTCCAGCCCGTCCATCACCGGCATCTGCATGTCCATCAGGACGGCGTCGAACGCCTGGGCCGTCGCCGCCTCGACCGCCTCCAGCCCGTTGGCGACCAGGGTCAGGCGTGCGCCGGTGGGGGCCAGGAGCAGGGAGATGATCTTGCGGTTGACCTCATGGTCGTCGGCGACCAGCAGTTCGACGCCCTGAAGGGCGTCGGGGGCCGGGGCGGCGGACGGATCGGGACGGCTCTGCGCCGCCGCGCCGACCACGCGGGCGGGCAGGACCAGGGTGAAGACCGAGCCCTCGTCGATCCGGCTCTCGGCCGTCAGGGCGCCGCCCATCAGTTCGGCGAGGCGGCGGCTGATCGCCAGGCCCAGGCCTGTGCCGCCATAGCGGCGGGTGGTGCCGGCCTCGGCCTGTTCGAAACTGTCGAAAATGCGCGCCAGTCGGTCCGGGGCGATGCCGCAGCCGGAATCACGGACCTGGAAGGTGATCCGGTTGCGGGCGGCGTCCCATTCGGTGGCCACCGAAATCTCGCCTTCGGTGGTGAACTTCACCGCGTTGGACAGCAGGTTGAACAGGATCTGCTGCAGGCGCAGGGGGTCGGTCAGGATGGCGGGCGGCACGTCATCGGCGATCGTCAGTCGAAGGCGGACGCCGTTGGCGGCGGCGCGGGGCCGCCACAGCCGGTCCAGGGCGGCGAGCTTGTCGCGCACGTTCGTCGGGGTCGATTCCAGCTCCATCTTGCCGGCCTCGATCTTGGAGAAGTCGAGGACGTCGTTCAGCAGGCCGAGCAGGACGTCGCCGGCGTCGAGCAGCATCGACACGTGTTCGCGCTGTTCCCGGTCCAGCCGGGTGCGGCGCAGGAGGTTGGCGGCCGAGATGACCGCGTTCATCGGGGTGCGGATCTCGTGGCTGATGACGGCGAGGAAGTCGGACTTGGCGGCGCTGGCGATCTCGGCCTTGCGGCGTTCCTCGCGGGCCGTGTCGTTGGCCTCGCGCAGGATACGGGTGGTGGAGGAGCTCTGGCGCACGGCGACGACCAGATGGGCGAGGTAGAGCAGGCATCCGACCGCGACCAGAAGATCGCCCGGACGTCCGTCGATCACCGCCGAGACGATCGGCAGGCCGAGGAACCACAGGGCATGCGGAATGACGGCGGCCATCAGCAGGCTGCGCGACTGGTGCATGTGCAGGCTGACGTGCAGCAGGCCGCCGGCGCTGAGGATCATGGCGAAGACGCGACCGGTGACGCCGCCGGCGAACCAGACATAGCCGCTCATGGCCGAATAGACCGCGACGGTCAGGGCCATGCAGGCGCAGGCCGCGATCTTGAGCCCGCGCGAGGGCTGGACCTCGGGGGATTTCAGCAGGGAGCGGGCCACCGCCCAGTCGATCGCCTGGGTGGCCAGCACGGCGGCGAACCAGACCACCGGCCAGATCGACGGCGCGAAGGTGAAGGCGACGACGCCGATGAAGGCCGCGAGCGCGAGGCGGCTCTTCAGTTCCCGGCGCCGGATCTGCGAGACGATGGCGTAGTTGCTGGTCGTCATGTTTCGGATAGTCCCCACGGGCGGCAGTGTAGACGGCAAAGCCCAACAAACCCTTTTCAAGCGCGGGAGGCGGGAGCGGGGGTGACCCGTCGGGCGTCCGGCGGTATGGAACGGAGCGAAGGGCGGGGCGTTCTGGGCCCGTCCGGGGAGAACTGAGATGAAACGACTGATCGTGGCCGCCCTGCTGGGTTCGGCGGCCGTGCTGAGCGGATGCGAGGAGCCCGCCCCGGCCGAAGTCGAGACCGCCCAACCGCCTGTCGAGGCCGTGCCCGAGACCGTCGAGCCTGAGGCTCCGGCCCAGACCGAGACGCCGTCTGACAACTCCACCCTGCCGCCGGACCAGCGGGCGTCGGAGGAGACGGTGAAGCCGGAAAGCGAAACCCTGTTCTATTGAGAACCCGGTCGAATCGTCGCCGGCCGCCATCAGGTCGCCACGGGCGCAGATTTGACTCGCGCGACGTCAGGGGGCCGACGTCTTCCAGAAACCAGACAGCGCCGAGCGGTGCGGTCGCCCGACGATCGAAGGACAGGGTTTGAGGTCACCCAGAAGCCAGGCAGGCGGCGGAGCGCGCATCGGCGCGGTCTGGCTGACGTCCCTGTTGGGTCTGGCGTGCTGGGCCGGCGCCGGGGCGGTGCGGGCCGAGCCCAAGGCCCAGGTGCGCGGCGAGGCGACGGGCGAACTGAGGCAGCAGCTGCAACTGGCCATCGGCGAGGCCGACGGGCCGCCGTCCAACCGGTTCGAGGCGCGACGGCGGGCCCGAAGCGCGGTGGAGGCGGCGACGGCCCTGCTGCGATCGGAAGGCTTCTATCAGCCGACGGTCGAGGATCAGGTCGAGGGCGAGGACAATCCGGTCGCCATCGTCGAGGTGATTCCGGGGCCGCGCTTCCTGCTGACCGAACCCGCCATTCGCTGGGCCGCGCCGGAGCCGGGGGCCGAGGCCGCCGAGGCGGTGCGGGGCGAGATCGGGCTGAAGGCGGGGGAACCGGGCCGGGCCGTCGACGTCATCGCCGCCGAGGGGCGGATCATCGCGGGGCTGACGCGCCGGGGCTATGCGGACGCCAGGGCGGAGCCGCGCCGGGTGGTGGTCGACCACGCCGCCTTCACCGTCGCCCCGACCTACAACATCGCCTCCGGCCGGCTGGTGCGGCTGGATGGGGTGCGGCTGGAGACCGCCGGGCCGACCAATCCGGACTGGGTGGCGGGCCTGGCGCCCTGGGCGGAAGGCGACGTGTTCGACCCCGAGCAGGTGGCCGAGCTGGAGCGACGGCTGACCGAGACCGGCATCTATGACAGCGTGTCCGTGGCCCTGGCCCCGGCGGACCAGACCCTGGCGGACGGCAATCGTCCGGTGGTGGTCAGCCTGGCGGATCGATCGCGGCGCCTGCTGGAAGTGGGGGCCAGTTGGTCCACCGCCGAGGGGACGGGTCTGGACGCCGTCTGGACCTGGCGCAACCGCTTCGGCCGCGCCGACACCCTGGCCTTCGAGTTCCGGGTCGCGGACATCGACAGCCGCATCGGCGCGGATCTGTCTCTGCCGCACTGGCGCAAGCCCGGACGGACGCTGAAGCTGTCCACGGCGGTGGTGAACGAGGACACCGACGCCTATCTGCGCACGGCCTTCACGGCGGCGGCGGACCTGCAGCAGCGCATCGGGAGGACCTCCTACTACAGCTATGGCGTGGGGCTGGACGCGGGCCGGTACGAATACACCCGCTTCGATCCGGTGACGGCCATGCCGATCACCTTCGACCGGGACCTGGCCCTGGTGACCCTGAGGGGCGGGGCCTATCTGGACCGGTCCGACGATCCGCTGGATCCGCGCAAGGGCTATCGCCTGACCCTGAATGTCCAGCCAACGGCCGTGACGGGCGAGGACAACATCCTGTTCCTGCGGACCGAGGCCCAGGGCACGACCTACATCCCCCTGACGGATGGCGGCGGGACGGTGTTCGCAGGCCGGTTGAGGCTGGGGTCGATCATCGGCGGGAACGAACTGAGCGTGCCGTCGGACCGGCTGTTCTATTCGGGCGGCGGCGGTTCGGTGCGGGGCTATGAGTATCAGGCGGTCTCGCCGCGTCTGCCCGACGGCACGCCGCGCGGGGGCCTGTCGCTGTTTGAGGCCTCGCTGGAGGTGCGGCGCGACATCGGCAAGAGCTTCGGGGCGGTAGCCTTTCTGGACGCCGGCGCCGTGGGCTTCCAGGAGACGCCCAATCTGAACAACACCCGGTATGCGGTCGGGGTGGGGGCCCGGTACAAGCTGCCGTTCGGACCGGTGCGCGCCGACATCGCCATGCCGTTGAACAAGCGTGACGGCGACGCCGCCTTCCAGGTCTACATCAGCATAGGTCAGGCGTTTTGAGCGACGACCCGACCCCGCAAGATGAGACGCCCGAAGCGCCCGCCGCTGACACGCCCGCGAAGGCCGCGCGGCGCAAGCGGACGCGGCTGCAGACGATCGGCTTCGTCCTGGGCTGCGTCCTCGGCGGCCTGGTCGCCCTGCTGCTGGTCGGGCTGATCGGCGGGCGGACCTATCTGCTGTCCGATTCCGGGCGCGGCCTGGTGACCAGCTTCGTCGCCGGCAAGAAGATCAGCCGCTACGGCCGGATCAATGTCGAGGGGCTGAGAGGTGACCTGTTCGACGACTTCACCCTGGACCGGGTGACGATCACCGATCGGAACGGGGTGTGGCTGGAGGCGCGCAACGTGCGCGTGGACTGGTCCTACCTGCCCCTGCTGACGCGGCGGTTCCATGCCGAGACGATCAGCGCCGACGTGATCCGCCTGATCCGGCGGCCCGAGATCGATCCGCCGGACGGCCGTCCGCCCAGCCCCCAGCCGATCGATGTCGACATCGACCGGTTTCAGGCGCGCGTCGAACTGCTGGAGGGGTTCTCAAAGGAATACGGCCGCTGGGACCTGGGCGGGGCGGTGGAAATGCCGCGGCGGGGGGCCAAGACCGCGACCCTGGACGCCGCCAGCCTGAACCGGCCGGGCGACTTTCTGAAACTGGCGGCGACGTTCGGCGGCAAGCTGGATGATCTGAGGGTCGACCTGCGGGCCAATGAGGCGCGGGGCGGGCCGCTGGCGGGGGCGATGGGCTATTCGCCGGATCGCCCGTTTTCGGCGGTGGCCCTGGTGAACGGCGAGGTCATCAACGCCGTGGTGCGGACCGGCGACTTCGTCCCCCTGTCGGTGCAGGGGCGGTACGGCAAGGCCGGGGCGCGGGTGTCCGGCTATGCCGACTTCAGCGGATCGGACCTGTTCAAGCCCTTCATCGACCGCATCGGCCGCACGGCGCGATTCGGTTTCGCCGCCGTGCCGGATCGGCGCGAGGGCTTCCAGGGCGTGGCCTGGCGGCTGTACGCCGACAATGTCGAAAGCCATGCGATGGGCGTGCTGAAGGTCTCGGACCGGTCGGCGCCGGACGGCATCAGGCTGGAGATCGCCACGCCCAATCTGAGCCGGCTGGCGGGAACGACGGTCGGCGGGGCGACGTCCTGGACCGGGGTGTTCGAGGGCGGGCCGGAAAGCTTCACCCTGAAAGGGCAGGCGGCGATGGCGGACGCCCATCTGGCCAGCTATCGCGCCCAGAGGATCGCCGGACCGCTGAACGCCGGGTGGCGGGACGGTCGGCTGACGCTGGACGCCGACATTCGCGGTGCGGGCGGCCGCGCCGAGGGCATCGTCGGCGCCCTGTTGGGCGCGACGCCGCATGTGGTGCTGAGCGCGGCGAGAGAGAAGGACGGCGCGATCCTGGTCCGCCGGATCGACGCCACCGGACAGGCGCTGAAGGCCACGGGCTCCGGCGGCAGGAACCTGCTGGGCGGACTGAACTTCCGGGGCAATGCGGCCGTGACCGACGTCGGCCGCATCCGGCCGGGCGCGCGCGGGACGTTCGGCGGACCGATCACGGCGTCCAGCCCCCGGGCGGGGGCGCCCTGGGCCCTGAGGTTCGACGGGCGCGGAAACGGTCTGCGGGTCGGGATGGAGGAGCTGGATCGTCTGCTGGGCCAGACGCCGCGCCTGCAACTGGCGGGCGGGCTGGACGACGGGCGGATCGCGGTGGAGACGGCGCGCCTGACCGGCGCGGCGGGCCGGGCCGACGCCAAGGGCCTGATCGAGGCGGACGGCCGGTTGCGGCTGGCGCTGGACTGGGATGCGCGCGGGCCGTTCGGCGTCGGCCCGGTGGCCATAGACGGGGCCATGACCGGCGAAGGCGCCCTGACCGGCACCCTGGCCGAGCCGCGCGCCGACCTGACGGCCGCCTTCGACAAGGTGGCGGCGGGGCCGCTGACCCTGACGCAGACGAATCTGGTGCTGAGCTTCCGCAAGGGCGCCGACGCCTCCGACGGACGGATCGTCGTCACTTCGGGGTCGAACTACGGACCGGCGCGGGCGGCGGGGAACTTCTTCCTGGGCGGACCGGCGATCCGGCTGAGCGAGGTCGATCTGGATGCGGGCGGGGTGAAGGCGCAGGGGGCGATCGCCCTGTCGAACCAGATCCCATCCAGCGCCGACCTGGCGTTCAGCGTCCGGCCCGGCGCCTTCTTCGCCTCGGGCAGCGCCGAGGGGCGGGTGCAGCTGACGGACGGGGGCGGGCCGGAGGCGGCGGTGCTGGACCTGACCGCGCGCAACCTGCGGCTGGCGGGGGCGGACTGGGTGGTGCGGAGCCTGGACGTGGACGGCCGGGGCACGCTGGACCGGTTGCCGATGACGCTGGCGGTGGACGTCGGCGGGCCGAATCCGGTGCAGTTCAACGGCTCGGGCGTCTATGCCCGCGCGGACGAGAACCACAGCCTGACCCTGAGAGGCGGCGGACGGGTGCGCGAGGTCGCCTTCACCACCCGCAGTCCGGCTGTGCTGGCCATGGCAGGCGACGGCAAGGTGGCGCGGCTGGACCTGACCGTCGGCGGCGGGGTCCTGACCGGCGAAGCGCGGCTGGACGACGCGGTGGCGGCGATCGACGCCAATCTGACCGCCGTCGATCTGGGGTCGATCGTGCAGGACATCCGCGGTCAGGTGACGGGCCGGGTCGCCCTGCGCGGCCAGGGCGAGCAGCTGACAGGGTCGGCCAATGTGGCGCTCAGCCAGCTGCGCAGTCTGGACGGGCCGCGCGGCCTGGCCGTGGACGGGACGATCGAGGCGACGCTGGACGACGACACCCTGAGAATCCGCGCCCAGGCGGATGACGACGGCAATGTGCGGGCGGCGGCCGATCTGACCCTGCCGGTCGAGGCCTCGGCGGCGCCGCTGAGGCTGGCCGTCGCGCGGACGCGCAACATGTCGGGCCAGGTTTCGATCGCCGGCCAGATCCAGCCGATCTGGGACCTGTTCCTGGGCGGAGAGCGGTCGCTGGCCGGGCAGGTGGACGGGCAGGCGCGGCTGGGCGGCAGCCTGGCGGACCCGCGCATCGACGGCACCCTGACGGTCAAGGACGGGTCGTTCCGCGACACGGCCACGGGCCTGAGGCTGAATGCGCTGAACCTAGACAGCCGGTTCGACGGCACCACGGCCCTGATCCAGAGCTTCGCGGCCAATGACGGCGCCGGCGGCACGGTCAGCGGCGACGGGCGGATCGGCCTGCGCGAGGGGTCGGGTTCGAACTTCGAGCTGGAGCTGAGACGGTTCCGCATCATCGACAATGACCTGGCCGAGGCGCGGGCGTCCGGCCCGATCACCGTGGTGCGGGGGACGGACGGCAATATCCAGCTGACCGGCCGGATCGACGTCGACGAGGCGCGGATACAGGCCAATCCGCCGGGATCGAACGGGGTGGTGTCGATGGACGTCATCGAGATCAACAAACCGGGCGGCGACCTCCCCGAAGAAGACCAGACCCGACAGCGCGGTCCCCAGTTCGGTCTGGACATCCAGCTGCGCTCGCCGGGCGGCGACGTGCGGGTGGTCGGGCGCGGGCTGAATGTCGAGCTGAACGTCAATGCGCGGGTCAGCGGCACCATCGCCCAGCCGCAGCTGACCGGGACGGCGCGGGTCGTGCGCGGCGACTATGAGTTCGCGGGCAAGCGGTTCGTGTTCGACGACCGGGGCACGGTTAGCCTGTCGACCGATCCGAACCTGATCCGGCTGAACCTGACGGCCGTGCGGGAGGATCCGGCCCTGACCGCGACGATCAACGTCACCGGCACGGCGGTGTCGCCCAAGATCGAGCTGACCTCCAGTCCGCAGCTGCCGCAGGACGAGATCCTTTCCCAGGTGCTGTTCGGGCGGTCGGCGTCCCAGCTGTCCGGCTTCGAGGCGGCGCAGCTGGCGGCCGGGGTGGCGGCCCTGGCGGGCGGCGGCGGCTTCGACGTGATCGGGAATCTGAGGGAGCTGGCGGGGCTGGACCGGCTGTCGTTCGGCGGCGAGGCCTCGGCCCTGACGGTGGCGGGCGGCCGCTACATCACCGACGACGTCTATCTGGAGATCATCGGCGGCGGCGAGGGCGGGGCGGCGGTCAATGTCGAGTGGCAGGTGCGCCGCAACCTGGCGATCAGCTCAAAGTTCGGCGGGACCGGCGACGCCACCCTGTCGATCCGCTGGCGGCGCGCCTCACGCCCGCCGGGGGCGCGGGGACCCGACAACCGGCCGAACGCGAACCAGAGGCGGGAGTAGGGCGCTTAGGCAGCCTCTCGCGCCGGGATGCCGATGCAGGCTTGGGGCTCCGGACGCTGGGGGCTGCCCAAGACCGGAAGGTGCGGAAGCGAAGGCAAGGGATCACAACGCGCACAATGGTCATCACGACGAACACGACGACGGCGGTGAGAGAGCGGTTGCCGTCGTGCCCGTTGTGGCTTTCGTCATGTGCTTTGTGATGAACCCGGGCGCGTGATGGTCTGGGCGGACCCGGAGCCCGGCTTGCGCCGGGTCGGTTCGCGGTGTGGAGTGTGACGATCCGGAGGGGGATCAGATCACGTCGAGGACTCGATCCACCGGACGGCCGATGCGGGCGCCTTTGGGCGTTTCGACGATGGGGCGTTCGATCAGGATGGGGTCGGCGACGGCGGCGGCGAGGATGTCGTCGTCGGAGGCGTTGCGGGCGATCAGGGCCTTGGCGGCCTCCTCTTTGGTTCGCAGCAGACCGCGCAGGCCGAGGCCCGTGGCGGCGGCCAGACGCCGAAGCGTCGCCGGGTCCCAGCCGGTCTTCAGATATTCGACCACCTCGGGCTCGACGCCCTGGTCCCGCAGCAGGGCCAGGGCGTTGCGCGAGGTGGAGCAGCGCGGGTTGTGATAGAGGACGACCGCCATCAGCGGGCGGCGGACATCTGAATGTCGTCCAGCCGCTTCATGCCGCGCAGGCCCGCGACATGCAGAACGGCCTGGATGACCAGGGTCACCAGCGACAGGACGATCTGCCACATCGGCGTGGGGGGAACGCCGGCCGCAGCCACGGCGTCGGCCATCAGCGGCGTGGCCAGGGTGCCCACGAAGCCGAGGGCGATCAGGGCCAGGAACAGCCAGGCGATGAATTTCTTCGGGTCGCGCCACTGGATAAGGGCGAAGACCAGTTGCACCACGGTCAGGCCGACGCCGAGCCAGATGCCCGCCTGGGCGCCGGCCGCCGCTGCGGCGGCCAGTTCGTCGGCGATCATGAACGACCAGATGATTCCGACGATCCCCGCCACGACGCCGATGAAGATGGAGACGGCGCTGGAGCGCGCGGCCTTCTGGGCCTCGGCCTCGCTGGTGATCGGGGCGGTCGGGTTCATCGCGTTCAGCCAGGCGCTCATGGGTTCCTCCTCCAGATGAGACCGCCAGCCTAGAGGGCGGCGGCGCAAACGAGAACCCCCGACCGGCCCTCGGCGCCCCACCTTCACCTTTCGACCGGAGGCGTCTAGGTTCCCGGCGATGCGGATTTCAGTTCCCGACCAGGCCGTGCTGGACCATGTGGCGGCGCGGCGTCTGTCGATCATCAGGCGGGCGCGCGACTGGTCCGACCAGAACTCGGGCAGCCGCAACACCGCCGGGCTGATGACCGTGCTGGCGGCGCTGGAGGGAGAGGTGGCGGCCGCCCTGCCGCACGCCCTGGCCGAACGGGTCACGACCGCCGATTCGGTCAGCGTCGGCGACGACGGATCGACGCGCGCCGAGACCTATGCCCCCGCCCTGCGGATTTCGGTGCGGCCGGAGGCGGCGATCCAGGTCGTGCTGACCGGCCACTATGACACCGTCTATCCGGCCGAGAGCCGGTTCCAGGTCGTGCGCGACCGGGCCGACGGCGCCCTGAACGGGCCGGGGATCGCCGACATGAAGGGCGGGATCAGCGTCATGCTGGCGGCGCTGGAGGCGTTCGAGACCCATCCTGAAAAGGCGGGCGTCGGCTGGACGGTGCTGTTGAGCCCGGACGAGGAGATCGGCTCGCCGGGGTCGGCGCCCCTGCTGGCGCATCTGGGCGCGCGGGGGCATCTGGGCCTGACCTATGAGCCGGCGCTGGCGGACGGGACCCTGGCCGGGGCGAGGAAGGGCAGCGGCAATTTCCACCTGATCGTCTCGGGTCAGGCCGCCCATGCGGGCCGCGCCTTCGAGGAGGGACGCAATGCGGTGGCCGGGGCGGCGATGATCGCGGCGGCCCTGCACGGGCTGAACGGCCAGAGGGACGGGGTGACGGTCAATGTGGCGCGCATCGCCGGGGGCGGTCCGCTGAACGTCGTGGCCGACAATGCGGTGGTGCGGTTCAATGTGCGCGTGCCGGACGCGGCGTCCGCCGACTGGATCATGGAGAAGATCGGCGAGATCACGGCCGGGCCGCCGTTCGAGGGGTTGAGCCTGGATCTGCACGGCGGAATGACGCGTGCGCCCAAGCCGATGGACAAGGCCCAGACCGCCCTGTTCGAGGCGGTGAAGACGGCCGGCGCCCTGCTGGGTCAGGAGATCGCCTGGAAGCCGTCGGGCGGGGTGTGCGAGGGCAACAACCTGCATGCGGCGGGTCTGCCCAATATCGACACCCTGGGGGTGCGCGGCGGCGACATCCATTCCGAGGCCGAGTTCGCCTGGCCCGACAGTTTCGTCGAGCGGGCGCAGCTGTCGGCCCTGATCCTGTGCAAGGTCGCGTCGGGCGAGATCGACGCGGCGAAGCTGAAGCAGTTGCGTATGGAGTCGATGTGATGAGAGCGGCGGACAGCAATCCTCCCCCAACGGGGGAGGGGGACCGCGAAGCGGTGGAGGGGGCTGTTCGCGCCATCCGTCGTCCGGCCTGCCCCCTCCGTCTCCTCGCCCGGCTCGGAGCCACCTCCCCCTGCGGGGGAGGATTTGTCGAAAGCGGTCTCTGATGCTGGTCGTTCGTCCCGCCGGTCCCGGGGACCTGGATCATCTGCTGGAGCTGGCCATCCTGTCGGGGCCCGGGTTCACCAGCCTGCCGGAGGACCCGGACGCCCTGGCGGATCGGCTGGAACTGAGCAGGGCCAGCTTCACCGGCCAGGCCCAGGTCCAGGACGCCTGGTACACCCTGATGCTGGAGGAGACCGACACCGGCGACATCGACGGCATCGGCTCGGTGAAGGCGACGGTGGGGCTGAAGCGGCCCTTCTTCAGCTTTCGCGTGGTGAACAACGCCCAGTCGTCGCCGTCGCTGGATATCCGGCTGGAGCATCAGACCCTGGTGCTGGTCAATGAATGCACGGGCTGGACCGAGGTGGGCTCGCTGTTTCTGAAGGCGGACCGGAGGAAGGGCGGGGCGGGGCGGTTGTTGTCCCAGTCGCGCTACATGCTGATCGGCGCCCAGCCGGACCTGTTCGCCGATACGGTGCTGGCCGAACTGCGCGGGGTGTTCACGCCGGACGGGGCCTGTCCGTTCTGGGACCATGTGGCGCACAAATTCTTTCCGATGGAATTCGATCAGGCCGACTATATGACCGGCTCGACCGACAAGCAGTTCATCCTGGACCTGGCGCCGCGCCACCCGATCTATGTGAACCTGCTGCCCGAGCCGGCCCGCGCCGTGATCGGCAAGGTGCATCCGCAGGGGGTGCCGGCCATGGCCCTGCTGGAAAGCGAGGGGTTCCGCCCCAACGGTCTGATCGACATCTTCGACGCCGGGCCGACCGTGACCTGCCAGCGGGACAATATCCGCACCGTCCGCGACGCCCGCGCCCTGAAGGTTCAGATCGCGTCCGAGGTGGAGGCGGAACTGCCCGGCCTGATCTCCACCGCCAGCGTCGCCGCGTTTCGGGCCGTTCGCCAGAAGGTCGCCGTCGAGGGCGAGACGGCGGTGATCAACGCCGAGACGGCGGCGGCGCTGAAGGTGAAGGCGGGCGATGTGGTGAGGGTGAAGTCGTGACCAGCTTCTTTCTCCTTCTCCCCTCGGGGGAGAAGGTGGCCCGGCAGGGTCGGATGAGGGGGCTGAATCCGCAGATCCCCATGTCCCTTGTTTATTCCGCTTTCGGCCGCCCCCTCATCCGTCTCGCTTCGCGAGCCACCTTCTCCCCCGAGGGGAGAAGGGGAGTATTGTCATGACCCTGAAATCCATCGACCCCGCCACCGGCCAGGCCGTCTGGGAAGGCGCTGTCTCCACCGGCGATCAGGTCGCCGCCGCCGTGGCGGCCGCGCGCGCCGCTTTTCCCGACTGGGCCGATCGGCCGAGGCAGGACCGGATCGACGCGGTCAGACGCTATCAGGCGATCCTGAAGCGCCGCGCGCCGGAAATCGCCGAGGCGATCTCGAAGGAGACCGGCAAGGCCCTGTGGGAGACGACGGCCGAGCTGGGCGCCATGGCGGGCAAGGTCGACATCTCGATCCGCGCCTATGACGAGCGGACGGGCGAGCGGACCAGCGACACGGCGTTCGGCCGGGCGGTGCTGCGCCACCGGCCGCATGGGGTGGCGGCGGTGCTGGGGCCGTTCAACTTTCCGGGCCACCTGCCCAATGGACATATCGTGCCGGCCCTGCTGGCCGGAGACACGGTGGTGTTCAAGCCGTCGGAGGAAACGCCCTGGACCGGGGCGCTGATGGCCGAATGCCTGGCCGAGGCCGACCTGCCGGAGGGGGTGTTCAACCTGATCCAGGGCGGACGGGATGTCGGCGCGGCCCTGCTGGACCAGCCGATCGACGCCCTGATGTTCACCGGCTCGGGCGCGGCGGGGGCGTACTTCCGGCGCAAGTTCGCCGACGATCCGCACATCATCCTGGCGCTGGAGCTGGGCGGCAACAATCCGCTGGTGGTCTGGGATGCGGCGGACGTGGAGGCCGTGGCCGGGATTGTGGTGCAGTCCGCGTTCGTCACCACCGGCCAGCGGTGCTCCTGCGCGCGGCGGCTGATCGTGCCGGAGGGCGCGGCCGGGGATGCGATCGTTGAGGCGGTCGCGGCCCTGTCGGACCGACTGAATTTCGCGCCGTGGGATTCGACGCCGGAGCCCTATGCCGGGCCGCTGATCTCGGCGGCGGCGGCGCAGGCGGCCTTGCAGGCCCTGCAGCAGCGGATCGACCTGGGGGCGAAGGTGGTGCGCGCCTCGGGCCTGATCGACGGCCTGTCGCCGGCCTTCGTCAAGCCGGCCGTGATCGATGTGACCGGCCTGAACGTGCTGGACGAGGAGATGTTCGCCCCGTTCCTGCAGGTGATCCGAGTCCCCACGTTCGAGGCGGCGATCGCGGCCGCCAATGCGACCAAATACGGCCTGTCGGCCGGGCTGGTCAGCGACGATCCGGCGAACTGGGACCGGTTCGTCAGCCGCATTCGCGCCGGGGTGGTCAACTTCAACCGGCCGACGACCGGGGCGGCGGGCGACATGCCGTTCGGCGGCCTGGGCGCCAGCGGCAACCACCGGCCCAGCGCCTGGTACGCGGCCGACTATTGCGCCTATCCGGTGGCGAGTTTCGAGGCGGGGGCGGTGCGGAATATCGAGGGCGAGATGAGGGGGGTGAGGGGGTGACGTCTCGGCCCCAGAGCTCTCCCTCTAGACTTAGCAGTCAACTCTGGTTGGCGGTCAGGATCTGGCTGGGAGGCCTGATTGGCTTCCTGATCGTGGCGGTCGGTCTTGCGCTGCTTGGTTGGAGCGCAGGGGTGCTTTTTGTCGTCTGGATCACTGTCCAACTGGGCAATGTGCTGGCGTGGGCTTGGGATCTTTTTCAGACCAGACGGATGGTGGCGCTGTCTGTTCTGCTCGGCTTGAGCATCGCCAGCATGGTTGTGGGTCTCATGGCTAGAGGTGAGGTCGAGCGAATGTTGGCTGGTAGCGGGGCGTTCCCTTGGTGACTCTCGCCGTTGAAACCAAGATCTATATGCCGACCCAGAAAGCTCCCCTTCCCCTCGAGGGGGAAGGGGTCGGGGGATGGGGTGGAGGCGCGATGTTGACGGCGACCCCAAGAGACTCCGCCCAGGCGCCACAAGACCGGGTGAACGCGACGACCTCCGAGCACCGCGCTTCCACCCCCACCCAACCCTCCCCCCTCCAGGGGGAGGGCGCGTGAAAGCCATTGAAGCCAACGTGGACGGTCTGATCGGGCCGACGCATTCCTATGCGGGGTTGTCGCCGGGGAATCTGGCGTCGGGGCGCAACAAGGGGGAGGCGTCGAATCCGCGGGCGGCGGTGATCCAGGGGCTGGAGAAGATGAAGGCCCTGGCCGATCTGGGGCTGCCGCAGTTCGTGCTGCCGCCGCAGGAGCGGCCGGATATTCCGTTCCTGAGGTCGCTGGGGTTCGCCGGGAGCGACGCCGCCGTGCTGGAGCGGGCGTGGAAGGAGGCGCCCAGCTTCGCCGCCGCCGCCTGTTCCGCTTCGGCCATGTGGGCGGCCAATGCGGCGACGGTGACGCCCGGCGCCGACAGCGCCGACGGGCGGGTGCATTTCACCCCGGCGAACCTGACCACCAACCTGCATCGCTCGCTGGAGCACCGGCAGACGCAGAGGTCGCTGCGCGCCCTGTTTCCCGACCCGGACCTGTTCGCCGTCCATGACGCCCTGCCGTCCGTCGGCCATCTGGCGGACGAGGGGGCGGCCAATCATGTGCGGCTGTGCGCTGAACACGGGGCGCCGGGAGTCAATCTGATGGTCTGGGGCCGCGAGGCGTTCGAGGCCTGGGACGGGGCGTTTCCCGCGCGCCAGACGCGCGAGGCGTCGGACGCGATCATGCGCCGGCATGAAGCATCGGGTGCGGTCCTGGCGCGGCAGGGGCGGGCGGCCATCGCGGGCGGGACGTTCCACAACGACGTGGTCTGCGTCGGGGCTCTGGACACCCTGTTCTTCCACGAGATGGCGTTCGAGGACACGGCGGCGACCCAGGCGGCGATCCGGGCGGCGGCCAGGGGCTTTGAGCCGGTGTTCGTGGAGGTGTCGGCCGCCGACCTGCCGCTGGGCGACGCCATCGGCAGCTATCTGTTCAACTCCATGCTGATCCAGGTTCCGGGCGAGGATCGGCTGAGCCTGATCTGTCCGGTGGAGACGCAGGAGAACGACCGCAGCCGGGCGGTGGCCGAGGGACTGGTCGCGTCCAACGGCCCGATCGGGGTGGTGCGATATGTGGATGTGCGCCAGTCGATGCGGAACGGCGGCGGGCCGGCCTGTCTGCGTCTGCGCGTCGTGCTGACCGAGGCGGAGCTGGACGCCGTCTATGATCCGATGCGGATGAACGATGACCTGTTCGCCGTCCTGACCGACTGGGCCGGGCGGCACTATCGCGACCGGTTGTTCCCCGCCGACCTGGCCGATCCGGCCCTGTTGATCGAGACGCGCGAGGCGCTGGACAGTCTGGCCGCCATCCTGGATCTGGGCGGCGGTTTTTATCCGTTCCAGCGGGAGGGCTTTTGACGGACCTGACGTTCTCAACTTCCCTCTCCCGGTTGGGAGAGGGATTGAGCGCACGGCGGCGGAGCCGTCGTCCTGGCGCTCAAGGGTGAGGGGACGGGCGGTGCAGTCGGCGTGAGCCGTAGCGCAGGCGATGCGGCGGCTGTCGCCGACTTCCAGACCGTCCCCTCATCCGTCTCGCTACGCGAGCCACCTTCTCCCAACCGGGAGAAGGGACAATGAAAGCCCGCTTCCCTATCGCCGCGATGTCGGGCTGGCACCCCGGGGCCTGGCCCGCTAAACCTCGCCACAAGAAACAGGCGGACGGGAGACGCACATGACGCGAGCCAATGCGCCGCTGTATATGACCGGGTTCGGCAATCATTTCGCCACGGAGGCGGCGCCCGGGGCCCTGCCGGAGGGACGGAACTCGCCGCAGCGGCATGCCAAGGGGCTGTACGCCGAACAGCTGTCGGGGACGGCCTTCACCGCGCCGCGCGTGGAGAACCGGCGGTCTTGGCTGTACCGGCTGAGGCCCTCGGCCCAGCATCCGGCCTATCGCCCGTTCAACCAGGGGCGCGTGCGGTCCGGGCCGTTCACCGAGGCGCCGCCGAACCCGAACCGGATGCGCTGGGACCCGCTGCCCCTGCCGGATCAGCCGACCGACTGGGTCGAGGGGCTGGTCACCTATGGCGGGAACGGCGATCCTGAGGCGGGCGTCGGGACAGGCATCCACCTGTATGCGGCCAACCGGCCGATGACGGACCGGGTCTTCTACTGCGCGGACGGCGAACTGCTGATCGTGCCGCAGCAGGGGGATCAGGTGTTCGTGACCGAGATGGGGCGGATCGAGGCGGCGCCCGGCCATGTCGTGGTCATTCCGCGCGGGGTGCGGTTCCGGGTGGAGTGCGACGGGGCCATTCGCGGCTATGTCTGCGAGAACTACGGCGCGCCGTTCCGTCTGCCGGACCTGGGGCCGATCGGGTCCAACGGCCTGGCCAATCCGCGGGATTTCGAGACGCCCGTCGCCGCCTTCGAGGACGTGGATCGACCGACCGAGTGCGTGCAGAAATACGGCGGGCGGCTGTGGACCACGACCTTCGATCACTCGCCGCTGGACGTGGTGGGGTGGCACGGCAACCTGGCGCCCTGCCGCTATGACACGGCGAAGTTCAACACGATCGGCACGGTCAGTTTCGACCATCCGGACCCGTCGATCTTCACGGTCCTGACCTCGCCCAGCGACACGCCTGGGACGGCCAACTGCGATTTCGTCATCTTCCCGCCGCGCTGGATGGTGGCGGAGGACACCTTCCGCCCGCCGTGGTTCCACCGGAACGTGATGAGCGAGTTCATGGGGCTGATCTTCGGCGAATACGACGCCAAGGACGGCGGCGGGTTCGCGCCGGGCGGCGCCTCCCTGCACAACTGCATGAGCGGCCACGGGCCCGATCAGGCCAGCTATGACAAGGCGGTCAAGGCCGACCTGAAGTCGGTGAAGATCACCGACACCCTGGCCTTCATGTTCGAGACCCGCATGCCGATCCGCACCACGGAATGGGCGCAATCCAGCCCGACGATGCAGCTGGACTACGACGACGTCTGGACCGGCTTCGACAAGGGGTCGGTTTAGGGCAGGGTCAGGTTTTCCCGTGCGTCACCCTCGGGCTTGTCCCGAGGGCCCATGGCGGGCGGTGATCGGTGAGGGACTGTAGGCGCAGCCTCCGGCCTTACGCCCTTGGGATTGAACAATGGGCCCTCGGGACAAGCCCGAGGGTGACGGAGCGAGAGATAGAATGTCGGGGAACACCGGAATGAAACGGGCTCTGACGGCGGCGCTGAGCCTGTCTCTGGCCTTGTCTCTGGTCGCCTGCGCGCCGAAGACCGTGGAGACGGATGCGGAGACCGCCGTCCAGACTCCGACCGCCGCCGACTGCGCGGCGCGGGGCGGGACGATGCAGCCGGTCGGTCGGGCGCAGACGATGCAGTGCGTGGTGCGCTACGCCGACGCCGGCAAGCGCTGCATGACGGGTTCCGACTGCGCGGGAGACTGCCGTGTCGAACAGGCGCCCTTCCCGGAAGCCGGGGCGGCGGCCGTGGGCCAATGCCAGGCCGACAGCCGTCCCTTCGGCTGCTACGCCCGGGTCGAGAACGGCAAGGCGACCCCGGCGATCTGCGTGGATTGAGCGGGGCGGCGCTCGCCGGAACGGTTGGGCGCGTGGACGTCTTCCCTTCTCCCGGTCGGGAGAAGGTGGCCCGCAGGGCCGGACGAGGGGACGGTCCAGCCGTCGGCGAAGTCGTCGCACGGACGGTGACACGGCTTCGCCGACTGCAGCGATTGTCCCCTCACCCTTGAGCGCCAGGACGACGGCTGCGCCGCCGTGCGCTCAGTCCCTCTCCCAACCGGGAGAGGGAGGGGCGGGCGTAGGCCCTGCAAAAAATGCAAACCCCATGAAAAAGCCCCCGTCGATTGCTCGGCGGGGGCTCTGTCGTTCGGACGGTGACCTTACTGGGTCGGCGGCGTCTGGCTGGGCGAGGTGTTCGGCGTATTGGAGGTGGTCATGCCGCCGTCGGCGTTGCCGGCCTGTTGCTCGATCATGTCGGCCTTCTCATTGAGGGCCTTCTCCTCGGCCTCGTTCGGGGTCGCGGCGGCCTGGGCCTCCAGCGCGTCGGCCTGTTGCTCGGCGGCCTTGTCGGCGGCGCTTTCGCCGCAGGCGGCCAGGCCGGCGAAGGCGAAGGTGGCGGCGGCGGCGATGATCACTTTACGCATCTGGTTTCCTCCTTGTTGCGTGGAGAGGAAACGCCGTCGCGCCCAAAGGGTTCACGCCGTCGTGACGACGGCGTTACCCGCCGATGTCCGCGAAGGCCACGCGCGCGGCGCCGAGCAGGGCCGCGTGCTTGTGCAGGATGACCCGGGTGGGGATGGCCTGCATGTATTCCTGGAACCGGCCCTTGCGCTCGAAGCGGCGGCGGAAGGGGCTGGCCTGGAGGAAGGGCAGGATGCGCGGGGCGATGCCCCCGGCGATATAGACCCCGCCGCGCGCGCCGGTGGTCAGGGCGATGTCCCCGGCCACGGCGCCGAGGATGGCGCAGAAGCGGGCGAGGGTGTGGCCGCAGGGGCTGTCGGGGTCGGCCAGCGCCGTCTTGGTGATTTCGGCCGGGTCGTCGATATGGGTCTCGCGCCCGTCGATCTCGGCCAGGGCGCGGTGCATGTTGAGCAGGCCGGGGCCGCAGATCAGGCGTTCGATCGAGACCCGGTCATAGCGGCGGCGCAGGATGCGCAGGATCTCGTCCTCGACCTCGTCGCCGGGGGGGAAGCAGGCGTGGCCGCCCTCGCTGGGCATGGCCATCTCGCCGCCGCGCCCGTCGCGGACCAGGGCGGACACGCCGAAGCCGGTGCCCGGGCCGAGGACGGCGATGGCGCTGTCAGGGTCGCCTTCTTCGGGGCCGCCCAGATCGCCCAGCTGGTCGGCGCCGACGACAGGCGCGCCCCAGGCCAGGGCCTCGAAGTCGTTGATGAGGCGCACGGGGTTGAGGCCCAGGGTCTGGAGCTCGCTTTCGGACACGCGCCAGGGGGAGTTGGTCAGGTCGATCTCGCCGTCGGTGACCGGGCCGGCCACGGCGATGACGCCGCCGGTCGGCTTGACCTCGCAGCCGTCGATGAAGGCCTTCACCCCCTCGAGGAAGGTCGGATAGGTCTCGGCGGGGAAGCTGTCGTGATGCTCGAGCGTCGGCTTTCCGTTGGCCATATGGGCCAGGGCGAAGCGGGCGTTGGTGCCGCCGACGTCGCCGACGAGAAGGGTCTTGTCCCAGGCGATGGTCATGGTTGAACCTTACTGAGGATGAGACGGCCCTTCTCCCCTCGGGGGAGAAGATGGGCCCGGAGGGCTCGGATGAGGGGGCGGTTGAAGTCGGGCTCGGCGGCTGATTCAAGGCGCGAAGACACAACCCCCTCATCCGTCAGGCTTCGCCCGCCACCTTCTCCCCCGAGGGGAGAAGGAAGATTCGGCGCTGTTCTCATGCGTCCACGGTCCGGTCAACGATATTGGGATTGGGCGGGGTGTCGTCGTGGCGGGCGGCGCCGGTGTTGATGTCGCTGAGCGGCGGGAAGCAGACGGTGGCGCCTTCCTCGGCGGTGGTGACCACCTGACGGAAGGACCCGAACAGCTCGCGGCCGTAACCCCAGGACGAACCCTCGGCGTGGACGGTGGAGCGTTGCGCGGCCGGGCGGGTCGCGATGTCGCCGGCGTCGATCGTCGTCAGGACCCCGGCCTCGGCGTCGAGACGGACGATGTCGCCGTCGCGCACATGGGCCAGGGGGCCGCCGGCGAGGGCCTCGGGCGACACGTGAATGGCGGCGGGCGTCTTGCCCGAGGCGCCGGACATGCGGCCGTCGGTGACGAGGGCGACCTTGAACCCCTTGTCCTGAAGCACGCTGAGGGCCGGGGAGAGGGAGTGGAGTTCGGGCATGCCGTTGGCCTTCGGCCCCTGGAAGCGCAGGACGATGACGACGTCGCCGTCCAGCTGTCCGGCCTTGAAGGCGGCGAGGACGTCTTCCTGGGCCTCGAAGACGGCGGCGGGGGCCTGGACGATGCGGTTCTCGGGCTTGACCGCCGAGACCTTGATGACGGCCCGGCCGAGGTCGCCCTTGACCAGACGCAGGCCGCCCTCGCGATCGAACGGGTCGGAGGCGGGGCGCAGGATGGTGGTGTCGAGGCTTTCGGCGACGCCGTCGCGCCAGACCAGTTCGCCGTCGATCAGGGACGGCTCCTGGAAGTAGTGGTGGATGCCGGGGCCGGCGACGGTCATCACGTCGGAGTGGATGTGGCCGGCCTCGGCCAGCTCGCGGGCCACGAAGGCGACCCCGCCGGCGGCCTGGAAGGCGTTCACATCGGCCGAGCCGTTGGGATAGACGCGGGCCAGAAGCGGGGTCACGGCCGACAGCTCGTCCATGTCGGTCCAGTCGATCAGGACGCCCGCGGCACGGGCCATGGCGACCAGATGGATGGCGTGGTTGGTCGAGCCGCCGGTGGCCAGCAGGGCCACGATCATGTTGACGATCGACTTCTCGTCCACGACGTCGGCCATCCGGGCCTCGCCCGAGCGGGCCAGTTCGACGGCGCGTTTGGCGGCGGCGCTGGTCAGGGCGTCGCGCAGGCCGGTGTCCGGATGGGCGAAGGCGGTGGAGGGCAGGTGCAGACCGCCCAGCTCCATCATCATCTGGTTGGAGTTGGCGGTGCCGTAGAAGGTGCAGGTGCCGGGCGAGTGGTAGGAGCCGATCTCCGAGGCCAGAAGGACATCGCGGCCGACCAGCCCTTGCGCGAACTCGGCGCGGACGCGGGCCTTTTCCGCATTGGGGATGCCCGAGGGCATGGGACCGGCGGGGGCGAAGACGACCGGCAGATGGCCGAAGGCCAGGGCGCCCATGAAGAGGCCCGGCACGATCTTGTCGCAGACGCCCAGCATCAGACCGGCGTCGAAGGCGTCATGGGTCAGGGCGACCCCGACCGACATGGCGATGACGTCGCGGCTGAACAGGCTGAGCTCCATGCCGGGGCGGCCCTGGGTGACGCCGTCGCACATGGCGGGGGTGCCGCCCGCGACCTGGGCCGTGGCGCCGACCTCGCGCACGGCTTGGCGCACCACGCCGGGATAGCGTTCGAACGGCTGATGGGCCGAGAGCATGTCGTTATAGGCGGTGACGATGCCGACGTTGGGTTTGGATCCGTCCATCGACGTCAGCTTGTCGGCCAGGGTCTGGCCGGCGAAGGCGTGGGCCCAGTTGGCGCAGGACAGTTTGGCGCGTCCGGCGCCGCTGTCACGGGCGGCGTCCATGCGCCGGAGGTAGTCGGCGCGTGTCGTACGGGACCGCTCAACGATGCGGGCGGTGACGGCGGCGACGGTCGGATGCAACTGGGCCATGGGTTAGGCCTCCGTCCAGACGACTTCGAGGGGGACTTCGGCGGCCAGCAGGGCGGCGATGGGCTGGATGGCCGGATCGCCCTGGGCCTCGCGTTCGAAGACGGCGCGCTTGGCGGCGCCCTTGAGGGCCAGGATCACCCGGCCTGCCTGCGCCAGATACGGCAGGTTGATCGACAGCCGCTCGATCGTCGGCGCCATGCCGTCACGACCGTGGGGGACGCCGAGCACGGTCGGTTGAAGCGTCGGGGTCAGCAGGGTCTTCAGGGTTGGGCTTTCGGGGAACATGGAACAGATATGGCCATCCTCCCCCATGCCGAGAAGGACCGCGTCGAAACGCCCCCCAGCTCCGGCCAGGGCCTGGGCGGCGACGGCGGCGGCGCGGTCGACGGTGACCTGCGGCGTATAGAGCGGAATGAAGGTCGCCGCCGAGGCCGGGCCGGTCAGCAGGTCGCGCTTCATCGCCGCCGCGTTGGAGTGCGGGGACGTCTCGGGGACGTAGCGTTCATCGACCAGGGTGGCGGTCACCTTCGACCAGTCGAGATCGGCCTGTGACAGGCGGGCGTAGATGGGGGCGGGGGTCGTGCCGCCGGCGCCGGCGAACACCGCGCGGCCGGTGTCGGTGACGGCGGCGGCCAGGGTCTCGCCCAGGCGGGCGGCGATGTCAGCGGACCAGGCGTCGAGGGTGGGGAGGGCGATGATGGCGGTCATTGCATACGTCCGATCCTTCTCCCCTCGGGGGAGAAGGTGGCCCGGAGGGCCGGATGAGGGGGCGGGTTGAGCCTGGTCCTATTCTGACGAGTGAGGCCTGACTGGGCAGCCCCCTCATCCGTCAGGCTTCGCCCGCCACCTTCTCCCCCGAGGGGAGAAGGGAGAACGTGAAGTCTACGCATCGGTCGTGTTCCACGCGCGGCCGGTGCGTTCCAGCAGGTAGTCGGCCTCTGTGGGGCCCCAGGAGCCGGGGGCGTATTCGATGGGTTTGACGTGGCCGTCGGTCCAGGCCTCGGAGACCTCGTCCACCCATTTCCACGCCTGCTCGGCCTCGTCGCGGCGGACGAACAGGGTGGAGTCGCCGTTCAGGGCGTCGAGCAGAAGACGCTCATAGGCGATGCGGCGGCGAGGCGGGGTCTCGTCCTTGCCGCGGAAACCCCAGGTCAGGCTCATCTTGATCGGCTGAAGCTGCATGCGGGCGTCCAGACCGGCCTTTTTGTTCATCACCGTCAGGGAGATGTCTTCTTCGGGTTGAAGCTCGATGACCATGCGGTTGGCCTCGACCTCGCCCCGGTCGCCCGAGTCGAAGATGGAGTGGGGCAGGGGTTTGAACTGGATGACGATTTCGGTGCGCTTCTCCGGCAGCCGCTTGCCGGTGCGCATGAAGAAGGGCACGCCCGCCCAGCGCCAGTTGTCGATGTCGGCGCGGATGGCGACGAAGGTCTCGGTGTCGGAATCCAGGCCGCGCTCCTCGTCATAGCCCTTGACGGTCCCGCCCTCGAACGGTCCGCCGACATACTGGCCGCGTACGGTGACGCGTTCGGCCTCCTCGAAGGTGATGGGGCGGAGCGACCGGAGAACCTTGACCTTTTCGTTGCGGACGGACTCGGGGTCGAGGTCGGAGGGCGGCTCCATGGCGACCAGGCAGAGCAGCTGGAGCATGTGGTTCTGCAGCATGTCCCGCAGGGCGCCGTATTCGTCATAGTAGGGCCAGCGGTCGCCGACCCCGACCGTTTCGCCGATGGTGATCTGGACGTGGTCGATGTTCTGGGCGTTCCACAGGGGCTCGAACACCGTGTTGCCGAAGCGCAGGGCGATCAGGTTCTGGACCGTCTCCTTGCCGAGGTAGTGGTCGATGCGGAAGACCTGATCCTCGTCGAAGGCGTCGGCGACGGCGTCGTCGATCTCCAGGAAGGATTTCAGGTCGCGGCCGACCGGCTTTTCCAGCACCACGCGGCAATTGTCCTCGGCCAGACCCGCCGCCTTCATGGCCGAGACGATGCGGGCGTAGAGGGAGGGGGAGACGGCGAGGAAGGAGGTGATCGGACCGTCGCCGACCTTGTCCTTGAGGGGCTTCAGGCTCTCGGGGCTGGTGGCGTCGACGGCCAGATAGTCGAGGCGGGCCTCCATCCGGGCCCAGGTCGTGGCGTCCCAGACGCCGTCGGGTTCCGCCTTGGACCGGCAGGCGGCGCGGACCTTCTCGACATATTCGTCGCGGCTTTCGTCCGAGCGGGCGGCGCCGATGATCTTCAGACCGTCGGCGAGACGGCCCTCATGGTCGAGGAAGTAGAGCGAGGGCAGCAGCATCCGCATGGCCAGATCGCCGCCGCCGCCGAACAGCACCAAGGCCGCCATGCTCGCTCCTCTTCCCATCATGCGGGATCAGAAGACCCCTTTTACCGCGTGTCTTTGGCCGGTCGCGCGCGTTCCGCCAACACGTCCAGCACCGCCTGAAACGACAAGTGACGCGAGCGTAACAGAACCAGCAGGTGATAGATCAAATCCGCAGCCTCGCTGGCCAGTTCCGTGTCCGGCCCGGCGACGCCGGCGAGGGCGGTCTCGACGCCTTCCTCTCCCACCTTCTGGGCCAGGCGTTTGGGGCCTTCTGCGATCATGCGGGCGGTGTAGCTGACCGAGGGATCCTCGGAGGCGCGGGCGGCGATGGTGCGCTCCAGCGCGGCGATCCGGCCGAGGCCCGGGGCGTCGGCGTCGCCGAAGCAGGACGTCGTGCCCAGATGACAGGCCGGGCCCATGGGGCGGACGGCCAGGACCAGGGCGTCGCCGTCGCAGTCGGGGGCGATGGAGACGACCGTCTGACGGTTGCCCGAGGTCTCGCCCTTCCTCCAGCGCCCGCCACGCGAACGGGAGAAGAAGGTGGCCTCTCCTGATGCGATCGTCTCGTCCAGGGCGGCGCGGTCCATATAGGCCAGGGTCAGGACCTGGAGGGTGTCGGCGTCCTGAACCACGACGGGGATCAGGCCGTCGCCCTTGGCGAAGTCGAGGGTGGAGGGGTCGAGGGTCATTGTCCTTCTCCCCTCGAGGGAGAAGGTGGTCCGAAGGGCCGGATGAGGGGGCTGCCAGAGACGGATTCATCCGTTGAGATGAGCGACTGTTGAAACAGCCCCCTCATCCGTCTCGCTGCGCGAGCCACCTTCTCCCCCGAGGGGAGAAGGTGAGTCATGATCATCATATCCGCATCTCCTGACCTTGCCCGGCGAGGTAGCGTTTGAGGTCCGGGATGCCGATGGCGCCGGTGTGGAAGACGCTGGCGGCCAGGGCGCCGGAGACGTCGGCCTGCTGGAACACGTCGCTGAAATGCTCGGGGGCGCCGGCGCCGCCCGAGGCGACGAGGGGAATGGTCAGGCGGGCGCGGGCGGCGGCGAGCTGTTCGACGTCATAGCCTTTGCGGACGCCGTCCTGGTCGATGCAGTTGAGGACGATCTCGCCGGCGCCGAGGGCCTGGGCCTGTTCGATCCAGTCGAGGGTGCGTTTGCCGGCGCGGCGGCGGGCGTCGGGATCGCCGGTGTATTTGTGGACGACCCAGTCGCCGTCCTCGAGGCGGCTGTCGACTCCGACGACCACGCACTGGCCGCCGAGGCGTTCGGCCATCTCGGCGATCAGTTCGGGACGTTCGAGGGCCGGGGAGTTGATCGAGACCTTGTCGGCGCCGTTGTCGAGACAGCGGGCGGCCTGATCCACGCTGCGGATGCCGCCCGCGACGCAGAAGGGGATGTCGAGCAGGCGGGCGATGTCGCGGACCCAGCCGTAGTCGAGGGTGCGGCCCTCGGGGCTGGCGGTGATGTCGTAGAAGACCAGCTCGTCGGCGCCTTCGTCACGATAGCGGGCGGCCAGTTCGGCCGCGTCGCCCATGTCGGTGTGGCCGACGAACTTCACGCCCTTGACCACCCGGCCGTCCTTGACGTCGAGGCAGGGGATGATGCGACGGGCGGTCATGCGGCGGCGCTCTGGGGAATGACCGGATCGCCCGAGCTCAAGGTCCGAGCATCCCGGCGAAGGCCGGGATCCAGATCGATTCTCGATTTCAGGGAGTCGGGTCCAGACCAGAGGGAGGCAAAACTCAGATATCCGAACTTGGATCTGGATCCCGGCCTTCGCCGGGATGCTCGGTGGGGGAGGAGCGGTTTGAGGAACATCACAACGACACCGCCTCGGTCACAGTGAACCGGCCCTCGTAGATGGCGCGACCGACGATGGCGCCGTCGCAGCCGAAGTCGCGACAGGCGGTCAGGTCGTCGAGCGAGGAGACGCCGCCGGAGGCCTGGATTTTCAGATCGGGACGGCGACGGCGCGCCTCGGCCAGCAGGTCGAGGTTGGGGCCGGTCAGGGCGCCGTCGCGGCCGACGTCGGTGATGAGAACGTGCGTCAGGGTTCCAGGCGGATAGCGGTCCAGCGCCGTCCAGAGGTCGACGCCTGAGGACTGGCTCCAGCCCTTGAGAGCGGGGACCGGAACGCCGTCCTCCAGCTTGATGTCGAAGGCCAGCGTCAGGGCCTCGGGGCCGAGCTCGGCCAGCCATTGGCCGACCTGATCGGCGGCGGTGACGGCGAGGGAGCCGACGACCACGCGGCTGACCCCGGCGGCCAGCAGGGCGTCCACGTCGGTACGCGACCGGACCCCGCCGCCGGACTGGATATTCACATCGACGCTGGCGGCCAGTTCGCCGATCAGGGCGTGCTGGATGGCGCGACCGGCCTCGGCGCCGTCCAGATCGACGATGTGGACCCACTCAGCCCCCTCCGCGGCGAACTGGGCGAGGCGGCGGGCGGGCGCGTCGTCGTAGCGGGTCACGGCGTCGAACCGGCCGTGCAGCAGGCGCACGCAGGCGCCGTGCTTCAGGTCGATGGCGGGGTAGATCAGCATGGAAGACTCAGGAAGTTCTGCAGGATGCGCGCCCCGGCCGCGGCGGAGCGTTCGGGGTGGAACTGGCAACCCCAGCGGTTTTCGCTTCGGACCACGGCCGGGACGGGACCGCCGTAGTCGGCGCGGGCCAGGGTGGCGGGGCCGTCGGGGCAGACGAAGCCGTGGACGAAATAGGCGTACGAACCGGGTTCGACCCCCTCCAGCAACGGGTCGTCGGCGAGGTCGTTCAGACGGCTCCAGCCCATGTGGGGGACGGGGAGGGTCGCGGGCAGGTTGAAGGGGCGGACGGCGCCGGGGATGAAGCCGAGCAGGTCGACATCGCCGGCCTGCTGACCCTCCTCGCTGGTCCCGAACAGCAGCTGCTGGCCGAGGCAGACGCCGAGCAGGGGGCGGGAGAAGGCGCGGACGGGCCCGGACAGGCCCAGGTCGTTGAGGCGCTGCATGGCGTAACCGGCCGCCCCGACGCCGGGCAGGATCAGGCGCTCGGCCTCGGCGACCTCGGCCGGGTCGGCGGTCAGGCGGACGGCGGCGCCGAGGCGCTCCAGGGCGAACTGGACCGAGGCGACGTTGCCGGCGCCGTAGGCGAGGACGGTGACCTTCATCCTTCTCCCCCCGGGGGAGAAGGTGGCAGGCGAAGCCTGACGGATGAGGGGGCTGGCAGACCCAGACTCCTTCTTGTCGTTAGCGAGGCGGACAGAGCCCCCTCATCCGAGCCCTTCGGGCCCACCTTCTCCCCCGAGGGGAGAAGGGAAGCGGCGCCGCCCATCACAACACCCCCTTGGTCGAGGGCACGGCGTCGCCCTCGATGCGGATGGCCTGGCGCAGGGCGCGGCCGAAGCCCTTGTAGGCGGCCTCGGTCTTGTGATGGTCGTCGTCGCCGGTGACCTTGATGTGGACGGCGGCGCCCATGGCCTCGGCGAGGGAGCGGAAGACGTGGGCGGTCAGGTCGGTGCGGTAGTCGCCGATGTAGGGGGTGGCGAAGCTTCCCTCGAACAGGGGATAGGGGCGACCCGACAGGTCGATGGCGACATTCGCCTGGGCTTCGTCCATGGCCAGGACGAAGCCGTAGCGGGCGATGCCGCGGCGTTCGCCAAGGGCCTGTTTCAGGGCCTGACCGAGGGCGATGGCCGAGTCCTCGATGGTGTGGTGCGGGTCGGTGTGCAGGTCGCCCTCGCAGGACAGGCGGATCGAGAAGCCGCCGTGGGCCGCGATCTGCTCCAGCATGTGGTCGAAGAAGCCGACGCCGGTCTCGATCTTCACCGGGGCGGTCGCGTCTAGATCGACGGCGCAGACGATCCGCGTCTCCTTGGTGTCGCGCACGGACTGGCCGGTGCGGGCCGGGCGGGCGCGGGGCGGGTTGAGGCCGAGGGCGACCAGAAGGCGGTCGTTGACCTCGGGCCTGAGCGAGACCGGCAGGCGCAGGCGGTCGCCGGAACGGTCGGCGGGCACGCCGTATTTCGCCAGCTCGGCGGTCACGGCTTCGGGGTCGTCCGGCCGGGTCATCAGGATCGGGCCGACGCCGGGTTCGACCGGCATCAGGCGGCCGATCTCGCGGGCGAGGCGGGCGCGCTCGCGCTTGACGCCGGCGATGCGTTCGGCGGTCTCGATCATGCGCGACGGATCGAGCGCCTGCTGGGCCAGCCGGATCAGGGGCTCGGGCAGGGCGTAGGGCTCAAGCGCCGAGGCGAGGCGGGCGAGGACGTCGGGCTGGGCGAGGGCCGCGCCGACGCGGGCGCCCGCCAGCCCATAGGCCAGCGACAGGCTGCGCAGGACGACGAGGTTTGGGGCCTCGTTGAGGACCGTCGCGGCCGAAGGGGTGTCGGCGAACTCGATCAGGCCCTCATCGACGACCAGAAGGGCGGGGGCGACGCGGCCGGCCATCTCGGCGACGGCCTCGGGCGAGCCGAGGGCACGGATGACGATGGCGGCAGGCTGTCCCGACACGCCGGGGCGGGCGTAGAGGGCGGCGAGATCCGTATAGGGGGCGGCGTCGGGGGCCTGAACCGACTGTCCCTCACGCGCGGCGATGCGCCAGACCAGCTCCAGCCCGTGGGTCAGGCCGCGCACCGGCAGGACATGGTCGGCCGGGACGCCATAGATTTCGGCCATGCGGGCGGCCAGGGCCGCCGGGTCGGACGGATAGCGGTCGAGGCCGTCGGCGCCGGCGACCAGCGGCGGGAAGGGGGCGGGGAGGGTCATGCGAAACTCCCTTCTCCCCTCGGGGGAGAAGGTGGCAGGCGGAGCCTGACGGATGAGGGGGCGGTGAATACGAGGCCGGTCGTCGAGATGAGGAAATGCTGGACCAGCCCCCTCATCCGACCCTGACGGGCCACCTTCTCCCCCGAGGGGAGAAGGGAGAGATTGCGAATCATCCTTCCCCCCTCAGATCGGCCGCGCGGGCGTGGGCTTCGAGGCCTTCGAGGCGGGCGAGGCGGGCGGCGATGGGGGCGAGGCGGGCGGCGCCGGTCTCGGTGACGGTCTGGACCGACATGGAGGTCATGAAGCTGGCGGTGGCGACGCCGCCCAGGGTGCGGGCGCCGCCGTCGGTGGGCAGGACGTGGGAGGGGCCGGCGGCGTAGTCGCCCAGGGTCTCGGCGGCCCAGCGGCCGACGAAGATCGCCCCGGCCGCCTGGATCTGATCGACCAGTTCGTCGGCGTATTCGACCTGGATCGCCAGGTGCTCCGGCGCATAGAGATTGGCGACCTCGCAGGCCGTGTCGAGGTCGCGCACCAGCACGGCGCGGGCCTCGGCCAGGGAGGCGCGGGCCACCGCCTCGCGCGGCAGGGTCGCGATCTGGGCCTCCACCTCGGTCAGGATGTAGTCGATCGTCGCGCGGCTGGTGGAGACGAGGATCACCTGGGCGTCGGCGTCGTGCTCGGCCTGGCTGAGCAGGTCGGCGGCGGCGATTTCGGGCGCGGAATCGCGGTCGACGATGACCATCAGCTCGGACGGTCCGGCGGGCATGTCCACGGCGGGGCCGCCCGGCAGGGCGTTCGCCTGTTTCTTGGCCTCGGCGACCCAGGCGTTGCCGGGGCCGAACAGCTTGTCGCAGGCCGGGATGATCCCGTCCTCAAGCTCGACCCCGAAGGTCAGGGCGGCGATGGCCTGGGCCCCGCCGATGAGCCAGAGGGCGTCGAGGCCCGCCTCGGCCGCCGCCACGATCATGGCCGGGTGAACGCCGAGGGCGTGGGCCGGATCCTTCGACGGCGGGGTGACGGCGACACGCGATCCCACACCGGCCACCTGCGCCGGAATGGCCAGCATGAGCAGGGAGGAGAACAGCGGCGCCGTGCCGCCGGGCACATAGAGGCCGGCCGAGCGGATCGGCCGCCAGACCCGTTTCGACCGCACGCCGGGGGTGGTCTCGATGAAGGGCGTGTCTTCCGGCCGGGTCGCCTGGTGGAAGATGCGGATGTTCTCGGCCGCGATCGTCAGGGCGCGGGCGTCGGCGGGGGGCAGGGCGGCGCGGGCGTCCGCCACGGTCGCCGGGGTGATGGCGATGCGCCGGGGCGGGGCCTTGTCCAGTTTCAGGCACCAGTCCGTCACCGCCGCGCCGCCGCGCGCACGCACGTCGTCGAGGATGGCGCGCACGACGTCGGAGACATCGGCGGCGGTGCGCTGGGCCGGACGCGCCAGGGCCTCGCGCTTTCCGGCGTCGTCGAGCGACGCCCAGTCGATGCGTTTGAAAGCGGCGGCGGCCATCACATCATCTTCTCGATGGGCAGGACGAGGATGGCGGAGGCGCCCTCGGCCTTGAGCTTCTCCAGGGTCTCCCAGAACACGGCCTCCTGGCAGACGGCGTGGACGGCCACGGCGTCGTCGCGACCCGAAAGGGGCATGACGGTCGGCGATCCGGCGCCGGGCAGCAGGGCGGTGATGCGGTCCAGCGTCGCCAGAGGGGCGTTCAGCATGACGTATTTGGCGCCCTGGGAGGACACGACGCCCGACATCCGCTCGATGATGGAGTCCAGCAGGTGTTGCAGGCCTGGCTCAGGGGCCACGGGCGAGCGGACCAGCACGGCCTGGCTGTCCAGCACGGTCTCGCGCGCCTGAAGTCCGTTGGCCTCGAGTGTCGCGCCCGTGGAGACGAGGTCGCAGATGGCGGCGGCCAGCTTGAGCCGGGGGGCGACCTCGACGGCGCCGCGCATGGTGACGATGTCGGCGGAGACGCCGCGCTCATCCAGAAAGCGACGCAGGATCTTCGGATAGGAGGTCGCGATCCGCAGCCCCTCCAGCGAGGCCGGACCGTCGTAGGCGAGGGTCGGGGGGATGGCGAGTTTCAGGGTGCAGCGACCGAAACCCAGGGGCATGACGACCTCGGCGTTGGGGCCGCCGTTGCGGACCTCCTCCAGCACGTTCTCGCCGACGATGCCGAGATCGCAGACGCCGTCGGCGACGAAGGTCGGGATGTCGTCGTCGCGCACGCGCAGCAGGTCGATGGGATAGTTCTCGACCCGGTAGAGGAGGTCGTTGTTCCCCTTGACCACGCGCAGGCCGGCGTCGCGGACGAGGTCGAGGCTGCGCTCGGACAGGCGGCCGGATTTCTGGACGGCGATACGCAGCCGCCCCTGAACAGTGCTCATGATCGGGTCTTCCTGGTCTTCAGTCGGTCCAGCACGAGGCGATAGCCCCGGTTGTCCATGTCCTTGAGGAAGCGCGCGACGCGCACGACGGTGGTGGGGCTGGCGCCGGCCTCGGCGCCGATCTCGCGATAGGACAGGTCCTGCTGGTCCAGCAGGCGCGCGACGGCCCAGCGTTCGGCGAAGGCGCGCAGTTCGGAGGGCGTGCAGAGGTCGGCCAGGAAGGCGTCGACCTCGTCAGGGGTGCGCAGCGTCAGCAGGGCGTCATACAGGGCGAGGCGGTCCGCCGCCGCCTTTTCAATACCCGTTCGTGTCGCGCCATTGCTCATGGCGCGTTCCACTATGCTGTAACGATGGAACGGTCAATAGGGTCGACGTCAGACCGGATCGGTCGGCTTGGGCTCGACCGGCGCGGGGGCGGCGCGGGCCGGCGCCGGGTCGTCGGGCAGGGGAATGAACTCCAGATCGTCCTCGCTCGGCAGGTTCATCCGCCCGGCCTTCCAGTCGGCCTTGGCCTGATCGATGCGGTCCTGGGACGAGGCGACGAAGTTCCACCAGATCAGACGTTCGCCGACCGGTTCGCCGCCCAGGGCCATGACGGTGGACTGGGTCAGGGCCTTCAGGGTCGGTTCGGCGTCGGGCTCCAGAATGATCATCTGGCCGGCGTGATATTCGCGGCCGGCGATCTCGATCCCGCCCTTGGCGACATAGAGGGCGCGCTCGCTCATGCCGCCCTGCCCCCGGCCCGGAGGCGGGGCGGTGCGGACGCCCTCTTTCAGTTCCCAATGCACATAGAACAGGGGCGAGGAGATCTTGACGTCGGCGGAGGCGCCGTAGGCCTCGCCCGCCACCAGCCGTGCGAACAGGCCGCCCGATTCATAGGACGGCAGGGCGGCCTCCGCATGGTGATAGAAGGCGGGGTCGGCCTCCTCCGCCTCGGTCGGCAGGGCGATCCAGGCCTGCATGCCGTGCATGGGGCCGCCTTGCGACTTCTTCAGCGGATCGGTGCGCTCGGAATGGACGATGCCCTTGCCGGCGGTCATCCAGTTGACCTCGCCCGGACGGATGGCCTGGGTGTAGCCCAGGTTGTCGCGGTGCATGATCTCGCCCTCGAACAGATAGGTGAGGGTCGACAGGCCGATATGCGGATGCGGGCGCACGTCGATCGCGTTCGATCCCGGCGCGAACTCCGCCGGCCCCATCTGGTCCAGGAAGATGAACGGGCCGACCATGCGACGGGAATGGAAGGGCAGGACCCGCCCGACCTCGAACCCGCCCAGATCCTTGCGACGGGCGTCGATCACCATCTCGATCATCTGGGCGTCCTCAATTCAGTCGCAGCCGGGCGACGAGGGCCGCCGCCGGTTCCTGTGTCTTCAGCTTGCCATCGGATTCGAAATCGCTCCACTGGGAACGGGCCACGAAGACCAGGTCGTTCTCGAAGATCACGCCGGTCGTCGGCTCGTCCAGTTCGGGCAGATTGGCGGCGAGGACCTCGACACGGTCGATGCGGGTCCATGTCTCGTCCAGGACCAGCTTGAGCACCCGTTGCGGCGCGACGCCGTTCTGCAGGGTGTAGACGGCGGTCCCGTCGGTGATCAGGCCGTCGATGCCGATCAGGACCGCCGTGTCCGGAGCGACGAGCCGTCGCGGCGCCTCGCCTGATCGCGGCACGAGCCAGAGGCCGGACGAATAGTCGGCGATGATGAGGTTCCGCCCGTCGGGGGTCTCGATCAGACCCTGGGGCGACCCCAGGACGCCGGGCGCGATGAAGAGACCTAAGGCTCCGGATGTCGGATCGAGGTCGAACACTTCGCCCGTCAGCCCGTCCGACACATAGAGCCGGCCGTCGCGCGTGCGAAGAATGTCGCCGACGCCGCGGGGTCTCTCGCTCGGGGGCAAGGGGACAGTGGAGCGCACCTCGCCGGTGCGGGCGTCGATCGCCAGAACGGCGGCGGGTCCCGGCGTCTCGCGGCCATGGGCGGCGGGCGGAGCGGGATTGGTCGCCGCCCAGATCAGCGCGGCTGATGCATCCAGCGCCAGGCCGAAGACGCCCTCGATTGCAGGAGAGGGCGTCAGGAAGGCGGTCAGGCGACCTGTGTCGTCGAGCGCCTGAATGTCACGGCCGGCGACACGGGACACAAGCCAGCGGCCCCGGCTCGTGTCGCGCACGAGGCTTTCCACCAGGCCTGATCCCGGCACGGCCGCGACGACCGACAGGCGATCGGCCCCGACGGGGGCGGTGTTCGCCTGTAGCCGCGCCAGCACCTCTGCATGGCCGGGCGTGTCGGCCGCGGCGGCGAGGACGGGTTCGGCCGCGACGTCCAGGGTCAAGCCCGCGCGGGCGTAGCGATCCAGCTGCGCCAGGGCCTCGGGCAGGTCGCCCCGCGCCGCCGCGATTCGCGACCGCAGCCGCATCACGCCCGGATGGTTGGGCAGATGTCGTTCCGCCTCCGCCAGACGCGCGGCGGCGGTGGGAAGGTCTCCGGCCCGATAGGCGGCCACGCCTTCGGCCCTGAGCCGCCCGAAGGCGGCGAGGTCCGTCTCGGGCGCTGCAGGCGCCGCGACAGGCCGGGATGGCGGGGAATGGGGAGCGGGCTCGGCGGCGGACAGGACCAGTGCGAGGGCGAGGTGGCCGAAACCCATGTTCCGCCCTATCGGATGTGGGGCGTGATGATGCCGAGCGGCAGGGTGGTGACGTTCTTCACCCCGCGCGTGACGATGTGGCTTTCGCAGTCCGAGACGATGCCCAGGGTCAGCAGTTTCTCGCGCAGGAACAGGTCGAAGGCGTGCATGTCGCTGGTGACGATGCGCAGCACATAGTCCTCGCGGCCGGTGATGGTGGCGCACTGGACCACCTCGGGCCATCCCTCGACGGCGGCCTCGAACATCTTGAGATTGTCGCTGGACGGCAGGTTCAGCTTGACGATGGCGTAGACCTCGAAGTCCAGGCCCAGCAGGGTGGCGTCCAGCAGGGTGACCCGCTTGCGGATCAGGCCCGAGTCCTCCAGTCTCTTGATCCGGCGCCAGCAGGGCGAGGCCGAAAGGCCCACGCGATCGGCGACCTCGGCGACCGACAGCCCGGCGTCCTGTTGCAGGATGTCCAGTATGCGGGCGTCGATAGGATCAAGTTCGTCGGCCAATGCGTTTCTCCCGTGGTCGTTATCGCGCAATAAAATAGCCGAAAACCGAAGAAAGCAAGGCGGATTTGCACAAGCCTTGGCCCGGTCGGTCTGCTATCAGGGAGTTACACAAGAAAAGTCGGACGGGCCAGCCGAACCGACTGGCTCCCTCATCCGGAGGTTCAGAGGTGACCAGGAAGGCCGAAAGCCGCAATTCCCGGCCGTTGTCGCTGCGCGTGCCCGAGCCTTCGGGCCGGCCCGGCGACGCGCCGGACTTCAGCCACCTGAAGCTGGATGCGCCCGGCGCGGTGGAACGGCCGCCCGTCGACAGCCAGCCGGTGCGCATGATGGACCTGGCTTTCCGCCTGATCCGCGTTCTGGACGAAGAGGGGAATGCGGTCGGGCCGTGGAATCCGCGTCTCGATCCCGACACCCTGCGGCGCGGCCTGCAGGCCATGATCCTGACGCGGGCGTTCGATGACCGGATGCACCGCGCCCACCGCCAGGGCAAGACCAGCTTCTATATGAAGTGCACGGGCGAGGAGGCGATCGCCGTGGCCCAGGGGCTGATCCTGAGCCGCGAGGACATGGGCTTTCCGACCTATCGCCAGCAAGGGCTTCTGATCGCGCGCGGCTATCCGTTGGCGACGATGATGAACCAGATCTATTCCAACGCCGCCGACCCGATCAAAGGCCGCCAGCTGCCGATCATGTATTCGGCCAAGGACTATGGCTTCTTCACCATCTCGGGCAATCTGGGCACCCAGTATCCGCAGGCCGTGGGTTGGGCCATGGCGTCGGCCTATCGCGGCGACGACAAGTTGGCCATCACCTGGATCGGCGACGGCTCGACGGCCGAGAGCGACTTCCACTCGGCCCTGACCTTCGCCAGCGTCTATCGGGCGCCGGTGATCCTGAACGTCGTCAACAACCAGTGGGCCATTTCGTCCTTCCAGGGCATCGCGGGCGGGCTGGAGACCACCTTCGCGTCCAAGGCCGTGGGCTACGGCCTGCCGGCGCTGCGGGTGGACGGCAACGACTTCCTGGCCGTCTGGGCCGCGACCCAGTGGGCCGAGGAGCGGGCGCGGTCCAACCTCGGCGCGACGGTGATCGAGCTGTTCACCTATCGCGGCGCGCCGCATTCGACGTCGGACGACCCCAGCGCCTATCGCCCGGCCGACGAGCACGAGAAATGGCCGCTGGGCGATCCGATCGAACGTCTGCGCCAGCATCTGACCGTCATCGGCGAATGGGACGACGAGCGCCATCAGGCCGCCCTGAAGGACGCGGTCGAACAGGTGCGCGCCGCCGGCAAGGAGTCCGAGGCCATCGGCACCCTGGGTCAGTCGCGCCCGTCGGTGAAGGAGATGTTCGAGGAGGTCTATGCGACCGAGGACTGGCGTCTGCTGGAACAGCGTCGCGAGGTGGGAATCTGATGTCTTTCCAACTCCGTCATCCTCGGGCTTGTCCCGAGGACCCATTCATCCGCCCCGCGAAAATGGAAGAGATCGTTCGGCCGCTGAGGTCTGACGTCTCTCGCTCGCAATTGACGCCGCCATGGGCCCTCGGGACAAGCCCGAGGGTGACGGTGAGTTTGAAGGGTGTTTCCTGATGACCGACACCTTTTCGAATTCCGATCGCACCGACGGCGTCGAGCCCGACATGGCCGATCGCGTCGACAACACCCCGGCCGCCGAGGCGCCCGAGGCGCCGGCCACCGCGCCCATGAACATGATCCAGGCGCTGAACTCGGCCCTGGACGTCAAGATGGGCGAGGACCCGACGGTGCTCAGCTTCGGCGAGGACGCGGGCTATTTCGGCGGCGTCTTCCGCGTCACCGACAAGCTGCAGAAGAAGCACGGCCTGACCCGCAGTTTCGACGCCCCGATCTCGGAGACCGGCATCGTCGGCGCCGCCATCGGCATGGCCACCTACGGCCTGCGTCCGGTCGTCGAGATCCAGTTCGCCGACTACATCTATCCGGCCTATGATCAGCTGGTCTCGGAAGCGGCCAAGATGCGCTACCGCTCGGGCGGGCAGTTCACCGTGCCGATGGTGGTGCGGTCTCCCTACGGCGGGGGCATCTTCGGCGGCCAGACCCACAGCCAGAGCCCCGAAAGCCTGTTCACCCATATCGCCGGGCTGAAGGTGGTCATTCCGTCCAGCCCCTATGACGCCAAGGGCCTGCTGACGGCGGCGATCGAGGACGACGATCCGGTCATCTTCTTCGAGCCCAAGCGGCTCTACAACGGGCCCTTCGACGGCTGGCACCAGAAGCCGGTCAGCCCGTGGAAGGCGCAAGACCAGGCCCAGGTGCCGACCGGCAAATATTCGATCCCGCTGGGACAGGCCAATGTCGTGCGTGAGGGCGCCGATGTGACCATCCTGGCCTATGGCACCATGGTCTGGGTGTCGCTGGCGGGCGCCGAACATGCGGGCGTGGACGCCGAGGTCATCGACCTGCGCACCCTGGTGCCGCTGGACATCGCCACGATCGAGGCCAGCGTGAAGAAGACCGGCCGCTGCGTCATCGTGCATGAGGCGCCGAAGACGTCGGGCTATGGCGCGGAGCTGTCGGCCCTGGTGCAGGAGCGGTGCTTCTATCATCTGGAGGCGCCGATCGCGCGGGTGACCGGCTGGGACACCCCCTATCCGCACGCCTTCGAGTGGGAATATTTCCCCGGCCCCGAACGGGTCGCGGATGCGCTGAAATCGGTCATGACGGGGGGGCGCTGAGATGGGCCGTTACGTCTTCAAACTGCCCGACGTGGGCGAGGGCACGGCCGAGGCGGAACTGGTCGCCTGGCACGTCGCGGTCGGCGACCGGGTCGAGGAAGACCAGATCGTCGCCGACGTGATGACCGACAAGGCCACCGTCGAACTGACCAGCCCGGTCGCGGGCGTGGTCCTCTCCCTGCACGGCGAGCCCGGACAGATGGCCGCGGTGCGCGGCGACCTGATCGTGTTCGAGGTCGAGGGGGAGGGGAATGCGGATGGGGGCGAGGCCAAAGACTCTTCTCCCTTCCCCCTTGAGGGGGGAAGGGCCGGGGATGGGGGTGAAGGCGCCGGCCATCAGGACGCCGCCGGTCCCGTGTCGTCGGACGAATCCCTTGCTTCTGCCACCGTCACCCCCACCCAACCCTCCCCCATCAAGGGGGAGGGCTCCGCTGCGGCAGCCGCCGCCAACTACGTCTTCAAACTGCCTGACGTGGGCGAGGGCACGGCCGAGGCGGAGCTGGTCGGCTGGAAGGTGGCGGTCGGCGACGTCGTCGAAGAGGACCAGTTGCTGGCCGAGGTCATGACCGACAAGGCCACCGTGGAGATGACCTCGCCGGTGTCGGGCGTGGTCGTGGCCCTGCACGGGGAGCCCGGCAAACAGGTCGCCGTGGGCGGGCCGCTGGTGTCGTTCCGGGTCGAGGGGACGGGGAATGTCGCTCCCGCCGCACAATCGGCCCCCTTCCCCCTTGATGGGGGGAGGGCTGGGGTTGGGGGTGACAGCGCTGGCCGTCAGAACGCCGTCAGCGGAGCGATCACGGCCGCATCGCCCTCGGCGCCTGCGGCTCCCACCGCCGTCACCCCCATCCCAACCCTTCCCCCATCAAGGGGGAAGGGCTTGAGCGTCCCCGCCCTCACCGGCCGCGCCGCCGGGGAGCGGCCGCTGGCCTCGCCTGCGGTGCGCAACCGCGCGCGAGATCTGGGCGTGGATCTGACCTTCGTGCCGGGTTCGGGTCCGGCGGGTCGCATCGGTCATGAGGACCTGGACGCCTGGATCGCGCGGGGCGGGGCGCCGTCGCAGGGTTCGGCGCCGACGACGACCGGCGGCCTCTACGCCCCGGCCGAGGGAACCACCGAGGTCCGCATCATCGGCCTGCGCCGCAAGATCGCGGAGAAGATGGCCGAGAGCGTCCGGCGCATCCCGCACATCACCTATGTCGAGGACATCGACATGACGGCGCTGGAGGAACTGCGCGCCCATCTGAACGCCCAGGCCAAGACGACGGGCAAGCCCAAGCTCAACGTCCTGCCCTTCATCGCCCGCGCTATCGTCGTGGCCCTGCGCGACCAGCCGCAGATCAACGCCACCTATGACGACGAGGCCGGCGTCCTGACGCAACACAATGCGGTCCATCTGGGCATCGCCGCCCAGACGCCGAACGGGCTGATGGTGCCGGTGGTCCGCCACGCCGAGGCGCGCGACCCCTACGACACCGCCGCCGAAATCGCGCGGGTGTCGGGCGCGGCCAAGGATGGTTCGGCCAAACGCGAGGAACTGAGCGGCTCGACCATCACCATCACCTCGCTGGGGACCCTGGGCGGGGTGGTTCACACCCCGATCATCAACCACCCCGAGGTCGCCATCGTCGGTCCCAACAAGATCGAGGAGCGGGTCGTGGTGCGGAACGGCCAGATGGTCGTGCGGAAGATGATGAACCTGTCGTCCAGCTTCGATCACCGCATCGTCGACGGGCATGACGCGGCGGTGTTCGTGCAGCGGATCAAGGGCCTGCTCGAGCATCCCGCGACGTTGTGGATGGGGTGATGTTAGCTGCTGAGTTCTTCGCTGAAGTCGGAAGCGTTGGGGAAGATCGCAGAAGCGCGAGCCGTGAGAACGGCAAGCCAGCTCGCAGCTTCCAGACTCAGTCGGTCGCAGCGCTCCGGCTCACCAATCGATTTCGAAGGGCTGAAACTAAGGCGTCTATTAATCAACGACGCGTGGCGAAAAGCGCCAACGGGGTCGGCGTGGACGAGCGCGTTGTGCTCATCAACGATCCTGGCAGCATTGGCTTCAGCGTCTTGGATCGAGCCTGTCATCGATGCGAGCATGGTCTTCAACTTGGGCCGCGACTTGTAGGGTGACGTGACCCCCGTTTCTCATCCAGCCATAACAAGAGTCCGTCGTTGATCTGAGCTGGGGTTGTTGGGGTTGGCAAGAGGCCGGTCTGCGCAGCCATCAACCAGCGCAGCAGGCCGGCCGATCTG
>NZ_JBMSDX010000011.1:0-133342 GCF_049445955.1 Brevundimonas sp. VNH65 | reverse complement strand
GGCCCGGGCAGTCGACGTGAGCGTAGTGACGGTTGGCCGTCTCATATTCCACGTGCGCCGTGTTGATCGTGATGCCGCGCGCCTTCTCTTCCGGCGCCGCGTCGATGTCGGCGTAGTTCATCGCCTTGGCGCCGCCGGCCTTCGCCAGCGTCATCGTGATCGCCGCCGTCAGCGTCGTCTTGCCGTGGTCAACGTGACCAATCGTGCCGATGTTGCAGTGCGGCTTCGTGCGTTCGAACTTTTCCTTGGCCATTCTCTTCTCTCCGTCCCCTGAGAGGGGGCGTTCCTTTGGGTTTCAGGGGTTGGGCCGGCCGGCGCGAACGCCGACCGGTCAGTCTCGTAGTCTACTTAGGCGGAGTACTTCTTGATCACTTCGTCGGCGACGTGCTGCGGCACCGGATCGTAGTGGTCGTACTGCATGGTGAACTGGGCGCGGCCCTGCGACATGCCGCGCAGCGTGTTCACATAGCCGAACATGTTGGCCAGCGGCACGAAGGCGTTCACGACGACGGCGTTACCGCGCATGTCCTGACCCTGGATCATGCCGCGACGACCGTTCAGGTCACCGATGACCGAACCCAGATACTCTTCCGGGGTCACGACCTCGACGGCCATGATCGGCTCGAGCAGCTTGGGCGCGCCCTGGGTGCGCAGTTCGCGGAAGGCGGCGCGCGACGCGATTTCGAACGCCAGCACGCTGGAGTCGACGTCGTGGAACTTGCCGTCCGTCAGGGTCGCCTTGAAGTCGATCAGCGGAAAGCCCGCCAGCAGACCGTTTTCCTTGGCCGATTCCAGGCCCTTCTCGACGCCCGGGATGTATTCCTTGGGCACCGCGCCGCCGACGATGGCGGACTCGAAGATGAAGCCCGAACCCGGCTCGCCCGGTTCGAAGGTGATCATGACGCGGGCGAACTGGCCCGTACCGCCGGTCTGCTTCTTGTGGGTGTAGTCGATCTCGGCCTTCTTGCCGAGCGATTCACGGTAGGCGACCTGCGGCGCGCCGATGTTGGCCTCGACCTTGTAGGTGCGCTTCAGGATGTCGATCTTGATGTCCAGGTGCAGCTCGCCCATGCCCTTCAGGATCGTCTGGCCCGACTCGTGGTCGGTCGAGACGGTGAAGGACGGGTCTTCCGACGCCAGCTTGGCCAGGGCGACGCCCAGCTTCTCCTGGTCGGCCTTGGACTTGGGCTCGACGGCGATCTCGATGACCGGGGCCGGGAACTCCATGCGCTCCAGGATGACCGGGGACTTCAGCGGATCGCACAGGGTGTCGCCCGTGCGGGTTTCCTTCAGGCCGGCCAGGGCGACGATGTCGCCGGCGTAGGCTTCCTTGATGTCCTCGCGGTTGTTCGAGTGCATCAGCAGCATGCGGCCGACCCGCTCGCGCTTGTCGCGCGACGAGTTCAGCAGGCCCATGCCCGTCTCCATCTTGCCCGAATAGATGCGGCAGAAGGTGATCGAGCCGACGAACGGGTCGTCCATGATCTTGAACGCCAGGACCGACAGGGGCTCGTCGTCCGACGCCTTGCGGGTGATCGGCTCTTCGGTCTTGAAGTCGATGCCCGGGGTCGGCGGGATGTCCACCGGCGACGGCAGATAGTCGACGACCGCGTCGAGCAGGGGCTGGACGCCCTTGTTCTTGAACGCCGAGCCGCAGAGGATCGGATAGAAGGCGCCGGTCAGCACGGCCTTGCGGATGCACTTCTTGATGGTCTCTTCCGAAGGCTCGTTGCCTTCGAGGTAGGCTTCCATCGCCTCGTCATCCAGCTCGACGGCGTTGTCGATCAGGTACTGGCGGGCGGCCGTGGCCTTTTCCATCAGGTCGTCCGGAATCGGCACGTCCTTGTACGAGGCGCCCAGACCGTCGTTGTCCCAGACCACCCCGGTCATGCGGACCAGGTCGACCAGGCCCTTCAGGTCGCTCTCGGCGCCGATCGGGAACTGGATCGGCACGGCCTTGGCGCCCAGGCGGTCGCGGATCGACTCGACCGACTTGTCGAAGTCGGCGCCGATCTTGTCCATCTTGTTGACGAAGACGATGCGCGGCACGCGGTACTTGTCGGCCTGGCGCCAGACGGTCTCGGTCTGGGGCTCAACGCCGGCGTTGCCGTCCAGAACGGTCACGGCGCCGTCGAGCACGCGCAGCGAACGCTCGACTTCGATGGTGAAGTCCACGTGGCCGGGGGTGTCGATGATGTTCAGGCGCTTGTCGTTCCAGAAGGCGGTCGTCGCGGCCGAGGTGATGGTGATGCCGCGTTCCTGCTCCTGGTCCATCCAGTCCATGGTGGCGGCGCCGTCGTGCACTTCGCCGATCTTGTGCGACTTGCCCGTGTAGAACAGGATCCGCTCGGTCGTCGTCGTCTTGCCCGCGTCGATGTGGGCCATGATGCCGAAGTTGCGATAGTCTTCGATTTTATGCGTGCGGGGCATTGGGGCGTCCCTTTGGGGGCTTGGCAGGACGCCGGAAGCGCCCTCGGATATGTCGGATAAGGCGGCGCGGGCGATTTAGCTCAAAACCGCCCGCGCCGGATAGTCTCAGATCGTCAGCGCCGCGTTCCTATTCAAGGGATGCGACGCTTTGAAGGCGTTACCAGCGGTAGTGGCTGAAGGCGCGGTTGGCTTCGGCCATCTTGTGGGTGTCTTCGCGCTTCTTGACCGCGGTGCCGCGGTTGTTCGAGGCGTCCAGCAGCTCGGCGGCCAGCTTTTCCGTCATGGTGTTTTCGCCACGCTTGCGCGCGGCGTTGACCAGCCAGCGGATGGCCAGGGCGCGACGACGGTCCGGACGGACCTCGACCGGCACCTGATAGGTGGCGCCGCCGACGCGACGCGAACGGACTTCGATCTGCGGGGCGACGTTGTCCAGGGCGGCGTGGAAGGTGGCGACCGGCTCCTGGTCCTTCTTCTTGTCTGCCAGGATGTCGAAGGCGCCGTAGACGATGTTCTCGGCGACGGCCTTCTTACCTTCGTACATGACGTAGTTCATGAACTTGGTGACGATCAGATCACCGAACTTGGGATCCGGCAGGACTTCACGCTTCTGGGCGCGGTGACGACGGGACATGGAATGATCCTCTTAAATCTGTAGGGCGCGCAGGGCTTATTTCGGACGCTTGGCGCCGTAGTGCGAACGGCGCTGCTTGCGGTCCTTGACGCCTTGCGTGTCCAGCACGCCGCGCAGGATGTGGTAACGGACGCCGGGCAAGTCCTTCACGCGGCCGCCGCGGATGAGCACCACGGAGTGCTCCTGCAGGTTGTGGCCTTCGCCGGGGATGTAGCACACGGCTTCGAAGCCCGACTTGGCCAGGCGCACCTTGGCGACCTTACGCAGAGCGGAGTTCGGCTTCTTCGGGGTGGTGGTGTAGACGCGGGTGCAGACGCCGCGACGCTGGGGCGAGCCCTGCAGGGCCGGCACCTTGTTGCGAACCGGCTTGGGCTTGCGCGGCTTGCGGATCAGCTGGTTGATCGTAGGCATGGTCAGGTCTCTCGACTTGTGATGGGGGCGTGTGCCTGTCGGCCGGGGCGCCCCGTGTCCTTCTTTTGAACGGGAGACGATCCCCCGCCCGGGTTGTCATCGAGACCGAAGTCATGACATCGACCTTAGGAGCCGCTCAAACGCAAAAGCCGGAACGCGACGCTGAGGACGTTCCGGCGGGCGCAGCCCGTGAGTTCGATTGTCACGATCTCGATGGACGACCGAAATCGTCCGCCTCGAAAGTGGGCGGCGTTTACCTGTTGGACGCCGGTTGGTCAAGCGGACGCCTACGCGCGAAGCCACGACGCTTTCCGGTCAAGCCCGCGCCCCAATGCGACCATCGTCCTGCCGGCTCATGTGCGGGCGGTCGGGAAGCCGCGTGGGGTGATCGTCTCGAATGGACGTCCGGGAACGGATCAGCGGCATGGTGGTTGGTCAGACAGGCCGGTTGAGCCTTGGTTCGCCGCGTCTGGAACGCCGACACCTGCTGGCTCTGGGCGGGGCGCTTCTGGTTCAGTTCGCGCTCCTCGGTCCCATGATCTGGTCGGGGCTGGGCGGCGACGCCGTTTTTCAGCCGGCGCTGAATGACCAGGAGGCCTGGGTTCTGCCGCTGGACCTGACGCCGCGCCGGGCGCGCCAGCTCCCAACGCCGAGGGCGCCGACAGCGACGCCCCTGCCCGCCCCCTCCCTGCCGGTCGCCTCAAACGTCCAGGCCGCGCCCGTTCGCCCCGAGACGTCGGCTCCGGCGATCGAGAGGGCCGCCCCGGTCGATCCGCGCTGGCGCGTGGCCGTCCCCGGCGCTGCAAGCCCGACGGAGAACCAGAGACAGCCCTGGGGCGGCGACGTCTGTCGCGACCTGTCCAACTTCCGCGCCTGGCAGGCGGCCGGCTGTCGCGAGAGGGGGCCGCCGCCTCGCGTCGAGGCGCGGGGATCACCTCCAGCCGAGATCGCCCGGCCCGAGCCGCGACGCGGCCGCGCGCCGGGCGCGACGGGCGAGGACCAGTTCGCCGCCCAGGCCGCCGCCAACGAGGGATGGCGGGACTACACGCGCGGCGACGGCGCCTATCCGGGTCTGCGCTCGCTGCTGAAGCATCATTGACCGCCACATCGCCGCCATGGTCGCCCCGTCATCTGAAGCGTCACAGCGGCGGGTGCGCATGATTCAGGCGATGGCGGCGGACTGGCGCGGCCCGAAAGGGCGACAGCGCCTGCTGGCCCTGGCGGTCTCGGCCGTCCTGCATGCCGTGCTTCTGGTCCTGATCGGCCTCGGCCTGACACAGGCGCGACGAGACCTCGGAACGGCGGAGCCGCCGCCGATCCTGCTGGAGTTGCAGCCTCGCCCCCTGTTGCCAGGCGAAGTGGCGCGGCGTCCGGTCCGCGCGTCATCGCAGGTCGTGGAGGCCGCGACCGCCACGGCGATTCCGCAGTCCCGCCCGACGCCGGAGGATGAGATTCCCGCGCCGCCGGTTCCGCGTCTGGCCGCGCCGGCGCCCCAGGGCGTGACCGCGCCGACCGGCGCGCCGGCCGCCGGCGCAGCGGCGCCGGACCCGTGGGCCTATCGGCCGGGCGATCGTCGCGCCGCCATGGCCCGCGCCCTGAGGCTGGGCGCCGCCGGATGCCGGACCCTGGACGGAAATCTCTCGGCGCTGGAGCAGCGGCACTGTGACGAACAGTTCAACGCCGCCGCCGCCGAGGCCGCACGGCGCCATCCGCCGGGAGAGCGCCGCCTGACCCCGTCCGAGGCCCGGCGAGAAGCCCAGTTCGCCCGGGAAGGCGCCGCCGCCATCGCCCGCTACGAGCGCCGTCGCGCGCCGCTGGGGCCAGGGGCCGGCGTCTCGGGCGCCTCGCCGGAATGCGTCGGCGGCAACCTGCGCGGCACCTGCCCGGGCGCCCATCTGGCCCCGCATTTCCAGCGCCCGGAGGAGGCGCCGTTCGGCGGATCGGCCCGGCCGAAGTAGCGGTCAGTCGGCCGCGGGGGCGCGGATCAGCCGTCGCCTCATCCGCTGCTCGATCTCGGCCGCCTGATCCTGGAAGCGCTGGTTCGGCCTGCTGCGATACAGGGCCGCGACGAAGGCCCGGTCCCAGTCGGTCAGACGCGCCGCAGGGTCTTCGAACAGGCGCAGGATTGTCGATCGTCCGGAACCGTTCATCCCTGCGGCCGCGCCGGGCGGCATGTCGATCAGGATCACAAAGGCCAGATATTCGGCCAGGGCGTCGCTCGCGATCATATCCAGCTTCTGGGGGTCGACCACGACCATGGCGCGGTCGATGGTCTCCATCGTCGCCACGGTCAGGCGGGAGTTCACGCCGCGGATGCGCGGGGCGCCGTTCACCTCCTCCGCCGACGTGTCCACGGGCGGGCCGTCGGCGCCGGCCGTGCGCGTCCGGTGGCGCCAGCGCACCGGTTGCGACGGGCGCGAAAAACTCGCCTGCTCTGATCGGCCCCGCTCGAAGAAGCGCGCCCGATAGCGTTGGGCGAAGACGGCGGCGAAGCGATCGGCCTCGGCGGCGACCACGACGATGGCGTTGGGCGAGCAGCGCGGCCGTCCGACCGCCACGCCCAGATCCGTGATCGCCCGGGCGACCTTTGCCTGAAGCGCGGTATTGGCGTCCAGCGTCGCGCCGATGACGCGCAGACAGACGGGCGTTTTCCATCGCGCGATCTGGCCTTCGAAACGCCCGAGGCGCGCGGGCTCCAGCAACGGCGAGACGTAGCTCGTGATCGCCCCTTCGGACACGCCGGTGACCACGACGTCATCGACGGTCGTCGGCGATCCCTCCTGGGCGAGAGCGGTCGACGCGACGGAAAGGCCCAGCGCCACGCCCGAAACCGCCGTCCACACCTTCGATCGCGCCATGTTCGAACGCTACGGCGATCTCGGAAGCCAGGCAACGGCGGCGCACCGGCACAGGGTCCATATGGTGTCCGATTTCACCGTGCACCCCGGCGAAGGCCGGGGTCCAGACAGCGAATCCGATCATCAGACGTGCTGACGGGACCTGCCTCCCGGCCTCCCCCTTCATCTGGATCCCGACCTTTGTCGGGATGCACGGCGGTGGGGAGGACTGGGGCGAACACACTCAAGGAAAAGGCGGCCCCGTCGCCGGGGCCGCCCTCTTCGGTCAGGTCAGAACGGTGAGCGCGAGGCTTACTCGCTCTCGGCCAGCTCCAACTGCAGGTCGGCCGGCAGGGGCTCGACCGCATCTTCGCGGGCCTGGGTCAGTTGGGCGTCGCGCTCGTTGGCGATCTTCTGCAGCGAGCGGAGGTAGGCGCCGGTGCCGGCCGGGATCAGACGGCCGACGATGACGTTTTCCTTCAGGCCTTCCAGCGTGTCCTTCTTGCCGTTGACCGAAGCGTCGGTGAGGACGCGGGTGGTCTCCTGGAAGGACGCCGCCGAGATGAAGCTGCGGGTCTGCAGCGACGCCTTGGTGATGCCCAGCAGGACCGGCTGGGTGGTGGCCGGACGGCCGCCGCGCTTCTCGACCTTGGCGTTCTCGAGCGCGGCCTCGGCCACCTCGACCGTGTCGCCACGGATCAGGGTGGTTTCGCCCGAGTCGAGGATCTCGACCTTCTGCAGCATCTGGCGAACGATCACCTCGATGTGCTTGTCGTTGATCGGCACGCCTTGCAGGCGATAGACCTCCTGCACCTCGTTCACCAGATACTCGGCCAGCGCCTCGACGCCCTGGATGCGCAGCAGATCGTGCGGATCCGGGTTGCCGTCGATGATGTAGTCGCCCTTCTGGATCAGATCGCCGTCGTGGACGGAGATGTGCTTGCCCTTGGGGATCAGGAACTCGACCGGTTCGCCCTGGTTGCCGTCCGCGTCCGGCTCCGGGGTGATCTTGATGCGGCGCTTGTTCTTGTAGTCGCGACCGAATTCGACGCGGCCGTCCATCTCGGCGATGACCGCGCAGTCCTTCGGACGACGGGCTTCGAACAGCTCGGCCACCCGCGGCAGACCGCCGGTGATGTCGCGCGTCTTGGCGCCTTCCGTCGGGATACGGGCGATGATCTCGCCCGGCTTCACCTCGTCGCCGTTGGCGACCGAGAGAATGGCCCCCACCGGCAGCAGGTAACGGGCGTCGGAGCCCGAAGCCAGCTTGGCGTAGGCGTCACCGGTGGTGATGCCCATGGCCGGACGCAGGTCCGAACCGCGCGGCGAGGCGCGCCAGTCGATGACGACGCGCTGGGCGATGCCCGTCGCCTCGTCGGTCTCTTCGCGGAACGACAGGCCCTCGGCCAGGTCCTCGAACCGCACCACGCCGCCGACTTCCGTCAGGATCGGGGTGGTGTAGGGGTCCCACTCGGCCAGGCGCTGGTTCTTCTTCACCTCGCCGCCGTCGGCCACGCGCAGGCGCGCGCCATACGGCACCTTGTAGGATTCGCGGTCCTTGCCGTCGACGGTCACGGTGACGACGACGTTGCGGCTCATGGCCACCAGATCGCCGTGCGGCGCCTTGACGGTCGGGCCGACGACCTTGGCCACGCCGGCGTTGGTCGCCTCGTAGAACGAGGTTTCCGCGACCTGGGCGGTGCCGCCGATGTGGAAGGTCCGCATGGTCAGCTGGGTGCCCGGCTCGCCGATCGACTGGGCGGCGATGACGCCGACCGCTTCGCCGATGTTGACGTTGGTGCCGCGCGCCAGGTCACGGCCGTAGCACATGCCGCAGATGCCGGCCTCGGCCTCGCAGGTCAGGGCCGAACGGACCTTCACCGACTGGACGCCGTGCTGTTCGATGACCTCGACCACGTCCTCCACCAGATAGGTGTCGGCGGGGAAAAGGACATTGTCCGTGCCGGGCTCCTTGATGTCCTCGGCCGCATAGCGGCCCAGGACCCGCTGGCCCAGCGAGACCAGCACGTCGCCGCCCTCGACCACGGCGCGCAGGGTGATGCCGCGCGTCGAGCCGCAGTCGTCCTCGGTGACGATCGAGTCCTGCGCAACGTCCACCAGACGGCGGGTCAGGTAACCCGAGTTGGCGGTCTTCAGCGCGGTGTCGGCCAGACCCTTACGGGCGCCGTGGGTCGAGTTGAAGTACTCGAGGACGGTCAGGCCTTCCTTGAAGTTCGACACGATCGGGGTCTCGATGATCTCGCCGGACGGCTTGGCCATCAGGCCGCGCATCCCGCCGAGCTGCTTCATCTGGGCCTGCGAACCGCGGGCGCCGGAGTTGGCCATCATATAGACCGAGTTGATCTCGGCGGTGCGGCCGTCGTCCAGCTTCTTGACCCGGGCGATCTCGGCCATCATCGCGTCAGCGATCTTGTCCGTGGCCTTGGCCCAGGCGTCGACGACCTTGTTGTACTTCTCGCCCTTGGTGATCAGGCCGTCGGCGTACTGTTGCTCGTACTCCTCGACCTGGGTGCGGGTCTCGGCGACCAGGGTCTCCTTCTCGGCGGGGATGACGATGTCGTCCTTGCCGAAGGAAATGCCCGCCTTGGCCGCCTCGCGGAAGCCCAGGCCCATCATCTGGTCGGCGAAGATCACCGTCGCCTTCTGACCGCAGTGGCGATAGACCACGTCGATCAGGTTGCCGATCTCCTTCTTGGTCAGGTTCTTCTCGAGCAGGCGATAGCCGACGTTCGGGTTCTGCGGCAGCAGAGCCGCCAGCTTCATCCGGCCCGGGGTCGAGTCGATGACCTTGGTCACCTGCTCGCCATTGGCGTCCAGTTCGGTCCAGCGCGCCTTGATGCGCGTGTGCAGGGTGACCGCCTTGGCGTCCAGGGCCGCGTCGATCTCGCCCATGTTGGCGAACAGCTTACCCTCGCCCGGCTCGCCGTCCTTGACCAGCGAGATGTAGTAGAGGCCCAGGACGATGTCCTGCGACGGCACGATGATCGGCTTGCCGTTGGCCGGCGACAGGATGTTGTTGGTCGACATCATCAGCACGCGCGCTTCAAGCTGGGCTTCCAGCGAGAGCGGAACGTGGACGGCCATCTGGTCGCCGTCGAAGTCGGCGTTGAAGGCGGTGCAGACCAGCGGGTGCAGGCGGATGGCCTTGCCCTCGATCAGCTTCGGTTCGAACGCCTGGATGCCCAGACGGTGCAGCGTCGGCGCGCGGTTCAGCAGGACCGGGTGCTCGCGGATGACCTCGTCCAGGATGTCCCAGACGGCCGGCTGCTCACGCTCGACCATGCGCTTGGACTGTTTGACGGTGCCCGACAGGCCCTTGGCGTCCAGGCGCGCGTAGATGAACGGCTTGAACAGCTCCAGCGCCATCTTCTTGGGCAGACCGCACTCGTGCAGCTTCAGCTCCGGACCCACGGTGATGACCGAACGGCCCGAATAGTCGACGCGCTTGCCCAGCAGGTTCTGGCGGAAGCGGCCCTGCTTGCCCTTCAGCATGTCGGCGAGCGACTTGAGGGGGCGTTTGTTGGCGCCGGTGATGACCCGGCCGCGACGGCCGTTGTCGAACAGGGCGTCGACCGATTCCTGCAGCATCCGCTTTTCGTTGCGGATGATGATGTCCGGCGCCCGCAGCTCCATCAGGCGCTTCAGGCGGTTGTTCCGGTTGATGACCCGGCGGTACAGGTCGTTCAGGTCGGAGGTGGCGAAGCGGCCGCCGTCCAGCGGCACCAGCGGACGCAGTTCCGGCGGGATGACCGGCACGACGGTCAGGATCATCCACTCGGGCTTGTTGCCGCTCTCGATGAAGGCTTCCAGCAGCTTCAGGCGCTTGGAGGCCTTCTTGGCCTTCATTTCCGAGGGGCTGTCCGCCAGTTCGGCGCGGTGCTTCTCGGCTTCCTGGTGCAGGTCGATGCCCATCAGCAGATTGCGCACGGCCTCGGCGCCGATCTCGGCGGTGAAGCCGTCATCGCCGAACTCGTCCTGGTAGCGGTAGAACTCGTCCTCGGTCAGCAGCTGGTTCTGCTTCAGCGGGGTCAGGCCCGGCTCGGTGACGATGTAGTTCTCGAAATACAGGACGCGCTCGACGTCCTTCAGCGCCATGTCGAGCATCAGGGAGATGCGGCTCGGAAGCGACTTCAGGAACCAGATGTGGGCGACCGGCGAGGCCAGTTCGATGTGGCCCATCCGCTCGCGACGAACGCGGGCCAGGGTGACCTCAACGCCGCACTTCTCGCAGATGATGCCCTTGTACTTCATGCGCTTGTACTTGCCGCACAGGCATTCGTAGTCCTTGGTCGGGCCAAAGATACGGGCGCAGAACAGGCCGTCACGTTCGGGCTTGAACGTGCGGTAGTTGATGGTTTCCGGCTTCTTGATCTCGCCGAACGACCACGACCGGATCTTCTCCGGCGAGGCCAGGGCGATCTTGATCTGGTCGAAGGTCGGGGTGACCGGGACCGGGTTGAAGATGTTCAGGACTTCCTGGTTCATCTTGAGTTCCTTCTGCAGCGGGGGCTGCGAAATAGTTGGGGAGTGGCGAGTGGCGAGTGGTTAGTGGCGAGGGAGGATCGAGGGGCGGCGGCGATTTCTCGCCACTCGCCACTCGTCACTCGCCACTGGTCCCTCAGCTGTTCTCCAACTCCACGTTCAGACCCAGCGAGCGCATTTCCTTCACCAGCACGTTGAAGGACTCGGGGATGCCGGCCTCGAAGCTGTCGTCGCCGCGGACGATGGCCTCGTAGACCTTGGTCCGGCCGGCCACGTCGTCGGACTTCACCGTCAGCATTTCCTGCAGGGTGTAGGCGGCGCCGTAGGCTTCCAGAGCCCAGACCTCCATTTCCCCGAAGCGCTGACCGCCGAACTGCGCCTTGCCGCCCAGCGGCTGCTGGGTGACGAGCGAGTACGGGCCGATGGAGCGGGCGTGGATCTTGTCGTCGACCAGGTGGTGCAGCTTCAGCATGTAGATGTAGCCGACCGTGACCGGGCGCTTGAACTGCTCGCCGGTCTGGCCGTCGAACAGGATCGACTGGGCCGACTTGTTCAGGCCGGCCTCTTCCAGCAGACGCTCGATGTCGCCGATGTGCGCGCCGTCGAAGACCGGGGTCGCGAAGGGCACGCCCTTGGACAGGTTCTTCGCCAGCTCGACCAGCTCTTCCTCATCCTGCGGCAGAGGGGTGTCCTCGCCGTAGATGTGCGTCAGCCGCTCGACCAGGGCCTGCTTCTGACCCCCGTGCTGCCAGGCTTCCAGCAGGTCGGCGATCTGCTTGCCGAGGCCCGCCGACGCCCAACCCAGGTGGGTTTCGAAGATCTGGCCGATGTTCATGCGCGACGGCACGCCCAGCGGGTTCAGAACGATGTCGACGTGGGTGCCGTCCTCCAGGTGCGGCATGTCCTCGATCGGCAGGATCTTGGAGATGACGCCCTTGTTGCCGTGACGGCCGGCCATCTTGTCGCCGGGCTGAAGCTTGCGCTTCACGGCCACGAACACCTTGACCATCTTCATCACGCCCGGAGGCAGTTCGTCGCCGCGCTGCAGCTTCTCGACCTTGTCCTCGAAGCGGCGGTCGAGCGCCTTGCGGGCGTCCTCGAACTGCTTCTTCATGGCCTCGAGCTCGCCCATGGCCTTTTCGTCGTCCAGGGCGATCTGCCACCACAGGCCGCGCGAGATCTCGCCCAGCTTCTCTTCGGTGACGTCGCCGCGGCCCAGGCCCTTCGGACCCGAGGTCGCGTTCTTGCCCAGCAGCAGCGGCTTCAGGCGGCCGTAGACGTTGCGCTCCAGGATCGCCAGTTCGTCGTCGCGGTCCTTGCCCAGGCGTTCGATCTCGTGACGCTCGATGGCCAGGGCGCGTTCGTCCTTGTCCACGCCGTGGCGGTTGAACACGCGCACGTCGACGATCGTGCCGGCCACGCCCGGCGGCAGGCGCAGGGAGGTGTCGCGCACGTCCGAAGCCTTTTCGCCGAAGATGGCGCGCAGCAGCTTCTCTTCCGGGGTCATCGGGCTTTCGCCCTTCGGCGTGACCTTGCCGCACAGGATGTCGCCCGGCTGAACCTCTGCGCCGATCGCCACGATGCCGGCCTCGTCGAGGTTGCGTAGGGCTTCCTCGCCGACGTTCGGGATGTCGCGGGTGATCTCTTCCGGCCCCAGCTTGGTGTCGCGGGCCATGACCTCGAACTCCTCGATGTGGATCGAGGTGAAGACGTCGTCGCGCACGATGCGCTCGGAGATCAGGATCGAGTCTTCGAAGTTGTAGCCGTTCCAGGGCATGAAGGCGACCAGGGCGTTGCGGCCCAGCGCCAGTTCGCCCAGGTCCGTCGACGGGCCGTCGGCGATCACGTCGCCGGCCTTCACCTCGTCGCCCACGCGCACGATCGGACGCTGGTTGATGCAGGTCGACTGGTTGGAACGCTGGAACTTCGACAGACGATAGATGTCGACGCCCGAACGGCCGGCGTCCACGTCGCCCGTGGCGCGAACCACGATGCGGGTGCCGTCGATCTGCTCGACCACGCCTTCGCGACGGGCCACGACCACGGCGCCGGAGTCACGCGCGACCACCGTCTCCATGCCGGTGCCGACCAGCGGCGCGTCGGTCTGGACCAGCGGCACGGCCTGCTTCTGCATGTTGGCGCCCATCAGGGCGCGGTTGGCGTCGTCGTTTTCCAGGAACGGGATCAGGGCGGCGGCGACCGAAACGACCTGTTTCGGCGACACGTCCATCATGTCGACCGCATCCTTGGTCAGCAGTTGGGATTCGCCGTTGACGCGGCCGGGGACCAGGTCCTCGACGATCTGACCGCCCTTCAGCTCGATGTTGGCCTGGGCGATCGTGTACTTCGCCTCTTCCATGGCCGAGATGTAGATCACCTCGTCCTGGGCCTGACCGTCCTTCACGCGACGGTAGGGGCTTTCGATGAAGCCGTACTTGTTGACCCGGGCGTGGGTGGCCAGCGAGTTGATCAGACCGATGTTCGGGCCTTCCGGCGTCTCGATCGGGCAGATGCGGCCATAGTGGGTCGGGTGAACGTCGCGCACCTCGAAGCCGGCGCGCTCACGCGTCAGACCACCCGGCCCAAGCGCCGACAGGCGGCGCTTGTGGGTGATTTCCGACAGCGGGTTGGTCTGGTCCATGAACTGGGACAGCTGCGACGATCCGAAGAACTCGCGCACGGCGGCGGCCGCCGGCTTGGCGTTGATCAGGTCGTGCGGCATGACCGTGTCGATGTCGACCGAGCTCATGCGCTCCTTGATGGCGCGCTCCATCCGCAGCAGGCCGACGCGGTACTGGTTCTCCAGCAGCTCGCCGACCGAGCGGACGCGACGGTTGCCCAGGTTGTCGATGTCGTCGATCTCGCCCTGGCCGTCCTTCAGGCCCACCAGGATCTGCAGGACCTTCAGCACGTCTTCCTTGCGCAGCACGCGGATCTCGTCGGAGACCTCCGGGCTTTCCAGGCGCATGTTCATCTTCACGCGACCCACGGCCGACAGGTCGTAGCGTTCCGGATCGAAGAACAGCGACTGGAACATGGCCTCGGCCGCTTCCGGGGTCGGCGGCTCGCCGGGACGCATCACGCGATAGATGTCGAACAGCGAGTCCTCGCGGCCCGTGTTCTTGTCGACCCGCAGGGTGTTGCGCATGTAGGCGCCGACCGTGACGTGGTCGATGTCCAGCACGTCGATGGTGGTGAAGCCGTTCTCTTCCAGCACCGCGATCGAGGCGGCGTCCAGCTCGTCGCCGGCCTCGGCATAGATCTCGCCGGTCTGATAGTTGACGGCGTCAGCGGCCAGGTAGCGGGTCAGCAGGGCGTCCTGTGCCAGCGACAGCGACTTGACGGTCTCGCCCAGCTTCTTGGCCTGGCGGGCGCTGATCTTGGTCCCGGCGGCGGCCACGACCTCGCCGGTGTCGGCGTCGATCAGGTCGAACTCGGGCTTCACCCCGCGCCAGCGTTCCGGCTTGAAGGGCGTCACCCAGGTGTCGCCGCGCTTCTCGTAGGGGACGGTCTCGTAGAAGGTCCGCAGGATCTCCTCGCCGTCCATGCCCAGGGCGGCCAGGAAGGTCGTGGCCGGCAGCTTCCGGCGACGGTCGATACGGACATAGACGATGTCCTTGGCGTCGAACTCGAAGTCCAGCCACGAACCGCGGTAGGGGATGACGCGGGCGGCGAACAGCAGCTTGCCCGACGAGTGCGTCTTGCCCTTGTCGTGGTCGAAGAAGACGCCCGGCGAACGGTGCATCTGCGAGACAATCACGCGCTCGGTGCCGTTGACGATGAAGGTGCCCTTGTCCGTCATGAGCGGGATGTCGCCCATGTAGACGTCCTGCTCCTTGATGTCCTTGACCGAGCGGGCGCCGGTTTCCTCATCGGCCTCGAACACGATCAGGCGCAGTTTGACCTTCAGCGGCGCGGCATAGGTCATGTCGCGCTGGATGCATTCCTCGACGTCGTACTTGGGCTCCTCGAACTCGTAGGAGACGTATTCCAGAACGGCGCGCTCGTTGAAGTCCTTGATCGGGAAGACCGACTTGAACACCGCCTCGACGCCCTCGTCGCGACGCTGGCCCGGACGGACCTCGCGCTGCAGGAACTGTTCGTAGGAGGCGCGCTGAACCTCGATCAGGTTCGGCATCGCCACGGCCTCGGGGATGCGGCCGAAGGACTTGCGGATGCGCTTCTTGCCGGTGAAGGTCGTGGCGGACGCGATCTGACCGTTGATGGCGAGACCGTTCGTGACGTCAGTCATTCTGTTTTCCCAATGGCGCCGAGGGGAGACCCGGCGCGTCAAATGCGGCGGCACGACATGCCTTCCGGCATCCCGCGCAAAGTGTGTCGGCGCCCGCCCTGTCGGCCCGTGCGAGGGCCAGGACGCCTGCAATGTCCGGCTCCCTTGGGAAGGAGCCGCGCCTTCGCTCCGGTCAGAGGGCGACAGACCGGGCCTCGGCGCTTTCGCGCAGACTCATGGAAGAGTGTGATGCGGAACGGGCTCATATACTCGCTTTGACGGCGAAATAAAGACCTTCGAACGCAAATCCGCGAACGACGCGTCAGGAACCGTGGGTGGGGTCAATCTGCCTGGCCGCTAGGCTGTTCCGACACGTCCGGAGCCCCGCCATGCGCCTCATCGCCGCTGTCAGCCTCATTTCGGCCCTCGCCTGCGGGGCTCCGGCCTCGGCCCAGACCAACTACGCTCGCCCCTTGCCGGACGGCCGGACCGTCACCCTGCCGACGACCCTCCCAGGTTGTCAGGCGCCGCAGGAGAACGCCGCCAACACCCAGGCCCTGCTGCTGCGCTTCGCCTGCTCGGCGCCGGAAGTCGGATGGACGCAGATTGTCGTCATCACCCGGCCGATGACCCAGGCGCCGCGCGAGGCGCTTGAAGCCCAGGCCGCCAAGTGGTGGAGCGATTTCGCCACCTGGCCGGCGGAGCAGAAGGCCGCCATGCTGACGCGCCAGACCAAGATTTTCGCAGGCGGGATGCAGGCTGAGTTCCACTGCATGCACCGGGACAATGTGGCGGCCCTGAATGGCGACGCCGCCTGCATCCTGGACACGCCGACCCTGCAGGTGGTCATCGAGGCCCAGTCCAGCATGGCCTCGACAGCCGACGATCTCATCGATCTGGTATTGGCGGCCACAACCGTCCGTTAGCGCCCCCTCCTACCGAGCATTCCGGCGCAGGCCGGAATCCAGCCCGCCTGCGGCCAAACGCTCGGCGCGCCTGCCATCCCAGCGCCGTGATCTGGATCCCGGCCTCCGCCGGGATGCTCGGGGTCAATTGCAGCAACGCGGGACCTAGCGCCGGAATACGCCCAGCAGCTCCACATGGGCCGACCACAGGAACTGGTCGATCGGGGTCACCGTCTCCAGCCGGAAGCCGGCGTCGATCAGCACCCGGGCGTCGCGCGCGAAGGTCTGGGGGTTGCAGGAGACCCCGACCACCGTCGTCGCCCGGGTCGTGGCGATCTGCTGCGTTTGCTCGATCGCCCCCGCGCGCGGCGGATCGAAGACGATGGCGTCGCAGCCCCTGAGATCGAAGGGCGTCATCGGTCGACGGAACAGGTCGCGGGCCTGGGCCTCGATCGCCTTCATGCCCCTGGCGGACTTCACTGCGGCTTTCAGCGCCGCGATCCCGGCCTCAGTCGCATCGGCGGCGATCACCGGCGCCACGGTCGCCAGGGGGAAGGTGAAGGTTCCGGAGCCGCAGAACAGGTCGGCGATCTTCTTCGCCCCCTTCACCGCCGCCACCGCGCGATCGACCATGGCCTGCTCGGCCTCCGGCACCGCCTGCAGGAAGCCGCCGGCCGGGACCGGGACCGTGGCCGGACCGAACTGGACCAGCGGCTGGCGCTCCATCATCAGCACCTCGCCCGCCAGGCTCAGCCGCGCCAGATCGGCCTGTTTCGCGGCCCGGATCGCCTGCATCCGCCGATCGGCCGACAGGCCGCCCGACCTGCGCTCAACCCCGGTCACATCGACGTCCAGCCCGGTCAGGGTCAGGGTCACATGCAGGGTCGGGGCGGACTTCGGATGCTCCAGAAAGGCGTCCGCGACCCGCGCCAGGGACGGCAGGGCGGCGACCAGTCGGGGATCAGCCACGGCGCATTCGCGCACCTCGACCAGCCGCCAGGATTTTCTCGCCTTGAAGCCCAGGATCGCCCGCCCGTCCGGTCCGCGACGCGCATGCAGGGCCAGGCGGCGGCGCGAGCCCGGCGGAGACGCCACCGTCGGCTCGACCTCGACCTCGATCCCCTCGCGCGCCAGGGCCAGCCGGACCTGATCCCGCTTCCATTCCAGATAGGGACCGGCGGCCCAATGCTGCAGCGAGCAGCCGCCGCAATCGCCGTAGTGGGGCGACACCGGGTCGATCCGGTCCGGGCTGGCGTTGACGATCTCGGGGCGATCCATCCGACCGTCCGCCACCGACCCCCGCACCGTTTCGCCCGGCAGGGTCAGGGGCGCGAACACCGGCCCGGCCGCGCCCGGAACCGCGCCCGGAACCGCGCCCTGGGCCACGCCGTCGCCCTGGCCGCCGATGCGGTCGATGGTCAGGGTCAGGATGTCGGGGGCGGCGGTCATCGGCGCGCTTATGCACCAAGGCTCGGCCTGACGGGAGGGGCGGTCGATCGCGGCGATCAGGCCGGGGGCGGCAGGGCGACCTCTTTCATCGACACCGCCGTATCGGCCAGCCTGTCGAGGTCCACCGCCGCGCCGCGTCCGATCATCTGCTTGCCGGCCATGAACTCGGGCGGGGCGTTGACCGCCTCGACGCAGGCGATGCGCTGGCCGATCAGGTGGAAGACCGCGAACCGTCCGGCCGCCGGATCGCCCCGCACCACCTGACGATCCGCACCCGCCGCCACGCCCGCGATCTGCAGCTTGGCGTCATACTGGTCCGACCAGAACCACGGCACCTCATGCGGCGGCGCCGGCCGACCCAGGATCGAAGCCGCGGCCTGTTTCGCCTGCTCCAGGGCGTTGGGCACGCTCTCCAGCCGCATGTGCAGACCGCCGTGGGCCGGGACCGGCCGATAGGTCATGTCGCCGATAGCCCAGACGGCGGGGTCGCTGGTCCGGGCCTCGCGATCGACCACCACGCCGCCTGATCCGCCCAGGGCGCAGTCCAGACCGGCCTCGCGCGCCAGGGCGTCGCAGGCCAGGGCGCCGACCCCGACCAGTATGGCGTCAGCCGCGATCCTGTCCCCGCCGCCCAGCATGACGGCGTCCGCCTCGAAGCCGACGACCTCGGCGCCCGTGCGGATCTCGACCCCGTGCGCCCGGTGCAGGTCGGTGAAGAAACGCGACAGGGGCTCAGACGCCACCCGCGCCAGCACCCGCGCCTCGCGTTCGATCACCACCGCCTCAGCCCCCAGGGCCCGGGCGCTGGCCGCCGCCTCCAGTCCGACATAGCCGCCGCCGACCACGGCCAGACGTCGGCCCGGTCCGATGGCGGCCTTCAGCCGCTCGGCGTGGACGTCGGTCCGCAGTTCCAGCAGTTCGGGTCGATCCGCGCCGGGAATCGCCAGACGCCGCGCCGTCGATCCCATCGCCAGGATCAGGGCGTCATAGGGCTCGACCGTCCCGTCGGCGAAGGCGACCGTGCGCGCCGTCCGGTCGATGCTTATCGCCGTCACCCCGGTCCGCAGCTCGATGCCCTGTTCGGCGTAATACTCCACCGCTCGCAACAGCAGACTGTCCAGATCGGCCTCGCCCTTCAGCCAGGCCTTGGACAGGGGCGGCCGCTGATAGGGCGCGGCGGGTTCCGCCCCCGCCAGCAGGATCGGCCCCTCATGCCCGTACTGCCGCAAAAGGGCGGCCGCCGTCCCGCCCGCATGGCCCGCGCCGATGATCACAACCCTGGTCATGAACGCCACATAGGGCGAATCCGGCGCGATTACATCGCCGAAGAATCCGGGCCTCCTGAAAGGGTCCGGCCTGGCTATCGCGTCGCCAGCGACACCAGGAAGGCGATCAGCATCAGCAGGCTGACCCCCTGCCAGAAGCGCACCGGATTTTTCTCGATCAGAGACAAGCTTTCGCGCGGCCGCACGGCCAGGGCGCTGCCGCTTTCCAGCACGTGCAGCAGTTCGTCCAGGTCGGCGAAACGGTCGGCGGGGTCCAGGGCTATCATCCGCGCCAGGGCCGCCTCCAGCCAGGCGGGCAGGTCCGGCCGATGCTTGGTGGCGGGCGTCGGCGGATGGTCGAAGCGGGGGCGGCTGTCGGCGTCCACCTCGCCCCACGGATAGGTTTTGGTGAAGATCCGGTACAGGGTCACGCCCAGGGCGAACTGGTCGGTCCTGGCGTCCCCCGCCGCCCCGTCGAACATTTCGGGCGCCATGAAGCCGGGCGTGCCGGGCGCCTCGGACTCGGCGAACTCCTCCACACGCGGCAGGCGGGCGACGCCGAGGTCGATCAGCTTGATGCTGCCGTCCCGCTCCAGGATCACATTGTCCGGCTTGATGTCGCGGTGCGCCACGCCCAGGCGGTGCAGGGCCGCCACCGCGCGGGTCAGCCGGATGGCCAGACCGACGCCGCCCTGGATGTCGAACGGCCCGTCCTCGGCCAGGCGCCGATGCAGGGTGCCGCCGTCATAGAAGGGCTGAACGATATAGAGACGGCTCTGGCGTCCCGACGGCAGGTTCAGCACCCGCCCGACCAGGGGGCTGTCGACCCGCCGCCCGATGAAGCTCTCCCTCAGAAAGGCCGACCGCGCCCCCTTCTCCGACAGGATGGCGGGCTTGGGGAACTTCAGGATCAGCGGACCGGCTAGCCGCTCGCCTTCCCCGTCCAGCTCGTCCCGCGCCAGGAAGATGCGGGTGTAGCGGCCGTCGGACAGAATCCGCTCCAGCCGGAAACCGTCCACATTGGCTCCGGCGTCAGGGACCGGATCGATGGGCAGGCGCTCGGCCTCGTCGCCCAGACTGTCCCAGTCCACCTGGCCCACACGCACGACGTCCACCAGCACGGCCGTGGCGTTGTCGGTGGCGCCCGCCGCGCCCGCCGCCTGCACCACCGCCCGCGCATCGGCGTCGGGCGAGCCGCGTCGCGACAACAGGCGGGTCAGGGTCTCGTGATCGACCACGCCATGTACCCCGTCCGTGGTCAGCAGGAGCCGGTCATGCGGCTCCAGCTGGACCGCGCGCACGTCCAGCCGGATGTCCTGCTCGATGCCCACGGCGCGATAGAGGACGTGCTTCAGACCCGGCCGATCCAGCGCATGGTCCTCGGTCAGCTGGGTCAGGACGCCGTCGCGGAAATGCCAGGCGCGGGTGTCGCCCACGTGTAGCACCGTCGCCTCCCGCCCCCTCATGACGGCGGCGGTGAAGGTGGTCGCCGCCCCTTCCATCGACGGATCGCTGCGCGCCCGCGAATGCAGCCAGCGGTTATAGGCGCGCAGGGCGTTCAGCCCGGCCGCCGCCACCCCCGCCATGGGGTTCTGGTCCAGATAGCCGTCGATGAAGTTGCGCACCGCCAGTTCCGAGGCGATGCGCCCGCCCTTGCCGCCCGACACTCCGTCGGCGATCACGGCGATGACCCCATGCACCCTCTGTTCGGCATCGTCGCCGATATGCACGCCGCCGAAATCCTGATTGTCCGCGCGTGGGCCGCGTTCGGAGGCAAAGCCGGCGGCGATCTCCAGCCTGGCGTCGGGGGTCATGGGCTCTCCGGGGAGGATGCGCGCCTAGTTGCACCGCAACACGGAGGAAAAGGCAATGGCGGCGCGCGCCGGATTATTGGGTCTCGCGCCGGGGGAGCGGATAGGGATCGGATTGCTGCAACGACCGACACTGATACTCATAGGGTCCCGGTCGCGCGCCGATGGACGGCGACATGGTTCCCCCTTGTCGTGCGCAGGCCTCAGCCGCCGCCGCATAGGCCTTGGTCGCGGAAGAGGCATCGGGGGGCGTCGCACACGCGGACAGTGCGGCGGCGGAAAGCACGGCGAGAATGGCGAAACGCATGCGGCGACCTCCTCTTGTATGACGGCAGGAAACACCCGGCGCGCGGCGAGCACAATGCGTCAGAATGCATTGAGCCTGATGAGATCGATCTTGCATGCCCTACAGAGCCGCGCATGCTGGTACAGCGCAGTTCGGAGCCGAGACATGCGAACCTTGATGATTAGCCTCGGGAACTGCGCTGACGGCGTCCGCCACTCGGCGACAGCGGCCGCGTTCGAATTGGGACCTGCCTGGCATGGCGGCCAATCGGCCATCTTCGTGCGAACGGCCAAATCGCTGGAAGACGCCCACCGACACGTGCAGCGAGCAATTGATGAGAACGATCTTCTGGTGACGATCGAACTCCCGGACGACGCCGAGGTCGCGTATTCAGGGATGCGATTCGATGAGAATGGGTTCGACCAGATATTCCCTGCATCGACGGAGGTTTCTCGCACGAAGGCCTAGTCAGGCCTGCCACGAGCACTCAGAAATTCCATTAGAAACGCGTTCACCTCTTGGGGCCGTTCCTGCTGCACCCAGTGCCCGGCGCCGGTCAGGACGACTTGGGCGCGAAGGTCGGGCAGCCAGTCCTTCATCCGCGCCTCATGCTGGCCGGCGTAGACCCGCACCGGATCGCGGTCCCCGACCAGAAAGGCCGCCGGAACCTCGATCCTGCGGTCCTGAAAGGCCGCCGTCAGGCTCCAGTTCAGGTCGATGCAGCGATACCAGTCCAGCGGCCCGCGAAAGCCGGAGACGGTGAAGGCTTCGACATATTCGGCGAAGTGATGCTCGCTCATCCATGGGGGCAGGGTCGCGTCGTCGGGCGCGGCCGACAGGAAGGTGGTTCCCTCCGGCTGAAACCCGGTCGAGCGGCGATTGTCGGGCGTCGCCCCGTCATAGGCGTAGAAGCCGCGGCGGAGCGCCGAGGCGACGTCGGCCTCGAACTCCAGATGGGCGTCCTCCGCCTGGAACTGATTGATGTAGAACTCGCCCAGGCCCACCCGCCTGGCCAGCGCCTGCATCAACACCGTCGGCGGTCCCTTCGGGATGCGCGGCTGGAACGGCACCGACAGACAGGCGACGGCGTGGAACAGGTCGGGCCGGATCAGGGCTGCATGCCAGGCGACATTGGCCCCCCAGTCGTGGCCGACCACCACCGCCCGATCCCGCCCCAGCGCTCGCACCAGATCGACCAGATCCCCGACCAGATGCAGGATCGTATGGTCGTCTCGCGCCTCGGGCCGATCCGTTCCGCCGTATCCGCGCATGTCGGGCGCCACGGCCCGATAGCCGGCCGCGCCCAGCGCCTGAACCTGGGCCCGCCAGCTGATCCCCAGTTCCGGAAAGCCGTGAACCAGGACAACCAGTTCGCCGTCCTCCGGTCCCGCCTCCAGCACCTGCTGCGTCAGGCCGTCGGTCTTGATCCGGTGGGTCCGCATCGGCATCTCTCCCCCGCCGGGCGTTTTCCGGCCGCTTGATCAAGGTTCAGGTCATGACCCGCCTCGTCACCTTCGCCGACGGTACGACCGTCCCGGCCCTGGGCCAAGGGACCTGGATGATCGGCGACGACCCGTCACGCGCCGACGCGGAACAGGCCGCCCTGTCGCGCGGCCTCGACCTGGGGCTGACCCTGATCGACACGGCCGAGATGTACGGCGACGGTCGCGCCGAACGGCTGGTGGGCGAGGTCATCAAGGGCCGCCGCGACGAGGTGTTCCTCGTCTCCAAGGTCCTGCCCCAGAACGCCTCGGACCTGAAGATGGTGCTGGCCTGCGAGAAATCGCTGGAGCGGCTCGGCGCCGACCGGCTGGACCTCTACCTCCTGCATTGGGAGGGCAATGTTCCGCTGGAGGAGACGGTCGAGGCGTTTCAGGAGCTGGTCGACGAGGGGCTGATCGTCCGCTGGGGCGTGTCCAACCTGGACCTGGACGCCATGCAGCGGCTGGAGGCGGTGGACGGCGGCGACCTCTGCGCCGCCAACCAGCTGCTCTACAACCTCGGTTCGCGGGGGATCGAACACGACCTGATGCCCTGGATGCGCGCCCGGGACATGCCGGTCATGGCCTATTCGCCCCTGGGGCGCGGCGGCCTGCTGCAGCATCCGCTGATCGTCGACATCGCCGACCGCCACGACGCCGACCCGGCCCAGATCGCCCTGGCCTTCACCCTGCTGCACGACGGGGTGATCGCCATCCCCAAGACGTCCTCCGTCGAGCACGTCGAGAAGAACGCCGAAGCTCTGGAAATCCGCTTCGACGCCGAGGACCTGGAACGGCTGGACGCGGCCTTCCCGGCCCCCGAAACGGCGAAGCCGCTGGAGATGATCTGACACTGCCTCCCTTCTCCCTCGGCGGAGAAGGTGGCCCGGAGGGCCGGATGAGGGGAGTGCTTTCCGCGAGTCCGAAGACAAAAAGGGGACTGGATCAACCAGCCCCCTCATCCGTCTCGCTTCGCGATCCACCTTCTCCCCCGAGGGGAGAAGGAAACGATCAGGCCGCCGTCTTCTGGTTGCCCGCGAAGTTTCCGTAGAAGGTCTCGCCCCTGGCCGCCATGTCGCGCAGCAGCTGGGGAACCTTGAAGCGGTCGCCGTAGGTCGCGGCCAGGCGGTCGGCGGTCTCGACGAAGGTCTTCAGTCCGGTCTGGTCGATCAGGGTGATCGGGCCGCCGGTCCAGGGCGCGAAGCCCCAACCCAGGATGGCGCCGAGATCGGCCTCGCGCGGGTCGTCGATGACGCCCTCTTCCCAGCAACGGGCCACCTCGACCGCCTGGCGGTACAGCAGGCGGGTCTTCAGCTCGTCGATCTGATCAAAGGCGCCCGGCTCCTCAGGGCCGTCGATCTTCTTGGTCGTCGGCGCCAGATCGGCCAGGCCCGGCCAGAGGGTCTTGGGCTTGGACGCATAGTCATAGAAGCCCATGCCGTTCTTGCGGCCGAACCGTCCGCCCTCGACCATCTTCGCGACGATGTCCGCGCCCTCGGCCGGAACGTATTTGTCGCCCAGGTCGAGCGCCGTCTGTTTGGCGATCTTGTAGGACAGGTCCAGGGCCACGTCGTCGTGCATTTCCAGCGGGCCGCGCGGCATGCCGGTCATGCGGCCGACATTGTCGATCAGGGCCGGCGACCAGCCTTCCTCCAGCATGGCCATGCCCTCCATCAGGAAGGTGGAGAAGCAGCGCGAAGTGTAGAAGCCCCTGGAATCGTTCACGACGATCGGCGTCTTCTTGATCTTCAGCACATAGTCGAGCGACTTGGCCAGGGCCTCCTGCGAGGTCTTCTCGCCCATGATGATCTCGACCAGCATCATCTTGTCGACCGGCGAGAAGAAGTGGATGCCGATGAAGTCCTCGGGCCGCACCGAGGCCTCGGCCAGGCCGGTGATCGGCAGGGTGGAGGTATTGGAGCCGAAGACGGCGCCCTCGGCCAGCTGGGCCTCGGCGCGCCTGGTGACGTCGGCCTTGATCTCGCGGTTCTCAAACACCGCCTCGATGACCAGGTCCGACCCCTTGATCAGATCGTAGTCGGTGGTGGCGGTGACCGAGCCGAGCAGGGCGTCATACTTGGCCTGATCGATCTGACCGCGCGACAGGCGCTTCTTCAGCAGCTCCTCGACATGGGCCTTGCCCTTGTCTGCGGCGTCCTGATCGCGGTCGATCAGGATGGTCTCGATCCCGGCCAGGGCCTGAACATAGGCGATGCCCGCGCCCATCATGCCGGCGCCGATGACGGTGACCTTCTTGGGGTCCGACTTCGGCACGCCCGCCGGACGCACGGCGCCCTTGTCCAGTTCCTGTTTCGACAGGAACAGGCTGCGGATCATGGCCTGGGCCTGGGGCGTCATCAGGGTCTTGATGAAGTAGCGGGTCTCGATGCGCAGGGCCGCGTCCATCGGCACCTGAACGCCCTCGAACACGGCGCTCATCAGGTTGGCCACGGCCGGATAGTTGCCGAACGACTGCTTGCGCAGCATGGCGTTGCCGACCACGAAATTCTGCATGCCCGCCGGATGGAAGGGGCCGCCGCCGGGCAGTTTGAAGGACTTGTCGTCCCAGGGCTGCTGAGCCTTGCCGCCAGATTCGACCTTGGCCTTGATCCAGGCCTTGGCGGCCTCGACCTCGGTCCCGGCCGGCACGACCTCATGAACGATGCCCGCGCCCTTGGCGTCGTTCGGGCGGAAGGACTTGCCCTCGCTCATGGCCATCATCGCCGCCTGCACGCCGATCAGGCGCGTCAGGCGCTGGGTGCCGCCGCCGCCGGGGAACAGGCCGACCTTGATCTCGGGCAGACCGAGCTGGATCTTCGGGCTGTCGCCGACCACGCGGTAGTGGCAGGCCAGGGTCAGTTCCAGACCGCCGCCGAGCGCAAGGCCGTTGATCGCGGCCGCCACGGGCTTGCCGCAGGTCTCCAGCGCGCGCAGGGCGCCGTTCATCCGCCAGCCGGCGTCGAACGCCTGCTGCAGCGAACCGCCCGCCAGCATGCCGCCGGCCATGTCGCCGAGATCGGCGCCGGCGCAGAAGCCGCTCGCCTTGCCCGAGGTCAGGACCGCGCCCTTGATGGCGTCGTCCGATTTGATGGTCTCCACCAGCTGCGGCATCTCGGCCATGACGCTGGAGGTCAGGGTGTTCATCGAACGGCCCGGCACGTCGAAGGTGACCAGGGCGATGCCGTCGGCGTCGATGTCGATCTTGAAGTTTTCCATTGGCCGAAGGCCCTTCATTCTGAAACGTCAGCTCTTGAGGCTGACCGAGTTCAGTTCATCACAACGGACACCACGGGACACAGCGGGCACTACGGGCTCGGCGCTCGTGGTGCTCTTGGTGAATTCGTTGTGGTCGTTGTGATGAACCCTTCTCTGGGCGCTGACGCGCCCGGCTAAACTCAGACGCGTTCGATGACGGTGGCGGTGCCCATGCCGCCGCCGATGCAGAGGGTGACGAGGGCCGTCGACTTGTTCGACCGCTCCAGCTCGTCCAGGGCGATGCCGGTGATCATGGCGCCCGTGGCGCCCAGCGGGTGGCCCATCGAGATGCCGCCGCCGTTCACGTTCATCTTGTCGTGCGGGATATCCAGCGCCTGCATGTAGCGCAGGACCACGGCGGCGAAGGCCTCGTTCAGTTCATACAGGTCGATGTCGCCCGGCTCCATGCCCAGCCTGGCCAGCAGCTTGCGGGTCACATATTCCGGCCCGGTCAGCATGATCGACGGCTCCGAACCGATCGAGGCGCCGCCCAAGATCTTAGCGCGCGGCTTCAGGCCCAGGGCCTTGCCGGCTTCCAGCGAACCGATCAGCACGCCCGCCGCGCCGTCCACGATGCCCGAGGAGTTGCCCGGCGTGTGGACGTGATTGACCTTCTCGACCTCGGGATAGCGCTGGCCGATGACGGCGTCGAAGGCCATCTCGCCCATCATGGCGAAGGACGGGTTCAGCCCGCCCAGCGATTGCATGTCGGCGTTGGGACGCACGGTCTCGTCATGGTCGAGGATGTTCAGGCCCAGTTGGTCCTTGACCGGCACGACCGAGCCCTTGAACCGGCCCTCGGCCCAGGCGCGGGCGGCCCGCTTGTGGCTCTCGACCGAATAGGCGTCCACGTCGTCGCGGCTGAAGCCGTATTTCGAGGCGATCATGTCGGCCGAGACGCCCTGCGGCACGAAATAGGCGGGGATGGCGATCGACGGATCGGTCGGCCAGGCGCCGCCGTCGCTGCCCATCGGCACGCGGCTCATGGCCTCGACCCCGCCGCCGACGGCGAAATCGGCCTCGCCGGACTTCACCTTGGCGGTGGCCATGTTCACGGCTTCCAGACCGGAGGCGCAGAAGCGGTTGATCTGCACGCCCGCCGTCGTCTGGGCCCAGCCCGCCGCCAGCACGGCCGTGCGGGCGATGTCGGCGCCCAGCTCGCCCACCGGGGTCACGCAGCCCAGGACCACGTCATCGACCTTCGACGTGTCCAGGTCGTTGCGGTCCCGCAGGGCCTCCAGCACCTGGGCCGCCAAGCTGAGGCCGGTGATCTCGTGCAGGGACCCGTCCTTCTTGCCCTTGCCGCGCGGCGTGCGAACGGCGTCGAAGATATAGGCGTCGGCCATCAGGTGCGTTCCTTGTTCTTGTCCCTATCGCTCGGCGCCCACACCCATGGATCGGGCCTTGCGGCTTGAGGGACGGGACGGAGTCGAGCGTGCCCGCCAGAAACCCTACGTTTACGTCAACGTCAAGTAATATCCTGATGACCGTCGTGAGCGCCCGATCTCTGCTCGGCCGATTTGCCGATGGGCCCAAGCTGTTCCGGACCTCCATCACCGGGCTCGGCGCTCCGACGTCTCCAGGTTCAGGCGCCAGTAGGCCAGGGCGGACCGGACCTCTTCGCGCGGGTAGTAGGGTCCGGCTTGAGCCAGGTCTCGCCGCAGGGCGTCCAGACGTCGGTCTGCGGCGGCCCTGATGTCCGGCGTCAGGTCCCGGACCCCGGGAAAATCGCCCCTGGCCCACGACCGGGGATAGGCGACGGCGGCCTCCCATTCATCAAGGCGATCGGCTTCGGCCGCCGTGTCCGGGTGCTCGCACACCCAGCCGTACAGCCGTCGGGCGCCGGCGCGCAGCATGCCCCGGACCTCGGGCATCGCGTCGGTGAAGGCTTTCAGCGGCGTCGGAAGGAGCACCATATTGGCCAGGCAGGTGAAGTATCGCCGGTCCTGCGCCACCGCATTCCCGGCGCCCGCCCAACGCGCGTCGGCGCTCCAGATATGGCAGCACGACCAGTTCGGCCGCTGGCGTGCGGTCAGGCCTAGCGCGGCCGTCAGGGCGCGGTTGGCGTAGACATTGCCTTCAGGGGTCCGCTCGTCATGGCCGGTGCCCCGGCTGCGGGTCCTCAGCGGCTCGGACCAGTCTCCCTTGTAGACATAGGCGCGCCGCGCATGCTCGGGGTACCAGACCGGCAACAGGCGGAAGGTGTCCGGCGACACCCACAGGGCCGTGCGTTCTATGGCCTGCATGATCTGGCCGAGGTCGAGAACCTGTTGCAGGGCCGCCAGGCCGTCGCCCGGCGGCGTCACCTATCCGGCGGCCTTGACGGCTCCGGCGACGTCATCCACCACCCGGCGGACCAGGGCGGCGTCGTCCCCCTCGGCCATGACGCGGATCAGCTTCTCAGTGCCCGATGGCCGCACCAGCAGCCTGCCCGAGCCGTTCAGCGCGGCCTCGGCTTCGGCGATGGCGGCCTTGACCCCGTCGTCCTCGAGCGGACGGCCGGCGGCGAAGCGGACGTTCTTCAGCAGTTGCGGAACGGGCTCGAACTGGCGCGCCAGCTCGCTCATCGGCTTGCCGGACTCGACCATCACGGCCAGCACCTGCAGCGCCGCCATCAGGCCGTCGCCGGTCGTGGCGTGGTCATGCAGGATGATGTGGCCCGACTGCTCGCCGCCGATGTTGAAGCCGCCCTCGCGCATCCGCTCCATGACATAGCGGTCGCCGACCTTGGTCCGCTCCAGCGTCAGCCCTTCGGCCTTCAGTCGCCGTTCCAGTCCCAGATTGGACATGACGGTGGCCACCACCCCGCCCCCGCTCAGTCTGCCGCGTCGCGCCCAATCGAGACCGATCAGGGCCATGATCTGGTCGCCGTCGACGATCTGGCCCCTTTCATCACAGATGATCACGCGGTCGGCGTCGCCGTCCAGGGCGATGCCGATGTCGGCGCGATAGGTCCGGACCGCCTCCGCCAGGGCGCCGGGATGGGTCGAACCGCAATCGGCGTTGATGTTCAGGCCGTTCGGCTCCACCCCCACGGGGAGCACCTCGGCGCCCAGTTCGTAGAGCGCGGTGGGCGCGACCTTGTAGCCCGCGCCGTTGGCGCAATCGATGGCGATGCGCAGGCCCTGGAGCCCCAGTCGCTTCGGCAGGGCCTGTTTGGCGATCTCGATGTAGCGGGCCTGGGCGTCGTCGATGCGCTTGACCCGCCCGAGGCGATCCACCGCCGCCAGACCCTGATCCAGACCTTCGTCCATCATGGCCTCGATCTTCAGCTCGATCTCGTCGGAGAGCTTGTAGCCGTCGGGCCCGAACAGCTTGATGCCGTTATCGGCGAAATCGTTGTGCGAGGCCGAGATCATCACACCCAGATCGGCGCGCATCGACCGGGTCAGCATGGCCACGCCGGGCGTCGGGACAGGGCCGAAGGTCCGAACGTCCATCCCGACCGACGAGAAGCCGGCCACCAGGGCCGGCTCGATCATATAGCCCGACAGGCGGGTGTCCTTGCCGATGACCACCAGGTGCCGACGATCGTGGCCGGTGTTGAACAGCTTGCCCGCCGCCAGGCCCACGCGCAGCGCCACCTCGGCCGTCATCGGGTGAGCGTTCGCCTTGCCCCGAATTCCGTCGGTCCCGAAATATTTGCGCTCGCCCATGTCCGCTCCCGTTATCCGTCCGCCCAGCGCCTAGCGCGGAAATCTTGAGAAACCGCTTTTTAGGTGTCGCCGGAGTAGGCCTTGCCTAGAACGGCCTAACTAGAACATGGGGGCGAAGGCGTCACCCCGGACGCCCGCCTCCTCATCCCCGCTTCAGGAGTCCCCCCATGTGCGGCATCATCGGCATCGTCGGGACGAAACCTGTCGCGGAGCGCCTGGTCGAGAGCCTCAAGAGACTGGAGTATCGCGGCTATGATTCCGCCGGCGTCGCCGCCCAGGTCGACGGCGTGCTGCAGCGCCGCCGCGCGCCGGGCAAGCTGAAGGAACTGGAGAAGGTTCTCGACGCCGATCCCCTCGTCGCCACCACCGGCATCGGCCATACGCGCTGGGCCACCCACGGCGCCCCGACCGAACGCAACGCCCACCCGCACATCGCCGGCCGCGTCGCCGTCGTCCACAACGGCATCATCGAGAACTTCGCCGAGCTGAAGGCCGAACTCCAGGCCGCCGGCCGCGTCTTCTCCTCCGACACCGACACCGAGGTGGTGGCCCACCTTTTGGACTCGGAACTGGCGACGGGGCTGTCGCCGCTGGACGCCTTCAAGGCGACGATCGACCGCCTGTCGGGGGCTTACGCCCTGTGCGTGCTGGTGACAGGCGAACAGGATGTGATCCTGGCCGCCCGCCACGGCCCGCCCCTGGCCGTGGGCCACGGCGACGGCGAGATGTTCATCGGCTCGGACGGACTGGCGCTGGGACCGTTCACCAATCGGGTCACCTATCTGGAGGACGGCGACTTCGTCGTGGCGACCCACGGCGGCGCCCGCGTCTTCGACGTCGCCGGCACGGAGGTCGATCGCCCGATCAAGACCGTGCCCGCCTCGGCCGTTCTGATGGAGAAGGGCAACTATCGCCATTTCATGGAGAAGGAGATCCACGATCAGCCCGAAGGGTGCCAGCGCACCATCGCGGCCTATGTGGACACCCTGAGCGGCCGCACGGCCATCGACGGCGTCGACTTCGCCGCCATCGACCGCATCCAGATCGTCGCCTGCGGCACCTCCTGGATCGCCGGGATGATCGGCCGCTATCTGATCGAGCAACTGGCCGACCTGCCGGTGGACGTCGAGATCGCCTCGGAGTTCCGCTATCGCCAGCCGGCCCTGCGCCCCAACGCCCTGGCCATCGCCATGAGCCAGTCGGGCGAGACGGCGGACACCCTGGCCGCCTTCCGTCACTGCGCCGAGGCCGGAATGAAGACCGCCGCCGTGGTCAACGCCACGGAATCCACCATCGCCCGCGAGGCCGATGTCGTCTGGCCGATCCACTGCGGGCCGGAAATCGGCGTCGCCTCGACCAAGGCCTTCACCGCCCAGGTCTCGGTCATGATCGCCCTGGCCGTGGCCGCCGCCCGGGCGCGCGGCCGCATCGACGAGGCCGAGGAGAAGCGTCTGGTCCGCGTCCTGCTGGAGGCCCCCCGCCTGATCGCCGAGGCCATCGGGCTGGAGGATGCGCTCAAGGACATCGCCGCCGACGTCGCCAAGGCCAAGGACGTGCTCTACCTCGGCCGTGGCCCCATGTCCGCCCTGGCGCTGGAAGGCGCGCTGAAGCTCAAGGAGATCAGCTATATCCATGCCGAGGGATACGCCGCCGGGGAGCTGAAACACGGACCGATCGCCCTGGTCGATGAAGCCACGCCCATCATCATCCTGGCGCCCTATGATTCCTGGTTCGAGAAATCGGCCTCGAACATGAGCGAGGTCATGGCCCGCGGCGGCCAGGTGGTCTTCATCACCGACCCCGAGGGCGCGAAGCACGCGCCCGAAGGCGCCAGGGTCGTGGTGACGGCGCCCGCGTCCGATCCGCTGATCTCCACCCTGGTGATGTCGGCGCCGATCCAGCTGCTGGCCTATCATGTCGCCGTGGTGAAGGGCGCCGACGTCGATCAGCCGCGCAACCTGGCCAAGTCCGTCACGGTCGAATGACATCGGCGGGACTGTCCTCGGGATCACCCTGAGGACGGTCCGCGTTTGCTCCCCGACCATCGGCGCCCTAGGCTGCGGCCGGGGATATTTCAGGGCTGAACATCATGACGACCACCATCGGCCGCGTCCGCAAGGCCGTGCTTCCTGTCGCCGGACTGGGCACGCGCGTGCTGCCGGGGACCAAGACCACGCCCAAGGAACTGCTGAACGTCGTGGACCGGCCCATCCTGTCCTACATCGCCGAGGAGGCGCGTGAGGCCGGGATCGAGCACATCGTCTTCGTCACCGGCCGTTCGAAGCAGGCCATCGAGGACTATTTCGATCATCAGATCGAACTGGAGGCCCAGCTGGCCGCCAAGGGCAAGACCGACATCCTGGCGACGATGAACGCCGAACTGGCCCGTCCCGGCGAGATGAGCTTCACCCGCCAGATGCAGCCGAAGGGTCTGGGCCATGCCGTCTGGTGCGCCCGCGACATCGTCGGCCCGGAGCCCTTCGCCGTCCTGCTGCCCGACGTCATCGTCGACAGCCAGCCGGGCGCCCTGAAGCAGCTGATCGACGTCTACAACGAGGTCGGCGGCAACATCATCGGCGTCGAGGCGGTCCCCGACAGCGAGACCCACAAATACGGCGTCGTCGACCCCGCTGATCCCTCAGACGGCGGCGAACGTCAGGGCCGACGCATCGGCATGAAAGGCATGGTCGAAAAGCCGCCGCAGGGCACGGCCCCGTCCAACCTGGCCATCTCCGGCCGCTACATCCTGCAGCCCGAGATTTTCGACCTGCTCACCGACCAGACGGCGGGCGCCGGCGGCGAGATCCAGCTGACCGACGCCATGGCCCGGCTGATGACAGACCAGAGCTTCACGGCGGTCGAATACGCCGGCGTGACCCACGACTGCGGCGACAAGATCGGCCTGCTGCGCGCCAACGTCGCCCTGGCCCTGAAACGTCCCGACCTGGGCGCCGCCGCCCGCGCCGCAGTGGAGAAGCTGCTCTGATCCCTCCGCCGTGCATCCCGGCGAAGGCCGGGACCCAGATCACGGACACCGAACTGACGGGTTCAGCCTCTTGCCGATCGCATTTCTGCTGGCATTTTCCATCTGGGTCCCGGCCTTCGCCGGGACGCACGGTGGACCCGGATGACCGAACGGATCGGCGCCCGCGCCGCCCGCCGCATCGCCCTGGCCGCCCAGGGGTTCGGCAAGGCGCGTCCGGCAACACCCGAACGCCGCCATCTGCTGGATCAGGCTCGCCGCCTTGGCGTGATCCAGATCGACAGCGTCAACGTCGTCTCGCGCACCCATTATCTGCCGGGATTCTCACGCCTGGGCGCCTATCCGCGCGGCGCCCTGGAGGGCCTGGCCTGGGGGTCTCGTCCCGGCCTGTTCGAGTACTGGGGGCATGAGGCGTCGCTTCTGCCGCTCGAGACGCAGCCCCTGTTCCGCTGGCGCATGGCCCTGGCCCGCGACGGCGCCATGTGGACCGGCCTCGCCCGCTTCGGCAGCGAACGTCGGGACTACATCGAAGAGGTGCTGCGCGAAATCGAGCGACGCGGACCGGTCACCGGCGGCGACTTTGCAACGGGTCCGCGCGGCGCTCCCGGCTGGTGGCAATGGTCTGACGGCAAGCGGGCGCTGGAATGGCTGTTCTGGTCCGGCTTCATCACCACCAGGACCCGGCGTGGATTCGAGCGTGTCTATGACCTGACCGAACGGGCCCTGCCCGACCGGATCGTCCATCTGCCGACGCCCGAGCCCGCGGACGCCCAGCGGGAGTTGATCCGCATCGCCGCCCGCGCCCTGGGCGTGGCGACCGCCGCCGACCTGCGCGACTATTTCCGGCTGCCGCTGGAGGCCAGCCGCGCGCGGATCGCCGAACTGGTCGAGGCTGGCGAGCTGACGCCCGTGGCCGTGGCCGGCTGGGACCGGCCCGCCTTCCTCACGCCTGACGCCCGCCGCCCGCGTCGTGTCGAGGGCCAGGCCCTGCTGTCGCCGTTCGACAACCTGATCTGGACCCGCGACCGCACCGAAAGGTTGTTCGGGGTGCGCGTGCGGCTGGAGATCTACGTCCCGGCCGAGAAGCGCGTCCACGGCTACTATGTGCTGCCCTTCCTCGAGGACGAGGCCATCACCGCGCGCGTCGATCTGAAATCCGACCGCAAGTCCGGCGTCCTGCTGGTCCAGTCAGCGTGGCGAGAGCCCGACACCACACACGCCACCCCTGCCCGCCTCGCCGCCGAACTGACCCGCATGGCGACCTGGCTGGGGCTTGAGCGTGTCGAGGTGGCCGGGCCGGGAGATCTGGCCGAGGCGCTGACGGGGGAACTGTGATGGACCTCGACCGATCCTGCCGCATCCGGATCGCCTGCGACCCGCCGACGGCGCTTTAGGTGGTCGCCGGTCGCTTGGGCGGGGCGCCGGCGAATTCGTCGGCGTAGGCGGGGTTGAGCAGGGCGCGGATCTGGGCCTGGGGCAGGTCGATGCGATAGGCGCCCTCGGCATAGGGGCCCGCGACATAGGGGCCGATCAGGAAGGTCAGGCCGCCCGCCTTGCCGGGCGTGGTCGAGGGCGCGAGGCCCACGGCTGTTTCGGCCAGTCCGGGACAGGACCAGTAGGAGCCGGGCTTGGGCTCGCCCAGGGTCAGGACCGCCGCCTGGGGGTCGCGGACCTTCTTCTCGACGTTCAGGGCCGCGCACAGCATCCGGTCCAGAGCCGCACGGTCGGCGCCCGGACGCAGCAGGGCGTTCAGGTCGATGCGCCGCTTCAGCGCCTTGTCCCACAGCACGGTCGAATAGGCGGTGTTGCCGTGGGCGCCGCCGGTGAATTCATAGGCCGACGTGGTCAGGCCGAACAGTTTGCCGGTGTCGACGGGAGTGTCGAAGGTCACCTGCTTCTCATAAGGCGGCAGGCCGCCGTCCCCGCCGGCCTCGGTGCGGTCGGCCTGGGCGCCCTCGACAAAGGTCTGCAGATCCTTGACCGAGGCGTCGTACAGCGCCTTGTGCAGGTCCGGCTGGCCCTTCACCGCCTCGGGCAGGGTCAGTTTGACGTTGGCGAAGGCGTTCTCGGACTCATAAGCCAGGGGCGCGGTCGAGGCGGGCGCGGCGCTGGGGCCGGCGGGAATGGCCGGCGGTGCGGCGGTCTCTTCCTCACCCCGGTTGCAGGCGGCCAGGACGGACACGGCGGCGCCCAGCAGGATGGCGGCTTTGAACGAGCGGGAGAGAGACATCTGCATCCTCATAGCGACAGGGAGCCCAACGCGATGGCGGCGAGAAGGATCAGGCCCGCCTCGCGGTTCGACTTGAACAGCTTGAGCGCAAGCGCCGCGTCATCAAGGCGAAGCCGCCGAACCTGCATGAAAAGATGGGCGGCGTAGGCGATCAGGCCGAGCCAGAACACCGGACCGAGACCCGCATTCAGCGCCGCCAGACCCGCGAACAGGATCGCCAGTCCGTAGAAGACCGCCACGCCGCGTCCGACCCCCGCGCCCAGCCTGCGCGCCGAGGACTTCACCCCGACCATGGCGTCGTCCTCGATATCCTGAAGCGCGTAGATGGTGTCGTAACCCAGGGTCCAGAACACGCCGCCGAGCCAGAGGAAAATCGCAGGTAGAGCGTTATGGATCGGGGAGCTGACAAAATAGACTTCCGTTCCCGGCGACACGCCGACTCGTGCAAGCATCTCCGTCATGAAGCGGACGCGTTCGGCATCACTGAAAGCCGCCGCGAATCCCATCAGCGCGCCCCAGTTGAAGGTCATGCCCAGCCAGGCCTGGGGCCACCAGGTGATCCGCTTCATGAAGGGATAGGCCGCGACGAGCGCCAGGGACGCGACGCCCAGCAGCACCGCTGTCAGATTCAGCGTCAGCAGTATCGCGAGGCTGACCAGCGAACAGGCGACGATGAAGGCCCAGGCCTGTTTCACCGAAATCCGCCCCGAGGCGATGGGCCGTCCCGCCGTGCGCGACACCTTCGCGTCAATGTCGCGATCGACGATGTCGTTGAAGGCGCAGCCCGCCGCCCGCATCAGACAGGCCCCGATCGCAAAGGCGACGAACAGCCACAGGTGATAAAGTCCCGGCGTGGTCCGATAGGCGGCCAGGGCCAGGGCGATCCCCTGCCAGCCGGGCAGGAGCAGCAGCCATATGCCGATGGGCCGGTCGAACCGGCCCAGCTTCAGCCAGGGCTTCAACGCCTCCGGCGCCCGGGCGTCGACCCAGTTCAGGCGCGCGGCGTCGGGAAGCGGAGCATTGGACATGGCGGACCTATAGCCGGTGCGGCGCGGCGACGGGAGCCGGTTTGACGTTTTCCGAGGTCGCGGCCCTTTCCTCGCCGCCGCCGTTCGTTAAGAGGGGGAGCATGGCCGCCGCCTCCTCCGACAGCCCCGCCGAAGTCTTCAAGCGCGCCCTGTCGCACGCGGCGCGGGCGCTCGCCGAACAGGCCGAGCTGGAGGTGACCTTCGGATCTGACGGGCCGCGCCTGTCGAACGGCGTCCTGACCCTGCCGCATCCGCCGCGCGATCCGTCCGGTCCCGAGAGCGCCTCCCTGCGCGGCCAGGCCGACCGGCTGGCCCTGCGGCTGGCCCATCATGATGCGGCCGTGGGCGCGCGGTTGCGCCCGCCGTCTCCGGACGCCGCCGAGGTCTATGACGCCGCGGAACAGGCGCGGGTTGAGGCGGTCGGAGCGCGGTCCCTGGCCGGCGTGCGCGCCAATATGGACGCGGCCCTGCTGACCCGGCTGGAACGGATGGGCGCCCTGCGGGCCGAGGCCGAGCGGGTGCCGGTGTCCGAGGCCGTGGCCCTGCTGCTGCGCGAACGGCTGACGGGGCGGCGCGCGCCCGACGGCGCCGGCGCCATGCTGGACCTGGTGCGCGACGACATCGAGGGCAAGGCGCGCCTGCCGCTGGATCGGCTGGCCCAGGCCGCCGACGACCAGTCCGCCTTCGCCGCCGCCCTGAAGGAGGTGCTGAAGGCGCTGGACCTCGATCCCGGCGACGGCACGGCGGACGATACGTCCGACGAGGACGGTCAGGACGATTCCTCGCCCGAGACCCAGGACCAGCCCGAGGACGATCAGGACGAGGACGAGGAGCCCGGCGGCGACGGCGGCCAGTCGATGGAGGGCGACGACTCCAAAACCGAGGACAGCGACGACCGCGACGCGCGCCCGGACGGCGCCCCCGCGCCCCAGGACGGCGAGATGGGCGACGACGGCCCCGAACTGTCCGAAGGCGACCTGCCCAACCGGCAGCAGACCCAGGACGACGGCCGCAACATCGAGACCTATCGCGTCTTCACCACCGCCTTCGACGAGGTGATCGACGCCGCCGAGCTGTGCGACCCGATGGAGCTGGACCGGCTGCGGTCCCTGCTGGACCAGCAACTGGCGGCCCTGTCGTCGGTGGTGGCGCGCCTGGCCAACAAGCTGCAGCGGCGGCTGATGGCGCAGCAGAACCGGTCCTGGGCCTTCGACCTGGAGGAAGGCGTTCTGGACACCGCCCGCCTGACCCGCGTCATCACCGATCCGACCAGCCCCCTGTCGTTCAAGATGGAGAGCGACAGCCCGTTCCGCGACACGGTGGTGACCCTGCTGCTCGACAACTCCGGCTCCATGCGCGGGCGGCCGATCATGGTGGCGGCGGTCTGTGCGGACATCCTGGCGCGGACACTGGAGCGGTGCGGGGTCAAGGTCGAGATCCTGGGCTTCACCACCCGCGCCTGGAAGGGCGGACAGTCGCGCGAGGCCTGGATCACCGCCGGCAAGCCGGCCAATCCGGGGCGCCTGAACGACCTGCGCCACATCATCTACAAGGCCGCCGACGCGCCCTGGCGCCGGGCCAAGAAGAACCTCGGCCTGATGATGCGCGAGGGGCTGCTGAAGGAGAATATCGACGGCGAGGCCCTGACCTGGGCGCACGACCGGCTGATGGCCCGGCCCGAGGCGCGGCGCATCCTGATGGTGATTTCGGACGGGTCGCCGGTCGACGATTCGACCCAGAGCGCCAACGCCGCCCTGTATCTGGACAAGCACCTGCGTCAGGTGATCGAGCGGATCGAGACCCAGTCGACGGTCGAACTGCTGGCCATCGGCATCGGCCACGACGTGACCCGCTGGTATCGCCGCGCCGTGACCCTGGTGGACGTCGAACAGCTGGCCGGGGCCATGACCGAGAAACTGGCCGAGCTGTTCGATCCGAAGGCCGAAAAGGCCCGGACCAAGGGTCGCGCCGCCCCGTTAGCAGGCCGGAGACGCGCCGCATGATCTCACCCCGCCTCGTGTCCTGGCGACGCCTTGTCGCCATCGGCCTGCTGTCGGCGGTCACGGCCTGCGCCGGGGGGCCGAGCGGGCCGATCCCCTATCAACCCGCCGTCGACGGCTGGATTCCGGCGCCGTCCTCGACGCGGCCGGTCGGACTGGGCCTGCCGGGCGGAGCGGCGCTGGCGGACGGCGTGACCTTCGCCGGGGGCGTGGAGTTGATCGTCGATCCGGCCTCGCCCCTGCGCAGCCTGTCGGATTTCAAACTGACCGGGGACGGCGGCTTCGTCACCGTCTCGGACGCGGGGGACCTGGCGCGCGGGCGGCTGACGCTGGATGCCGCCGGGCGGCTGACGGGGCTGACCGGGCTGTCGTTCCGCCGCCTGACCCTGGCCGACGGCCAGCCGATCCAGGACAAGGCCGATGGCGACGCCGAGGGGCTGGCCCTTCTGGACGACGGCCGCCTGCTGGTCAGTTTCGAGCGCATTCACCGGATCTGGGACTATGGGCGGCTGCCTGCGCTGAACGCGCGGCCGGTCGCCGTCCGCATGCCCGACGCCGTCTTCCCCGAGAATGATGGCATGGAGGGGCTGGCCACTTCCCACGACGGACGCGGCTGGCGGGCGACGGGCGAGAACGGCGGAGTCTGGGATTGCACGCCCGTTCGCTGCCGTCAGGTCCAGGCGCCGCCGGATCCGCCACTGACCGACCGGCACTACCGCATCACCGGAATGGACCGCGATCCGGCGGGCGACGGCTGGTTCGTGATCCAGAGGTCATACTCGCCGCCGATCGACGCCCGCGCCCGCGTGCGACGGATGGCGGCGGACGGCAGCCTGGGCCCCGTGCTGATCGAGCTGAAACTGCCGGGGACGACCGACAACTTCGAGGGTGTCGCCGCCGAGGCTCGCGAGGGACGCACCCGCCTCTACATCCTGTCGGACGACAACAACAACCCGGCCCAGCGCACCCTGTTGCTGGCGTTCGATCTGAGCCCCTCGGGTTCCTAGCTGAGCGCCGCCTGCCGCGTCGGCTCCCGTTCGCCCAGGCGGATCACGACCCGACACAGCGTCAGGGGCGTTGCGCGGTGGCTGATCAGGATGAGGCCCTGGCCGCGCTCGGTCAGGCGACGTTCCAGGCGGTCCAGCACACGGACCTCGGTCGCGGCGTCCAGGCCCTCGGTCGGCTCGTCCAGCACCAGCCAGGGAGCGTCCCTGAGATAGGCGCGGGCCAGGGACAGGCGACGGCGCTCGCCGCCCGACAGCCGCGCGCCGTCCGGCCCGACGGGGGCGTTCAGTCCCGCCGGCGACATCCGCAGGCGACAGGCCAGACCGGCGTCGTCCAGAGCGGCCCACATCTGGTCGTCGGTGGCGTGCGGCGCGGCCAGACGCAGGTTCTCGCGCACCGTGGCGTCGAGCAGCCGCACCTCCTGCGCCGCATAGGCGAACAGGGCGCGCACGGCGGCGGGCGAGGCCTGGGCCGCATCGACGCCGCCGACCCGCCATTCGCCCTCGACCGGAGACCGGAGGCCCAGCAGACGTTCGATCAGGCTGGTCTTGCCGCAGCCGGACGGCCCGGCGAGCGCGATCCGGTCGGGGGGGACGACGGCGCGGCCGAGCAGGGCCGTCTGCAATCCTGCGCCTGACGGAACGGGCGGATCGGGACGGCTGTGCGCCGGAGACGCCAGATCGTCGAGGCGTGCGGTCGCCCCCTGGGCGGCGCCGTTGTCGCGCAGGGCGTTGGCCAGACCGGCCGCCGCCTCAACCCCGGTGACCGCCGCGAGGGCCGCCAGGGCGACCAGGGCGGGGGCGGCCTCGCGCGCCGCGAAGACCGTCGCGCCGAGGGTCAGACCCGCGCACGCCGCCTGCCAGACCAGGGCGACGGTTCCGCGCCGCGCCGCCTCGGCCCGCGCCGCATCCATGTCCGTCGCGGCCGTCGACGTCTCCTCAACCGCCCAGGCGGCGAGATCATAGGCGCGAAGTTCGGACGTCGCGGCCGACAGGGCCGCCAGCCGGGCCTTGAAGGCGCCGGTCGCCACCTGCGCCTGTCGGGCGGCCGGGGCGACGCGCCGCCCCACCCACACGGCGCCGAGGCCCGACGACGCCATGCCGGCCAGCACCACCACCATGGCCGGAAGTCCCGCCAGGAGCGCCAGTCCGGCCGCCGTCGCCGCGCCGGCGCCCATCGCCCAGGGGCTGGACAGGCGCACGAACAGGGTCTGGATGGCGTCGACGTCCTCCACCAGGCGGGACGACGCCTCCCCGGCCGCGAGACCCAGGGTCCGGTCCGGCGCCCCGCGCGCGAAGGCGGCGAACAGCTGGGGCCGCAGGGCCGCCAGCGCCAGCAGCGCCGCCTCATGACCCGCCGTCCGCTCGACGTAGCGGGCGCCCGTCCGCACGATCGACAGAAGGCGGATGACGGCGCTGGGCATCATATAGTTGAAGGCGTGGGCCGCCGCCGATCCCGCCGCTCCGGCCAGGGCCGCGCCGGTGATGAACCAGCCCGACAGACCCAGCAGACCTACGGCCGCCGCCGAGACCACCGCCCCGGCGAACGCCGCCAGCGCCAGCCGGCCGGCCTGAACGCGACGCTGGGCCGCGACCATGGCCGCGACCGATGAGGGGGGCCGCGCGCTCACAGTCGCACCACGCGATCAGCCAGGGCCATCACCGCCGTCGAATGGGTGGCGATCAGGGTCGTGCGCCCGACCGCCGCCTTGCGGATCACCTCCAGCATCGCCGTCTCGGCGGCCGGATCCAGATTGGCCGTGGGTTCGTCGAGCAGAAGCACCGACGCGGGCTTCAGCAGGGCGCGGGCCAGACCCAGCCGCCGCCGTTCGCCGCCCGACAGGCCGCCGCCGCGCTCATCGAGCCTCCGGTCCAGATCGCCGGTCAGCCCGGCCGCCGAGGCCGCCCGCAGGACCTGTCGCATCGTGGCCTCGCGCCAGGCGAGGCGGATGTTGTCGCCGACCGTGCCCGGAACGATCACCGGCGCCTGTCCCGCCCAGGCCGCCAGTCCGGCCAGACCGCCGTCCGTGGGTGACGGCGCGCCGTCGACCTCGACCCATCCCTCGGACACCGGGACCAGCCCCAGCAGCAGGTTCAGCAAGGTGGTCTTGCCCGCGCCGCTGGCCCCGGTGATCGCCACGATCTGGCCGGGCCGAATCTCCAGATCGAACCGGTCCAGCACCGGCGCGGCGCCGTCATAGGCGACCGTCACCTGACGGAAGCGGATGCCCGGCGCGTCGGTCAGCAGCGGGCGTCCGGCTGTGGCTGTCGTCGACCTGGGACCGCGACGCCGGAGGGTCGGCGCCGCCGCCTCGGCCGCCTGACGGTCGTGATAGGCCGCCGCCAGCCGGCGCATGGGCGCATAGACCTCCGGCGCCAGGGCCAGGACGAAGAAGGCCCGCGCCAGGTCCAACTGCTCCGGCACGGGAAACGGCAGCAGGCGCAACAGGTTGAACCCGCAGTAGACGGCGACCAGGGCCACCGACAGGGCCGAGAAGAACTCCAGAATGGCGGAGGAGGCGAAGGCGATCCTCAGCACCCGCCCGGTCCGCGCCGCCAGGTCGCCCGACGCCTGCGCCGTCTCGGCGGCGACGCGATCCTCGGCCTGGAAGGCGAGCACCGCCGGCAGGTTGCGGACCCGGTCCAGAAACAGGCCCGACAGCCGCTCCAGCGCCGAGAACTGGCGCCGGCTCTCCTCGGCGGCGGCCATCCCCGCCAAGGCCATGGCCGCCGCGAAGGTCAGCAGGGTGAAGGCCAGGATCGCGGCCACAACCGGACTGGCCAGGGCGATCACGGCGATCGCGGCCAGGGGCGCCACGACCGCCACCGTCCGCGCCGTGGCGAACCGGGCGTAGTGGCCGTCGACGGCCTCGACTCCCTCGGCGGCGGCGACGACGCCATCCCGCGTCGAGCGGCGGCCGGCGAACAGGTCCTCCAACACGGCGCGACGCACGCCCGCCTTCGTGTGACGGGCCGCCTCGATCCCGATCGCGGCTGCCGCCCGCGCCAGGACGCCGCGCAGGATGAGACAGGTCACGGCCAGTCCCGCCCAGGCCAGCGCGCGCGTCGTTTCGGCCGGGTCGGACCCGGCGCGGGTCAGGCTGTCGATCGCCATGGCCAGGCCCGCCGCGAACCCGGCCACGGGGATCAGGTCGGCGATCGTCAGGACGGCCGCGAGCCGCAACCGGCCCTGGGCCGCGCGGCCGGCGGCCCTCAACCAGGCGCGGGCGTCGAATGCCGACGCGGGGGCCGAAGGGCCGGCGGACGGGACGTTCCCGGGCGAGGACAGGTCCTGGACGGTCATACGCCCTCCCCTGCGCGCGTGAGCGCGGGCGCGCATTGATCCAGATCAAGGCACGGGTTCAGATGGGGGTCTAGTCCCGAGTCATCGTCGTCGGGCCCGCCGGTCCGGCCGTTTCGGAGCCATGCCATGATCGACCTGGCGGTCGTCGACCTCTCAAGACTGCAGTTCGCCCTGACGGCGCTGTATCACTTCCTCTTCGTGCCGCTGACGCTCGGGCTCAGCTTCATGCTGGTCATCATGGAGTCGATCTATGTGATGACCCGGCGTCCGATTTGGCGAACCATCACCAAGTTCTGGGGCACGCTGTTCGGCATCAATTTCGCCATCGGCGTGGCGACCGGCATCACCATGGAATTCCAGTTCGGCATGAACTGGAGCTACTACAGCCACTATGTCGGCGACATCTTCGGGGCGCCCCTGGCGATCGAGGGCCTGATGGCCTTCTTCCTGGAGGCGACGTTCGTGGGTCTGATGTTCTTCGGCTGGAACAAGCTGAAGCCGCACGCCCACCTGTTCGTCACCTTCATGGTGGCGCTCGGCACCAATCTGTCCGCCCTGTGGATCCTGATCGCCAACGGCTGGATGCAGAACCCGGTCGGCGCCCAGTTCAATCCCGACACCATGCGGATGGAGGTCGTGGATTTCATGGCCGTCCTGTTCAACCCGGTGGCCCAGGCCAAGTTCGTGCACACCGTCTCGGCCGGCTATGTCATCGCCTCGGTCTTCGTGCTGGGCGTCTCGGCCTTCTACCTGCTCAAGGGGCGGCACAAGGCCTTCGCCAAGCGGTCGATGACGGTGGCGGCGGCGTTCGGCCTGGCCTCGTCCCTGTCGGTCGTCGTTCTGGGCGACGAGAGCGGCTACGCCCTGACCGACAACCAGAAGATGAAGCTCGCGGCCATCGAGGCCATGTGGCACACCGAGCCCGCCCCCGCGCCCCTGACCGTGGTCGGCTGGCCGGACATGGAGGCGCAGAAGACCCACGGCGAGATCAAGCTGCCCTGGGTGATGGGCCTGATCGCCACCCGCAGCCTGAACGGCCAGGTCGAGGGCATCCTGCCCCTGGTCGCCGTGGCCGAGACGCGGATCGAATCCGGCATGCTGGCCTATGACGCCCTGGAGAGGGTCAAGGCCGACCCCGACGACGTGGTCGCCCGCGCCAACTTCGAGACCCACCGCAACGACCTGGGCTACGGCCTGATGCTGAAACGTTATGTCGCCGACCCGCGCACGGCCACGCCGGAGCAGGTCCGCAAGGCCGCCTGGGACACGGTGCCGAACGTGCCGCTGATGTTCTGGACCTTCCGCGTCATGGCCGGGATCGGCTTCGCCATGATCGCCCTGTTCGCCACGGCCTTCGTTCTCTGCACCCTCAGGAAGCATGAAACGAAGTGGTTCCTGCGCCTCGCCGTGCTGGCTCTGCCCTTGCCCTGGATCGCGGCCGAGGTCGGCTGGATCGTGGCCGAGATGGGCCGGCAGCCCTGGGCCGTGGACGGCGTCCTGCCGACCTTCCTGGGCGCCTCGTCCCTGACCGTGCCGCAGCTGTGGGCGACGATCATCGGCTTCACCGTCCTGTACGGCGCCCTGGCGGTGGTCGAGGTCGGCCTGATCCTGCGCACGATCAGGAAGGGGCCGTTCGCCGAGCAGGAGGCCTTCGCGGCCGACGCCGCTGATCCCGAACCCGACACGCCCGCGCCGGCCGGCCCGGCCCCCGTCGTCGCCTGACCGCCCCCAGATCCGCAAAGGACATCCTCAATGGAACTTCCTCTCGACTTCGCGACCCTTCGCCTGATCTGGTGGGGCCTGCTGGGCGTGCTGCTGATCGGCTTCGCCCTGACCGACGGCTTCGACCTGGGCGTGGGGGCCTTGCTGCCGTTCGTCGCACGCAACGACGCCGAGCGCCGCATGGTCATCAACACCGTCGGCGCCACCTGGGAAGGCAACCAGGTGTGGTTCATCCTGGGCGGGGGCGCGATCTTCGCCGCCTGGCCTTTCGTCTACGCCGTCAGCTTTTCCGGCTTCTACCTGGCCATGTTCCTGGTGTTGAGCGCCCTGATCCTGCGGCCCGTGGCGTTCAAGTACCGGTCCAAGCGGCCCGACCCGAAATGGCGGTCGTTCTGGGACTGGTGCCTGTTCATCGGCGGCTTCGTTCCGGCCCTGGTGTTCGGCGTGGCCGTCGGCAACGTCCTGATCGGCGCGCCCTTCCGCCTGGATACGGACCTCAGGTCCTTCTACGAAGGGCATCTGCTGGGTCTGTTCACGCCCTTCGCCCTGCTCAGCGGCCTGCTGTCGGTGGCCATGCTGGTGCTGCACGGCGCGGCCTGGATTTCGGTCAAGGGCGAGCTGGGTCCGGTCGTGGATCGCGCCCGCCGGTTCGGCACGATCGCCGGCGTTCTCAGCCTGGTCCTGTTCGCCCTGGGCGGCCTGTATGTCGCCTTCGGCGGCCTGGGGTTCAGCGTCGTGGGCGCGATCGACGGGCACGGCGTCTCCAATCCGCTGCGGACGGAAGTCGTGGCCTCGCCGGGCGCCTGGCTGGACAACTACGGCCGCTATCCGTGGATGCTGGTCGCTCCGGTCCTGGGCTTCCTCGGCGCGGCCCTGGCCACGATCGGCCTGTGGAAGCGGTCGGCGGCTCTGGGCTTCGGCGGATCCTCGATGTCGGCGGTCGGGATCATCTCGACGGTCGGCCTGTCGATGTTCCCCTTCATCCTGCCCAGTTCGGTCGATCCCCAGTCCAGCCTGACGGTGTTCAACGCCTCGTCCAGCCACCTGACCCTGTTCATCATGCTGGTGTGCACGATCATCTTCCTGCCGCTGATCCTGATCTACACCGCCTGGGTCTATCGGGTGCTGTGGGGCCGAGCCTCCACCGGCGAACTGAAGACCAACCCCGACCTCTACTGACCCTCATTAAAGGACATTCGCCATGTGGTATTTCACCTGGATTCTGGGCCTCGGGCTGGCGGTCGGCTTCGGCGTGCTGAACGGCCTTTGGCACGAGTTCCGCCTGTTCGACGAAGGCGACGAGGGCCTGTCGGCGCCCGACCCCGACGACGCGGCCTGACCCTCCCGGATTTCGAAACCGATCACGCCCGGAGCCAGGTTCGCTCCGGGCGTTTTTGCACCTGCCCTCAATCGGCGCCGCCAGGGGCGATCTCAAGCACCAGTTCGACGCCGGGTCTGTGATGCAGGCTGCCGGCGATCACGACCTGGAGGCCCGAACCACGCCAGACCGACACGGCGGGTCGTTCGTCGACCGCCTCAAAAACCGGTTCCAGCCCGAGGGCCCGCAGGTGGGGTCCGGCGGCCTCGGCCACCGTCCGCACGGTTCCCTCCTCGATGCCGACGCCGCACAGGCCGCGGCCATACTCCATGCTCAGCCGGACCGTGCCGCGATGGCGGCGGAACAGGACCAGCCCCCGTGGCGGAGGCTGGGCGTCCGCCGCGCCGATCCTCAGATTGACCGGATCGTGGCTCATCACCGAATATCCGAGCCGTTCCGCCGCCCCCAACACCGCCCACATGTCGCGATCGCGCGAGAAGGGGCCGCAGATGTCGCGCAGGACGTCGTCGGTGATCCCCCGCACGTTCATCGACTGGGCCTGAGCGACCCCTCCGAAAATCAGAACCGCGATGATGGACAGCGACAGCGTTCTCATGACGTGAGGATGAGACGCCAAACCCCGTCGACCGACACTGACGAACGCTGACAGAGCGAACCGGACGGTCAACCGGACCCGTAAATCCACATTTTTCTTGTGGTTTTGAGATGGATCAAGGCCGATGGAGCGGGCCTGGCTCATCTGGCCGACCAAGACGCTGATCCGGCCGCATGAGGCGACCCGGCGTCGGGACAGAAGAAAGCCATGACATCCAAGACCCTTCTCCTTTCCGCCGTCCTGGCCGCCGCCTTCGCGACGCCGGCGCTGGCCCAGACCCCAACACACTGGACCGCGCCGCGCGCGGGCGACTGGGTCGTTTCCGGGCGTGTCAGCAATGTCTCGTCGAACACCGACGCAGCCGTCACGACGGCCGCCGGCGCCGCGTCGGGCCTGCATGTCGATGTCGGCGACAGCACCATGCCGACCCTCGGCTTCACCTATTTCATCACTGACCACTGGGCGGTCGAAGGCATCCTCGGCACGACCCGGCATGAGGTGCGCGCCCAGGGTGGAGCCACCGACGTGGCGGTGCACGAGACCTGGGTTCTGCCGCCTGTGGTGACCGTCCAGTACCGCCCCCTGACACAGGGCCGCTTCAGCCCCTATGTCGGCGCCGGCGTCAACGCCATGCTGTTCTACGGCGGGGATGACCGGAACGGCTTCAACGTCGAGCTGGACGACGGCGTGGGTCTCGCCGCGCAGGCGGGAGCGGACATCGGCCTGACCGGTCCGTGGAGCCTCAATGTCGATGTGAAGAAGGTCTGGTTCAGCACCGACGCTTCCATCAACGCCGGCGCCCTGAAGAGCGACGTCGACCTGGACCCCTGGGTCGTCTCCATCGGCGTCGCGCGCAAGTTCTGATCCGGTCCGGCCGATCCGTCATCCCTCCTCCACAGGAACGGCCGTCGCGGGTGATCCCTGGCTTTCCCGGGATCACCCGCCCTTCTTTACGGACGGCGCCGAGGCCTGGAACACCTCCCCGCAGCATTCGCTGAAAATCACCCTCGCGGGCCGAACAGGATGATCGCGGCGCCGATCAGACAGGCCGCCCCGCCGATCAGGTCCCAGCGGTCGGGCGAGGCCTTCTCCACCAGACGCATCCAGATCAGGCTGGCGCAGATATAGACCCCGCCATAGGCGGCGAAGGCGCGGCCTGCCGCCTCGCTGGGGACCAGGGTCAACAGCCAGGCGAAGACCGCCAGGCTGACCGTCCCGGGCACGATCCACCAGACTGAGTGGCCGCTTCTCAGCCAGGCCCAGAAGGCGAAACAGCCGGCGATCTCGGCCAGAGCGGCCAGGGGATAGACGAGGGCGGTTTTCATGGCGTCCATGGGCGGCGGGGAGAAGGCCCACCGTGTCACGCCGGCGCTCGCGACGAAAGGCGGGCGGTCGGCGCAAGCTCGCCTTGCCGCGACCCCGTGACTGGACTACCCCTGTCGGCGCGACAGGTTCCCCGGCGTCGTCCAGGCCTCGGGGTGAAAAGGGAACGGGGTCCAAAGCCCCGACTGCCCCCGCAACTGTAGGCGGCGAGCCGTGCGCCGGACGCCACTGGGAACCGGGTCCGTCAGGGCTGCGCCCCGGGAAGGCGGCGCGACGGCGACGACCCGCGAGTCAGGAGACCTGCCCGTCGCCGTCGTCCTTCATCCGGCCGGGGTGCGTCGGAGGAAGCGGGCCCGCCCGACCGACGACAGCCGTTCGTCGTCCCAGGTCCGCCCGAAGGTTCGCCATGCCGTCAGCCGCCCCGTCCCTTCGCCGCCGCGCCCTGCTGACCGGCGCGATCGCCCTGGCGGCCGCACCGGTTCGCGCCGCCGACCGGCCTCGCCGGATCGTGTCCCTGAATCCCTGCCTGGACGTCATCCTGATCCGCCTGGTCGCGCCCGGCCGGATCGCCGCCCTGAGCCGCTATTCGCGCGACCGCCACGGCTCGACCATCGCCGAAGCGGCGCGGACCCTGCCCTTCACCCGGGGCACGACCGAGGAGGTTCTGGCCCTGCGGCCGGATCTGGTCCTCGGGGACCAGTGGGGCGGGGCGCGGACCGCCGCCGCCCTGGGCCGTCTCGACATTCGCGTCGAACGGTTCGACGTGCCCGCGACCGTGGCCGCCAGTCTGGAGCAGGTCCGCCGCGTCGCCGCCGTCGTCGGCGAGCCCGCACGCGGCGAGGCCCTGGTCCGATCCATTGATGCCGTGCTGCGCGACAGCGCTCCAACGCCCGGCCGCCGGACGATCCCCGCCCTCGTCTTCATGCCCGGCGGCTTCGTCTCGGGGCCCGGCACCCTGATGGACGAAATGATGAGCCGGATGGGGCTGGCCAATGTCGCCGGCCGCTATGGGCTGACAGGCTCGGGAACCCTGTCATTGGAACGGCTGATCGCCGATCCGCCCGAGTTGCTGCTGACCGGCGAGCCCTGGCCCGGATCGCCCGGTTGGGCCGAGCGGACGATGCGCCATCCGGCCCTGGACCGGCTGGCGCCGCGCCTGAACCGGGCGGTGTTTCCCGAGAAGCTGATGTTCTGCGGCGGGCCGGTGCTGATGCAGACCGCTCGCGCCCTGGCCGCCGCGCGTCGCAGCGTGGAGGGCCGCGCATGACGTCCGCCCGACTGTATGCGGCCCTGCTGACTGGACTGGCGCTTCTGTTCGCGCTCAGCCTGACGGCGGGGCCGGTGTGGGTTCCCTTCAGCGCCTGGACCTCGCCCGACCTCGATCCTCGCTGGGCCATCGTCTTCGAACTGCGCCTGCCCCGGGCGATCCTGGCCGTGCTGGTGGGGGCGGCGCTGGGTCTGTCGGGGGCGGCGCTGCAGGGCTATACGCGCAACCCCCTGGCCGATCCTGGCGTGCTGGGCGTGTCGTCCACCGCCGCCCTCGGCGCGGTCATCGCCCTGTACTACGGCGCCACGGTCGTCAGCCCCTGGGTCCAGCCCTTCGCCGCCATGGCCGGCGCCCTGATCGGGGTGGCGATCCTGTTGCTGCTGTCCGGCGGCGGCTCGGGTCTGGTGGGCTTCATCCTGGCCGGGACGGTGCTGAACATCATCGCCGGCGCCGGGGTCTCTCTGGCCCTCAGCCTGGCGCCCAATCCGTGGGCCGTGGCCGAGATCGTCAACTGGCTGATGGGTTCGCTGGCCGACCGTAGTTTCGACGAGGTGGGACTGGCCCTGCCCTTCATCGTCGCCGGATGCCTGCTGCTGGCGGCGACGGGACCGGCGCTGGACGTCCTCACCCTGGGCGAGACCGGCGCCCGTTCCCTGGGCGTCTCCCTGCCCCGCACCCGGGCCCTGCTGGCGCTCGGCGTCGGTCTGGCGGCGGGCGGCGCCGTGGCGGTGACGGGCGTGATCGGCTTCGTCGGCCTGGTGACGCCGCATCTCTTGCGCCCTCTGGTCGGGGCGAGGCCGGGGGCCCTGCTGCTGCCCTCGGCCCTGGGCGGCGCCGCCATAACCCTGGCGGGCGATGTTCTGGTGCGGCTGATCCCGGCGGCGGTCGAGATCCGTCTCGGCGTGGCCATGGCCGCGGTCGGGGCGCCCTTCTTCCTGCTGATCCTGCTGGCCGAGCGGAGGCGGATGGCATGAGCCCGGCCGATCTGTCCTGTCGCGACCTGTCGCTGCGGCTCGGCGGCCGCAGGGTCCTGAACGCCGTCAGCCTGTCGCTGACCCCCGGCCGGGTCACCGTGGTGCTGGGGCCCAACGGGGCCGGAAAGTCCACCCTGCTGCACGCCCTGGCCGGACTGACCGCTCCGGCCTCGGGCCAGGTCCGGATGGGCGAGTCCGATCTGCGGATCCTGCCGGACCGCGACCGCGCCCGCCGCCTGGCGGTCCTGCCCCAGACGCCCGAGATCGCCTGGCCGGTGACCGCCCGCACCCTGGTCGGCCTCGGCCGGGCGCCCTTCACCGGCGCGCGGGGCCTGACGCGCGAGGATCAGGCCGCGGTCGATCAGGCCCTCTCCGCCGCCTCGGCCGTCGAACTGGCCGACCGGATCGTGCAGACGCTGTCAGGCGGAGAGCGCGCCCGCGTGCTGATCGCCCGCGCCCTGGCGGGATCGCCGGAATGGTTGCTGGCCGACGAGCCGCTGACCGGCCTCGACCCCGCGCATCAGATGGAGGCGGCCCGCCTGTTCCGGTCGCTGGCCGATCAGGGGCGAGGCGTCGTCCTGACCCTGCACGACCTGACGCTGGCGTCGCGGCTGGCCGATCGGATCGTGCTGATGGCCGATGGCGCGATCCTGGCCGATGGGGCGCCGGAAGACGCCCTGACGCCGGCGAACATCCGGGCGGCCTACGGCGTGGACGCCCGGATATACGAGAGCCCCGCCGGCCGCCTGATCGACATGCTGCCGTCCTGACCAACGCCTGCGCTGCGCCTTCGACGAGTCAAGAAAATGGCCGCCCTTCCGGAGAAGGGCGGCCCAGTCTTTGACGACACGTCGGGGAGGAAAGTGACGCGCGTCAGCTCAGGAAGGCAGGGTCAGAACTTGTAGTTCAGACCGATCAGGAAGGTCCGGCCGTAGTGCTGGTAGTCGATGGTCTGGCGCTCGTCGCCGTTCTGGAAGGTCTGGAACGGTTCGTCGTTCAGGTTGTTGGCCTGGGCCAGGATCGACAGGCCCTCCAGCCAGCCGGACTGGAACTCGTAACCGATCTGGGCGTCGATCACATTCTCCTCGGCGACCGAACGCAGGGTCCGGCCGTTGCCGAAGCCGGCCACCTCGCCCAGGAAGTCCGAGCGGTAGCGGCTGGAGACGCGAGCCTGGAAGCCGGCGCGTTCATAGTAGATCGAGGCGTTGACCACCGTCTCCGACAGGCCCGGCAGGGTGGTCGGGGCCTGGGTCGGATCGGGCTGGATCTCACTGTCCGTCGCCGAGGCGCTGAACTGCATGCCGAAGCCGGTCAGCATCGGATGGAAGATGTCGAACGGGGTCGAGATCGCGAACTCCACGCCCTTGATCCAGCCGCCGTCGCCGTTGTCCGGCGCGCCGACGATCCCCTCATTGATCACCGGGGTCACGCCGCCGGTGGGATAGCCGGTGAAGTCGAAGATCTGGTTGCGGTTGTACACATAGGTCTGCAACTGCTTGTAGAAGCCGGCCAGCGAGACATAGCCGCGACGGTTGGCGAAGTATTTCTCGATCGAGATGTCGGCCACGTCGGCGATGAACGGCCGCAGCTCGGGATTGCCGCCGCCGCCGCCCCAGGGCGAGTTCACGTCGGGACGCGCGCCGGGAATGTTGAGGGCGGTGTTGAAGCTGTAGTTCCGCGAGGCGCGCATGTCGTCCATGCGCGGCCGGGCCAGGGTGCGGGCCGCGGCGAAGCGGGCGAACAGGTCGTCGCCGATCTCCAGGATGAAGTTGGCGCTGGGCAGGAACTCGACATACTCGGCGCCGCCGGTCACGGCCACGGTCTCGGCCACGCCCGGGCCGATCTGGCGCGCGGAGAAGCCGTTCGACGACTGGTCGGTGTGCACGTACTGGATGCCGACGTTGCCGGTCAGGGGCAGGCCGAACAGGTTGTGGTCGATGTCGGCCTTGATGAAGGCGGTCGTCACCTTCTCGGTCACTTCCCAGTTGCCGGACAGGACGTCGGCGTTCGGGTTGCGGATCAGGTTCAGCAGGCCGCTGTTGACCACGCCCAGGGCGTCGTAGCTGATCATCTGGGAGATCCCCAGATAGCCGAGATCGGTCGGGGCCAGCAGGTATTGCGCCGGCACGGTCAGGTCGCCGCCGCCGGGGACGCCCAGATAGAACTGGTCGTTGACGAAGTCCTTCTGGCGCTCGGTGTAGTTGACGCCGTAGGTGATGGCGCTGAACGGGCTCTGGTGCAGGGCGCGACGCGCCTGGAACCGGGCGGCCTTGATCTCGTCGGTGATCGACGGGGTGTTCATGTAGCCGGCCTGACCCTCGGGGATGACGTCCCCGCCCCAGCCCTGGGCGCTGGTGATCTTGATCAGGTTGGGATCGGCGTAGTTCAGCTGGCTGGTGAACTCGGTGACGCCGTTGTCGGTCAGACGGAAGCCCAGGGTGTCCAGCGCGCCGTTGATGTTGCGTCCGGTGCCGGCGTTGGTCTCGAGGATGATGTCCTCGCGCTCGACCTTGGAGTAGCTGAGGTCCGCCGTCAGGGTCCAGTCGTCATTGGCGACCAGTTCGGTGTTCCAGCCGATCGAGGTGATCTCGCTGTCACGCTTGTTCAGGTCGTTGCGGACCACGCCCTTGATGTTGTCCCAGGTGCCCGCGACGATCAGGCCATCCTCGACCGTATAGCCCGGACGCAGGGACGGGCCCGGACGGCAGACGTTCGGCGTCGCCACATTGCCGACCGAGGCGCAGTCGCCCGACGATCCGCCCCAGGCCAGGGGGAATTCGATGCCACGGAGGGTCTGGGTGTTTTCGAACTTCGAATAGAAGAGGTCGAGGGTCGAGTGGAAACGGTCGTTCGGCGCCCATTCCAGCACGCCCATATAGCCGTCGCGCTCCAGCTCCGACGACATGACATAGGGCTTCACGCCGCCGGTCAGCAGATTGCCGTCGCTGTAGTTGGGATAGCCCCAGGCGTTGAACCGCTCGGACTGGTACGGCGACGACATGTGAGCGTAGCCGAGGGCCACGCCGATCGTGCCGTCGGCGAACTGGTCGATGTAGGACAGGGTGAAGCGGTTGCCGTTGTCGGTCGTGCCCGAGTTCAGGGCGCCGATGTCGTTCCACTCATAACGGGCGTTGGCGGCCAGGGCGCGACGGCCGTAGGCCAGGGGACGCACCACCCGCATGTCGACGGTGCCGGCTAGGCCCTGGCCGATCAGGCCGGCGTCCGGGGTCTTGTAGACCACGACGCTGGACAGCAGTTCTGACGGATACTGGTCGAATTCGACACCGCGGTTGTCGCCGGTCGTGACCTGTTCACGGCCGTTCAGCAGGGCCGTGGTGAAGTCCGGGCCCAGGCCGCGGATCGACAGGGCCTGCGAGCGGCCGTCCAGACGCTGGGTGGCCAGACCGGGCAGGCGGCCCAGAGATTCGGCGATCGACATATCGGGCAGCTTGCCGATGTCCTCGGCCGAGATGACCTCGACGATCGAGGTGTTGCGCGCCTTGGCCGAGATCGAGGCCTCGATCGACCGACGGATGCCGGTGACGACGACTTCCTCGACCTGGGTCGCGTCCTCGTCCGGCGTCGCCGGCTGGGACTGGGCGGCGGCGGCGCCGGCCGTCAGGGCCGCGCTCACGCCGAGGGCGACGCCGGACAGCAGCCGTGCGCGCGTGGTGAAACGAGTGAACATCTTCATCCTCCCTGGAGCCGACGCGTTTCTGTCGTTGCGATCTCGGCTTCCGCAAATCTATGCAAACTTATGACAACCTTGCAAGCCCGTAATGTGGCTGTGTCACAAATTCGCCCGAGATCACCCTGGCTCAGTATCGGATTCAGCCTTGTTTGCGCCGCAACATCGGCGAGGAGACTGACGCATAGCCCGCACCAACGGCGGTTGACAGCCGCAAGAGTTGCTGCAAAATCTTGCAAACACGAGAGATCGACGGTCAAGCCGGTCCGGATGTCAGGGAGGATTCGACGATGGCGGCGCGCCGGAAACCAAGACATCTCGCGATGATGCTGCTGGGCGCGGCCCTAGCGGCCTTCGCGGAGCCGGGACTGGCCGCGCCCCGTCCCGCGGACACGACGACCGACACCGACTTCCGCGCCCGTCTGCCCCAGGACGAGGTGATCTATTTCCTGCTGCCCGACCGGTTCGACAACGGCGACACGACGAACGACACGGGCGGGATCGCCGGAGGTCGTCTGGATCACGGTTTCGACCCGACCCACGAAGGCTTCTATCACGGCGGCGACCTCGCCGGACTGATCCGCCGCCTCGACTACATCCAGGGGCTGGGCGCCACGGCCGTGTGGCTGGCGCCGGTGTTCAAGAACAAGCCGGTCCAGGGCGAACCGGGCCGCGAATTCTCGGGCGCCCACGGCTACTGGATCACCGACTTCACCACCGTCGATCCGCATTTCGGCGACGAGGCGACCTTCGCCGCCTTCGTCGAGGCGGCCCATGCGCGCGGCATGAAGGTATATATGGACATCATCGCCAATCACACGGCCGATGTGATCCGCTACCGCGAATGCCCGAAGAACGACTGCGCCTATCGCAGCCGGGCCGACTATCCCTACACGCGACGCGGCGGGCCGGACGGCGCGGCCATCAACGACGGCTTTGACCTAACCGACTTCACCCGGCTGACCGACCCGAACTACGCCTATACGCCCTATGTCCCGGCGGGCGAGGAGACGGTCAAGGTTCCGGCCTGGCTGAACGACCCGATCTATTATCACAACCGGGGCGACACGACGTTCGCGGGCGAGAGCTCGCTGGACGGCGACTTCGCCGGGCTGGACGACCTGTTCACCGAACATCCGCGTGTCGTCCAGGGCATGATCGACATCTACGGCGACTGGATCGACCGTTATGGGATCGACGGCTTCCGCATCGACACCGCCCGCCATGTGAACTCGGCCTTCTGGCAGGCCTTCGTCCCCGCCATGCTGGAGCGGGCGCGAGCCAAGGGCATTCCGAACTTCCACATCTTCGGCGAGGTCTATGACCACGACCCGGCGATGCTGGCCAGGTTCACCCGGGTGGACCGGTATCCGGCCGTGCTCGACTTCGCCTTCCAGACCACGGCGACCGACGTGGCCAACGGAGTGAAGGGGACCGACGCCCTGGCCAAACTGTTCATGGCCGACGCCGTCTATGAGGGCGGAGAGAACGGGGCGATGCAACTGCCCACCTTCCTCGGCAACCACGACATGGGCCGGATCGGCGGCTTCATCGCCAAGGCACATCCCGAAGCGTCGGACGACGAGCTTCTGGCCCGCGCGACCCTGGCCCACGCCCTGATGATGTTCTCGCGCGGCGTGCCCACGATCTACTATGGCGACGAACAGGGCTTCGCCGGCATCGGCGGCTATGGCGCGGCCCGGGCCGACCTGTTCGGCGGCCAGGTCGCCGATTATGCGGCCCACAAGATCCTCGGCGGGCGGCGCGCCCCGTTCGACACCAGCGCCCCCCTCTATGTCCGCATCGCCGAGATGGCGAAGCTGCGCCGGGACCTGCCCGCCCTGCGCCGGGGACGTCAGACCGTGCGCTTCGCCGGCGACACGCCCGGCCTGTTCGCGGTCTCTCGCAAGATCGACGGTGAACCGGGTGAGACGCTGATCCTGTTCAACTCCTCCACCGCTCCGGTGACGGCCAATGTGGAGGTCGATGCGGCCTCCGCGACGTGGTCGGCCGCCCGCGGCGCCTGCCCCGCCGCCGCCTCGGCGCCGGGGACCATCCGGGTTACCGTCCCGGCCCTCGACTATATGATCTGCACTTCGGAAAGCGCGCGTTGAACGTCCAGACCCTGACCTCTCCGACCGTCGAGATCGACGCGGCCACGCCCACCGAATGGTGGCGCGGCGCGGTGCTCTATCAGGTTTATCCGCGCAGCTTCGCCGATTCCAACGACGACGGCGTGGGCGATCTGGCGGGGATCACCGCCCATCTGGACCACATCGCCTCCCTCGGCGTGGACGGGGTCTGGCTGTCGCCGTTCTTCACCTCGCCGATGAAGGACTTCGGCTATGACGTGGCCGACTATTGCGGCGTGGATCCGATCTTCGGGACCATGGCCGATTTCGACGCCCTGGTGGCCCGCGCCCATGAGCTGGGCCTGAAGGTCATCATCGACCAGGTCTATTCCCACACCTCCGACGAGCACATCTGGTTCGAGGAAAGCCGCTCCAGCCTGACCAACCCCAAGGCCGACTGGTATGTCTGGGCCGACGCCAAGGCCGACGGGTCGCCGCCGTCGAACTGGCAGTCGGTATTCGGCGGCCCGGCCTGGACCTGGGATGCGCGCCGCCGCCAGTACTACATGCACAACTTCCTGAAGGAGCAGCCGCAGCTGAACGTCAGGAATCCGGCGGTGCAGGACGCCCTGCTGGGCGCAATGAAGTTCTGGCTGGACCGGGGAGTGGACGGCTTCCGCCTCGACGCCCTGAACTTCTCGATGCACGACCCGAAGCTGACGGACAATCCGCCGCTGGTCGGCAACGGCAAACGCACCCGACCCTTCGATTTCCAGGACAAGATCCACAACCAGTCACAGCCGGAGATCCCGGCCTTCCTGACCCGGCTGCGCAAGCTGGCGGACCGGGTCGGCGCCGAGTCCGGCCGGGCCCGCTTCCTGGTGGCCGAGGTCGGGGGCGACCGCGCCAATGAGGAGATGAAGCTCTACACCCAGGGCGCCGACCGGCTGCATTCGGCCTATGGCTTTCTCTATCTGTACGCCGACCGGCTGACGACGGAGCTGGTGGACGGCGGCCCCGCCATGTGGCCGGGCGTCGAGGGCGAGGGGTGGCCCAGCTGGACCTTTTCCAACCATGACGCGCCGCGCGCCGTATCACGCTGGGCGGAGGGGCGTGATGAGAAGCAGGTGTCGGCCATGTGCATGCTGCTGCTGATGTGCCTGCGTGGAAACGTCTTCATCTGGGAGGGCGAGGAACTGGGCCTGCCGCAGGCTCATGTCCCCTATGACCGGCTGGTCGATCCGGAAGCGATCGCCAACTGGCCCGAGACCCTGGGCCGCGACGGCGCCCGCACGCCGATGCCGTGGCGGCATGACCGCCCGAACGCGGGCTTCTCGTCCGTCGAGCCCTGGCTGCCGGTCGATCCGCGGCACGTCCCGATGTCCGTCGACGTTCAGGAGGCCGACCCTGGCTCCATGCTGCACCTGACCCGGCGGATGGTGGGCCTGCGCCGCCGGTTCTCCGCCCTGCGGACCGGCGCCATGACGATGACCTCGGCGTCCAACCTGCTGATCTTCGAGCGCAGCGAAGGCGATGACGCCCTGCTCTGCGTCTTCAACCTGGGCCATGACACCGTGGACTGGGCCACGCCGGACGGCTGGTCGGTGGTCGAGGCGGTGAATGTCGCGGCCGACGCGACGGGCCCCTTGCCCTCGCTGGCCGGGCTATTGCTGGCGCGGGCAGGTTGAAGGCTGTCCGACCATATCCTTCTCCCCTCGGGGGAGAAGGTGGGCGGCGGAGCCGCTCGGATGAGGGGGGCGGCGCCGCTGTTCCTGCCCTTAGCAATTCGATCCGTATCCAGCAGCCCCCTCATCCGGCCCTCCGGGCCACCTTCTCCCCCGAGGGGAGAAGGAGAGGAACCCTACCCCCCGCAGGTCTCGCGCACGATCAGGTCGGTCGGGACGCGTTCGGAGCGTGCGGCGCGATCGCCGGGGCTGTCCAGCAGCTTGGAGACCATCAGGCGGCCGGCCTTCATGGTGTCCTGGGCGATGGTGGACAGGGCCGGGCGCGAGTAGCGGCTGAAGGGCACGTTGTCGAAGCCGATGACCGACACCTGACCCGGCACGTCAACGCCCGCGTGCAGCAGGGCCCGCACCGCGCCGAGGGCGATCAGGTCGGACGCCGCGACGATGCCGTCGAAGGTCAGTCCGCGCCGGATCATGGCGTCGACGGAGGCCTCGGCGGATTCGACCTCGAAATGGGCCGGGACGATCAGGTCGGGATCGACGCCAATACCGGCCCCCTCCAGCGCCTCGACATAGCCGCGCTGCCGCTGCATCGCCTCGGGCGGATCGAGGTCGCCGAGGAAGACGATGCGCTTGCGCCCCAGCCGCGCCAGATGCGAGGTCGCCCGACGCCCGCCGGAGATATTGTCCGATCCGACCGAGCAATAGGCCTGGTCCGCCAGCTCCGCGCCCCAGACCACGAACCGTCCTTCCGTCTCCGCCATGCGGTTGAAGGCGGCGTGAAGGCTGGACTGGCCGAGGAAGATCACCCCGTCGGCGCGGCTGGTGGTCATGGCGGCCGAGACGTCGTCGAAACTGACCGGCGAGACATGGCTCATGATCAGGTCGCAGCCGCGCTCGCGCGCCGCCTCGCCGACCCCGGCCAGAAGCTCCAGAAAGAAGGGATCGCTGAGGCGGCCTTCCCGTCCCTGCGGCCGCGGCGTCACCAGGGCGATCGTGCCCTGGGCGCCGATCGGGCCGGCGGGCATGTAGCGGCGGAACGGATAGTCGTGCTCGCGCGCCAGCTTCCAGATCGCCTGCTTGGTCCGGTCGTTGACCGCCGGACTGTCGTTCAGCGCCCGCGAGGCGGTCGAGATCGACACCCCCGCCATCCGGGCCAGGTCTTCCAGTCGCGTGGTCCGTCGGCTCACCGTGCGCTCGCCCTCCCCGGCGATGCAAAATTTTCTGCAAAACTTTCCTGCCGTGCTCCGGTCGAGCTTGGCAAGTCCCTGATGCGTGGAGTGATCCGATGATGCAGCGCCGATCCTTTCTCAGCCTGACGGCCGCCGCCGCAGGGGTTTCGGCCCTGTCCGCCCTGCCGGTTCGCGCCCAGACGGCGCCGAACGCCGCGCGCGCGGCCTCGCCCGGCGGCGTTCTGACGGTGGAAGCGACCACCGACAATGATGGACGGCCGATGTATTCGGTCCATCGTCAGGGCCGCACGGTCGTCGAGGCGTCTAAACTGGGCTTCCTGCTGACCGACGCCCCGGCGCTGGAGCGGGGCCTGCGCCTGACCGCCACCCAGCCGGTCGCCTTTGACGAGACCTGGGAGCAGCCCTGGGGCGAGCGCCGCCTGATCCGTAACCACTACAACGAGTTCCGCGTCACCTATGCGGAGACGGGCGGCCTGGCCCGCCGGTTCGACGTGGTCTTCCGCCTTTATGACGACGGCCTGGGCTTCCGCTACGAATTCCCCGAACAGCCCGGCCTGACCACCGCCCGAATCGGTTCGGAGCTGACCGAATTCAACCTGGCCGAAAACGGCGAGGCCCTGTGGTGCCCCGCCTGGGAGTGGAACCGCGAGGAATACCTCTACAACCGCACGCCGATCGACGCAGTGGCCAACGCACAGACGCCGATGACGGTGAAAAGCCGTTCCGGCCTGCACGTCTCGATCCACGAGGCGGCCTGCGTCGACTATGCGGGCATGAACCTGCGCCGATCGGAGGGGACGAAGTTCCGCGCCCAGCTGACCCCCGGTCTGACCAACGCCGCCGTGGTCCGCACCCTGCCCTTCAACACGCCGTGGCGCACGCTGCAGATCGCCGACACCGGCGCCGGCCTGATCGAGTCCGGCCTGATCCTGAACCTGAACGAGCCCAACAAGCTGGGCGACGTCAGCTGGTTCAAGCCGATGAAATACGTCGGCGTCTGGTGGGAGATGCACCTGGAGCTGAAGAGCTGGAACTCGGGCCCCAAGCACGGAGCCACGACCGAGAACGCGATCAAACATATCGATTTCGCCGCGAAACACGGCTTCGGCGGGGTATTGGTCGAGGGCTGGAACAAGGGCTGGGACGGCCAGTGGTTCGCCAACGGCTCGGACTTCTCCTTCACCGAGGCCTATCCCGACTTCGACATCGAGGCCGTCTGCGCCCACGCCCGTTCGAAGGGCGTCCAGTTGATCGGCCACCACGAGACCGGCGGCAACGCCTTCGTCTATGAGCCGCAGCTGGAGGCGGCCATGGCCCTGTACGAACGGCTGGGCGTCCATTCGGTGAAGACCGGCTATGTCGCCGACGCGGGCGGCGCGCGCGTCGCCGGGCCCGACGGAAAGGTCGCCATGACCTGGCACGAAAGCCAGGCGATGGCCCAGCACCATATGAAGGTCGTCGAGGTCGCCGCCCGCCACAAGGTGGCCGTCAACGCCCACGAGCCGTTCAAGGACACCGGCCTGCGCCGCACCTATCCCAATATCATCAGCCGCGAAGGCCAGCGCGGCATGGAGTACTCGGCCTGGGGGAATCCCGGCAATCCGCCCGAGCACGAGAGCAATCTGGTGTTCACCCGTCTGCTGGCCGGTCCGATGGACTATACGCCCGGCATCTTCGGCATGGAGACGCGCAGCCCGGGCGGGGTCCAGACCACCTGGGCCAAGCAACTGGCCCTCTATGTGGTGATCTACAGCCCGATCCAGATGGCCGCCGACCTGCTGGTCAACTACGAGACCAACCCGGGGCCGTTCCAGTTCATCAAGGACGTGCCGGTCGACTGGGAGGAGACCCGGGTCCTCGCCGCCGAGCTGGGCGACCATGTCGTCATCGCCCGCAAGGAACGCGGCGGGGACGTCTGGGCCCTGGGCGCCATCACCGACGAGCACCCTCGCGTCCTGACCGCCGCCTTGTCCTTCCTCGATCCCGGCCGAACCTATCGCGCCGAGATCTATCGCGACGGTCCCGACGCCGACTATCGCGGCAAGCGCGAGTCGATCGTCATCGAGCAGAAGACCGTCACCTCGGCCGACGTCCTGACCCTGGCCCTCGCCCCCGGCGGCGGTCAGGCGATCCGCTTCGTTCCGACCGGAAGGGGCCGCCGAGGACAATGACGACTCGACCGTATCCAACGTCGCCGAATTCCTCACGAAACACGTCGTCGAATTCTCACGTCAGTATCTGCTCGCTTTCATCATCATTGCTCGCATTGGGGCGTCGCGGATGAGCCTGCTGTCCCACCGTCCGCGCCTGTCGCCGCTGGCGATCTGGAACATGTGCGTCGGCTTCTTCGGCATCCAGATCGGCTTCGGCCTGCAGAACGCCAACACCAGCCGCATCTTCCAGACCCTGGGCGCCGAGGTGGACTCGCTCGCCATCCTCTGGATCGCCGCGCCCCTGACGGGCCTGCTGGTCCAGCCGATCATCGGCCATTTCAGCGACAACACCTGGACGCCCCTGGGCCGCCGACGGCCCTATTTTCTGGTCGGGGCCATCCTGACGACCCTGGCCCTGATCGCCATGCCCAACAGCCCGTCGCTGTGGTTCGCCGCGGCCATGCTGTGGATCATGGACGCCTCGATCAACATCACCATGGAGCCGTTCCGCGCCTTTGTCGGCGACAACCTGCCCGAGGAGCAGCGCACCACCGGCTATGCGATGCAGAGCTTCTTCATCGGGGCCGGGGCCGTGTTCGCTTCCTGCCTGCCCTGGCTGCTGTCGAACGTCTTCAACGTGGCCTCGACGGCGGCGGACGGGGTCGTGCCCCTGTCGGTGAAGATCGCCTTCTACGTCGGCGCCTTCGGCATGTTCACGGCCGTGCTGTGGACCGTGCTGACGACGAGGGAGTACAGCCCTGAACAGATCGCCGCCTTCGAGCGGGCCCGCGCCACGACGCCCGAGGACGATGCGCCCGAACCACCCGCCCGGTCGGTGCGCGGCTGGATGGGGTCGGGTCTGGTCTGCGCGGCGCTGGGCGTGCTGGGCCTGGTCCTGATCGGCCTGTTCGATCTGGAGAAGGAGCTGCTGGTGCTGGCCGGCTTCTTCGTCGGCTTCGGCCTGCTGATGATCGCCGTGGGCATGATGCAGGGCCGGGGCCTGAGCAACGCCGCGACCGAGATTTTGAACGACATCTTCCGTATGCCGGAGACCATGCGTGGCCTCGCCGTCGTGCAGTTTTTCAGCTGGTTCGCCCTGTTCGCGATGTGGATCTACACCACCTCCGCCGTGACCGCCGTCCACTACGGCGCGACCGACACCACCTCGACCGCCTATGCGGCGGGCGCCGACTGGGTGGGCGTGCTGTTCGGCGTCTACAACGGGGTGGCGGCCCTGGCGGCCTTCGCCCTGCCACCGCTGGCGAAGCGGATCGGCAAGCGCGCGACCCACGCCCTGATGCTGGTTCTGGGCGCGCTCGGCCTGTTCGGGATATTCATGATCCGCGAGCCCGGCCTGCTGTGGCTGCCCATGATCGGGGTCGGCTTCGCCTGGGCCTCGATCGTCTCCATGCCCTACGCCATCCTCGCGGGGGCCGTGCCGGACCGGAAGATGGGCGTCTATATGGGCGTCTTCAACATTTTCATCGTGGTGCCGCAACTGCTGGCCGCGACCGTTCTGGGCCTGATCCTGAAGTCGCTCTTCGACGGCCAGGCCATCTGGGCCCTGGTGCTCGGCGCGGTCTCCTTCGTCCTCGCCGCGATGGCGGCGTTGCGGGTGAAGGAGACGGCATGAACCGGCGCACGCTTCTGGCCCTGGCGTCGGCGGGCCTGGCCCTTCCGGCCCTCGTGCGCGCCGCCGAACCTCCGAGGGGCCGGCTGGTCCGTCTTTCCGACGTGTCCTCGGCTAATGTGAAGCCGAGAAACGTCACGGTCTGGCTGCCGCCCGGCTACGACGTGTCGGATGACCGCTATCCGGTTCTCTACATGCACGACGGCCAGAACCTGTTCGAGGCCGAGACCGCCAACTTCGGCGAATGGGGCGTGGACGAACATCTGGAGCGGCTGATCGCGGGCGGTCAGGTCCGGGCGCCCATCGTGGTCGGGGTCTGGAACACCGACCTGCGCCTGCGCGAATACATCCCCGCCGACCTTCTGGCCGCCCTGGCCGACGACATGCGCGGAGAGGTGCAGTCCATCTATGGCGGGCCGGCCCTGTCGGACGGCTACATCCGCTTCCTGACGGAGGAACTGAAGCCCCGGATCGACGGCCGTTTCCGCACCCTGACCGGCCCCGCCGACACCATGATTTCCGGCTCCAGCATGGGCGGGCTGATCTCCATGTATGCGGTGATGAAGCGCCCCGACGTCTTCTCCGCCGCGGCCTGCCTGTCGACCCACTGGCCGCTGAAGGTCCAGGGTCTGGAGGCCGGGCCGCAGCTTGACGCCTGGCGAGAGCGGCTGGTCGCCGCCTGGACCGGGGTGATCGAGCGCGGCCTGCCGGCGCCGAACGCCCACCGCTTCTACTTCGACCGAGGCGACGAGACGCTGGACGGCTTCTACGCCGAGTTCCAGACCGATGTGGACGCCGCCTTCCGCCGCACCGGCTATGGCCCGGACCGCTTCACCAGCCTGGTCTTCCCGGGCGCCCAGCACAATGAGGCGTCGTGGAACAGCCGTCTCGACGTTCCCCTGACCTTCCTTCTGAACCCGACCCGTATCCCCGCGTAGAGAGGCCGACCATGACCCTCAAGATCCGCCCGAGCCTGAAGCTCGCCGCCTCGGCTGCCGTCTCGGCCCTCGCCCTGACCGCCTGCGCCACGACCGAGGTCGCGCCGCCCGTCGCCGCCGCGCCGACCGTCCAGACCTCGGCCGTCGCCCCCGGCGCGCCTGGAGCCGCCACCTTCTGGGCCAGCGCGGCCAAGACCGGGGCCGGGTCGTCCTACGAGGCCTATGTGAACGGCCGCTACGCCGACGGCGGCCCGACGGGCGCGGTGTCGACGGTCTGGTTCTCGCTGGCCGACGGCGTCCTGACCGAGACCATGTACGGCCTTATCCATGAGGCCCAGATCAAGGATCTGCGTTTTGTCATGGCGTCGGAAGCCGGCCTGTCGGTCGAGGGCGAGAACACAACGGCCCGCACGGAGTATCTGCACGTGGACGCGCAGGGGCGGCCGCTGTCGCCCGCCTATCGCGTGGCCACGACCGACGACGCGGGTCGCTATGAGATGGTCAAACAGGTCTTCACCGACCCGGACCGCAACGCCCTGATCCTGCGGGTGACGGTCAAGGCTCTGAGCGGCGAGGTGACCCCCTATCTGGTCCTCGAACCGCACATGGCCAACACCGGCGGCGGCGACCGGGCCCAGGCGTCGGCGAACGTCCTGACCGCTTCGGAGGGGAACGTCCATCTGGCGCTTCGGCCCAGCGCGCCGTTCCAGACGGCCAGCGCCGGCTTCCTCGGCGCCTCTGACGGTCTGACGGACCTGAAGGCGAACGGCCGACTGACCAACGCCTACGCCTCGACCGGGGAGACGCCCGGCGCGGTCGTCCTGACCGGCGCCCTGCCGGCCGTCGCGGCGGGCCAGAGCCTGACCCGCGACTTCGTCATCGGCTTCGGCCACAGCCGCGCTGAGGCGGAAGGCGCCGCCGACGCCAGCTTCACCACCGGCCTCGACGAGGTGCTCGGCCGCTTCAACGGCGAGGGCGAACGCGTCGGCTGGGAGGACTATATCGCCACCCTCGATCAGCTGCCGCGCATGGCGGATCAGGCGATGGACGGCGGCAAGCTGGCCTATGCCTCGGCCCTGATGCTGAAGGTGCAGGAGGACCGCACCCACGCCGGCGCCCTGATCGCAAGCCTGTCCAACCCCTGGGGCGAGACGGTGGACGCCTCGAAACCCTCGACCGGCTACAAGGCCGTCTGGCCGCGCGACTTCTATCAGGTGGCCATGGCCATGCTGGCCCTGGGCGATGAACAGACGCCCGCCGCCGCCTTCCGCTACCTGCCCCAGGTTCAGGTCCGCGCCGATACGTCCGGCAATACGGGCGCGACCGGCTGGTTCCTGCAAAAGACCCATGTCGATGGAGAGGTCGAATGGGTGGGGGTCCAGCTGGACCAGACCGCCATGCCCATCATGTTGGGCTGGAAGCTGTGGAAGGCCGGCGTCGTCTCCGACACCGAGATGGCGACCGCGTATCGTCAGATGATCAAGCCCGCCGCCGACTTCCTGGTGGACGGCGGCAAGGTCGGCATCCTTTGGAACGACGCCACGATCACCCCGCCCTACACCCAGCAGGAGCGGTGGGAGGAACAGGACGGCCATTCGCCCTCGACCACCGCCGCCGTGATCTCCGGCCTGGTCACCGCCGCCGACATCGCCCGCGCCTCCGGCGATGCGGCCTCGGCCGACCGCTATCTGGCCGCCGCCGACGACTATGCCGGAAAGATCGAACAGCGGATGTTCACCACCGAGGGCGCGCTCGGCGACGGTCGCTATTTCATGCGTCTGTCCAAGACCGAGAACCCCAACAGCGACGCCCGCATGGGCGACAACAACGGCCAGCCCGGCCAGCCCCAGGACAAGGTCGTCGACGGCGGCTTCCTGGAGCTGGTGCGTTACGGCGTGCGGGCGCCGGACGCCCCCTCGATCCTCGCCACCCTGCCGGAATACGACGATCAGTCCTTCCCGGACCTTTTCCGGGTGCGCTACGATTTCGGCCCGGCGGGCGACACCACGCCCGGCTGGCGTCGATACGGCGTGGACGGCTATGGCGAGGATCACGTCACGGGCGCCAACTACGGCGTCGGCGGCGTGATGGCGCCCGGCCAGCGCGGCCGGGTCTGGCCCTTCTTCACCGGCGAGCGCGGCCACTATGAGCTGGCGGCCGGGACCGACATCCAGACCCTGCGCCGCACCTACGTGCGAGGCATGGAGCGGTTCGTCGCCGACGGCCTGATGCTGCCGGAGCAGGCCTGGGACGGCGTCGGAAATCCAACCCCCCGCAACTATCGCCTGGGCCAACCCACGGACTCCGCCACGCCCCTGGCCTGGACCCATGCGGAATATCTGAAGCTGCTGCGCTCGATCGCGGACCGTCAGGTCTGGGACCGCTACGCCCCGGTCGAGGCCCGTTACGCCCGCAAGCCCTGACCGGCCGTCAACCTCTCCGTCAGCGCCTGGAAGAGCTCCAGCGTCCGGGCGCTGACATGGTGCTCCATGCCTTCGGCGTCGGCCTCGGCGGTGAGTTCGTCCAGGCCCAGCGCGATGAGGAAATCATGGACGATCCGGTGGCGCTCGCGCGAGGCCGCCGCCATCGCCTTGCCGGTCTCGGTCAGGAACAGGGCGCGATACGGGCGACCGTCCACCAGCCCCTCGCGCCGGAGCCGCGCCACGACCTTGGCCGCCGTGGCGTGGCTGACGCCCAGATTCTCGGCCAGGTCGGTCAGCCGCGCCTCGCCCAACTCGGCGATGAGGTCGCCGATCAGCTCGACATAGTCCTCGGCCATCTCGGTGGAATGGGCGTCACGCATGCGCTGGAAGGCGGCGGCGCGCCGGGCGGGGCCGGTCGGGGCGTTCACGGCGAGGTCTCCGGGAGGTGGAAAGGCGAACCTAGCTCATCCCGGCGGGGGTTTCATCCTGAGCGACCGCCGAACTTCACCTTCATCGCCACCACCGTCGCGGCCATGAGGAAGGCGGCCGCATTCGACGTGATCAGCGGCCAGGCCGAGGTCAGGACTCCATAGGCCACCCAAAGGGCGAAGGCGGTCAGGGTCAGGCTGTAGGTCTTCAACGACACGGCGTCGGCGTCACGCTCACGCCAGATCTTGATCGTCTGGGGCGCGAAGCTGGCGATCGAGGCCAGGGCCGCCGCCGTGCCCACGACTGTCGGCCAAACCTCGCTCACTTGCCGCCCCGGCGGCCGGCGCCGGTCCGGGTGGGCGACTTTCTGACCTCTGCGGGCTGTTCGGCCTGGACCGCCTCGGCGCGGGCGCCGGGCTTGCCCCTGATCGCCCGCGCGGGCTTGCCGTCGTGCACCTCGATGCCGCGCTTCTCGACCTCATCGAGGATGCGCGCCAGTTCCTCATCTGTCAGATGCTCGATGCCGATGAACCGCGCGTCGGCCCGTCGCGTGGCGTAGATCAGCTCGTCCAGCTTGGCCTGCATCGCTGCGCCGTCGCGGTTCTGGGTGTTCTGGATCAGGAACACCATCAGGAAGGTGATGATGGCCGTGCCGGTGTTGATCACCAGCTGCCAGGTCTCGTTGAACCCGAAGATCGGCCCCGTCACGGCCCAGACCAGAACGATGCCCACGCAGGCGATGAAGGTCCACGGCTTGCCCGCCACCTTGGCCGTCAGGGTCGCGAAGCGGATGAACAGCTTTTCCATTCCGGCGGAACGGCCACGCTTGCCGCGGGTTCCGCCGCGCCCGACCGCCGGTCAGTCCCTGTCCGGCGCCCCCAGCGGGAAATAGTGACGGAACCGTCGGGCCTCCTCGACCGCCCGGGCGAACGACGGCCGCTGCAGCAGGCGCGCCCGATAGGCCCGCAGGTGTTCGAACCGATCCGGGATCGCATGGGTCCAGTCGGCGTAGAACAGCGACGGGGCCGCGGCGCAGTCGGCCAGGGTGAAATCGTCTCCCGCCGCCCAGATGCGGTCCTTCATCCGTCCGTCCAGCCAGTCGTAGCTGACGTCCAGCATCCGGCGCGCCTCCTCGACTCCATAAGCATCGCGACTTTCCGCCGGGCGCAGGGCGTCGAACACGAACTTGCCCTGGGGCGTCATGATATAGTTGTCGAACACCCGGTCCATCATCCGCGCCTCGATCGCCAGTTCGGGATCATCCGGGATCAATCGGACCGGGCCGGGATGATGGAGTTGCAGATATTCAATGATGGCGCTGGTCTCCATCACCACCCGCCCGTTCTCGCGAAGGATCGGAAACCGTTTCATCGGCCACAGCCGGGCCAGTTCCTCGCCGACGCCGGGATCCTCGATCATGCGCCAGGTGAAGGCAACGTCGTTTTCGTACAGGGCGATCAGGACCTTCTGGCAATAGGACGAGAAGGGATGGGCGAACAGTTCGACGGTCATGCGAAGGCCGACGTCGCGCGCCCCTCCGCCGTCGCGACCAGGTTGTCGACATGCCAGGTCGTGCCGTGTTCGCGCCCCCGGACCGCCTCCACCCCGCCGGTGAAATAGGACCCCTGTTCGGTGTGGATCAGGCGCACGCCGTCGCCTTCGGACCGCAGCTCGATCGTCTGCAGGGACACCGACAGCTTCACCTCGTCGTGGAACAGGTCATAGACCAGCACGATCCGCTCGTTCTCGACGATGTCGTGGTAGACGGCCTGAAAGTCCGTGATCAGTCCGCCCGGCCAACGGGCGTGAAACCGCTCCCTGCCGCCGACGCGAAAGTCGAAGTCGCGGGCCAGGGTTTCGCAGTCCGTCGGCGCCTTGAACCAGGCGCTCTTGGCTTCAAGACTCGTATAGGCGGCGAACACCCGCGCGGGCGTGGCCTTGACCACCCGTTCGATGGTGAATGTGGCGTTGGTGACGGTCATGTCCGGCCCTCCTCCGGGGCGGTGCGGGCCAGATAGGCCTCGAGGTTGTCGTACTGCTGCTCCCAGAACCGACGTCGTTCGGCGACCCAGCGCTCAACCTGGGTCATGGCGGCGACGTCGAGCGTGCAGGTGCGCACCCGCCCCGTCTTCTCGCTGGTGACCAGCCCCGCCTCCTCCAGCACCTTCAGATGCTGGACCACGGCCGACAGGGTCATGGGCAGGGGGGCGGCCAGTTCGCTGACCGTGGCTGGCCCCCGGCTCAAACGCTCGACCATGGCGCGCCGTCCCGGATCGGACAGGGCCTGGAAGGCGAGATCGAGAGGCTGACCTTGATACTGTAGCATTGACTTAAGTATTTAGCCGCAACGCCGGCCTGTCAACCGCCGGTCGTCTCGCCGCAGCGCGCGAAAGGGGGATGACGGCCGCGGGCGGCGCCGCTAGCGTCCGGCGCCATGAAAACCGTCCTGCTCGCATCCCTGCTTTCCGCCGTCGCCGGCGCCGCCCTGGCCCAGACGTCTTCGGCCGCCGATCCCGCCGTCCTGACGCCCGAGCGCGTGTTCGCCGATCCGGCCCTGAACGGCCCCGTGGCCCAGGGGGTCAGCCTGTCGCCGGACGGCGAACTGGTGGCCTTCCTTCGCGCCCGGCCCGACGATGTGCAGGTGCTGGACCTGTGGGCCGCCCCGACCGGCGCAGGCGAGCCGTTCAAGCTGATCGACGCCCGCGCCCTGGTTCCCGACGCCGGCGAGCTGTCGGAGGCCGAGAAGGCCCGGCGCGAGCGGATGCGCATCTCCCAGCGGGGGGTGGTCGAATATTCGTGGGACGAACAGGGCCGCTACATCCTGGCTCCGCTGGAGGGCGACATCTTCCTGGCCGCGCGCGCCGACGGAACCGTCCGCCGCCTGACCGAGACCGCGGGCGACGAGATCGACGCCAAGGTCAGCCCCAAGGGCAATTTCGTCTCCTTCGTCCGCGACCAGAACCTTTACATCCTCGATCTGGCGACCGGGGCGGAGACCGCCGTCACGACCGACGGCAAGGACCTGATCACCTGGGGCGCGGCGGAGTTCATCGCCCAGGAGGAACTGGATCGCGACACGGGCTACTGGTGGAGCCCGGACGAGGCCTATGTCGCCCTGCAACGCACCGATGAATCGACCGTGGACGTCATTCCGCGACTGGACATCACCGGCGGCGGGGCCTCGACGATCCAGCAACGATATCCGCGCGCCGGGCGGCCCAACGCCGTGGTCGAACTGTATGTGCAGGACAGGGCGGCCGGAACGCGGGTCAAGGTCGATCTGGGATCCAATCCCGACATCTATCTAGCGCGGGTGAACTGGGCCTCGGACGGCAAGACGCTCTATGTCCAGCGCCTGAGCCGCGATCAGAAGACGCTGGACCTGCTGGCCGTCGATCCGGCCACGGGCGCGGCCCGTGTGATCGCGACCCAGACCTCGGACGCCTGGGTTCCTCTGACCCACGACTTCAAGGCACTGAAGTCCGGCGACTTCATCTGGTCGACCGAGGAGACCGGCTGGCGTCACCTCTATCTCTACAACCGCGACGGCCGCCGCCTGCGGGCGATCACGCGCGGCGACTTTCCGGTCAAAGGGCTGAACGGGGTCAACGAGGCGACCGGCGATGTCTTCTTCACCGCGTCGATGCGCGACGACAAGGAACTGCCGATCGAGCAGCAGATGTTCCGGGCCTCGCTTCGCCGCACGGTCGCGCCCGCCGCCGTCACGCCCGCCGGCGGCTGGTGGGGCGCGACGATGAACCGGACGGCCACCGCCTATGTCGGCAACTACAGCGACCTGAACACCCCGCCCCAGTCGGGCCTCTATCGCGCCGACGGGACCTTCGTGCGCTGGATCGAACGGAACGAACTGAAGGACGGTCACCCCTTCTGGCACTATGTCTCGCGCCGCCAGACCCCGACCTTCGGGACGCTGGACAGCCATGGCGAGACCCTCGTCTGGCAGATGACCACCCCGCCCGGTTTCGATCCGTCGAAGACCTATCCCGTCGTCATGCAGGTCTATGGCGGTCCGTCGGGCGGCGGTGTGAAGAAGGGCTGGCAACCGGCCACGACCCAACTGCTGAACGAGGCCGGCTACATCGTCTTCCGCCTCGACAACCGGGGCGAGGGCGACCGCTCGGCGGCCTTCAAACAGGCGCTGTACCTGAAGATGGGCCAGCCCGAGATCGAGGATCAGGTGCTGGGCGCGAACTATCTGCGCAGCCTGCCTTATGTCGACGGCGACCGTATCGCCATGATGGGCTGGTCCTACGGCGGCTTCATGAGCCTGATGGCCCTGACCGAGCCGAAGATGGGACTGGCCTCCGCCATCGCCGGCGCCCCTCCCACCGAATGGGGCCTGTACGACACCGCCTACACTGAACGCTATATGTCCACGCCCCAGGACAATGTCGAAGGTTACGCCGCGTCGGACGTCATTCCGCGCCTGCCCAACCTGACCGGACGGCTGCTGCTGATGCACGGCATGGCCGACGACAACGTCATCCTGGAGAACTCCACCCGCGTCATCGACGCCTTACAGGCCCGTTCGACCCCGTTCGAACTGATGCTGTGGCCCGGCCAGCGCCACGGCGTGCGCGGCAACGCCCGCCAGCTGATGCAGTGGCGCACCTATCTGGATTTCCTGGATCGGACGATCGGCGAACGGTCGCACTGAGGGCGGATGACGCCAAAGGATCATCGAAATGACTGTCCGAAGCCGCTGTAATCCGATCCTCATCGCCTTGGCATGGCTGATCGCCGCCCCGACGGCCGTCCTGGCCCAGAACAGCGACACGCCTCAGGTCGTCGTGTCCCGCGAACCTATCTCGCGACAGGCGCTGGAGCGATGCAGCCCGCTTCGGCGCGTCCCAAATCCGGCTCCCGAGGGCTATTTCGCCCTGGTCGAAAAGTGCCTGCTGGACGCCGAAGGCTCGCGTTCGGTGCTGCGCTGGACGAGTAGCGCCGACTATGCGGCGTCCCCGCCCGACGCCCGCCCGATCTTCCTGAAGGACAATATCGAGACCCGCGACATGCCGACGACGGCCGGATCGCTGGCCCTGGCCGACAACGCCCCCGGCAGGGACGCCCCGATCGCCGCCCGACTGCGCGAGGCCGGCTACGTCATCCTCGGCAAGACCAATCTATCGGAATGGGCCAATATCCGGTCGTCTAACTCGATCAGCGGCTGGAGCGCGGTCGGTGGTCTGACGCCCAATCCCTATGACCCGGCGCGCACCGCCTGCGGATCGTCCTCGGGCAGCGCCGTCGCCGTTGCCGTCGGCCTGACCCCCGTCGCCATCGGCACCGAGACCAACGGATCGATCACCTGCCCGGCCTCGGCCAACGGCGTCGTCGGCTTCAAGCCCACCGTCGGACTGGTCAGCCGCACCCATATCGTGCCCATCAGCCGTTCCCAGGACACCGCCGGCCCCATGGCCGCGACCGTGTCGGACGCCGCCGCCGCCCTGACCGCCATCGCCGGAAGCGACCCCGCCGACCCGGTGACGACGGAGGCCGATGCGCGCAAGGTCGATTATGTCGCCGCCCTCGACGCCAATGGCCTGAACGGCGTCCGCATCGGCGTCATGCGGTTCGCGCGCGGCTATTCCGCCGAGACCCAGGCCGTGTTCGAGGAGAATCTGACGAAGCTGCGCGAAGCCGGCGCCGTCCTGATCGACATCACCGAAGGCCCCGATCTACAGACCATCGGTCGCCAGTCCTTCCAGGTGCTGATGTATGAGCTGAAGGCCGATCTGAACGCCTATCTGGCCTCGACCGATTCGGCGCAGGTCAAAACCCGCACCCTGGCCGACGTCATCGCCTTCAACGCCGCCACACCCGCAGAGACCGTGCTGTTCGGCCAGGAACTGTTCGAGATGGCCGAGGCCAAGGGCGATCTGACCACGCCCGAATATGTCGAGGCCCGCGCGACCTCATTCCGCCTCGCCGGACCCGAGGGCATCGACCGGCTGATGCGCGAACACTCTGTGGTCGCCCTTATCGCGCCGACCACCTCGCGCGCCTGGACGAACGACCGCGATGACGACGACCGGGCCCAGGGCTCGACCTCGACGATCGCCGCCGTCGCCGGCTATCCGCACCTGACCGTGCCGATGGGTTTCGATCGGGGCATGCCCGTCGGGATCAGCTTCATCGGCGGCAAGTGGGACGACGCCCGCATCCTGTCGCTGGGTTACGCCTTTGAACAGAAGACCCGCGCCCGACGGGCGCCGCCGGGAGCGATCCCGGCCACCTGAGGCGGCGGGGGCGATCCGGCCCCTTTCGCAACCGGGCGGCGATGCCTATTAGGCAGGGCGATGACCGACGCCTCCCCACAAGTCGCCGCCAAACCCTCGCCCTTCCATTCGCTGGAGGTGGTCTGGGTCAAGCATTGGACGGATCAGCTGTTCAGCTTCCGGGTCGCCCGGCCCGAGGATTTCCGCTTCCGCTCCGGCGAGTTCGTGATGATCGGCCTGCCCGACCCCGAAGGCGGCAAGCCGGTCCTGCGCGCCTATTCCATCGCCAGCCCGGCCTGGGACGAAGAGCTGGAGTTCTTCTCCATCAAGGTCCCGGACGGCCCCCTGACCTCGCGCCTGCAGAAGATCCAGCCCGGCGACCAGGTTCTGATGGGCAAGAAGCCGACGGGGACACTCGTCCTTGACGCCCTCACCGGCGGCGAGCGGCTGTGGCTGATCGGGACCGGCACCGGTCTGGCGCCCTGGCTGTCGGTGGCGCGCGATCCGGACACCTATTCGCGGTTCAATCAGGTGATCGTCTGCCACACGGTGCGCAACGTCGCCGACCTGGCCTACCGCGACTTCTTCGCCCATGGCGTCCATGAGGACCCGCTGGTCGGGGACGAGGCGAAGGCCCAGCTAGTCTACTATCCCACCGTGACGCGCGAACGGTTCGAGACACCGGGCCGGATCACGGACCGCATCCGTTCCGGTGACGTCTTCGCCGACCTGGGCCTGCCGATCGGCTTTTCGCCCAACACCGATCGCGTGATGCTGTGCGGCTCCATGGCCATGATCAAGGAGACGGGCGAACTGCTGGAAACCTATGGCCTGAAGGAAGGCTCGAACGCCGAACCCGGCGATTATGTGCTGGAGCGCGCCTTTGTCGGATAATGTGACGATCGACCCGCGCCCGACGCCCGAGGCCTGCAGTTCCATGGCCGAGGTGCGCCAGGGCGTCGACGCCCTGGACAGGGCCCTGGTGACCCTGCTGGCCGAGCGCCAGCGCTATATGGACGCCGCCGCCCGCATCAAGCCTGACCGCGACGCCGTCCATGATCAGGCCCGCATCGAAGACGTCGTCGCCAAGGTCCTGGCCGCCGCCGGCCCCGCCGGTCTGTCGCCCGACATCGCCGAGCCGGTCTGGCGCACCCTGATCGACCGCTGCATCGCCCACGAGTTCGGCGTCTACGACCGGACGCGCGGCTAACCCTTCAGCCCCCTCAGCATCAGCTCATGCCGCCAAGCCGCGACGTCAGCCAGGGCGGCGTCCAGCGCTGTGCGGACGTGGTCGAGGGCGGCCGGGGCCACAGCCTTCCCGGCGCTTTCCGCCGCCTGACAGACCTCGGCCAGTTCGCCCGCGCCGATGCCGGCCGCCGCGCCGCGCAGCGTATGCACGGCGTCGCGCCACCCCTCGGCGCGCACGTCCAGCATGGGCGACCACATGGCCGCCTGCTGGACGAACAGACCCAGGACCTCTTCCGAGATGGCGTCGTCGCCGCCGGTCATGCGGTCCAGCACGGTGAAGTCCACCGCGCCGGACAGGTCGCGCCGGGCCACTACTCCGGCGCCTTGCCCAGGACCGCGTTCTTCGACGACCAGACGAAGTAGATCACCAGGCCGATCGCGTTCCAGATCAGGAAGCCCCACTGGGTCACGGGCTTCAGGCTGAGGAAGAAGATCACGCAGCCGACCACGGTGATCAGGGCCACCAACGGCCACAGCGGAGCCTTGAACTTCCGCTCGCGTCCCGGTTCGCGCAGCCGCAGGATCGTCAGGCAGACCCCCACGGCGCAGAAAGCCGCCAGAGTTCCCGCATTGGCCAGGGACGCCAGTTCGTCCAGCGGCAGCAGACCCGCCAGGATCGCCACCACCACGGCCGTGAAGATCGTCACCGCGGCCGGCACGCCGCGCGACGAGATCTTCGCCAGACGCTGGGGCAGCAGACCATCGCGCGCCATGCCCAGGAAGATGCGGCTCTGACCGAACAGGAAGGCCAGCAGCACTGTCGGCAGGGCGATCACCGCCGAGGCCGCGATCCACTGGGCCGCCGTGCCCTGGCCCAGTTCGCGCAGGATGTGCGCCAGGGGCTCGCCGCTGTCGGCGAACTGCCCCACCGGCATCGCCCCGATCGCGGCGGCGGCCACCACCATATAGAGGGCCGTGCAGATCAACATTGAGCCGACGATGCCGATGGCCAGGTCGCGCTCGGGCTTCTTGGTCTCCTCGGCCGCCGTCGAGATGGCGTCGAAGCCGTAGAAGGCGAAGAAGATGATCGCCGCCGCCGCCATCACCCCGGTCTGGACGAAGGGCGCGCCGAAGCCGTTGGGCATGAAGGGGGTGAAGTGCTCGGTCTTGAACGCCGGAAGGGCGATGGCCACGAAGACGATCAGGGCCAGGATCTTGATGACCACCAGCACGGCGTTCAGCGTCGCGCTCTCCTTGGTGCCGAGCAAAAGCAGCCCCGTCACCACGGCGATGATGAACACCGCCGGCAGGTTGATGACCCCTCCGGCGTGCGGGCCCGCCGTCAGGGCCTGGGGCAGGGCCAGGCTCATGCCGCCGAGGTCCAGTCCGTTGAGGAATCCGACCGCATAGCCGGACCAGCCGACGGCCACGGCCGAGACCACCAGCGAATATTCCAGGATCAGACTCCAGCCCACGATCCAGGCCAGAAGCTCGCCCAGAACCGCATAGGAATAGGTGTAGGCGCTGCCCGCCGCCGGCATCATCGTCGACAGCTCGGCATAGGCCAGGGCCGCGCAGGCGCAGACAAGCCCCGCCAGGCCGAACGAGATCAGCACCGCCGGCCCGGCCAGCCCCGCCCCGACCCCGATCAGGGTCAGGATGCCGGTGCCGACGATGGCTCCGACGCCCAGCGCCAGCAGATGCGGCCAGCTGAGCGTGGCCTTCAGCCGCTCGCCGCCCCCATGCCCGCCGACCATGGCGTCGATCGATTTGCGCCGCTGCCAAAAGGCCATGCGTCTTTCCCCTCGCTTGGGAATCCCTCCGATTCCGAGCGCGACCTTAGCGCGCAGTCGGCGCCATTTGAAACCATGGGCTTGCATCACACCGCCCGACCCGTTACATGCCCGCTCCTTCGCTGATCCCGATCCGGGACAGGCGGAGTTGGCGCGGCCCTTGCAGGACCCCGCCCAGACGATCGGTTCGGGTGATTAGCTCAGTTGGTAGAGCAGCTGACTCTTAATCAGCGGGTCGTAGGTTCGAACCCTACATCACCCACCATCGTCCTCCCTCTGGAACAATAGGTCCGCCAAGTTAGGCCGCGCGCGATCAGCGCATCGCCATCCAGGTCACAAGCGCGCAGATGATCAGGATCGCCGTGGCGATCGGGATCATCGAGCCGGTCTTGCGCCAGCGCCGCTTGCGAGGTCTCGCCATTCGCCGAAGTTAGGGTGCGCGGCCGCGGGCGGGAAGGCCGGGGCGGCCGCGCGTCGTGATCACATCTCGATCACATGCCGCCAGTCGTGGATGTCGGCGCCGACGCCGCGCTGCAGGCCGGTCAGTTTTTCACGCAGGCGCCGGGTGACCGGACCGTCCTGGCCGTCGGCGATCTGCTGCGTGCCGCCGGTGAAGCGGATCTCGCCGATGGCGGCGACCACGGCGGCGGTGCCGCAGGCGAAGACTTCCTTCAGCCGGCCGGACGCCGCATCGGCCTTCCAGTCGTCGAAGCTGTAGTTGGCCTCCTCGACCTGCAGACCCTCGTCGCGGGCCAGGGCCAGGATGGAATCGCGGGTGATGCCGGGCAGGATGGTGCCCAGGGGCGGGGTCCGGACCGAGCCGTCGTCGAACACGAAGAAGACGTTCATCCCGCCCAGTTCCTCGACCCAGCGATGCTCGGCCGCGTCGAGGAAGACCACCTGGTCGCAGCCGTTCTTCACCGCCTGGGCCTGGGCCACCAGGCTGGCGGCGTAGTTGCCGCCGCACTTGGCCGCGCCCGTGCCGCCCGGCGCCGCGCGGGTATAGTCGTCCGACACCCAGACCTTCACCGGCTTGGCCCCGCCCTTGAAATAGGCGCCGGCCGGCGAGGCGATGACGCAGAACAGGTACTCATTGGACGGACGAACACCGAGGAAGGCCTCGGTCGAGATCATGAACGGACGCAGGTACAGGCTGCCCTCGCCGTCCGGGATCCAGTCGCGATCGACGCGGACCAGTTCCTCGATGGCGCCGATGAAGTCGGCTTCGGGCAGGGTCGGCATGGCCAGACGTTCGGCCGAGGCGTTGAACCGGCGCGCATTCTCCAGCGGGCGGAACAGGGTCACGGCGTTGCCTGCGCCGCGATAGGCCTTCATGCCCTCGAAGATTTCCTGGGCGTAGTGCAGCACGCTGGCGGCCGGATCGATCTGGAACGGCTTGCGCGGTTCGATCCTGGCGTCGTGCCAGCCCTTTTCAGACGTCCACTTGATGGTCGCCATGTGGTCGGTGAACACGCGGCCGAAACCGGGATCCTGCATGAGGCGCGCGCGCTCTTCGGCAGAGGTCGGATCGGGGTGCGGAACATGGTTCACGGCGAGACTCCTTCGGACGCTACGTCGATGTGGTGCTTCTAACGCGCCGCAGCGAGAGAGGCGACCGTCAGGGGAGGATTTTCTTGCCTGACAGGCCGATTCGTCGGTCAAATTGGCGCTGATGCCTGCTGGTCGCGCGCAAACCACCCCGATCCCGGCCCAATGGACTGCGAATGCGCCCTAGCCGAAGGCGCGCCGGATCTTCAGTCCCACATAGGGGCCAAACGACTGGCGCCGCGTCTCGATCAGAGCCACCGATGAGACATCGCGGGGTCCGGCGTAGAGGGTGCGGTCCAGCCGGTAGCCGCGTCCGGTCAGGTTTTCCGCCTCAAGGGTCAGGACCCAGGCTCCGCGCGGCTTCCATTCGACGAAGGCCGACCACCAGGGTTCGGTTTCCTCCTCCGACACCTCGTCGAACCGGTATTCGCGATAGGGCGAACCGAAATAGGCCGACATCCCCCATTTCAGCCCCCTTGCCGGCAGATCCTGTGTGAACTCGGCCTCGGCCTCGAACGGATTGTAGCCGCTCATGCGCCGACGCTCGCCGGTGGTGGGATCGGTCGCTTCGGTATGGGCGAACTCCACGAAAGTCTTCAGCAGACCGCCCGGCACGCCCAGGCGCGACAGGGGCAGGGCGATCCGCACCTGGGCGACGCTGCGCTCGGCGTCGCCGATATTGCCCGGCGCGTCGAACACGCCCGAGGGCGAGGACACCGGCACGCGATCGATCGCATCCTCGATCGCCTCGTGGAACACCGTCAGGGTCACCGCTCCCTCGCCCCAGAAGCGCGTCTCATGGACCGCCTCGACTACCCATTTGGCGGCCGGCCACAGGTCGGCGTTGCCGGCCGAGACCTGGCCCGTGTCCAGGCTGGCGGAGGTGATGAAGTCGCCGAAATCGAGCTGGCCGACTTCCCGTTCGATCCTCAGGCGCCATTCGCGGGAAGACTCCGGCGTCCAGACCAGATTCAGGCGCGGCTTGGCGTAGGTCAGGGTCCGGGCGGCGGCGCCCTGTCCGTCCTGGCGCAGTTCGGACGTCTCGACCCGCAGACCGGCCTCAAGCGACCAGCGCCCCGAGGGTCGCCAGGCAGCGGAGGTCATCAGTTCGGCACGGCGCTCTTCGACGCGGACATCCGACGCCGGCAGGTCGACCACGACGCCGTCCTCCTCTGCCCGGGCCTCGCCTTCGCGCCAGTTGAACGCCCCCTCGACTGCGCCCTCGATCGTCAGTCTGGGCGACAGGACGCGCGACAGGCTGATCCGACCCACGCTCTCACCGGCGGTCTCCTCGCTGTCGAACCGTTCGCGTCCGCCCGCGCTCTGGGCGCTTGAGGCCACCGTTTCGTCACCCAGACGCTGCAGGCCGATGACCTCGACCTTGCCCCAGGCGGTCGGCCGCTCCCAGGAGGCGCCGAGTTCCGCCTCCCGGTCCTCTTCGGTCTCGTCGACGACGGACAGGCCGGGACCGGGATGGCGCAACCGGTCCTCGAGCGACCAGTCATAGCGTTCGGCAAGGACCAGCCCGTTGGCCGACAGGGTCCCGCCCGCCAGGGGCTGACGCCAGGCGGCCGACAGCCGTCCGCCTTCGCCTCCGCCGGTCTGGTCGGCCTGGCTGGCGCGAACCAGATCGCCCGCCGCGTCGCGGCGTTCGCGCCGTCCGTCGCCCGCGTCTTCATCGACATAGCGATAGAGTTCGCCGGACGCCTCGATCCGTCGATCGCCGGACAGGCTGCGGCTCAGCTCCAGGCCGGTCTCCCAGGCCCAGCGGCCATCGTCGTGCCGCTCTGTCCCTGCGTTGAACGCCCCCTCGATCGCGCCGCCCTGACGTCGCACGATATTGGCCACGACCGGCAGCCCCTGCATGTCGACGCCCGGCGCCCCGGCCCGGATCACCTCGATCCGCAGAACCTGGCCGGCCGGAATGCGACGGATCAGGCTCTCAAGGTCCTCGGTCTTGCTGGCGGGCCTGCGTCCGTCGATCAGGACGTTGCCCTGGGCCCCTGACAGACCGCGCACGTCGCCGCCGGCGTCGAAGACGAAGCCGGGCAGGCGCGCGACCATGTCCAGGGCCGTCGTCGGCTGTCCGGCGGCGAAGAACTCGGCCGGATACGTCGTTCGCCCTTCGGTCGCGGTCTGGGCGATCGCCGGACCGGCCAGCACGACAGCCGCCAGTCCGGCGGCCGTCGCCGCCCACTTCACCGATCCCGCCATCGCCGCCTCCCGTTATTGCGAGACCTTCTCAACAACGGGAGGCGATTTGGCAATGGCGCCGCTGGAAGACGGCCTGCGGCCTATCGCGCGGGGGCCGAGGCGCGCGGCGGCGCGTTCTTCACGTGTTGATCCAGCCAGCGCACCGTTTCCCACAGGGTGTGGCCGACCGACTCGCGGGCGCGATAGCCGTGCGCTTCCAGCGGCAGGACGACATAGCGGACCGTCGCCCCATTGCCCTTCAGCGCCGCATAGAACCGTTCCGACTGGACCGGGAAGGTGCCGGAGTTATCGTCGTCCTGACCGTGGATCAGCAGGATCGGCTCGTTCACCTTGTCGGCGAAGGCGAAGGGCGACATCTCGTAGTAGGTCTCGGGCGCCTGCCAATAGGTGCGCTGCTCGGCCTGGAAGCCGAACGGCGTCAGGGTGCGGTTATAGGCGCCGGAACGCGCCACACCGGTGCGGAAAAGGTCGGTGTGCGCCAGCAGGTTCGCCGTCATGAAGGCGCCGTAGGAATGGCCTCCCACGGCGATCTTGTCCGGATCGGCCACGCCGCGATCGACTACGGCTTTCACCGCCGCCTCGGCGCTCATCTTCAACTGCTCGATGTAGGTGTCGTTCGGCTCAGCCCCGTCACGCCCGATGATGGGCATGGTCGGGTTGTCCAGCACCGCGTAGCCCTGGGTCAGCAGGAACAGATGGCTTGAGCCGCCCGGACGCACGAAGCGGTTGTCGGTGTCCACCACCTGACCGGCCACGGCGGCGTCGGTGAATTCGGCCGGATAGGCCCACATCACCAGCGGCAGCGGCCCGTCGCGATCCTTGTCATAGCCCTCGGGCAGATAAAGCGTGCCCGACAGCTGCACCCCGTCGGCGCGGGTGTAGGCGATCAGCTCGCGCGACACATTGGCCAGCTGCGGCGCCGGATCCGGGAAATCGGTCAGGGCCGTGGTCGCGCCGGTCGTCCGATCCCGGATCATCAGGTTCGGCGGCTCCAGCTTGGTTTCGCGCCGCGTCAGCAGCCGGCGGCCCGCCGGATCGAGCAGGCCGACCACCGTCTCGTATTCGCCGGGCGCCGATGTCCACAGCCGCTCGCTCGTCCCCGTCGCCAGATCGAGGGCCCCGATGAACGGATAGGAGCCGGCCCGGGTCGCGCCGGAGCCTTCCATCAGCACATGGCCGGCCTCGGTGAACTGCATCACATACCGGCCCTTTTCATTGGGCTCGGTCAGGGGCGAGCCCGGATCGTTGTAGCGGTCCTGATAGTTGCGCTCGATCAGCACGCGACCCTGACCCGGCTGCGAGGGGTTCACCACGAACCGTGTTTCGTGACGGGTGTTGAACCAGCGACTGTTGACGATGGCGACCTGGTCATTGCCCCAGTTCACCCCGCCGAACCGTTCCTTGAGGTCGATCAGGGTCGTCGGCTGACCGGTGAAGGGGGCCGGCAGCATGAAGACACGGTCGCGCACCTCGGACGGACGGCGAGAATCTCCACCGTCCTGGGCCTCGGCCCAGACCAGCACGGCGTCCGCGTCGGCTCGCCATTGAACCGAACGCGGGCCCGGCGCGACGGCGTCGAAAGGCGGCGGGATATTGTCGCGCAGCGGCAGGTCCGCCACCTGATGCACGACCCGGCCCGTCAGGTCGGTGACCGTCACCTCGGTCGGGAACAGGCCGGCGGGCGTGGCGTAGCTGTATGGCCGCTTGACGCGGGTCTGCAACAGATAGCGGCCGTCCGGCGAGGAAGAGGCGCCCAGGATCACGCCCGGCGCGCCCACGTTGCGCACCGGCCCGCTCAGCGGCGCGATCACCAGCTGCGAGGTGAAATAGTGGTCGAACAGGGCCTCGTCGCCCGCGTCAGACAACAGATCCTGATAGGTCCGCACCGGGGCGGCCCGGCCCTGGGTCTCTTCCACGATCGGGCCGGCCGGGGTGCGGTTGATCACCGGGGCGGCGCCGCGTCCGGCGGGCGTCAGCCGAACTGCGAGGCCCGACCCGTCAGGCAGCCAGGAATAGCCGGAGCCGCTCGCGGCGTTGACCCGGGCGTCCGTCAGCTTGCGGGCGCGAGCCGTGGCGACGTCCACAACCCACAGCTCCAGCCCCTCGGGCCGGTCCAGCAGCAGGGCGATGCTCTTGTTGTCCGGCGACCACGACGGCGACAGGAACCGGGCGTCCGCAGGCAGGGCCACGGTGCGCGCGGCGCCGCCCTCGATCGACCGCAGGCTCAGCCCGGTCAGCCAGGCCGCCCGGCTGTTGGCCGGGCCGTTGTTGCGCGGGTTGATGCGGTACCCGGCCAGCTTCAGCATCGGCTCGGCCAACTCGGCGATCGGCGGCAGGTTGCTGCGTTCGAACAGGGCCAAGGTCTTGCGGTCGGGGCTGACGCTGGGCGTGGGCGTCGGGGCGGCGTCCAGAATCGCCGGGATCGGGGCTGGCGGCTGTTCATAGACGGGCGCTGCGGCGTTCTGGGCCCAGGCCTCAGCTCCGGCGGGAGCGATCAGCCCCGCGGCCAGAGCCAAGGCGAAAGCGGCCGGCGCCGCGCGGCGATAGGAATGACTACGCATATCGAATACCCCGGATAATCCCCACCGCCGAACACGCGGCGGGGGAAGCTAGGAGGCGAGCGACACCGGGGTCAAGTCCGCGCCAACCCGCCGCAGGCCCGGGGACTTGAGCGGGCTCGACCGACTTCACATCTTCGCCTCAGACCCAATGTCGGGTCAGATCGTGACGGATGACCGTGAACAGTCTGAAGACCTTTTCCCTGCTGGCCCTGCTGACCGCCCTGTTCAGCGGCATCGGCTATCTGATCGGCGGCGCCGGCGGCATGATGATCGCCCTGGTCCTGGCCGGCGGCATGAACCTTTTCAGCTACTGGAACGCCGACAAGCTGGTGCTGAAGATGTACCGGGCCGAACTGGTGGACGAGACCCACCCTGACCCCCGCGTCCGCGCCTATGTGGTCGACACCCTCGACATGGCCAAGCGGGCGGGCATGCCGCGTCCGCGCGTCGCCATCATCCCGGGCGACCAGCCCAACGCCTTCGCCACCGGGCGCAACCCCGAGACCGGCGTGGTCTGCGCCACCGAGGGCCTGCTCGGCATGCTCAACCGGGACGAGGTGCGCGGCGTGATGGCCCATGAACTGGCCCACATCAAGAACCGCGACACCCTGACCATGACGGTCACGGCCACCATCGCCGGCGCCATCGCCGCCCTGGCCAACTTCGCGATCTTCTTCGGCGGGAACCGCGATGAGGAAGAGGGCGGCGGCGGCCTGGGCCTGATCGGCTCTCTGGCGCTGATGATCCTCGCCCCCATGGCCGCCGGTCTGGTGCAGATGGCCATCAGCCGTGCGCGGGAGTACGAGGCCGACAAGACCGGCGCCGAGATCGCGGGCGACCCGCAGGCCCTGGCTTCGGCCCTGCAGAAGATCGACGCCTATGCGCGCGGCGCCCTGAACGTCCCGGCCGAGCGCAATCCGGCCACGGCTCACATGTTCATCATCAACCCGCTGAACGGGCGCGGCGCCGACAACCTGTTCTCCACCCACCCGGCCACCCATAACCGCATCGCAGCCCTGATGAAGCTGCCGGGCGTCCGTGATCCGCGCCGACTGGCGGTTCCCCAGACGACCGCCGCCTCGACCGGCGTGCCGGTGACCGACGCGCCGCCGCGCAATCCGGGCCCGTGGGCCTGACCCCTCGGACCTGAATTCCCGGGCCTGACCTTTCGCCGCGCCGCTTGATCTTCGCGGCGCGGCGCGGCATCAGACGGACCTCACCTCGGACCCGCCCCGCCTGTCGGGAGACGGGTGGCTATCCCGGCCGCCGATCCGCCGGGAAACCGGGCCGCGCAGACGGCCCCATCCGTTGAAGTCTCCATGTCCGTCATCGCCTCCGCGCGCCAGCAATGGCTCGCCTCCCCCCGCCGCGACCTGCTGGCGGGGACCGTCGTCGCCCTGGCCCTGATTCCCGAGGCCATCGCCTTTTCCCTGATCGCCGGGGTCGACCCGGCCGTCGGCCTCTACGCCAGCGTGGTCATCGCCGTGACCATCGCCTTCGCGGGCGGCCGTCCCGCCATGATCTCCGCCGCCACCGGGGCCATGGCCCTGCTGATGGTCACCCTCGTGCGCGACCACGGCCTGGAATACCTGTTCGCCGCCTCCATCCTTTGCGGCCTCATCCAGATCGCCGTCGGCCTGCTGAAGCTGGGCCGCTACATCCGCTTCGTCAGCCGCAGCGTCATGACCGGCTTCGTCAACTCGCTGGCCATCCTGATCTTCCTGGCCCAGATGCCTGAACTTATAGGCCGGGGCTGGCAGACATACGCGCTCGTCGCCGCAGGGCTGGCGATCATCTACGGCCTGCCGCGCCTGACGAGGGCCGTGCCCTCGGCCCTCGTCGCCATCGTGATGATCAGCGCCTTCATCATGTTCACGGGCGTCGACGTTCGCACCGTCGGAGACATGGGTCAGCTGCCCACCACCCTGCCGATGTTCCACCTGCCGGCCGTCCCCCTGACCTGGGAGACGCTGACGATCATCGCACCCGTGTCCTTCACCCTGGCCTTCGTCGGCCTGCTGGAAAGCCTGCTGACCGCCAATCTGATCGACGACGTCACCGACACGGCCTCGGACAAGGATCGCGAGACGCGCGGTCAGGGGATCGCCAACATCCTGTCGCCCCTGTTCGGCGGCATGGCCGGCTGCGCCATGATCGGCCAGTCGATGATCAACGTGACCTCCGGCGCGCGCGGCCGTCTGTCGACCCTGTGGGCCGGCGTCCTGCTGCTGATCCTGATCCTGGCGCTACGAGACTGGGTCGCCCGGATCCCCATGGCCGCCCTCGTGGCCGTCATGATCATGGTCTCGATCGGCACCTTCGACTGGAAGTCGGTGCTGAACATCCGCTCAACGCCCTTCCAGTCGTCCGTCGTCATGATCGCCACCACCGTCACCGTGGTCGTGACCCACGACCTGTCAAAGGGGGTGGTGCTGGGCGTGGTGCTGTCGGCGATCTTCTTCATGCGCAAGGTCGGCAAGACCGTCGTGGTCGAAGACCTCGAGACGCCCGAGGACGGCGTGCTGCGCTACCGCGTCACCGGCAATCTGTTCTTCGCCTCGGCCGACGTCTTCGCCGCCGCCTTCGAGCATCACGGCCATCCGACGCGCGTTGAGATCGACATGTCCGGCGCTCATCTCTGGGACCTGACCGGCTCGGCAGCCCTGGACAAGGTCGTCTTTCGCTATCGCCGCCAGGGCGCGGAGGTTCAGGTCATCGGCATGAACGCGGCCGCCCGCACCCTGGTGGATCGGGTCGGCCGGTTCGAGAAACAGCACCTGCCCGACGGTGCCGGCGCGCACTGAGGCCGAGCGCGGCGCCCCACTTCGGGGAAGCCGCGTACAATCGGCCGCCCCTTATGACGCGGCGCGGCAGAATGCGCGCTGGCGCACGGAAAGGCTTTCGCCAGTCGGTCTCGTGATGGTGGCCTTTTCGACACCTTGCGGTCGCGTCGTCGTCGTCGAGACATGGCAGCCCTGAGGTCGGAAAGACCGGCGTCGGGGGGCGCGGCCATGACGGACATGACGGCGGACGTTCAGGCGTCGGGACGGCGCACGGCCATGTGGCCGCGACAACGTCGATTCGCACGGCGCGAGGCGCGACGGCTGGCGGCGGGGTTGCGCGACCTGGGGCGGCCGTGCCCTCTGACCCTCGTCGTCTTGGGCGCGACCGTGGCGGTTTCGCTGCTGTTCATCCTGACGCCGCAGATCGACGTGGCCGTCAGCGCCGCCTTCTATCAGCCCGGAGCCGGATTTCCCGCCGCCGACGACCCGCTATTGCGCGGCCTGAGGCGCAGTTCCACCTGGGTCATGGGCGCTGTGCTGGCCGCGACCCTGATCGCCGCGTTCGGACCGGCCGCCTGGTCGCGCGTTCTGGCCCCGGCCGACAGCGAAACGCGGCGGCGACGGGCGATCTGCCTGCTTGCGGCCTTTCTCCTCGGGCCCGGCCTGCTGATCAACGGCCTGCTGAAAGGGGTTTGGGGACGCGCGCGACCGATCAATGTCGAGGTGTTCGGCGGCGACGCCCCCTTCGCGGCCGCCTGGCGCTTCAGCGACGGCTGCGCCAGCAACTGCGCTTTCACTTCGGGTGAAGCGGCCTCGGCCACCTGGACGGCGATGGCGGTCCTGGCCCTTGCGCCCACGACGTGGCGCGCGCCGCTGGGGACGGCCGTCGTCCTGTATGCGGCCGCGCTGTCGCTGAACCGGGTGGCGTTCGGCGGTCATTTCCTGTCGGACGTGGTCCTGTCCTGGCTGCTGACCCTTCTGACGGCGATCCTCGCGGCAAGAACGATGCGAGCCACCGCCGGTGTCGGGCGCGCACCTTTCGTGGCGCCGCGTCCACTGACCGCTTAGGCCTGAGCTCGAACGCTCTTCCCACTGCACTGGCGACGATTGCGGGCGGCGGAGTTCTGCTGTTAGCTCCGCCGCAAGAGAGGGACATCCATGACCGACGCCACCGCATCCGCCCCGTCCGGCGGCAAGCGCATCGAACTGACCATCCGCGCCCTGATCCTGGGCTGCGTCCTGGCGGCGATCTTCACGGCCGCCAACACCTATCTGGGTCTGAAGGTCGGGCTGACCTTCGCCTCGGCCATTCCGGCGGCGGTCATTTCGATGGCCCTGCTGCGGGCGTTCCGGGGATCGACCATCTGGGAGAATATGACGGTCCAGACCGTCGCCTCGGTCGGCGGCGCCATGAGCGCCATCATCTTCGTCCTGCCCGGCCTGGTCATGGTCGGCTGGTGGCTGGACTTTCCGTTCTGGGAATCGGTGGCCATCTGCGCCCTCGGCGGGGTGCTGGGGGTGACCTTCTCCATCCCCCTGCGTCGCGCCCTGGTCGTCAACGGCGGCCTGCCCTATCCGGAAGGCGTCGCCGCCGCCGAAGTGCTGAAGGTCGGCTCTCCCGGCGCGGAGCAGTCCGACGAGGCGGTGCGCGAGAACAAGGCCGGCCTGTGGGTGGTGATCTGGGGCGCGATCGCATCGGCCCTCTATGGCTGGCTGGCGTCGGCGCGGGTGTTCGCCCATGAGGCGGCGGCCTTCTTCAAGCTTCCGGCCTTCCTCGGCGGCGGGGCGACGGGTCTGGGCTTCGGCATGCAGTTCGCCCTGCTCGGCGCCGGTCATCTGATCGGACTGACGGTCGGTCTGGCCCAGTTGTTCGGCCTGTTGTTCGCCTGGCTGGTCGTGGTGCCGCTGCTGACCTCGCCGGACTTCCTGAACTGGCTGTCGGGCCTGGGAGTGCAGTCGCTGGGTCTGACCCTGCAGGGCGCGCCCGCCGAGGAACTGGCCGGCACGGTCTGGAGCCGCGAGGTTCGCTTCATGGGCGCCGGGGTGATCGGGGTCGCGGCCCTGTGGACCCTGCTCAAGCTGCTGGGGCCGCTGATCGGCGGCCTGACTTCGGCCCTGGCGGCCCAGGCGAAGCGGGCCTCGGGCGAGACGCTCGACCGGACCGAGCAGGACATACCGATCAAGACCGTGGGGGTGATCTCACTGGTCGCCCTGGCGGGGATCGCGGTCCTGCTGACCTATGTCACCCAGGGCACGCCGCTGGCGTCCAGCGCCCCGGTGCTGGTGATCGGCGGCCTGATCTATGTGGTGGTGATCGGCTTCGCCGTGGCGGCCATCTGCGGCTATATGGCCGGCCTGATCGGATCGTCCAACAGCCCGGTGTCGGGCGTGGGCATCCTGGCCATCGTCATCGCCTCCCTGCTGATGCTGGTGGTGATGGGCGTGGCGGGCGTGCCGGCCGATCCGTCGTTCGTCGCCTTCGCCCTGATCGTGACGGCCGTCGTGTTCGCCGTGGCGGTGATCGCCAACGACAACCTGCAGGACCTCAAGACCGGCCAGCTGGTCGAGGCCACGCCCTGGCGTCAACAGGCCGCCCTGCTGGTCGGCGTCTTCGCCGGCGCCCTGATCATTCCCTTCGTGCTGAGCCAACTGAACGCGGCCTTCGGCTTCGAGGGCGGGCCCAAGGGGATCGCGGATCAGGCCCTGGCCGCGCCCCAGGCGACCCTGATCTCGGCCCTGGCGCGGGGTGTGATCTCGGGCGACCTGCGATGGGACCTGATCGCCGTGGGCGCCGTGATCGGCGTGGCCGTGATCGTCCTGGACATCGTCGTGAACCGGGCGACAAAGGGCCGGATGAAGCTGCCGCCGCTGGCGGTGGGCATCGGCTTCTATCTGCCGGCGGCGGTGACCACGATGCTGGTGGTCGGGGCCGTGGCCGGCTGGCTGTATGAGAAGGGCATCAAGGGCACGGCCTTCGCCGACATCGGACGGCGTATGGGCATCCTTCTGGCCTCGGGCCTGATCGTCGGCGAGAGCCTGTTCGGGGTGTTCAACGCCGGGGTGATCGTGGGGACCAACAACGATTCGCCCTTCGGTCTGATCCCGGCCGACGCCGCCTGGCCCGCCACCATCCTGGCCGTCGTCGCCTTCGCCGCCATCGCCTGGGCGCTCTACGCCTGGATCAAGGGCGTGGCGAAGAAGGTGCAGTCGGGCGAGTGATGAGGCGGAGGCGGTAAGTCCGCAACCCTCCCGTGAAGTCTACTCCGGGAAACGGAACACGCCGCCGCCGGTCACGGCGCCGCCGAAGTCAGCCTTCGGCGGCGCGCCGATCGACGTCAGCGCGGCGACCGGCAGGGGCCGCCGCCCGGGGTCGCCGATCAGGACATCCACGTCGGCGGCACGGCAACGCCGCAGAAACGCCAAGACCCGGTCGGCCAGCGCGACCTCGTAGAAGAGGTCTCCGACCAGCACGGTCGAGATCCCCTTCGGCGACGGGCCGTCCAGCAGATCGCCGGTGACCGCCTCGACCGCCACGTGATTGAGCGCCGCGTTCAGTCGCACCGCCACCGCCGCGTTCGGATCGACGTCGATCGCCACGGCCGAGGCCGCGCCGGCCGTCATCGCCGCGATCGCGACCAGGCCCGAGCCCGCGCCGAGGTCCAGCACCCGGCGCCCGCGCACCGTCTCGGGGTGATCCAGTATATGTCGGGCAAGGGCCAGGCCCCCGCCCCAGGCGAAGGCCCAGTAGGGCTCGGCGGCGTTCTCGCCCATGAACCGCTGGAGACCCGCTGTGGGTCCCGCGAGATGCAGACGCAGTTCGTCGAGTCCGGGCGGCGAAGACACCCTCATCCGCTGACGGATGAAGGCCTCCAGGGCACGGGCGTCAGGCCCCAATCAACGCCTCCACCTCGGCGCGCGTCGGCAGGGAAGGCTGGGCGCCCGGCCGGGTGGCGGCGCAGGCGCCGGCCGCGCAGGCGAAGCGCAGCGCATCCTGCGCCTCCATGCCCTCCAGCAGTGCCACTGTGATCGCGCCGACGAAGGCGTCGCCCGCCCCGACCGCGTCCACCGCCGTCACCACGGGCGGCGTCGCCCAGGCGACCTTCACCCCGCGATGATACATCTCGGCTCCGCGAGCGCCCTGGGTCACCACCACCCAGCCGCCGCCATGATGCAGGGCGTCGCCATAGAAGGCGGCTTCCCCCTCATTGACGACGATCAGGTCGGCGCGACGCAACAGGGCCTCCGACACCGGCGCGGCCGGCGCCAGATTGGCGCAGACGAAGCCCGTCGCCCGTCCGACCGCCGCCTCGACCGTCTCCAGCGGCAGCTCCAGCTGCACGATCAGCGCCGTCTCGATGCGCTGGGGCAGTTGTTCCGGCGTCACCATATGATTGGCGCCGGCGGCCACCACGATCTGGTTCTCGCCCGTCCCGTCCACGGCGATCAGGGCCACCCCCGTCGGGGCTGCGGGATCGACCTCGACACCCGACAGGTCGACGCCGAAATCCTCCATCAGGGCCAGGGCCTCCCCGGCCATGGCGTCGTCCCCGACCCGGCCGATCAACCAGACCTCGGCGCCCAGCTTCTCGGCGGCGAGGGCCTGATTGGCGCCCTTGCCGCCCGGATGCCGCGCCAGGGTCGCCCCGGTCACGGTCTCACCCGCCGCCGGCAGCCGCGGCGCCGTGGCCACCAGGTCCAGATTGATCGAGCCGACCACCGTGATCCGCTGTCTCATGCCGCCGCCTCCAGGGTTCGGGCGATAAGATCGAAAACGCCTTCGCCGTCCGCAGATACGGCCCACAGATGCGGAGCGGCCGCCGCCTCGACGCGGAACTCCACCGCCGTATGGCCGCGCGTCAGGTCAGAGATCGTCTCCACGGCGATCCGGCACGGCCTGAGCTCGAACAGATCCGGCCGCATGAGCCAGGCGACGGTGCAGGGATCGTGCAACGGCGCCGCCTCCCATCCCACGATCTGCCGCTCGATCCGCTGCGAGAACCGCAGGGTCGACGCGGCCAGCCGGGCGGCCTCGCCGCCGATCGCCTCGATGCGGGCGATCCGGGCCTCGGTGGCCCGCACCTGATGGGTGGCGTCCAAACCGAAGGCGATCACCTTCAGACCGCTGTCGAACACTTCGGCGGCCGCCTCGGGGTCGGCCCAGATGTTGAACTCGGCGCTGGCGGTGATGTTGCCGCCCTCGGACCGCGCTCCGCCCATGACGACCACCGGTGCGAGCCGATCGACCAGATCCGGCGCACGACGCAGGGCCAGCGCCAGATTGGTCATCGGGCCCATGACGGCGACCGCAACGGTCCTGGCGGGGCGCGAGCGAACGATGTCGATGAGGGCGTCCGCCGCTTCGCCCTCGGCCAGCGCCGTCTGCGGCTCGGTCGGGGTCTCGTCACCGAGGCCCTCGGCGCCGTGAAACTCCCCCGCCCCCGCCGGAGGCCGGGCCAGCGGCCGCGCCGCCCCGGCGAAGACAGGCACGTCCGCGCGGCCGGCGGCGGCGGACACGATCCGGGCGTTGCGGCTGGTCTTCTCCAGCGGAACATTGCCGCCGACCGTGGTGATCGCCAGCACCTCGAGCTGCGGCGCCGCCAGAGCCAGCAACAGGCCGACCGCGTCGTCCACCCCGGGGTCGCAGTCGATGATGAGGGCCTGTTTCGGCGTCAGGTCTTGCGTCATCGGGTCAGCTTTGGCCGCTGGGACGGCCGGGGGCAAGTCGTCCGATCCTTGCTTTCCCTTAACTTGCGTCCCGGCCGCCCTGCCCTATCGTGCCGGCGCACATTTCCGGGGAAGCCTTCATGTTCCAGCGTCACCTTCTGGCCGGCGTCGCCGCCTGCGCCCTCACCGCCGGCCTGTTCGCCGCCGCGCCCGTCCTGGCGACCGAAGCCGCGCCCGCAGCCGCCGGACAGGCCGTCGCCCCCACGACCAATCTGCTGCCGCACGAAACCTATCAGCTGGCCAACGGCCTGACGGTCATCTTCAACATCGACCGCTCCGACCCGGTGGTGGCCGTGGCCCTGACCGCCCATGTCGGCTCGGCGCGCGAGACGCCCGGCCGCACCGGCTTCGCCCATATGTTCGAACATCTGTTCTTCCTCGATTCCGAAAACCTGGGGCCGGGCGGACTGGATCGGATGAGCGCGCGCATCGGCGGCTCGGGCGCCAACGGCTTCACGTCGAACGACATCACCGTCTATCTCCAGACCGTCCCCAACGACGCCCTCGAGAAGATGATCTGGGCCGAGGCGGACAAGCTGGGCTATTTCATCAACACCGTCACCGACGCCGTCCTGACCAAGGAAAAGGAGGTGGTGAAGAACGAGAAGCGCCAGTCGGTCGACAACCGTCCCTATGGCCAGACAGGGCCGGTGATCGCCGAGGCCCTGTATCCCGCCGACCACCCCTATTCCTGGTCCGTGATCGGCTCGATGGCCGATCTGAACGCCGCCACCCTGGACGACGTGAAGGACTTCTACCGCCGCTGGTACACGCCCGACAACGCCAGCCTGATCATCTCCGGCGACTTCGATCCGGCCCAGGCGCGGGTCTGGATCGAGAAATATTTCGGCGAGATCGCGCGCGGCCCGGGTGTGCCGACCGAAACCCCGCGTCCCTCCGGCCTGACCCGGACGAAGCGTCTGATGCACGAGGACAACTTCGCCCAGCTGCCCGAATTGACCCTGACCTGGCCCGGCGTGGAGCGGAACAATCCCGACGCCGCCGCGCTCGACGTGCTGACGGCCGTCCTGACCGACGGCAAGGAAGCGCCGCTGAACGAAGTCCTCATCGACGAACAGAAGCTGACCTCGGCGGTCGGCGCCGGTTCGGACAACAGCTTGCTCGCAGGAGAGGTCTCGATTTCGGTCCGCGCCTTCGACGGCGTCGATCTGGACAGGGTCCAGGCCGCTCTCGACGAGGGCTTCAAACGCTTCGAGGCCGAGGGCGTCTCCCCCGAGGTCCTGACCCGCATCAAGACGTCGGCGGAAGCCGGCTTCTATGGCGCGATCGAGAGCGTGCTGGGCAAGACCCAGACCCTGGCCTTCTACGACCGGGCGGGCGGCTCCATCGACACCGATCTGGCCCGACTGCGCGCGGTGACGGCCGAGGACGTGATGCGCGTCTATCGCACCTACATCGCCGGCAAGCCGCACATCGCCACCTCCTTCGTGCCCAAGGGCAAGACGGAGCTGGCGCTCGAGGGATCGACGGTCGCCCATGTCGTCGAGGAGCCGATCGTCCAGGGCGCCGAACCCGCCGTGGACCAGCGCGCAGGCGACAAGCCCTATGAGCGCACCGCCTCCAGCTTCGACCGCACGGTCGAGCCCCCGGCCGGCCCGGCCCCGGTCGTCGCCACCCCCACGATCTGGACCGCCGCCCTGCCCGACGGGCTGAAGGTGTCCGGCATCGTCAACGCCGAACTGCCCCTGGCCACCTTCCAGCTGTCCATCGAGGGCGGCCGCCTGTTCGACGATCCGAAGAAGCCCGGCGCCGCCGCCCTTCTGGCCCGGATCTTCGACCGGGGCACGGCGACCAGGACCCCGGCCGAATTGGAGAACGCCTTCAAGGCTCTGGGCGCCTCGGTCTCGGTCTCGGCGGGCGACGAGCGGTTCGTCATCTCGGGCCGGACGCTGGACCGCAACCTGGCCCCCACCCTGGCCCTGGTCGAGGAGATGCTGCTGCATCCGCGGTGGGACGCCGCCGAGCTGGAGCTGGCCCGCGCGGCGACCATCTCCGACATTCAGGACGCCCGTTCACAGCCCGGCGCCATCGCGGGCCGGGTCTTCGATCTGGTCGAATACGGACCCGACCACATCCTCGGCGGCGGCGCCCTCGGGACCGAGGCGTCGGTCGCCGCCCTGACGATGGACGACCTCAAGGCCTTCCAGGCCAACGCCCTGGTCCCCGGCCTCGCCCATTTCCGTATCGTGGCGCCGTCTGACCAGGCGGCGGTGACGGCCGCGATGGCAAGTCTCGGCCGCAACTGGGCCCCGCGCCCCGCCACAGTCCCGACCTGGCCCGCCCCGACGGCGCCCGCCGGATCAAGGCTGTATTTCTATGACGTGCCCGACGCCAAACAGTCGGTCATCATCTTCGGCAATCCGGCCCTGCGTCGCACCGATCCGGACTTCTACGCCGCGACCGTGATGAACTACCGCCTCGGCGGGGGCGGCTTCGCCTCGCGACTGACCCAGCAGCTGCGCGAGGGCCAGGGCTATACCTATGGCGTCCGCTCCGGCTTCTCCGGCGACGAACGCTTCGGCGACTTCACCCTGTCCAGTTCGGTCCGGTCGAACGTGACGCTGGAGGCCTCGACCCTGGCCCGCGACATCCTGCGTGACTACGGCGGGACCTTCACCGCCGAGGACCTCGACGTCACTCGCAGCGCCATGAGCAAGAGCCGCGCCCGGTCGTTCGAGACCGCCGGCGCCAAGCTGGGCGTCCTCGCCAACATCGGCGAACTGGGCCTGCCCGCCGACTATCTGGCGCGAGAGGCCGCCGTCATCGACGGCATGACGGTCGACCAGATCAAGGCCCTGGCCGACCGCTACATCGACACCGACGCCATGATCTATGTCGTCGTCGGCGATGCGGCGACCCAGGCGGAAAGGCTGAAGGCCCTCGGCTACGGCGACCCGGTGATGATGAACGAGGCCGTCGCCGCCGCCGATCGCTGACGTTTCAGGCTTCGGCCTGAAGAGCCGCGAAATCCACCACGATCGGCGTGCGGTTCAGGAGGGCCAGCACTTGGCGGAACGCGGCCTGATCCAGGGCCGTGGTCGCTGTGTTGGTCAGCGGATGAAAGTTGACGATGTCGGCCTCGTGCAGGCGACGATCCAGCACGAAGGTGACGCGCCGATCGGTGTCGTTGATGAGGCCCAGGGCCGTGACCGATCCGGGGCGGACGCCCAGGGTTTCCCACATCAGCTCCTCATTGCCGAAGGACAGGCGGTCGGCGCCCATGGGCCGATGCGCCTTTTTCAGGTCGATGACCGTGTCCTGGGCCGCCGAGATCAGCCAGAGACGGCCCTTCTTGTCCTTGAGGAACAGGTTCTTGGTGTGGACGCCGGGCATGTCCGCCTTGAGGTCCAGTCCTTCCTCGACGCGAAACACGGCCGGGTGATCGTGGGTGGTCTGGGCGATGTCGTGCTGCGCCATCCAGGCCAGGAGCGCGTCACGATCATAGAGCGGTTGAGAGAGCATCGGTTCAGGCGCTAGGGAGGACAAGCATCTGTCGTTACCCTCTGGAGCCCGGCCTTGGAACTCGAATGCTATCCGATGGACGACACGCCCTGCGACCTGGTGCCGGGACGGCAGTCGCGGGCCTGGATGGACGCCTTCGCCAGCCGGCACCCCTATCGTTGCCTGCCCCTGAACATGGCCAACACCACGGGGTGGGAGATCCTGTGCCCCTACGGCTTCACGGCCGAATGGAACGGCGGGCCGCGTCAGGAAGACATCGTCGTCACGCCGGACCGGCCCCAGCCAAAGCTCAAATATTTCGTCACCTCGCATTTCTCGCGCGGCGTCCTGACCATGCACCCGCAGTATCTGTTCCGCACCCCGCCGGGATGGGGCCTGCAGTGTTCCGGCGCGCCGAACCATGTGAAGGACGGCATCCAGCCCCTGGTCGGGCTGATCGAGACGGACTGGCTGCCCTTCCCCTTCACGATGAACTGGATCTTCACCCGGCCGGGTCGCATCCGCTTCGAGAAGGGCGAGCCGTTCTGCTTCATCCTGCCGGTCGAGCACCGCAAGACCGAGCAGTTCGAACCGGTGATCCGCGCCCTGGAGTCCAATCCGACGATGAAGGGCCAGTTCGAGGCCTGGAACCGGCAGAGGACGGATTTCAACACCCGCCTGGCCTCGGGCGATCCCGACGCGGCCAAGGAGGCGTGGCAGCGGTTCTATTTCAAGGGCGAACTGCCGGAGGAACTGGGCGCGGCGCCCGCCAGCCACGCCAACAAGCGGCGATTGAAGACACCGCGCGTCGGATAACGGCGTCCGAACGAAACAGCCCCCCCGAACGGGAGGGCCTGTGTATTCTCTGAAGAACGCTTGAGCCTACTCCGCCGGACGCGGGAAGCGGGGCGACAGATTGGAGATCACCTCGCGCGCATCGAAGGCGTTGGGATCGCCGGCGGGCTTGGCGCCCCGGCCCATGATGATTTCGGACGTCGCCTCGAACCGGTCGACCTGGCGCACGTCGAAATCGTCTCGGCCCCAGAAGGGATCGCCCCAGCGGCTCCAGTAGCCCCGGCGGTAGTAACGCCACGACGGGCCCCAGTAACGGCCGTAGAAGGGCGAATAGGACCAGGGGTACGGATCGACGCGGAAGCGGGTGTCGACGTCGGTGGCGCGGTTGACGGCGGCGAACCAGTCAAAGCCCGACTCCACCGTCAGCTCCGCCGACCGCAGCAACAGGGCCGTCTCGACGCGCTCGCGCGAGGTGACCGAATTGCCCTGGAAGCTGACGCGGTAGCGATCGGCATCGATGCGCTGCTCGGCATAGCCGGTGCGCGATCCGTTGACGCCGGCGGGCCGATAGATTTCGGACGTGGCGCAGGCCGACAGCGTAAGGGCGGCGACGGCGACGAGGCCAAGCCGGGCGGACGGGCGGGAAAGTCGGAACGTCATGAGCGATACTCCTAGAGAGCGTCAGCATGGCGCCCCACGACCTGAACGTAAGCTGAACGCGGCGTGTTCCGAAAGGGACGGAGCGTCGCGGTCCTTCAGGACAGCAATCTGGCGACGATCAGTCCGGATGCAAGAAGCAACAGAAGCCCGACCGCCAGATCGAAACCGCGCCGGAAGGCCGGTCGCGACAGGCGCGCCGCCAGGGCCGCGCCGCCCAGGCCGTAGGCGCTCATGGTCAGGACATCCATGCCGATCGTGCCCAGGGCGAACATCGACAACTGCGGCGCCATGGGGCGTCCCGCGTCCAGGAAGGGCGGCAGGACGCCGGTGAAGAACAGGATGGCCTTGGGATTGGCGATCTGGACCATGAAGCCGTCCCAGAAGGCGTTGCGGGCGCGATGCACGCCGGGACCGTCCGAAATCGTAGCGGGCGCGGCCGGCCAGGCGGCGGCGCGCAGCGACTGCAGCGCCAGCCAGGCGACATAGAGGGCGCCGGCCAGGGCCATCAGGCGAAAGGCCTGGGGAAAGGCGACGATCAGGGCGCCCAGGCCCAGGGCGGCCGCGCCGAACCAGACCAGGGTGGCGGCGTTCATCCCGGCCACGGCGGCGGGCAGGGCCGCCTTTCCTCGCGCCATGCCGGTGGCGATGGCGAACAGATTGGCCGGGCCGGGCGTCATGGCCATGACCGCCATCACCCCGAGAAAAGCGGCGTAGAGATGGGGATCGACCGGCAGGGTCACGACGAGAACCGGGCGAGAGAGGGCGACATGGGGGCGCTTTCGGACGCGCCGCCCCGTCCGTCAAGCCGCCTGGGATCGGTGATCAGCGCGTGGTGGGCGGAACGTCGATTTCCATATCCGACAGCGCCTCTTCGGCCGAGTCCATGGCCAGGTCCATGCCGTACTGCGCCATCAGACCATAGGTGACCATCTGCTCCGGATCATTCTGTGCCCAGGCGCCGTTGGTCGCCATGCCGAGGCCAAGGGCCGGGCCGGTGCGGATCGCCTGCTGGACTTCGGGATCGCCGAGGACGTCGGCGACGAGTTTGCCCACGTCCAGATCGCCGAGGCCCGCGAGGGCGACCTGAGCGATGGCTCCGGCCTGTTCGGCGATTGCTGCGGAGAACACGGCGACCTCGGGCTGATACTCGCCCCAAAGGGCGGCCATGCGGGCGCCGCGCTGGGCGTCGCTCAGACCCTTGTCCGCCTCGATCGCCTCGGCGCGGCGGCCGAAGCCTTCCATGCGCGCCTCGAAGGCGGCGGCGGCCGCCTCCATGGCGGCTTCGGCGGCGGCCATGTCGGGCGCCTGGGGCGCGACGGGCGGAGCCGGCGGCGCGGGAGGCGCCGCTGGGGCCTGGGCGGCGGCAGACGTTCCCATCAGGGCGATGGCGGCGACAGACGCGGCGGCGGCGGACTGGACGGCGCGGATCATCTCGGATCTCCGATCAGGACGGACGGAAGGTCGCGCCGTCGCGCCCCGGGCTCAAGTGAAATCGCGGTAAGGCGTGGCGCCGGGTTATTGAGGCGCGGGCGCTTCTTCCTCGCCGTCGTCTTCCGACGGATTCTCGATCTCGCCGCGAACCCGGGCGGGAATGGCCGCGATCTGGGGACGGACCATGTCGGCGGCGCCCTCGGCCTGAGCCCGTCCTGCGGCATCCGCGACCTGGGCGGCCTGGGCGCGGATGAAGGCCGTGACCTGATCGGCGAAGGCGTCGGCGTCCGGCTGATATCGGGCCTGGATCGCGTCGAGTTCGGCCTTGGCCTGAACGGCGTCGCCGCCCTTGGCCTCCAGGGCGGCGCCCAGCTCCTCCGCCATGGCCTGCATCTTCTGGCCGAAGGCCTCGCCGGCGGCCTCGAGCGCGGCCTCCTCCGGCGACATCGGCTGTTCAGGGGCTGGTGCGGCGCGGGCGGCCTGAGGCGAAGGTGAGACATGAGGGGCAGGAGCGGCGGGCGGCGCGGCGTCCGGAACGGTCTGGGCCAGAACGGGGCCGGCGGCCAGGGTCAGCAGCAGGGTGGCGCAGGCGGCGGAACGTGGGCTGGACATGGCGGCTCCGGAAGGCGTCAGCGATGAAAACGGCTCTGGCGCAGTCGCATGCCGCGCGCGAGGGTGAAAGCCTGAAACGCGCGACGCCGTCCGAAGATCATCGACGAAACGGGTCGGCGAGACGCAAGACGAGGAGCCGGGGTCAATGCGGGGATCGATCGTCGCCGGTGTGGCGGGACTGACGGTGCTGGCGGCGGCGTTCACTCAGACGCTGGGCGCCCAGGCGCGAACTCAGGCGGCGACCCGCATCTATGCGGTCCATGGCGATTGCGGCGGCCACCCGCGCGTCGAGGCGGGCATGGCGCCGGGCCTGTGCCTGGGCCGGGTCTGGCAGTGGTCGGCGACGACGCCGGGACCGCGTATGCCGCGCACCCTGTTCCGCCTGGCCGACGACGACTGGCTGGTGGCCGATCTGGGAAGCTGGGACGCCGGTCGGGGCGCGATCTGGCGGATGCGGATCGGCGCCGACGGGGCCGTGGGCTGGACCCGGCTGCTGGGCGGTCTGTCGATGCCGCACACGATGGCGCGGGGGCCGGACGGGCGGATCTATGTCGCCGAGATGAGCCGCATCTTCGTTTTTGACCCGGCTCGGCCGGAGGCGACAACGGCGGCGGTGTCAGATTTACCTGACAATCGCCTGCACGAAAATCGACACCCTCTGTCGGCCTTCGTCTTCGATGGCGACGGCGCCCTTCTGGTCAATGTCGGGGCGCCGTCGGACCGCTGTGTGGACGCGCGCGGTCGGCCGAACCGTGACGCGCGCGGCCAGTGCGCCGAGCGGGCGGGACAGGCGATGGTGCGGCGCTACGCTTATTTGGGAAACGGAAGATGGAGCCGGGAATGGACGCCCTATGCGACCGGCCTGCGCAACTCCGTCGCCATGGTTCGACACGGGTCAGGCGCCATCTATCAAGCCGAGAACTCGGTCGATCTGAACACGCCCGAGCGGCCGTTCGACGAGATCAACCGGCTGAAGCCCGGCGCCGATTACGGCTGGCCCTACTGCACCGACATGGCGACGGCCCTGCCGGGCTGGACTGCGGCCGAGGCGCGGTGCGGGCGGCGTCAGTCGCCCGTGTCGCTTCTGCCCCCGCACGCGGCGCCGCTGGACATGCTGTACTACGAGGGGGCGATGTTCCCGGAACTGCGCGGACGGATGCTGATGAGCTGGCACGGCCATCGCCGCGCGGCGGGCCGGATCGTGGCCATCGAGGTCGATGCGGAGGGCGCGCCCCTGACCGACCGTCCGGCCCGCTACGCCATCTACCCGCGCGGCTCCATGCCCTATCCGCCCGACGCGCCGGCGCCGCGCGCGAGGGTGCTGACGCCGGGCTGGAATGCCGTCAGGGGAACCCGGCCGCAGGGCTCGCCGGTGGGGATGGCCGTGGCGGGCGACGGCGCCATCTGGGTCGCCGACGACCGGGCGGCGGCGGTGCTCAGGATCGCGCGGGAGTGAGGCCGGGCGGGGCCTCGAAGCGGACCGGGTGAATGTCGGCTGCGGGTGGGAGCGGACTCATGTGCGGTCTGCCCAGATCGCCGCCCGACTGCTATCTTCGGACGATGCTCCCCTACGTTTTTCAGGATCGGTTTGAGGGAGGCGACTTCATCAGGGTCGTCGCTACAGTGACTTTGTTGCCGACCGCCGACGGAGGACGAACCGGTCCCATCCGGGGAAGCTATCGGCCAAACCACAACTTTTTCGGGCCTGGTAACCGCGAGATGACTATCGGCTTCATCGATCTCCCGGAGGGTGTCGAATGGATGCCGGGCCAGTCGATTGAAACCCTGATCTCGTTCTGGTCATGGCCGCGTCTCACCGCTGAAATCCACGCTGGCAGGGAGTGGACCATCCAAGAGGGGGCCAGAGGTGGTGGGGTTTGGCAGGGTCCTCGAGGTGATCGACAGCCAAACCTAGTCTGCAACGGGTCGATAGCCGGCCTTCGCGCGCTTTCGTCCTCCCTTCTCCCGGTTGGGAGAAGGTGGCTCGCGTAGCGAGACGGAAGAGGGGACGGTTTCGACGTCGGCGACAGCCGTCGCACGGGCCGTGACACGGCTCACGCCGACGGCAGCGATTGTCCCCTCACCCTTGAGCGCCAGGACGACGGCTGCGCCGCCGTGCGCTCAATCCCTCTCCCAACCGGGAGAGGGGAGTCGGGAACGTCGGCGACTGTCGGCGCCGTGACGCCTCCCGGACCTATCCCTGACGGGCGTCGCGCTTGGCCAGGACGCGCAGGCGCAGGGCGTTCAGTTTGATGAAGCCGGCGGCGTCCTTGTGGTCATAGGCCTGAACGCCTTCCTCGAAGGTGACGAGGTCCTGGTCATAGAGGCTGTAGGGGCTTTCGCGGCCGATGACCGAGACATTGCCCTTGTAGAGCTTGACCTTGACCGTGCCGGAGACCTTTTCCTGAGACTTGTCGATGGCGGCCTGCAGCATCTCGCGCTCGGGCGAGAACCAGAAGCCGTTGTAGATCAACTCGGCGTATTTCGGCATCAGCTGGTCTTTCAGGTGCATGGAGCCCCCGTCCAGGGTGATGCTTTCGATGCCGCGGTGGGCCGCGATCAGGATGGTTCCGCCGGGCGTCTCATAGACGCCGCGCGACTTCATGCCGACGAAACGGTTCTCGACCAGGTCCAGACGGCCGATGCCGTTGTCGTGGCCGTACTGGTTCAGGGCGGTCAGGATCGTCGCCGGGCTCATGGCCTCGCCGTTGATCGAGACGGCGTCGCCGCGCTCGAAACCGATCGCGATGACGGTGGCCTTATCGGGCGCGTCTTCCGGCGAGATGGTGCGCTGGTGCACGAACTCGGGGGCCTCGACGGCGGGGTCTTCCAGCACCTTGCCCTCGGAGGACGAGTGCAGGAGGTTGGCGTCGACGCTGAAGGGCGCCTCGCCGCGCTTGTCCTTGGCGATCGGGATCTGGTTCTTCTCGGCGAAGTCCAGCAGGGCCTCCCGGCTGCGGAACTCCCACTCGCGCCAGGGGGCGATGACGTGGATGTCCGGGTTCAGGCCGTAGTAGCCCAGCTCAAAGCGGACCTGGTCATTGCCCTTGCCGGTCGCGCCGTGACAGACGGCGTCGGCCCCGACCTGACGGGCGATCTCGATCTGGCGCTTGGAGATCAGCGGACGCGCGATCGACGTGCCCAGCAGATAGTCGCCCTCATATTGCGCATTGGCGCGGAACATCGGGAAGACGAAGTCGCGCACGAACTCCTCGCGCAGGTCGTCGATGAAGATGTTCTCGGGCTTGATGCCCAGTTTCAGCGCCTTCTCGCGCGCCGGCCCAAGCTCCTCGCCCTGACCCAGGTCGGCGGTGAAGGTGACGACCTCGGCGTTGTATTCGGTCTGCAGCCACTTGAGGATGATCGAGGTGTCCAGACCGCCGGAATAGGCGAGGACGACTTTCTTGACGGGCTTCTTGGCGGCTTCGGACATGGCGGCGGTCCCTGAGGAGCGGGAGGAGAATGTTCGGCCGCGCTTAAACGGCCTGTCGCCCCCGGATGCAAGGGCCGGAATGCGGCGATTTCCCTGAGCCGGCCGCCTGGGCCGCGGGCGTGAGGGATCGGGGAGTGATTTCCTCCGGCGCGATCCGACGCTAGGTTGCGGCCATGCCCGAGCTTCCCGAGGTCGAGACTGTCCGGCGCGGACTGGCGCCTGTGCTGGAGGGGGCGCGGCTGGTTCAGGTGCGTCAGAACCGGCCGGACCTGCGGTTTCCGTTTCCGGAACGCTTCACAGAGCGGCTGGACGGCGCCGTGGTCGAGCGGATCGAGCGGCGCGCCAAATATCTGCTTATGCCGCTGTCGACGGGCGAGACCTGGGTGACCCATCTGGGCATGACCGGCCGGTTCACCCTGGACGGCGAACAATTGGGCGAGTTCGAGGAGGCCGCCCCCATCGCCGGCAAGCACGAGCATATGAGCCTGTGCGCCAAGCGGGACGGTCGCGCCACCCGGGTGGGATACGCCGACGCCCGGCGGTTCGGCTTCATGGGCCTGATCGCGTCGGAGGCGGTGGAAGCCCATCCCTGGTTCGCGGCGATCGGGCCGGAGCCGCTGGGCAACCACTTCTCCCCCGCCCATCTGGCCGAGGCGTTTCGGAGCAAGGCGCAGAACGTCAAGGTTTCGCTTCTGGACCAGCGCATCGTGGCCGGACTGGGAAACATCTATGTCTGCGAGGCCCTGTATCGCGCCCGCATCTCACCCCTGACGTCGGCGGGCAAGGTCTCGCGGCCGCGCCTGGACCTCCTGACCGCAGAGATCCGGCGCGTGCTGGAGGACGCCATCGCCGCCGGCGGCTCGACCCTGCGCGACTTCGCCAACGCCGAGGGCGGCCAGGGCTATTTCCAGCATCGCTTCGACGTCTATGGCCGCGAAGGCGAAGGGTGCCGGACCAACGATTGCGGCGGGGTCATCCGCCGCGTCGCGCAGGGCGGGCGGTCGACCTTTTTCTGTCCCGTCTGCCAAGGACGATGACCGGATGACCGAGCATCGCATCATCCTGTTTCGCGGCATGAACACCGGCGGCGTCCGCGCGCCGGTCGGCGAACTGCGCGCCATGGCGGCCGAGATGCGTCTGGGCGAGCCCCGCACCCTGCTGGCCAGCGGCAATCTGGTGGTCGAAAGCGATCGGTCGACTGTCGATCTCGAGGCCGCCGTCGAGGCCGAGATGGACAAGCGATTCGGCCTGAAGATCGTGGCCATGGTCCGCACCCCGGACCAGTGGTCGGACCTAATCGCCGCCAACCCGTTCGCCGCCGAAGCCGCCGCCGATCCGGCCAAGGTTGTGGCCATGGTCATTAAGGCCGGCGTCAAGCCGGGCGCATTGGAGGCGTGCCGCGAATTGGCCGAGGGCGGCGAGGCGGTGGAAGCCGCCACCTTGGGACAGGGCGGCGACGTGCTCTATTTCTGGTTCCCGAACGGACAGGGCCAGTCCGCCATCTTCAAGAAGGCCACACCGCGGATGCTGGGGATGGGCACCGGTCGAAACTGGAACACCGTGCTGAAACTTGGGCGAATGGTCGGAGCGGAGTCCGTATGAGGAAGACCCATCTCTGGATCAGCCTGCTGGTCGGAACCGTCGTCTGGGGCGTCTATTTCAGCCATGTGGTGCTGTCGCTGAGGCGCGGCGACACCGGCGATCTGGCGCTGTGGTTTCTCGGCGCCCTGGCCCTGATTCTGGCGGTGGAAGCCGCGGCGGGGGCGCTGATCGGCCGGCTGTTTCGCAGGCGAACCCGCATACTAGACGAAGGGCCGTCGCTGACGGCCGCGCTGAAGGCCAGCCACATCGCCCTGATGATCCTGATCGGGCTAGCCCTTGCCGGTGCGGCGGGTCTGGCGACGGCCACCCTGTTCGGCTGGACGCCGGACCTGTCCCAGACGCGGCTTCAGGTGGCGGCGGCCAACGTGCTGCTGTCCATGGTCGTCATCGCCGAACTGGCGCGCGCGGCCTTCACCCTGATGCTGCTGCCGCGTCGGTAGGACGTCATCCGCCGCCGTATCCGCCGATGATCGGCAGGATTTCGCCGGTGATGAAGCTCGACATCTGGGGTGAGGCGAGGAAGACGAAGGCGGGCGCGATTTCTTCGGGCTGGGCCGGGCGTTTCATCACCGTCTGCGATCCGAACGTCGAGACGTCCTCCGCCGACTTGTCCGCCGGATTGAGCGGGGTCCAGACCGGGCCGGGGGCGACGACGTTCACGCGGATCCCGCGCGGCGCCAGATGGGTTCCCAATGACCGCGCGAACGCGTGTATGCCGCCCTTGGTCAGCGAATAGTCAAGCAGGTCCTTGTTGCCCATGAGGCCGGTGACCGACCCCGTCATGACGATGGCGCCGCCCGGCTTCATGTGCGGGACAGCCGCCTGGGTGAGATTGAAATAGCCGTAGAGGTTGGTTTTCAGCGTCCGGTCGAAATGGTCGTACGTCAGGTCCTCGAAAGCCTCGACATGTTCCTGGAACGCAGCGTTGGGCACCACGACGTCCAGCCGGCCGAACGCGTCCAGCGTCGCCTTCACCGCCGCCTTCGAGAAGGCCGGGTCGGCGACGTCGCCCTGAAGCACGATGGCGCGACGTCCTTCGGCCTCGACGGCCTTTCTCGTCTCCTCCGCGTCCTGATCTTCGTCCAGATGACAGACGGCGACGTGGGCGCCCTCGCGCGCGAACAGGACCGCGACGGCGCGGCCGATGCCGGAATCAGCGCCGGTGATCAGGGCGGCGAATCCCTCCAACTTGCCGGAGCCCTTCCAAAATGGCGCGTCGTAAAGCGGCGCCGGGTCGAGCCGCGACTCGTCTCCCGGCTTGCGCTGGTGCTGCTTCGGAAAGGGCGGCTCGGGATAAGGCCGCGCACCGGCCTGAACCGCCTGATCAGACTGCTCGTCGCCCCCGGACGCCGCTTCCTTCCGGTCGATCGGCGCCTGGATCGCGCGTTCGTGGTCGGCGACGGCCTCGGCGTCGCGGGTGAAGGATCTGTCCATGGCGGCCTCCTGAAAGGGAACCCTTGCAGAAGGCGCACCTGGCCCCGACCGTTCCGTACGGCCACGCCGGCCGGACGTCAGCCCGCCCGGTTCAGAATCATCCGCAGGGTCTCGACCTTCTGGGGCAGTTCGGTCGCCAGACGGCCGGCGATCTCACGCGCGCCGACCGGATAGGCCTCGCCGCCCGCAGCGATGTCGCGCGCGCGTTCAGCCGCCTGAGCCAGTAGCCGGTTCATGGCCTCGACTTCTTCCAGAGCGAGGGCGTGGGCCTCGGCCTGGAGGCGCTTGACCCGCTCGGCCGTCGTCTCCGGCGCCCGCATCAGGTCATAGACGGCGCTCTCGACCTGGGGCGTGATCGGCGAGCTCCGGGTCGGTGACGACAGGGTCGTCGGGGTGTCGTCCGTCACCAGATGCAGGTCGGGCTTCTTGGTCGTCCTCGGCATGATGGCCTCCTTCAAAAAGGCCAATGCCGGTGAAGCGACGCCGTTCCGCCAAGCGTCGCCGACGACTGTGGATAGGCGCGGGCTGTGACTCGATTGCATCAATCAGGACGTCGCCGGATCGGCGACCGCAGCGGCCTCCTCGGTCTCGTTCAACAGCTGACCCTGCCGGCGCGGCTTGATGTAGGGTTCGGGCGTCGGGGTCACGGCGTTGCCGCGCATCAGGCTGCGTCCGGCCGACAGTCCGCCGGTCAGTTGCAGGGTCAGGCGCTCGTCGTCACGGCGGCGCACGTCCTCGATCGTCTCGGCGACGTCTTCTGCGGACACGCCGAGGTCCTTCAGCACATGGTCGGCGAAGGCCAGGGCCGATTCGAACGTCTCGCGGATCTGAAACTCCACGCCCGCCTGGATCAGCCGGATCGAATGGCCCCGGTCGAAGGCGCGCACGAACAGCTTGGTCAGGGGGAACTCGGCCTTGACCAGTTCGACGACGCGATCGGCCGCCTCGGGCTTGTCGATGCAGACGAGGATGGTCTCGGCGGTCGCGGCGCCGGACGCGCGAAGGACGTCCAGCCGTGTGGCGTCGCCGTAGTAGACCTTGAAGCCGAACTGCGAGGCGGCCTGAACCATCTCCACGTCATTGTCGATGATGGAGACGTCGATATCGCGGGCCAGCAGGGGCTGGGACACCACCTGGGCGAAGCGGCCGAAGCCGACGATCAGCACCCGCTCGCGCAGACCCTCGGGGCGTTCGACGCCTTCCAGACCCTCGGCGGAAATCTCGACCGGACGCAGCAGGAAACGCCGGACCACCAGGGTCACCAGCGGCGTCAGGACCATCGACAGGATGACGATGGCGCTGAAGATCGCGCCCGTCCGCGCGTCGAACAGGCCGGCCGTCAGGGCGCCCGCATAGAGGACGAAGGCGAACTCCCCGCCCTGGGCGAAGAGGGCGGACCGTTCCAGGGCCTCGCGATGATCCGAACGGAACAGGCGGGCGATGGCGTAGATGCCGACGCCCTTGACGATCATGAACAGCAGGACGCCGCCCACGACCCAGCGCCAGTCGGTCAAGACGGTGTCGAGGTTCAGCGACATGCCGACGCTGAGGAAGAACAGACCCAGCAGCAGGGAGCGGAATGGATCGACGTCGGCCTCCAGCTGATGGCGGAAGCTGCTGTCCGACAGCAGGACCCCGGCCAGAAAGGCGCCCATGGCCATCGACAGTCCGCCCAGGTGCATGGACCAGGCGGCGCCGAACACCACCAGAAGGGCGGCGCCCAGCATCACCTCGCGGCCGCCGTGCTTGGCCAGCAGGCCGAAGATCGGGTTGATCAGATATTTGCCGGCGACCAGCACGCCACCGATGGCCGCCACCGCCAGGCCGATGGCGATCCACCAGGGCGGCCCGTCCTGGGCCACGCCCATGGCGGCCGCCAGGACGGCGACAATGGCGAGCAGAGGGACGATCGCCAGATCTTCCAGCAGCAGGATGGAGACGGCCTTTTGACCGGCGGGCGTGTTGATCTCATTGGCCTCGTCCAGCATCTGCATGATGACGGCCGTGGACGACAGGACGAAGCCCATGGCCCCGACGAAGGCCACCGGCGCCGAGACGCCGAACAGAATGGCCGTACCCGTCAGCAGCAGGCCGCAGCCCAGGACCTGGGCCGCGCCCAGGCCGAAGATCTGTTTGCGAAGTCCCCACAGCTTGGCGGGGCGCATCTCCAGACCGATGATGAACAGGAACAGGACGACGCCCAGTTCGGCGACGTGCAGGATGGCCTCGGCGTTCTGGATCAGCCCCAGGCCGAACGGGCCGATCAGCAGGCCGGCGGCGAGATAGCCCAGCACTGCGCCCAGCCCCAGCCGCTTGAAGAGGGGCACCGCCGCGACGCCCGCCGCCAGCAGGACCACCCCGTGCCCCAGATCCATCGCGCCCGCCGCTTCCGCCGCCATGCTTCGCCCTTCCTGCCGTGACGGTGCGATAGTGGGGTGCGGACAGCGAAAAAGCGAGCGGGAGGCGATTTCCCGCAGCGCCGACTGCGGCGCCGAGGACACGGCGCTTTGCGTGCCCGATTTCGCCGTGCGTCGGCCACAGTTTGGACGAACGACGCTCGGCTCACTGTGCGCAATCAATCAGACGGGAGGACGTCATGCTGCATTCCATCCTGAGCCGGGGGCTGGCGGTCGCCGCCGGGGTGTCGATGGTCGGGGCGGCGCCGCCCCCGCTGCTCGCCCCGCCGGCGATGCAACACCTCGTTGACGGAGAGGCGACGCCCGCCGCCTGCGCGCCCCTGGGCTTCGATCTGACTCGCGCTGGCCGACAGCCCGTCGGACTGGCGCGCCCTGCAGTCGCCGCCGCGCCGACCCGCCCGGCCCCGCCGCCTCCGATCACCTTGCGGATCGAACCGACGAAGAAGGAAGACCGCGTCGAGTACTCCGGGCCGGCAGTGACCGCTCCGCCTCCCCCGCCCCCGCCGGCGCCGCCCGCACCGCCGCGCCCTCCCGTCGTCAGCGAGGTGGTCGTCAGCGGCAGCCGCATTCGTACCGTGGATGGCGTTGTCATGCCGCCGCGTTCGGCCGACACCGAACGTTATCCCGACGCCACGCCGAATCCGGTCAAGCGCACGGCCGAACAGCCGGTCTCGACCTTCTCCATCGACGTGGACACGGCCGCCTATTCGAACGTCCGACGCTTCATCCAGGACGGCGCCGTCCCACCGCGCGACGCCGTGCGGGTGGAGGAGATGATCAACGCCTTCGACTACGACTATGCGCCGCCGCGCAGCGAGGCCGAACCGTTCAACATCGTCACCGGCATGAGCGCCGCGCCCTGGGCCGAAGGGCGTCAGGTGCTGCGCGTGGCGCTGCAGGGTTATGAGTTGCCCGAGGCGTCGCGGCGCCCCCTGAACCTGACGTTCCTGGTCGATGTCTCCGGCTCGATGAACAGTCCCGACAAGCTGGAGCTGGCCAAGCGCGCCATGAACCTGGCGATCGATCGCCTGCGCCCACAGGACAGCCTGGCTGTCACCTATTACGCCGAGGGAGCCGGGACGACCCTGGCCCCGACGCCGGGCACGGACAAGCTGAAGATGCGTTGCGCCGTGGCCAGCCTCTATGCGTCCGGCGGCACGGCGGGGGCGACCGGCATGACCAACGCCTATGACCAGGCCCAGGCCAGCTTCAGCCGCGCCAAGGTCAACCGCATCCTCATGTTCACCGACGGCGACTTCAACGTGGGCGTCACCGACAACAAGCGACTGGAGGACTATGTCGCCGAGAAGCGCGGCACGGGCGTCTATCTGTCGGTCTATGGTTTCGGGCGCGGAAATTATCAGGACGCCCGGATGCAGGCGATCAGCCAGGCCGGCAACGGCGTCGCCGCCTATATCGGCTCCCTGGAAGAGGCGCGCCGCGCCTTCGGGCCGCGCTTCGACCGGGGCGCCTTCCCGATCGCCGACGACGTCAAGATCCAGGTGGAGTTCAATCCCGCGCGCGTCGCCGAGTGGCGGCTGATCGGCTACGAGACCCGGCTGCTGAATGAGGAGGATTTCAACAACGATCAGGTCGACGCCGGAGAGGTCGGCTCGGGCGCCAGCGTCACCGCCCTTTACGAGATCACCCCCGTCGGCGGTCCGACCCGGACCGGCCAGCGGCGCTATGACGCCAATCGGCCGGCGCCGCGACCTGCGCGGGGCGATGAATTGGGCTTCGTTCAGGTGCGCTACAAGCAGCCCGGACGGTCGCGATCGCAGTTGATCCAGACCCCGATCTCGACGGCCGCGTCCGAACCGGACGAGGCCCTGCGCTGGGCCATGGCGGTGGCGGCCTTCGGCCAGAAGCTGCGTGCGGACCCGTGGATGGCGGGCGACTACGGCTGGGACCAGGTGCTGACCCTGGCGCAGGGCGCCCGTGGCGAGGATCTGTACGGCGAGCGGGCGGAGTTCGTTCAGATGGTGCGGGCGGCCGAAGGGCTGCCGTCGCGCCGGGAGCCCTGAGCGGATCAGGCGTCCAGGCGGAAGGTTTCGGGCAAGGTCCGCTCGAAGGTCCGCGACACGCCCGCCGCCTTGACGGCCCGCGCCAGGGCGATCTTGGCCAAGGCCGTCGGGTGGGGTGCGGTCTGTATGCGCGGCCGTGCGCCGGTCTTGCGCAGCACGCCGTTGGCGTAGAGGACATTGGCCCGCATCAGGGCCGCCGGGGTCATGAATTCGATGCTGAGCGAGACGTTCAGCATCGGCCCGTTGACGATCCGGTGCGGGGCGTTCTGGCGCCAGGTGACCATTCGGCCGGGCGTCAGATCATGGACCTCCGCCAGGGTGTCCATGGCGGGGTCGAAAGCCATCTGCTCGGCCGTCTCGCGCAGGACGATGCGTTCCAGCTGTTGATCCCCGACGCAGGGATCGGCCACCGGATAGACCCAGACCCGCTTCTGCCCCCGCAACTGCCACAGCGACACCAGGGGCACGTCCAGATGATAGAAGACCTGGGCGTCGGCCGAGGAGATCAGCATGCCCAGATCGCGCCTGAAGGTCTTCAGCCCGGCGCGTTCCCGCTTTTCGGCGAAGATCTCCTCCTCCAGGGCGGCGTATTCCGGCAGGTGGTCGTTGGCGTGGCGCAGGTTCAGCCAGATGCGGCCTTCCTGCGCCTTGCGGAGCAGTTGCTCGCCGGACAGGTCGCCCGGCGCGCCGCGTCGCCAGCTTTTCCAGTCGACAGGGTCCTCGCCCATGGTGAAGACGCCCAGCTTGTCCCGAGGATAGCGGTCGAGAAGCGAGATCAGGCCCTCGTCATCGAACATCGGCCGCTCGTGCAGGGTGTGCTGGAACGCCAGATTGGCGCGGGTCATCCGCGCGGCCTTTTCCGGGGTCCAGTCGGTGATGACGGTCATGGAATGTGCCTCTCGTAGCTGGCGGCGTGAGGGCCGTAGAAGGCGATCTTCATGGGACCGCCCCAGAAGGTCTTGCCCAGGCCGCGCGCCGCGCGATCCAGGCTGTCGGCGGCGTCGGGCCGGCCGAGCGCATATTTCAACACACCGACCGGTCCGTGGATCGCGGCCTGCACCACGCCCACGCCCATCCAGCCGGCGACGCCGAGCCAGTCCGGCGGCGTCTGGGCCGCGCAGTGGGAGCTCGGCCCCTGGCCATAGGCGAAGGCGCGCCGCAGGGCGTAGGTCAGGTTCAGCCGGTTCGGCGCCGGGTCCTCGTGCACCCAGGCCTCGGCGGCCCAGGCGAAGGTCGCGCCGGCCGCCTGCATCCGGCCGAACAGCAGGTCGTCTTCGCCCCCGATCAGATTGCGGATCGGGTCGAAGGGCTGGTCGGCGTCCGGCAGGGCCGCCCGGCGGATCAGACTGTTGCCGCAGCCGTAGTAATTTGGGATCAGTCCCGACCGCTCGGGCCCAGACCGGGAGAAGAAGCGTTCCAGATAGGCGCGGTGACGACCGACCCCGTCCGGAGCCCGGCCTCGCACCGGTCCGAACACGACGTCCGCTCCGGTCTGGTCGGCGACGCGGGACAGGGCGGCGAGCCAGCCCTCCGGCGCCTCTTCGTCGTCGTCCAGAAAGGCGATCATATCCGCCTGCGACGCGGCCACGCCGCTGTTCCGGGCGTGGGCCACCCCCGGGCGGGGCTCATGAACATAGTGGACTGGAACCTTCGACCCCGCAGCCGCCGCCTCGACCGTGCTGCGCGCGGTCGGCGCGACGTCATTGTCCACCACGACCACCTCGAAGACGGGGGCGCCGACCTGGGTCAGCGCCGAACGCAGCGCCGTACACAGCGGCCCGGGGCGGCCTCGCGTCGGGATGATGACGGACAGTCGCGGCGTCGCCATTACTAGTCCTCGGCCAGCAGGGCGCGGCGTCGCGTGGCCTTCGCCGCCTCCACAAGACCCAGCATCCGCCCGGCGATCGACGTGTCGATCGTCGCGATATGATCCAGACGGCGGCGCACCTTGCCGACGGCGCCGGAGCGCCCCAGCGGACCGATGCGCCAGGCCTGTTCAGCCGCGCGCCGGAGCACGCCCTGTCCGTCGACCGCGGGCTGAAGACCAGCGCCGACACGCCGAACCGAGGCGGCGAACGGTCGCTTATAGTGATCGTGACCCACGCCGAGGTCATAGATGCTCAGACCCAGTTCGGGCATCGCGCGGACAGCCTGGTCCAGAAAGGCGTTGCCGGGCGAGAAGGCGGCCAGATCCGGATCGGTCGAGGCGATCCAGGGATGGAACACGGCGCGGCCGTCGATCTCCTGCCGCACCCCGAAATGGCCGCCCACCAGTCGATCGCCGGCCCGGAGCGTCAGCATGAGACCGGTCATGGGTCCCTGGCGCATCTCGAACAGGTCACGCATCAGACGCGTGGCCCAGGCCGGACGCAGAACGTCCTGGGCGCCGGTCCGGTGGAACTGGTCGCGCTTCCAGCGCAGCAGGGTCTCGAACGTGGCGAGGTCCGTATCGGCCCGCAGCGACAACGGACCGAGTTCCCGTAGCCGGTTCAGCAGGCGTCGATAGTTCTTGAACTTCTTAGGGCTGGCCGCGCGACGGGCCTCGAGATAGGCGTCCGGCGTCGTCCCGGTCAGGTCGATGCTGAAGGCCTCGACCGCATCGGCCGGAACCGGGAAGACGCCATGCGGATCGACCAGGCCGCCATGCCGGAAGACCTTCAGGCCCGCCAGGCCGACGACGTCTGTGGAGGCATCGAACGCGCCCCGCTCGCTGACCAGCCCATGATAGTCTGCAAACGGCGCGCCGATCGGACGCCCGAAGCCGCCGGGGCGGCGATGGTGGGCGAAGAAGCCGACGGTCCGGTCGCCTCGCCGGAAGATCGAGACGCTGGCGTCGTCACGCACCCGCCCGACCGCCATAGCGAACCAGGGTGACAGCAGAGGGCTGGCGAACAACGGGTCCGCCGCCTGCAGCGCCGCCCATAGAGCGACGTCGGCGGCGACGAGGTCCGCAGCCGCGACGGTCTCGACCGTCATTCCCGCGCTGTGCGATAGGGCGTCGTCCAATGTGGCACACTCAGGCTTCATCTGACCGCCTCCATGCAAGTTCCCGGCCAGGGTGCGACGAACGCGCACAGGGTCACGTGTGCGGTCTCTCTACCTGAGGTTAGGTGGAGAATTGGTTTTCGCATGGCGGGTGCTCCGCCACGTGGGGCGCTGACCTGCGCTGCGCTTGCGGCTATGGATGTCCCCGGCTAAGACGTCGCCAAGAATATTCATCACTGGATGAAAAAGGGGAAGCGTATGGGTAAGATCGTCGCCGACGCCCGCGCGGCGCTGGAAGGCGTCGTCTTCGACGGCATGACGGTGATGTCGGGCGGCTTTGGCCTTTGCGGCATTCCCGAGAACCTGATCGCCGCGCTGAAGGCCTCGGGCGTCAAGGGCCTGACGGTCATTTCCAACAATGCGGGCGTGGACGGCTTCGGCCTCGGCCAGCTTCTGGAGACGCGTCAGATCGCCAAGATGATCTCGTCCTACGTCGGGGAGAACAAGGAGTTCGAGCGCCAGTACCTGGCCGGCGAGCTGGAGCTGGAGTTCAATCCCCAGGGCACCCTGGCCGAGCGCATCCGCGCGGGCGGGGCCGGTATCCCGGCCTTCTTCACCGCCACCGGCGTCGGCACCCTGGTCGCCGACGGCAAGGAGGTGCGCGAGTTCGACGGACGCAAATATGTGATGGAGACCGGCCTCGTCGCCGATCTGGCCATCGTCAAGGCCTGGAAGGCCGACGAGCGCGGCAATCTGGTGTTCCGTAAGACCGCCCGCAACTTCAACCCGATGATGGCCACGGCCGGCAAGGTGACCCTGGTCGAGGTCGAGGAGATCGTCCCGACGGGTTCGCTGGACCCCGACCACATCCATACGCCCGGCGTCTATGTCGATCGGCTTTTCGTCGGCCAGTTCGAGAAGAGAATCGAACAGAGAACAGTGCGCCAGCGGGAGAGCGTCTGATCGGGTGTGGGGGATGGGGTGTGGGGTGTGGAGGCACAGAAGATGACGGCGCCGCTCTCGTCCTATCGTGAACTTACTGTCTGGAGGGACGGCATAGAGCTCGTGAAGGCGTGCTATTTCGTCACCCGGGAGTTCCCGAAGGACGAGCTGTTCGGACTGACTTCGCAAATTCGACGCTCGGCCGTCTCCGTCCCCGCCAACATCGCAGAAGGATACGGCAGAGGCAGCCGCAAGGACTATGTCAGACACCTGATGATCGCGCAGGGCTCACTGAAGGAACTGGAGACCCATCTGATTATCGCAGCAGAAGTGGGACACTCTCCCCAGACCCAGATCGACCCGCTACTGAGCCGATGCGATCGGCTAGGTCGAGGCTTGGGCGCTCTGATCCGCTCCCTTCGTGCAAAGCTCGACTAACCGCCACATTCCACACCCCACACCCCACACCCCACACCCCACACCCCACACCCGGATTTTCCAATGCCCCGCACTCGCGAACAGCTGGCCGAACGCGCCGCTCAGGAACTGCAGGACGGCTTCTATGTGAACCTCGGCATCGGCATACCGACCCTGGTCGCCAACTACATCCCCGTCGGAATGGAGGTCACCCTTCAGTCCGAGAACGGGATGCTGGGCATGGGACCGTTTCCGTACGACGAGGACGTCGATCCGGACCTGATCAACGCCGGCAAGCAGACCATCACCGAGATCCCCGAAAGCAGCTATTTCAGCTCGGCCGACAGTTTCGCCATGATCCGGGGCGGCCACATCAACCTGTCGATCCTGGGCGCCATGGAGGTGGCGGAGAACGGCGACATCGCCAACTGGATGATCCCCGGCAAGCTGGTGAAGGGCATGGGCGGCGCCATGGACCTGGTCGCCGGCGTCAAGCGGGTGGTCGTAGTCATGGAGCACGCCAACAAGCACGGCCAGTCCAAGGTGCTGAAGGCCTGCACCCTGCCCCTGACCGGGACCGGCGTGGTCAGCCGCATTATCACCGATCTGGCGGTGTTCGACGTCAAGCCGGACGGCGCCGGGCTGGAACTGATCGAACTTGCCGAGGGCGTGACCCTGGACGAGGTCGCGGCCAGGACCGAGGCGGCTTATTCCGTCGCGCCTGCGCTCGTCGCCTGAGCCGGCCTCGCCCGCGACCTGAATCCACCCGCCTGAGGCGCGATCCCGCTTGGCCTCGCCGACAAGCGGCACGATAAGAGACAGGATGACCGTCGCCGCCGTCTATCGCGCCCTGCCCGGGGCGCCGCCGCACGCCAGGGAGCGGCTGCTCGTCCTGGCGACCACGGCCCGCGACGGAGAGGCCGCGAGTTTCGGCGAACCCGTGCGCCAGGCCCTGGCCGGCGCCGCGGATCGGGTGCGCGCCGAGATGCGCGGCGGGGAATTGACCGAATGTCTGGCGGTCATGGCCCATCTCCGGACCGGTCTGGTCGGCCTTGAGCCGAGCGCCCTGCTGACGCGTCGCGGACTGGGCGGGCTGTTCGACAGCCGCCGCAAGCGGCTGAGGGCGTTTCGTCGGCGGTTCGGCGATGTGACCCGAACCCTGGCGGAATCGCTGGACGATCTTCAGGTCCGGCGCGGCGCGATCGCGCGACGTTCCGGCTTCGCCGACCGACTGTGGGAGGAGTTGCGGACCTGCGCCCTGGAGGTGGACGCCCACGCCCTGGCTGCGGCCGCTGCGGCGGGCGATGACGCCGAGGCGCCGCTGGCGCTGCGCGCCGGCCGGCTGGCCGAGGCGCGCGACGCGGCCATCTCGATCCTGCCTCAGGTCAGGAGCGGACAGAACGCAGATGCGTCGGCCGCCGAGCGCATCCACGCCGTCTGCGACGCCCTGATGGAGTGGCACACCGAGTGGCGGCTGGCGCTGGGTCTTGATGGCCAGAAGGGCGACCGGCGCGGCAAACCCCCGTCCGAGCGCATCCGGCCGGATCAGACCCGGCTGACAACGTCGCGTGAGACCGTGCTGTCCATGCTGTCGGTCGCCGAACGCGAGGTCGAGACGGCGCGGAAGCGTCGGCTGGAAGCGGACGGGCGGATCGAAAACGCGCGGCGGCGGATCTGAATCTCAGGCCTGGAGTTCAAGGAGCGCCGAAGGCGCGCCAGCCGGCGCGGCTGTCCGGCGCCAGGCCGAAATCCGCCGTCACCCGACCCGCACGCCGGAATTCAAGATCCAGACGAGCCCGGCCATTGTCGGCCTTCGCCGGATCGAAGTTCATCAGCATCAGATGCAGGGCGTCGCCGGGACGCACGTCGAGGGCGCCGTTCGCCGGGACCGTCCATTCAGGGTCCGTCACCATGTCCGGTCGCGGCCCGCTGCGGTCGATGCGGTGCAGTTCGATCCGGTCAGCGCAGACACAGCGGACGCCGATCAGCTGGTCCGCATCCTCTCCGCCGTTGACGACGCGGAGATAGGCCGCCGCATCCTGACCCGCCTCCCCCGGATTGGCGACGATCCGGCGCTCGAGCCGCAGGCTGCCCGCCCGAACCTCGGGCTCGGCGCCAGCCAGCCAGGGCAGGATCGGCTGTCCGGTGGGGTCCGGCCGATAGTCGAAGCCGCCGAAGGTCTCGGTCCCGGCCTCGGTCACCTTCAGAGAACGGGTGCGATAGACGCCGTCATCACCGAGCGTCGCCCTGGAGCGCAGGGTTTCGACGCCTTCGGCGCCGTGAACGGTCTCGACAATGTCGAAGACCCCGGCGCCGGCGGGGGCGAGGGTTCCGGTCGTGTGGAATCCGCCCGTGGTGAAATAGTGGAAGATCAGGCCGCCGCTGTCCTTGTCGGGAAAGATCAGGGTCTCCCCGCCGTAGACGCCGCCGTTGACGGCGTGGACGATCCGAACGGCGTGACCGCCCAGGGCCCAGTCCCAGCGCATCACATCCTCGACCACAGCCTGTCCCACGGCCGCGCCGCGCCAGGTGCGGCCGATCATCGGCCGCAACGCATCCAGCGCCGAGGAGACCGACGGCGCGGCGGCCGGCGCCTGCTGGGCGACGGCGGCCCCGGGTGCTCCTGCCATCGCCAGCGCCAGGCCGCAGAAGACCGTGACCAGATATCGTTTCATGACGCCCTCCCAAGCTCGGCCGGGATTGAGCGCCCTTATCGATCGCCCCGCAAGACCGTCCGAACCCGCTTCAGCGTGACGTGGCCGCCAGAGGCGCCGGCGCCGAGGTCAGGGTCCAGTCCACGACCTGACCGTTGACGTCGCGCACCGCCGCATCGAAGGCGTCAACGATGGCCGAGACACGGTTCTCGCGAGCCGGGACCGAAACGGTGAACACCTGTTCCACCGTGCGTCCGTCCTCCGGCCGGATGGGACCGCCGCCGGCGCGGACGCGCTCGGGCGTATTGCGCAGTTGCGCGCGGGCGGTGACCACCACCGTCGGCGGCGCGTCCTGTCCGGCGAGATAGCGGGCCTCGAAGCTGGAAACGGCGACGCGCAGCACCAGGGGCGTCGTTCCCGGCTCGCGCCGGTCGAGCACGCGAATTCGGTCCGGCCGGGCGGCGAAGGCGGCGTTGAGGCTATCATCGAACAGCACGGCCGCCGGAGACACCCAGCGGGCGCCGCCGATATAGGCGGTCTCGGTTCCCGTCACGCCCAGGATGCGCTCGTCGCGGGAGGCGTCCGGAAACTCGACCCGGCGGATCGAGATGAGCAGGGGCGCAGGCGTGGTTCCCGCCCGTGCCGGCTCGTCCATCATCGCGCCGAAGCGATAGAGCTGGACAGGGTCCGGCGTCGACAGGATCGAACATGCGCCCAGCGCCGCCAGGGCGGCGCCCATGACGCCGGCCTTGAGGATCGTGCGGATCACGGTTGCACCTCCAGTTCCTTGGACGCCGGGCGCCCGATGAAGTCACGCGGGCTTTCCCGCACGTCGTCGATCAGTTGCTGCAGCGAACGGGTGGCGTCCTGCAGTTCTTCGATCGTACGGCTGAGTTGCGGCAGGCTGGAGGTCGCGAAATCATCCAGCGGCCGCTCAAGGCCGTTCACCGAACGGTTGATCGAAGCCATGGCCTGCTGAGCCTCGCGGGTGGCCTGATTGACGTTGGCGATCGCCTGGCGTCCGTCCTCGTTGATCAGGCGGCGACTGTCGGCGCCCAGGCCCTCGAACTCCTTGATGGCGCTGTTGGCCGAGGTCAGGGCCTCTTCCAGCTGTTTCAGCATGCCCTTGCGGGCCTCAAGCTCGGTGGACAGCGACTCGACGTTCTTCAGGCTGGTGGAGAAGGACCGGATGTTGTCGTCGGACATGACGCGGTTGATGCGGTTCAGGGCGTCCACCGTCTGGGCCAGAACCGTGCCGGAGCCGCTGAGCAGTTCAGCCAGGGGCGACGGCTGGCTCTGGATCACGGGCACGGCGCTGTCGGGATACTGGGACTTCAGAAGGGCGCTGTTGGCGTCGCCCGCGGTGATCTGGATGTAGTTGAGGCCGGTGATGCCCTGGGGCTCCAGCTGGGCGCGCGAGGTGACGCGGACCGGCGTCGTGCCGTTCAGACGCACGCGGGCGATGACCTGATCGCCCTTCTGCGGGTCGAGATTCAGGTCCGTGACCTCGCCGACGCGGATGCCGTTGAAGTGCACCTCGCCGCCTTCCGACAGACCGCGCACCGGTCCGTAGAAGACGATGTCATAGACATCGTAGTCCTTGTTGAACTGAAGGCGCGCCAGCCAGATGGTGAACACCGCCAGCGCCAGCAGAAGGGCGACGGTGGCGATGCCGACGGCGGCGTAATGAGCGTCTCTTTCCATGTGTCCGCCCTCCTCAGGCGGCCTGGGTTGCGGCCCGGCCGCGCGGGCCGAGGAAATATTCACGGATCCAAGGATGGTCGGAGCGTTCCAGCTCCTTCACCGGGGCCTTGGCGACCACATGTTTGTCGGCCAGGACCGCGACCTTGTCGCAGATGGCGTACAGACTATCGAGGTCGTGGGTGATCATGAAGACGGTCAGGCCCAGATCGTCCGAAAGGTCGCGGATCAACTGGTCGAAGGCGGCGGCGCCGATCGGGTCCAGACCGGCGGTCGGCTCGTCCAGGAAGATCAGCTCCGGGTCCAGCGCCAGGGCGCGGGCCAGACCGACCCGCTTCTTCATGCCGCCGGACAGTTCGGCCGGCTTCTTGTGATGGGCGTCAGGCTTCAGCCCGACCATGGCGATCTTCATCTCCGCCAGTTCGCGGATGACGTCGCGCGGCAGGTCCGTGTGCTCGACCAGGGGCGAGGCCACGTTCTCCAGCACCGTCAGGGACGAGAACAGGGCGCCCTGCTGGAACAGGACGCCGGTCCGGCGTTCGATCTCGGCGGCTTCCTCGGAGGTCATTTCGGCGGTGTCATGGCCGAAGATGCTGACCGTGCCGCCCTCGGGCTGCTTCAGGCCGATGATGGTGTTGAGCAGCACCGTCTTGCCGGTGCCCGAACCGCCGACCACGCCCAGCACCTCGCCCCGCACGACGTCGAGGTCGAGATCCTGGTGGATCACCTGCTCGCCGAACTGGCTGAGGAGGCCCCGAACCTCGATCAGGGTCTCGCGCTGCTCCACGGCGCGAGCCGGGCGCGCGGCGCCCTTCTTCGTCTGCACCGCCTTCACAGGTTCAGCTCCAGGAAGATCAGGGCGAAGACGGCGTCCAGGAAGATGATGGCGAAGATGGCCTGGACCACGGCGGCCGTGACCCGCCGCCCCAGGCTCTCGACGTCGCCCGCGACCGACATGCCCTGGCGGCAGCCGATGGCCGCGATGACCACGGCGAAGACCGGCGCCTTGACCATGCCGACCATCAGATGGGTGCCCATCATCGGGTCTTCGCTGATCCGCTGGATGAAGAAGGCCGGGCCGTAGGACAGCTGGCTCCAGGTCACCAGCATGCCGCCGAGGAAGCCGGCCAGCATGCCGACGAAGGTCAGCAGGGGCAGCATCAGGATCATGGCCGCCAGACGCGGGATGACCAGCGCCTGGAACGGATTGACGCCCATCACCTGCATCGCGTCCACCTCCTGGTTCATCCGCATCGACCCGACCTCGGCGGCGAAGGAGGAGGCGGAACGACCGGCCAGGAGGATGGCCGTGATCAGGACGGCGAGTTCCCGCAGTGTCGCCACCGCGACAAGCTGGACCGTGAAAACCCCGGCGCCGAACTGGGTCAGCAGATTGGCGCCCAGGAAGGCGATGACGGCGCCGATGAAGAAGTTGGTGACGGCGATGATCGGCAGGGCGTCCAGGCCGGCGCGCTCCGCCTGGCTGAACCAGGCCGGCCAACGGATGCCGCGGGGATGGCGCATGGCGGCGCCCGAGGCCACCATCAGCCGACCTAGGAAGGCCATCGACATCGTCATCTCGTGCCCGATGTCATAGACGCCCCGGCCCATCTTGGCGAAGGTGCGGGTGAAGGCGTCGGCGCGGCGGGGAGGCGCCGCGCTCTCGCGTTCAAGCCTTTCCACCATGGCGAAGATCCGGCCGGCCTCGGGCCGGTCGCGCCAGGCGTCGTCCGGCAGAAGGTCCGGCGCGGCATGAATCAGGGTCAGGGCGCCCGCCGTGTCGAACCGTCCCAGCTCGCTGAGATCAAGGCCCAGCAAAGGGTCCGGCCCCAGACGACCGGCCAGACGGCGGGCCGCCGAACCGACGCCCGTGGTCGTCCAGTCGCCGGTCAGGCGCAGAACCTTGCCGTCGCCGGAGTCGTCAAGCTGAAAATCCGCTGGCCGCATGCCCCTCACATAGACGAAACCGCAGCGCTCGCCCACGGCCGAACCGCCATAACGCGCCGAAACGGCCAAGGTTCTCTGGACTGTTCAGGAGCCGATACGATCCTGGGCAAGCCGCAGATCATCCAGCAGATTCCGCCGCGCCTCCGCGCGCACCTTCGCATCCGAAAGCCGCAGGATGTAGGCCGGATGCAGGCTGACGACGGCCGTCGCGCCGTCGTCGGCCGTCTGGACGCGTCCGCGTTCCGACAGGACCGACGCCTTGCGCCCCAGCACGGCGAGGGCCGCGGTCGCGCCGAGGGCCACGATGACCTTGGGACGCACCAGTTTTCGCTCGGCGTCCAGCCACCATTTGCAAGCCTGGACCTCGCCCGACCCCGGCGTCTTGTGCAGACGACGCCTGCCGCGCGATTCATGCTTGAAATGCCGGACGGCGTTGGTGACGAAGACCCCGGCGCGATCGACGCCCGCCTCGATCAGGGCCGCGTCCAGCACCTCCCCGGCCGGGCCGACGAAGGGGCGATTCGCAAGGTCCTCCTGATCGCCCGGCTGTTCCCCCACGATCATGAGGTCCGCCCGCGCCGGCCCCTCGCCGCAGACGCCGTGCGTCGCGTCACGCCAAAGCGGGCATCGGCGACAGCCCTGCACCTGGTCCTGCAGCGAGGCGAGGTCGGCGGGCGGCGGGGCGGTCGGGTCGGTGGGCAGCGGCGCATCCGGCGCGAGCGCACGCAGGAAACGGGTGTTGGGCGCCGCCGCCTGGCGGTCGACCATCCGGGTGGCCCGGTCATCGGCCGAGGCGATCATTTCCGGGATCAGCGCCGCCTCAGGCAGGTTCTTCCAGTACTTTCGCGGCATTTCCGACGTCATGGCCCGGACACGCAGCCGCGCCGGATTGAAGGTCGAGGCATAGTAGGTGCGCCAGAACGCCTCGACCTCGTCGTGGTCGGGGGCCTGATCACGATTGGCGGGCGGGCCGAACGCCAGGGTCTCGCCGTCCCAGTGCGCCGCGCCGCCCGGCGTCAGGATCGACCATCGTTGATTGGCGAAGCGACGCACGAAGAACGGCGCGGTCCGTTCCAGCACCCGATGCGCCGGCTCGAACCAGGCCACCCAGGTCGAGCCGTCATCGTCCGCGGCCTCGCGAAAGCGGACAAACGCCTTCATCTTGTGCGCGGCGCGCGAGACGGCCTTGGCTCTCAACCGGGCGTCGGCGACGGCGGGGTCAGACAGCACCGCCATGAGGTCGGGCTCATCCCGGAGCCGCCACAGGAGGCCGTAAAGCAGGTCGAACCGGTCAGGCGAACGGTGACAGATCACCGCCTCGGCCAGATCGACGAAGGCCCGGGGCGTCGAAAAGGAGCCGCCGGATCTGGGCGTCGGCGCCGCTGAGGCCTGGAAGAGGCTCGGCGTACTCTGCGCGCCGGCGACGCGGAAGCCCGCTTCGGACGGCGGCACGTCCCAAGACCGGAAGGCGCGGGCGGCGCGCCGCCAGCCCTCGAAATCCGTCTCGTGCGCCAGTTCCGCCGTCGGCATCAGAACAGGGACAGTTGTTGCGACCGGACGCGAGGGCTGAGACGGGCGCGCAGATCCGCCGCGTCCGTCAGCCCGCCCGGGGTCCAGTCCAGAGCCACAATCCAGGGGCGCACCTTGTCGATGGACCGCGTCAGCCGGGCCACGTCATCCAGCCGCAAGGTGCGATGGCGGCGCACCGACAGAATGCGATCGACAGCCTTCACGCCCAGGCCGGGAACCCGCAGCAGAGCCTCGCGATCCGCCGCATTCACATCGACCGGGAACCGATCACGTCGTCCCAGCGCCCAGGCCAGCTTGGGATCGATCTCGAGGTCCAGCATGCCGTCGGCCGTGCCGGAGGTGATCTCGCCGGCCTCGAAGCCATAGAAGCGCATCAGCCAGTCGGCCTGGTACAGGCGGTGTTCGCGAACCAGCGGCGGCCGTTGCGGCGGCAGGATCGCACTGGCGTCGGGAATGGGGCTGAAGGCCGAATAGTAGACCCGCTTCAGGCCATAGCCCCCATAGAGGCCGGCGCTTCGCGTCAGGATTTCACTGTCCGGCGCCCCGTCCGCCCCGACGATCATCTGGGTGCTCTGGCCGGCGGGCGCGAAGGCGGGCGGCCGGGCGCGCGAGCGGCCGCCGCCCTGGGCCGCCTCCAGCCGACGCCGCACACGCCCCATCGCCTGACGGATGGTTCGGGCGTTCTTCTGGGGCGCCAGTTCAGCCATGGCCTCGTCGCGCGGCAGCTCGATGTTCGCCGACAGCCGGTCCGCCCAGAGCCCGGCCTCCTCGACAAGAATCGGGTCGGCCTCCGGGATGAGCTTCAGGTGGATGTAACCCCGGAAATCGTGGTCCTGACGCAGCGACCGCGCGACGCGGACCAACTCCTCCATCGTGTGATCCGAGGATCGGATGACGCCGGACGACAGGAACAGGCCCTCGATATAGTTGCGACGGTAAAAGCTGAGCGTGAGATCGACGACCTCCTCGACGATGAACCGGGCGCGCGGCACGTTCGACGACGCGCGGTTGATGCAGTAGGCGCAGTCGTAGATGCAGAAATTGGTCAGCAGGATCTTCAGCAGGGACACGCAGCGCCCATCCGGCGTGTAGGCATGGCAGATGCCCATGCCTTCGGTGGAGCCGACGCCCTTGCCGTCCATCGAGTTGCGACCCTTCGCGCCGGACGAGGCGCAGGACGCGTCATATTTCGCGGCGTCGGCCAGAACGGCCAAACGCTCGCGCAGGGATATCTTGCTCATGTTCCCGTTATGTTCCGGACACGGCGCGACGTCCAGCGTGGCCGTAGGAAATCGCTGAAGGGGCCTAGCGCAGGTAGTTGAGCAGCGAGACCTGGCTCAGCTGGCTGACGACCTGGGCAGAGGCCTGGATGGCGACCTGGGCGAGCTGAAGATCGGTGATGGCCTGGGCCATGTCGGCGTCGGTGCGGTTGGAGACCAGTTCCGAGAGGGAGTCGATCTGTGCGGTATTGGACGCGGTTATCGATTCGACCTGTTTCAGCAGGGCGCCGTTGCCCGCCGTGACGGTCGTCACGGCCGTGGTCGCCGCCTGGAGTTCCTGCAGCTTGCCGCTGAGGAAGGTCTTCTGGGCCGGCGAAAGCGTACCGCTGAGCGGTCCGGTGGCGGGGTCGTCGCTATAGGCCTGGATGTCCCGGAAGATCTGGGACACCGCCGCACCGACGTCATCCGCCAGAAGGCCGGTGCGGGTCGGCGCGCCTTCCGAAAGCCGTGAAACGGAAGCCAGCTGATCATTCTGGAAGATGGACGCGACGTCCGGGGCGGCGGTCAGCTCCGCCAGGGTCTGGACATTGACCGCCGGAGTGTCGGCGCGAGATCCGGAGAACAGATAGTCGCCGTTGTGGCGCGTGTTCAGCCCACCCGCGACGTCGCGGAAGGCGTTGTCCATTTCCAGCAGCAGGGTCACGCCGGAATCGTTGGCGATGGCGTTGCCGATGGTGCCGGCGGCGCCGGACAGGGCGTCGCCTATACGCGTGAGGGCGAGGTCCTGGGCGTCCAGCCGCGCGGCGGCGGCGTCCCCCGCGTTGACGAAGCCCTGCACCCGCGCCTGGGCCGCCTTCATCGCCGTCAGGCTTTCGGATCCCCGGCCGAAGCCCGCCAGGTCGGTGGCGTTCTTCTGGGTCGAAATGCGCGACTGGGCGTCCGCCTGACGGGTCTGTGCCGACATCAGGTTGAGCAGGGCGGACTGATAGTTTCCGGCGGTCGAAATGCGGTTCATCAGGTCATCTGCAGAAGGGTGTCGTACATGTCCTTGGCGGCCTGGATCAGGCGCGCCGAGGCGTTGAACGCCTGTTGGTAGGTGGTCATGGCGACCAGTTCCTCATCCAGGTTCACGCCCTCGTGGGCGGTCTGGCGGGACTGGGCCTCCGTCCGGATGGCGTCGGCGCTTTCAGCCCGTGTCTTTGACGTCGAGGCCCGGGCGCCGATGTCGCCCGAGAGGTCCGACACATAGCGAGACAGCGACATCGCGCCGCCGGACGATCCGCCGGCGGCCTGGAAGTTGGCCGTGCGATTGCCGGCGTCGGCCAGAAGCGCCGCGCCCCGCCCGTCGCCCGAACCGAGCACCGAGGATCCCGGCGCGACGGACAGGTTCAGTTGCGCCAGGGCCAGCCGCTTGGGATCGGCGGCGATGTCGGCGCGGATGGAGAAGCCGTCGGCGCGCGAGGCCCGCACGCCGCCGCCGACGCCGAACAGTTCGCTGACCGACACGCCGGACGGAACCTGGCTGGTCGTGTCGCTGAGGACGGTCAGATTGGTGGCCGGCTGGGTCGAGCTGACGAAGGACACAGAACCCGACGTCGGGTCCAGGACGAAGGCGCCGTAGCGCCCCACGCCGGTGGCGGCGCTGTTCAGGGCCGTCAGCAGCTCGCCCACCGTCCCGACGCCGGCCGGGACCGCGACGGACACGTCGCGAAGCAGGGCGCCGTTGGCGTCCGTCATCTTGAGCCGGAGGGTCTCGCCTGCCGTGAACCCATGCGGCGAGGCGGCGGTCAGGCCGAGATCGTAGTTCGAGGGACGGTCCGAAACGATCAGGTCGTTCAGGCCGAAATAGTGGGAGAAGCCGCGTCCGGCCTTGTTGCTGGGGCCGCCGGCGTCATCGGTGATGGCGATGCCGTTCGCGGTTCCGGTCGAGATGCTGAGCCGTCCATCGGCGAAACTGACGGTCGCGGCGCCGCCGAGCTGAGCGTTTACGTCCGCCAGGAAGGTCGCGGCGTCGGCGACGGGAAAGGCGATGTCGGCGCGGGCGACCAGGGCGCCCGTCGTCGGATTGACCACGGCGATCGTCGTCGAACCGGTGAAGCCGGCCAGGGCGACGTCCAGCGTCTGGCCCACATTGCGGCCGGTCAGGCTGGTCGGAGGGGGCACGGCGGCGTTGGCATTGTGGGCGCGGTTCAGCTCATCGGCGAGCTTGCTCATCAGCTCGCCCAGCCGTTCGGCCGCGGCCGGCGCCTCGACGTCGCGAAGCTCCAGCAGCCCCTTGATCTCGCCGCTCTTCAGTCCGGCGGTCAGGGACTGGGTCTTGCCGCCCGGCTCCGTGACCCAGATGTCGTCGAAGGTGCTCTCGGCGTTCACCGCCCCGGCGGATCGGTAGGACAGGGTGGCGGCGCCCGCGCCCGCCAGCAGCAGACCCGAGCCGGTGCGGATCGAGACGCCGCCGTTGGTCCGGGGCGTGATGTTGATGTCGATCAGGTCTCCCAGCTGGGCGATCAGGGCCGACTGCTGGGTCTCGGCGCCGGTGGCGTCGCCGCTGATGGCGCGTGAGCGGGTGATCTCGACGTTGAGGGCCTCGATCTGCTGGATCAGGTCATTGGCGGTCTGGACCGCCGTGCCGAGGCGGCTGTCGGCGTCCTCGCGCACGGTCTGGATCTGACCGGCGATCCGCGCCGACTCCTGAAACGCCGCCTGGGCCTTGTAGACGGCCTCCTGACGCAGGGGCGAGGACGAAGCGGCCTCGGACAGGGAGGCGAAAGACGAGAACACCTCGTCGATCTGGCTGAACAGGCCCGTGTCCCCACCGGGGTCGCCGAACAGGCTCTGAATCCGGTCATACAGCTCATATCGCACGCCGTAGCGCGCGGCGTCGGCGCCGGCGTTCAGACTGGCGGCCTGAAGGAAACGGTCGGTCGCCAGGCTGATGCGGGCGACGTCGACCCCGGCGCCCGCGCCCTGGCTGGCCAGGCTGACCTGCTCAGCGACCTTGCGGATGTAGCCGGGCGTCGAGACGTTCGCGACGTTGTCGGAAACCACGCGCAGCTGGGTCTGGGCCGCGATCAGCCCGGAGTTGGCGATGTTGAAGATCGAGTTCAGCGACATCAGACGCCCCGACCCGGCAGCTCTTGCCCGGCGGCGAGCGCAATTTGCCCGCTGTCGCGGCGGCGCGCCTGCCACACCGCGCTGATTTTACTGGCTTTCTGACAAACCATCCGATCCATGGCGTCGTTCACCGCAAACTGTGGGCCAGTTGCTTTGCGGAGGCGACGGTCGAGTTCGGGCACGGCGAACGGCGCCGGGCAAATTTAGGTCTCCACACGGCAAAAATCGACGACGAAGGCCCTGCCCCGCGCCGGCTGACTCCCGATGTTTTCCATGAAAGACAGATAGTTATGGCCAGGCGACAAATTGGCCCGGCGTTTGCGACGTGCGATCCGAATGACCAGGCGCAGCAGGCGCCGCCCGCCCATAGCCCCGTTTGCGGATCGCCTGCGCCCCATGTTCGACGTCCTTTCCATTGCGGCTCTCGCGCCCGTCGCTCCGGCGACCGGGGGCGCGGACATGTCCGCCGTGGACAGCGACTTCGGCGTCTTGATGAAGGCGTTCGCCGGCGAAGCAGGGAATGGGGAGGCCGGCTCCGATCCGGCCATGACGGTCGATGTCATTTCGGCCGCGGGCGCAAAAGCTGCGGCGCCGAGGCCGGATGCCGGGGTTCCGCTGCATCTGTCGGCGGCCCTCACCCAGGATGAGGCGGGCCCGTCCGCCTCGAGCCAGGACCTGAATGACGCCGAACCTGGTGCGGAAGCCGCCTCCGAACCGGAGACGGCACCGGCCGGGCCGGCGATGGGACCTGAAGCGCCGAAAGCCGAAGAGCCGGCTTCGACCACGACCGCTTCGGACGCGCCGATCGAGCCTTCCGTTGCGAGCCCTGTCGCGTTCGCCCCCCCTCCGTCGGCGCCGATCGGGCCTTCGCTGCAGGCCGTGACCAATCTCGAAGCCCAGGTATCCGCTGAGGATTCGCCGGAGGCCGCCGCACCCGTCACTCCCGGCGATGCGGGGCGGCTGACGGAGGCGGCCACACCGGTCGCGCCACCTCTGCCCGACCGTCCCTCAGCCTCGGCCAGAACGGATGTCACGCCCAGGCATCAGCCGGAGACGGTCGCCGTACCGGCGAACGCCGACGCCGAAACCGCTTCGGACAAGGCGCTGACCGACCAACTGACGCCTGGAGCTTCAACTCCGGACGCCGAGACAGACAAGGCGGGGTCACGCGGCGGCGGAACCGTCGCAACGCCTGCTGACGCGAAGACCCCGTCCACCCTGGCCAAGGCTCTGGCCGATGCGGGGGTGACGCGGCTGGACGCGAAGTCCGCCGAACCGGCGAAGGAGGTCGCCGAACCGTCCGCAACCGGACCGCAGACCGGCGCGACGGAGCGTGCGGCGACGGCGGTGATCCGGGCGGCGGCCTCGTCGTCTTCAGCCCCATCGCCCCTGATCCCGACGGTGCGGGGGTCATCGCAGGGTCAGGTGTCGGCCTCCGCGGAGCACTTCGGAAGCGCTTCGGACGCCGAGCCGAAATCGCCTGCCCCCTCGATCCCGTCTCCGTCCTCATCCCCCTCCATTCCAACTGCGGCGACCAACACCGAAGTTTTGACACTGGCCCCGAACGGCGGCGTCGCGGTGGATTCGCGCCTCACCGCATCGGGTCATCGTGAGGGGGCGGCGCAGGAAGCGATGATCGCTGCGGAAGGCGCCGCCGCGCCGGAACAATCCGCACCGGTTGACCAGTCCAAACCCGCGAAGGCCGTCAGCCTGACACCGGCCCTAAAGGTGAACGATGCAGCTCCCAGGACGCCCACGGACGCCGTCGCCCCTATCACGAGCGACACCGGCGTCGGCGTAGCGGGTTCGACCGCTGGCGGGACGACCAGCTCGACCCCGGCGACCGCGATGACTTCGATGCTGTCGTCGATTTCGGCCGCAACGGCGGAGACGACGGCGGCCCTCGGCGCCCAGATCCTGCGCCGCCTGGACGGACGCTCGACCCGCTTCGAAATCGGGCTGACGCCCGAAGGCCTGGGACAGGTCGACGTGACGCTGGATATCGACGCCGAAGGCGGACTGACGGCACGCCTGGCCTTCGACAGTCCGATCTCGGCGGCGGAACTGCGCGGTCGTGCGGATGAATTGCGCCGCCAGTTGCAGGAGGCCGGCTTCTCCGTCGCCCAGGACGCCTTGTCCTTCTCTGAGCGTGACGCCGGTCAGTCGGGAGGCGGCAACGGCCGATCCGCCCGTGAATTCCTGGCCGAGTCCGCGCGCGCCTTCGCCGGCGCCGAGCGCCTGGCGGAAGCCGCCGAAACCGCCCTGGCCCTCCCGGCCTGGGCCGCCCGATCCCTGACGCCCGCCGGCGTCGATGTGAAAGTCTGAGCCCATGGTTGACGCTGTCGGCGCCTATTCCGGGACCTCGAACACCAGCGCGGCGCGCACGAGCCTGACCGCGAATTTCGAGACCTTCCTGACGCTTCTGACGACCCAGTTGAAGAACCAGGATCCGCTTTCGCCGCTGGATTCCAACGAGTTCACGGCGCAGCTGACCCAGATGGCCGGGGTCGAGCAGCAACTGCTGACCAACGACCTGCTGACCAATCTGCTCTCGGCCCAGCAGTCCCAGGGCATGACCAGCGCCTCCAACTATATCGGCAAGGAGGTCACGGCGGTCTGGACGGCCGACAAGCTGACCAACGGCCAGGCGAACTGGAGCTACGAACTGGGCGCCTCCGCCGGATCGGTCACGCTCCAGGTGATCGATTCCACCGGCAAGACCGTCTGGACCGGAGACGGTCCGGGCAAGACCGAGGGCGTTCACGACTTTGTCTGGGACGGCAAGACCACCGCCGGCGGCCAGGCCCAGGACGGCGGCGTCTACACCCTGAAGGTCACCGCCAAGAATGGCGACCAGACCGTCACCAGCCAGGTGCTGACGCGCGGGGTTGTGCGCGGCGTCGAGCTCTATGACGGCACGCCTTACCTCAATGTCGGCAACTCCATCGTCCCGCTTGAAGCGGTCATCGCCATGAAGGCCGCGACCGCCTCGTGATCCCCATACGCAACCCGATTTCTCCGAAGGACTGACCCATGAGCATCAACAGCGCCCTGATGGCCGGCGTGTCCGGACTGACCTCGAACGCCGCCGCCATGGCCGCGATCTCCCAGAACATCTCGAACGTGAACACGGTCGGCTACAAGCGTGTCCAGGCCGAGTTCTCGACCCTGGTGAATAACCAGCAGCAGGGCGTGAACTATTCGGCGGGCGGGGTCATGGCCTCGACCCGGAACTTCATCAGCCAGTTGGGACAGCTTCAGCGCACGACGAACTCCACCGACCTGGCGATCGACGGTCAGGGCTTCTTCGTGACGACTGAAAAGGCCGAGGGTCTGGACGCCGGTGATGCGCGGCTGTTCACCCGCGCCGGCGCCTTCCGCGTCGATGATCTGGGCTATCTGCGCAACACCGCCGGCCTCTATCTGCAGGGTTGGCCGGTGGATGACGACGGCAATGTCGCGCTCGATCCGTCGGACCTGAACCGGCTGCGGTCGATCAACGTCGCCTCGGTCGGCGGCGCCGCCGAAGCCACCACGCGGGCCCAGATCAACGCCAATCTGAAATCCAGCCAGGCCATCTCGGCCGAAGCCGCCGCCGCGTCCACCGTGCCGGCGGGCGCCGGAGCCTATGACCCGGCCGCGAACTCCATGGCCCAGTACGACGCCGTCGCCGGAACCGGCGTGAAACCCGACTTCGCCATCAGCCTGCCGGTGTCGGATTCCAAGGGCGGGCAGCGAACCCTGACGCTGAACCTGCTGAAGAGCGCCGTGCCCAACCAGTGGTACGCTGAGATCGTCGCCACGCCGGCGTCCGACGTCGTATCAGGAGCGCCCCTGGCGGACGGCCAGGTGAAGACCGGCATCATCGCCTTCACCCAGGACGGACGCCTCGACACCGCGGCCATGGCGGCGCTCGGCGCTGACGCCCTGTTCGCCGACGTCGCCGACGCCACCCTGACCTTCGGCGCCTCGGACGCCGCCGCGCCGGGCGCCGGAGCAGTCAATTGGGCGACCGACCTGGGCATCGACGACCAGACCGTGACCCTGGATCTGGCGGCGGCCGCAGGCGGCCTCACCCAGTACGACAGCGACTCCATCGTCCAGGCCGTCATCACCAACGGCACCCCGTTCGGCAGTCTGATCGGGGTCGAGATCGACGAGCAGGGTTTCGTGACCGCCAACTTCGACAATGGGGTCAGCCGCCGGATCGCCCAGGTCGCCCTGGCCACCTTCCCCTCGACCGACAGCCTGACCTCGATCTCGGGCAACGCCTTCCGGGTCAGCCGCGACTCCGGCACCTACAATCTCAAGGCGGCCGGCACCGGCGGCGCGGGCCTGATCGCGGCGTCGCAGCTGGAGGCCTCAACGGTCGATCTGTCGACCGAGTTCACAGGCCTGATCACCACCCAGCGCGCCTATTCCGCCTCGTCCAAAATCATCACCACGGCCGATGAAATGCTGGCCGAGCTGATCAACATCAAACGCTGATCGGCGGGTAACCAGTCGTTAGGCACAATGAATCGCCGCTTCAACAGTCTTATCCAAAGCTGTCCGGGCCTGAAGATGCTTATCGTCTTCTTCACCACGACGCTTAAATGGACCTTAGGCGCCGCCGCCTATTGTTCCCCTATGAGTTTGGTGGGGAATGAGGCCTGAGCCCATGTTGCAAGAGCGGCGCCTGAACAGCAAAGGCGAACACTACGTGGTTGGACCGACCGGCACGCCCCTGACTCTCAGGGACCTTCCGCCCGCCAACACCGATCGCTGGGTCATCCGCCGCAAGGCGGAGGTCGTGGCGGCCGTGCGCGGCGGTCTTCTCAGCCTGGAAGACGCGCTGGAGAAGTATCGGCTGACCGCCGAGGAGTTCATGGCCTGGCAGCAGGCCATCGACAAATGGGGCATGCAGGGTCTGCGCACGACCCGCATCCAGAACTATCGCGGCTGATCCACCCGGATCGCCGGACATGAAACGGCCCCGTCCTGGACGGGGCCGTTTTCGTTGTGGAGGCGATGCGTCGAGACCTCAGTCGGCGACACGGTTCACGCACTTGCCGGCGATTTCCCAGTTGGCCACCAGTTGCAGCAGATCCAGAAGATAGTTGTAGTCGGCCTCGAACTGCCGCGCAGGATAAGTCACCGGGGCTGAGTCCGGCCCCATCGACGCCGTCAGGGTTCCGCCGCTCATCATTTCGTCGAACCAGGCCCGCTGCGCGTCCGGAACCTCGCCCTGACGCCCGACCGGGAAACGCCCGCCGTCGAGCGCGCCGAAGGCCCCCGCCAACCGCCCGCCTTCACCCGGCGAAGCCTCCGGGCCGATGACGAGCGCGATCCGATCGACCGCCGGCTGGTGCGGTGCGAATTCCGAGGCGACCGTCAAGGTCGTCTCGGGGCCCTGGGCCAGAGGAATGGTCAGTTCGCCGCGATAGCCGACGCCCGATCCGAGCGCGACGATCCGTCCGCGCCCCTCGCCGATCTCGCCTTCAAGCCCGCAGACCGGAATCGGGGTCGCCGCCGGCGCCGGCGGAGCGGAGGGGGTCTGTGCCTGAGCCATGGATGCGCAGAACGACGACGCCAGACACCACGCCAGGACGGCGCTCGACATCAACGACCTGTTCGACAACAGCTTTCCCACCTTGATACAGCCGACGACGTCCCGGGGCCCGCCTGCAAGGAACCGGCCGCACGTCATGAACCCTCTGGTCTAGCCCACTCATGACAAAGGCGCGATCCTTTCGGACCGCGCCCTGTCGTCTCAGGCGGCTGGAGGGTTACCAGCGGCGGTTGTCGCGGTCGCGGCGCTCGCTGCGGACCTGGGCGGACAGGCGGTCGTAGCGACGGTCCAGGTCATTGCGCTCGACCCGGCTCAGGCCGCCGCGCAGGTAGCTGCGCTCCAGACGGATCAGGCTGTTCAGCTCGGCCTTCAGGCGGCCGGCCTCGCGGTGCGACAACTGGCGGGTGCGCACGCCCTGGTCGATGCGACGGTCCAGGTTGACCTTGCGGTGGGCGATCGACTGCCAGTTGGCGTAGCTCTGGGCGGCCGGAGCCCGCGAGGGGCCCTGATTGTGGCCGTAGCCGTAGTTCTGGGCGGCGGCGGGAACGGCGGCGGCCGAAGCCGCGGCCAGGAACAGAGCGGGGACGATGAACTTCTTCACTGGATCTCTCCTCGGTTTCGGCGCCGACCGGGCTGGCCAGCGATGAAACAAGACCTACCGCCCCCCGCCTGAGCCCCACCTGAACACCCACGCTCAGCTTCCGTTCATCAACGTGAGAAACCCGAAAGGTCCGAGGCTCGCCAAGTCCGCGCCCAGCCCCTAATCAGAACCGTTCTGTTTCGGAGCCGTCGAGTGATCCGCCTTGCCTCCCTAGCGCTCATTCCGGCGCTCCTGCTCGCCACGCCGGGAATGGCCGCCGCCCAGGCGACGCCGCCGGCCGGGTTCACCCTGACCACCGGGACGCCCAGGGCGCCCGAGCAGCTTTCGGCGCGGTTCGACAAGGCCGATCTGTCTTTCCGGATCGAACCCGCCGAGGAGCGTATCGAGGGCGTCGCAGTGCTCGACTTCACCGCAACGGCGCCGTTCGAATGGCTGCCGCTGGAGCTGGACGAGGCGTTCTCGATCGAAGCCATAGCGATGGACGGCGAGGACATTCACCCGGACGACGGCTGGAAGAACGAGAACGGCCGTCTCTGGATCGACCTCGCAGGAGTCGAGGCCGGCCGCGCCTTTCAGCTCCGGATCGCCTATTCCGGCACGCCCCATGAAGCGAGGAACGCGCCGTGGGACGGCGGATTCGTCTGGTCGACAACGCCGGACGGCAAACCCTGGGTCGCGACGGCCGTGCAGGGCGAAGGGTGCGATCTGTTCTGGCCCTGCATCGACCATCCACAGGGCGAGCCCGCGCAGGTGGATCTGCACATCACCGTGCCGGCCGGTCTGTCCGCGCCCTCGAACGGCCGCTTCCTCGGCAAGACAGAAAACACCGACGGCACGACCACCTGGAATTGGTCAGCCCGCCAGCCCAACACCTACGCCATCGCCCTGAACGTCGGTCCCTATGTCGAGATGGCCGCCGACTATCAGAGCCGTTTCGGCAACGCGATCCCGATGCGGTTCTGGCGGCTGGAGACCGCGCCCGTCGACCGTGCAGCCGCCCTGTTCGCCGAATTTCCGCTGATGCTCGATTTCTATGAGACGGTGATCGGCCCCTTCCCCTTCGGCGACGAGAAGATGGGGGTGGTCGAGACGCCGCACCTGGGCATGGAGCACCAGACCATCAACGCCTACGGCAACGGCTACAAGCTGGACGGCAAGGGCTATGACTGGCTGCTGCAGCACGAGCTGGCCCACGAATGGTTCGGCAACCAGATGACCAATGTCGACTGGGACGACATGTGGCTGCACGAAGGGTTCGGCACCTATATGCAGCCGCTCTACGCCCGCTGGCTGAACGGCGACCGCTATATGGAGGTCGAGCTGGCGGAGATGCGCAAGACCCTGGCCAACCGCTTCCCCCTGGTGTCAGGCAGGAGCCAGGAGTCCGGCGCCGTCTACGACGGGGCCACGGGTCCGGGGTTGGACCTCTACTACAAGGGCGCCCTGATCGCCCATTCGCTGCGCCTGCTGATCGGTGACGAGGCGTTTTTCCGCAGCCTGCGGCGGCTGATCTATGACACCGCCGAGCCTTGGCCCGGAAACTTCCGGCCCGTGTACAGATCGACCCCCGACCTGATCCGCATCGTCAATGAGGAGGCCGGGCGCGATCTGGGCTGGTTCTTCGACGCCTATGTCTATCAGGCGGCCCTGCCGCGGCTGGAACTGACGCGCGACGGCGACCGCGCGACCCTGGCCTGGACCGGCGCGCCGGGCGATTTTCCCATGCCGGTGGAGGTCGAGATCGACGGGCGATCGATCACGCTGGACATGGCGGGCGGAAGGGGCGCGTTCGACGCGCCGCGCGGCGCCCACATCCTGATCGACCCGCGCAACCGGGTGCTGCGTGATCTCGACTTCATCGAAGCCTGGCGCGCGCGGCAGACGGCGAACTGAAATCGGCGATCAGGCCGGGACGACCGTCACCGACTGGCGCACCATCTGGCAGGACCCCTGGGTGGTCAGGAAGGCGATGTCGGCGGCGTCTCGGCCGCTGGCGATGCGGACCAGACCCTCGATCGGCGCCAACCGGGTCGGATCGACCAGCCACCACCCTTCATCGAGCCAGACCTCGAACACGGCATGGAAGTCTGGCGGGACCAATTCATGCGCATAGGCGCTGACCGCGCGCGCCGGAATGCCGGACGCGCGACACAGGGTGATCCCCAGGTGGGTGAAATCGCGGCAAACGCCCGCCCGGTCGATGAAGGTCCGGGCCGCCGTGGTCTCTGAGTCTGACACACCGGGCTCGTAGTCGATGTTGGAATGGATCCAGTCCAGGATCGCCAGAATGCGCGCGCCGCCCGACGTGTCGCCGAAGGTCCGCTGCACGAAGCGGCCGAACTGATCCGACGGGCAGTAGCGGCTGGGGCGCGTATAGATCAGGACCTCGGGCGGCAGGTCGTTCCAGTCATGCTGACTGACGCCGGGCGGCAGGCCCAGCAGAACGCCATTGTCCACCACCGCCTCGTAGACGACCGCCACCTCGCCCTCCAGATGACCGCGCAGGGTGCGGGCGCCGAAGTCGGGATCGACGTCCTCGTGGAACGCCACGCCGGGCGAAACGGTCAGTTGCTCCTCGAGCACGTTCTGGCCGGGCCACCGCGCGGCCTGGATCAGGAAGATGGCGTCCGTGGGAGGATCGAAGCGATAGAGCAGCTCGGAACGGACACGCAGTTTCATCGCCGCCCTTTGCTCCCTGCCGGACCCCAGGTCAACGAGCCGCCGGGTCGCGTCGTTCCCGCCTGTGGAATGTGGATTTGACAGGCGCGCCTCGCGTCCGTGATAGTCGATCCGTGTTCATTGACCGGAGCGTCGCCATGTTGTCCGCCCTTATCGCCGCCGCCCTGATCCAGACCGCCCTGCCCGGCACGCAGAACACCGCGACCCAAGCCACCGAACGGGTGTCGGTGCCGAACGTCCGCGCCGGCGACAACCTGCGCACCGCGCCCGCTCAGGAAGAGACCGGGCCTGACCGCGTCTGCCGGATGGAGCCGGTGACCGGCTCGCGCTTCCCCGTGCGCGTGTGCCGCGGCCCGCGCAATTCTGCGGCCAACACGGCGGAAACGCGCGAGATGCTGCGCCAGATGCAGGGCCTGCCCGAACTGCCGAACAGCCTGTCCGGGCCGAAGCAGCCGCCCGCTTATTGAGGGTCACGGCGCGCGGCGGGGTCACAGTCTACGTCGCACATCCACGGCCCCGACGTCGCTTCAGCCGGCACGCCTAGCTCAGCACGGGGCCAGACCCTACTCTGCGAATCTGATTTCCGACCACGCCGGAAGGTCAGTCGCTTTCCAGACGGTTGACCTCACGCGAAGGTGGTGCGGGCGGTCGGGCTCGAACCGACACTCCTTGCGGAACCGGATTTTGAGTCCAATCGAAGCACTGTAATTTAAGTCGTTTTTCTCGCTTTGTGCTAATCGATGTGCTAGCACGCCTAGTGAGAACGAGTCATCCTTAGCAGGTCCTCGGCGTGGTGCCACGGTCTATCGCAAGATTGTCCTCAGCTACTGACGTGACCCCCGTTTCTCATCCAGCCATAACGAGAGTCCTGGGTTGATCTGAACTGGGGTTGTTGGGGTTGGCAAGAGGCCGGTCAGCGCAGCCCCCAACCAGCGCAGCTGACCGGCCGATCT
>NZ_JBMSDX010000010.1:0-151978 GCF_049445955.1 Brevundimonas sp. VNH65 | reverse complement strand
CCGGCCTCCTGCTCCCGCAGGATCCCGATGATCTGCTCTTCCGTGAACCGTGACCGCTTCATTCTGTCCGTCCTTTCGAGGGGCGGACTCTAGCTATTCCTGGAGGAGTTTCAGGGGGTCACGTCAGGTCTGAACTCTGAAGTTCCGGCGTCAGCACCCCCTCGGCCCCTATGTTCTCGCGCTCACGCCCCTTCTCCCCGCGGGGGAGAAGGTGGGCGGCGGAGCCGCTCGGATGAGGGGGCTCTGTCATCCGGCTCGACGTCCGAAGTCCGTGATAAGATCAGCCCGCCCCCTCATCCGTCTCGCTCCGCGAGCCACCTTCTCCCCTCGGGGGAGAAGGATATTCACGACATCGGCGAGGGAACCGACCCCTCCTCCCACGCCATGCCGTAATCCGGCTGCCGCCCCTCCCGCGCCTCGGCCTCCATCCGTTCGGTCCAGGCGCAGCAATGCTCCGGCCCCGCCGCCTCTAACGGCTGGCCCGCCGACCTCACAGATGACGAGGTGCTCGAGCACCTCTTCGCCCTCAATCAGGAACGCGCGGCCGCCGGACGATAATCGTGCGCTCACGCCCCTTCTCCCCTCGGGGGAGAAGGTGGGCGGCGGAGCCGCTCGGATGAGGGGGCTCTGTCATCCGGCTCGGCGTCCGAAGTCCGTGATGAGATCAGCCCGCCCCCCTCATCCGTCTCGCTCCGCGAGCCACCTTCTCCCCCGGGGGAGAAGGATATTCACGACATCGGCGAGGGAACCGACCCCGCCTCCCTCGCCATGCCGTAATCCGGCTGCCGCCCCTCCCGCGCCTCGGCCTCCATCCGTTCGGTCCAGGCGCAGCAATGTTCCAGCCCCGCCGCTTCTGACGGCGCCGTCGTGCTGGCCGGAGCGTGGCCGGAGGGGCCGTGGGCGATCCCGGCCTTCAGCCGGCCTTCGGCGTCCCAGTGGTCCAGCGGCCAGCCCATGGCCGCGGCGTGGGCGTGGTCGGCGGCCTCGACCTGCGGTCCGAAATGCCGGGCCCGGAACGCATAGACGAAGGGGGCGTACAGGGCGGGCACGCCCTGGGGCCGCTGGGCCAGCAGCTCATGCGCCAGATGTTCGACCAGCCGGTTCAGCCGCTCGGCCACCCGCGCATGGGTCGCCGCCGCCTCGGCCTGACGGGCCTGGGCCTCCGCCTCCATCTCCTGCGGCGTCAGCGCCCGCCGCCCCGGCCCGGCCGTCGGCTGCGTCAGCCGCCTGAGACCCTCCGCCGCCCGGATCAGCCCCTGCGCCTCGGCGGCCCGGCCCTCGGTCAGCAACAGGGCGGCGTATCGCGTGGTCCGGTCCAGCGCCGCCGCCGGCTCGGAGGTGTCGGCCGCGCGCGCGCCGGTCTCGGCGTCCATCCGCGCCAGGGCCGCCGCGTGCGCCTTGTGCGTCCAGCCGCACCGGGTGGCGCGTTTGCGGATCGTGTTGATCGACATCTTCAGCCGGCGCGAGATCGACTCGGCGGTCTCTCCGCCCAGATAGGCGTCCCGGACCACCGCCCAGGTCTCGGCCGGAAAATTGCGACGCGTGCGGACCTCTTCCATTCCGCCACCCTAACCTACGCCTGCGCCAGGATCGGTCGCAGGGGCGACGCCGGGGACCGTTCGACCCAGAATCTGTCCCGCCTCGCCTCCCTTCGTCCCCGCCTGCACCGCCCCGGTCCCGGTGCAACCCGGGACTCCCCGGGTACAAATCCAGGCGGGACAAACGCCAAAAAACCCCTCTCCCGGTTGGGAGAGGGAGACCGCGCACGGCGGCGCAGCCGTCGTCCTGGCGCGGTCGGGTGAGGGGCGCGGCGGCGGGTCGGCGGGCACGCTGTCCCCCTCACCCTTTCGGCTGGCGCATCGCTGCGCTCTGCGAGCCTCAAGTCCTCTCCCACAAGGGGAGAGGGGCGAAGAAAAAGGGCCGCCCCGTTTCCGGAGCGGCCCTTGCCGTCTCCTCCCCGTCGCCGCTTGGCGAGGGGGAGGGGGACCGCGTCTTCGCGGTGGAGGGGTTCTAGCTGTCCAGGAAGCTGCGCAGCTTCCGGCTCCGGCTCGGATGTTTCAGCTTTCTCAGGGCCTTGGCCTCGATCTGGCGAATGCGTTCGCGGGTCACGCTGAACTGTTGCCCGACCTCTTCCAGGGTGTGGTCGGTGTTCATGCCGATGCCGAAGCGCATGCGCAGAACCCGCTCCTCGCGCGGCGTCAGCGACGCCAGAACCCGCGTCGTTGTTTCACGAAGATTGCTCTGGATGGCCGCGTCGATCGGCAGGATGGCGTTCTTGTCTTCGATGAAGTCGCCCAGGTGCGAGTCCTCCTCGTCCCCGATCGGGGTTTCGAGCGAGATCGGTTCCTTGGCGATTTTCAACACCTTGCGCACTTTTTCCAGCGGCATGGCCAGCTTCTCGGCCAGCTCCTCCGGCGTCGGCTCGCGGCCGATTTCATGCAGCATCTGGCGGCTGGTGCGGACGATCTTGTTGATCGTCTCGATCATATGCACCGGAATGCGGATGGTCCGCGCCTGGTCGGCGATCGAGCGGGTGATGGCCTGACGGATCCACCAGGTGGCGTAGGTCGAGAACTTGTAGCCGCGACGGTACTCGAACTTGTCGACCGCCTTCATCAGGCCGATGTTGCCTTCCTGAATAAGATCAAGGAATTGCAGGCCGCGATTGGTGTATTTCTTGGCGATGGAGATGACCAGGCGCAGGTTGGCCTCGACCATTTCCTTCTTGGCCTGACGGGCCTCGCGCTCGCCCTTCTGCACCGTCTGGACGATGCGGCGATAGTCGTCGATCGGCAGGCCGGCCTCGGTGGCCACGGCGGCGATGTCGGTGCGGATCTTGCCGATCTGGGCGGCCTCGTTGTCGCTGAACTTGGTCCAGCGCACGCCCATGTCCTTGACCTGCGCCGCCCAGCCCGGGTTAAGCTCCTGACCGAAATAGGCTTTCAGGAACTCGGGGCGCGAGATGCCGTAACTGTCGGCCAGGCGCAGCAGCCGGCCTTCCAGCCCGATCAGCCGCTTGTTGATCGCGTACAGCTGTTCGACCAGGGCCTCGATGCGGTTGTTGTTCAGCTTGACCGTCTTCAGCCGGTCGGAAATGCCGGTCGATAGCGCCTCATAGGCCTTGCGGTCCTTGGCCGGCAGGTCTTCGCCCTTCAGCCGGTGCTCGACCAGCTTCTCCTGCAGCTTGCGGAAGGCGTCGAAGTCGGCGGCGATGGCGTCCAGCGTCTCCATGACCCCGTCACGCAGCTCGGCTTCCAGCGCCGAGATCGACATGCCGCCGCCGTCATCGAAGTCCTCGTCCTCATCCTCGGACTCGGGATTTTCCCCTTCGTTTTCCTTGGCTTCCGCCGGAGGGGCGGGCTGGCCGGGGATCGGCGGCTGGGGCTGGTTGTGCGGCAGGGACGACGGGTTGATCACGCCGTAGGTGGCGTCCAGGTCGATGACCTCGCGCAGCAGGATGCGGTTGTTCGCCAGCTCGTCGCGCCACACCATGATGGCCTCGAACGTCAGCGCGCTCTCGCACAGCCCCGAGATCATCGCATCCCGCCCGGCCTCGATCCGCTTCGCAATCGCGATCTCGCCCTCGCGAGACAGCAATTCGACGCTCCCCATCTCCCTGAGATACATCCTCACGGGGTCATCGGTGCGATCATAAGCCGGCTTGGCGTTCTCCTCAGAAACCGCCGTTTCTGCGCGCTCGGCGACCTCGCCGCCCTGACTTTCCTGAGCGTCTTCCTCGGCTTCGACGACGTTGACACCCATCTCAGACAGCATCGCCAGGGTGTCTTCGATCTGATCCGGGGTCACCTCTTCCGACGGCAGAACCTTGTTCAGTTCCTCCATCGTGACATAGCCGCGCGTCTTGGCCTGTTTGATGAACCGTTTGACGCCGGCGTCGGTCAGGTCGAGCAGGGGGCCGTCGGATTGGACTTCGGGTTCCTGGGTCTCGGTCTGCGCGCTCATTCAGTCTGGTCTCCGTCCGCCCGGGCCCGTCCGCCCGCTCGGCAAAATTGCAACATTCGTTCCAAAACAGAACGCATCGGCCGCGAATTCGTCACGAACCGCCCGAAACTTCCGTCGAAACATCCCAAATCGTCCCGGTTCGGACGGCCCGTCGCAAAGCGTCGCGCTCCGCCTTCAATCGAGCGAAGGCGGAGGCGTCGAACGCCTGATCGGCGGCCGACTTGGCTGCGTCCAGCGCCTGCTCCAGACCCGCGATGCGCATCTGGGCGTCAAACGCCTGGGACCACCTGACACGCGACTCGGCGAGGGGCGCATTCGCGGCCAGGAAAGGCGCGCCGGACTTCGCCGCCGCCTTCTCGACCTCACGCATCAAGCCATCGTGACCGGAAGCCGCCAGATGGCGACGCAGGGCGGCGCTGTCAAGGGACTGGCCGGAGAACCTCAGGCGCACCAGTTCCTGCGCCAGGCCGTCCAGTGCGGCGTCGCCGAAACCATGCGCGGCGATTTCCTCGAGATGATCGTCCATCCGTTCAGGATCATCGACGGCCCCATGAGCCAGGGCGGCGGCGACCGGCTCGATCGCCCGTGTCAGCGCCTGCATCGCCTGGGCGCCTTCCGTTGTCTGGCCCAGCTTGGGCGGCGGGCCGGGTCGCCAGCGTCCGCCGCCGGAAGCCTGGTGAGACCGGGTGGGCTGCGAACGGGCGGGAAACAGGGCGTCGAACCGGTCGAACAGATCACGTCGATACTGTTCGGCCAGATCCTTGTCGCCGACCGCCGCCGCCGCCTGCCGCAGTCGTCCTTTCAGCCCGGCGCGACGCTCGGGCGTGTCCAGCGGCTCGGCCTCGGCCTCGCGTCGGAACAAGACCTCGGCGAAGGGGCGGGTTTCCGCCAGGGCGTTCCTCAGCGCAGGCGCCCCCCGGTCGCGCAGGATGTCGTCGGGGTCCTGCCCGCCTTCCAACAGGGCGAAGCGGAAGGACTTGCCCGGCTTCAACAACGGCAGGGCCCGCTCAATGGCCCGATACGCCGCCCTCTGCCCCGCCCCGTCTCCGTCGAAACACAGGACGGGCTCCGAAGAGACGCGCCACAGCAGGGCCATCTGCTCCTCGGTCAGGGCCGTGCCCATCGGCGCCACGGCTGGAATGCCAGCCCTCTGACAGGCGATGACGTCCATATAGCCTTCGACCACCACGATCGACTGGCCGCCCTTCTGCTCCGCGCCCAGGATCCGCCGCGCCTCAGGCAGGCCGTAGAGCGTCGCCCCCTTGTGAAACAGCGGGCTTTCCGGCCCATTCAGGTATTTGGCCCGGTCGTCGGGGTTCATGGCCCGGCCGCCGAAGCTGACGATCCGTCCGCGCGCATCCAGGATCGGGAACATCAGTCGGTCGCGGAACCGGTCATAGGGCTGGCCGCCGCCCTCGGGACTGATCAGCATCCCCGCCTCGACCAGGTCGCCCGGCTTGGCCCCGCGCTGCACCAGGGCCTGTTTCAGTCCCTCGCGGTCGTTGGGCGCATAGCCGAGGCCGAACCGCTCCCACTGCGCCTCGGGCAGGCCGCGCCGCTCCAGGTATTCGCGCGCCGCCTTGCCGACCGAGCGGCGCAGATTGGCGGCGAACCATTTCTGGGCCAGATCCATCCAGTCGGCCAGGCCCTGCCGTTTCTGCTCCCGCTCGGCCGCCTGCGGGTCCTCGGCCGGAAGCGTCATCCCCGCCTCTGCCGCCAGCCGCGTCACCGCCTCGACGAAGCTAAGCCGCTCCGTCTCCTGCAGGAACGAGATGATGTCGCCGTGCTTTCCGGAGCTGAAGTCGTGAAAGAAGCCCTTGTCGTCGTTGACGAAAAACGACGGTGACTTCTCCTTCGAAAAGGGAGACAGGCCGGCGAATTCCCGCCCCTGACGCTTCAACTTCACCGTCCGTCCGATCACATCGGACGGCCGAAGGCGCGCCTTCAGCTCTTCGATGAAGCGTTCGTCGAAACGCACGGAAACTCCCTTGGCGGCATGGCGAATGATGCGGCGGCCCGTCAGACCTCGTCAGCAGCGCCAAGATAGAGGTTCGGGCAGGAGAAAGGAAAGGAAGCTCTCATGGTCCCGATCGCCCTCGCCGCCCTTTTCCTGACCTCGTCCGAACCGCCGATCGAACCCCAGACCCTCTATCATCAGGCCGTGGCCTGCACCGCCTCGCTGATGCTGGAGCGGGAGACCCTCGACGTGCGGCCGTCCGAGGCCGCGTCGCGGCCGGCGATGGATTCCAGCCTGCTGGCCTGGGGCATGGTGCTGCGCCAGTTTGGTGAACGGGCCGGTCGCAGCCCGGCCCAGATCGATCACGAGGACATCGACAAGGCACAGTTGTTCATGCGCCAGATGCGGCGCTCACGCCCGGCCGCCTTCATCGCCCATCGGGAATTCTGCCGCGCGATGGCGCCTGCCGGAGCGGTTCACTGACCCGCGTCCCCGGATCGCCCCTGCAGAGCCGGCGCCGCCGCCCCCCTGAACCCATGGAGTCAGCCCTCGTCAGTAGCCTGAGCCTGCGCTTTCCGATGAACTGCCTCGAACCGAGGAAGACGCAATGATTTCTCTCGCCATATCGCTATGGGCTGCGGCTGCCGGGCAGGACGCCATGCCCGAACCCTATACCCTCTACCATCAGGCCCTGGCCTGCGCCGTCTCTGCGGGGGTCGCCGACGCGGCGCGGCCCGACGCGGATACACCGACGGCCGAGGGCGCGCGTCAATGGTCCGAAACCACTGACGAAATCCTGGCCTGGGGCATGGTCATGGCTCACTCCGGCCCTCTGGCGGGGCGCACGCCTGAACAGGTCGATCGTATCGACGCCGAGCGGGCCGAAGCCTTCTTCGCCGAGATGCGCGAAAAGAAACCCGAGGTCTTCGCCGCTCATCGCGCCTATTGCCGGTCGATGATGCCGGCAAAAGGCGGCGCACCGGCCTCCTGACCTCGCGGCTCAGCGCCGCGCGTGCGCCGGTCCGCGGAAAACGGCGTTGGCGAAGATGGTCTCCATCCCGGTCATATAGCCTCGGAAGGTCGGATCCTGCACGAAGGCGATGATCCAGCCCGCCCCCTCAGACGACGCCATGATCGCCGGCTTGAACGCCAGTTGCTTGCGATTCTCGGCCCACAACTGGCCTGAGGCCAGCAGTTGATCCTCGGCCGGGAAGCGGGCGACGTTCGTTCCTTCGTCCCGAGTAAGGGGCGAATAGATGTCCGCTCCTTGAACCTGCACATTCAGGGTCGGCGCGACGCCGGCCGACAGCCAGTGCTCAGGATCGACCTCGACCCGCCCCAACACGCCCGCGACAGAATCCGGAGACCGATCTCCGGCGTGAATGAACCGGTCATAATCGGCCAGACTCTCGATCAGCTTGCCGTCACCGCCCTCGGCTCCGCCGACCGCCTGTTGCCGCCGCGAGGCCAGGAAGCCGTTGGACGGATCGGTCAGCATCCGCGTCGCCGATCCCAGGCCGATCAGGACGCCGCCCTCCTCGACCCATGCTTTCAGATGCGCGACGCCGCCGGCGCCCAGCGTTCCCTTGTAGTCACCATAGGTCGACGGCAGGACGATCACGTCGAACCGGGACAGGTCGGCGCGCCCCAGGTTCGAGGTCCGCACCACCGTCACCGGATAGCCCAGCTGCCGCTCCAGCACATACCGCGTCGCGCCCACCGCCGTCGGATTGGTCGGCGCGTCCCAGGCCAGCGCCACCTTCGGCGCCTTGAGCGCCACGGCCTCGCCCGAGCCGAAGCTCGGTCCGTCCGACACCCAGCTTTCTGCGGCGCCCACCACCTGGGCGCCCGTCTCGGCGGCGAGCGCCTGAATCCGGGCCGTCAGGTCCGCGCCGTTGCCCGCGCGGGGAATGATCAGCGTCCCCGACGGCCAGCGACGTTCGGCGTGGGTGAAGGGCTTGTCCATCGACCGCAGCGAAATCCCCGCGCGCAGGGCGTGGGTCATCAGCGCCGTACCCGATCCACCCGGCGCGACCAGATAGCCCCAGGCCGCATCCGCCTGGATCACAGATCCGCGCGGGGCCTCATCCGCCGCCACGGCGGCGACGGCCACTGTGGGGGCGGCGGTGCACTTGTCGGACGGCACATTGGCCAGCAGCGGCAGGGACCAGGCCGTGACGTCATAGATTTCGTCCGGCAGGCCGCGCGCGCGGCGGCGCTCCTGTTCGGCCAAGAAATCGGCCGGCACCGCAACGTCCTGGGCCAGAAGCACCTCGGCCATTCGCCGCTGCGGCTGAGCCAGGTTCACGATATGGGATCCGGCGGGATAGGTCTTGCCGCAAGCGGTGAACCCGGCCTCGGCTCGGCCGACCTCGACGCCCGACGACACCAGCAATCGCGCCAGCCGGTCCGCTGCGCCGGAATCCCACGCCGGCGCGCTCAGCACATAGGCGCCGCGTCCCGCCACCCCGTCGGCGTGATAGGCGTAGAAGGCGTTCAGCAGCCGGCCACGGTTCGCCGAGGCCGTCTCGATCGTCGCCAGCGCCGCCAGGGTGTGGTTCCGTACGGTATCGCGATAGGTCAGGATTTCGCCCGACGCCCGCCGCGCCGCCAGCCCCCGCGCCGATCCCTGCTCATAGGTCATCGACACGGCGCCTAGATAACCGGGCCAGCCGTCGCCGTATCCGGGATAGAAGGCGTCGAAGACCTGGCGGTTGAAGTAGTCCTGCCCGGCCCGATCGAACCAACGCGCCGTGTTGCGGCCGAAAATCTCGCGGCTCTCCAGCGTCGAGGGCGCGATCCAGGGGTTCAGAGGTTGGGCCTCTGGCGGGAAGAAGAAGCTCTCATCCGTGCCCATCTCGTGGGCGTCGACGACCACCTGCGGCCGCCACTCGCGGATCAGGGCGGCATGCCCTCGCGTCTCGGGCTGGGTCTGGATGAACCAGTCGCGGTTCAGATCGAACAGGTCGTGGTTGTACCGCCCCCCCGGCCAGGGCTGGTCCCGCTCGGCCGACAGCGGGTCCGGGTTGGGCTGGGTGCCGAACCCTGCATTGAAGCTTTGCAGGAACCGTTCTCGTCCGTCGGGGTTCTGTGAAGGAACGACAAGCACGACAGTATTGGCCAGCCACTCTTGAACCGCCGGATCCCGAGACGCCAGAAGATGATAGGCCGTGGCCAGAGAGGCGTCGGCTGCGCTGATCTCGTCGCCATGCACCGAATTGGCGATCCAGACGATGACCGGCTGATCGGCGATCAGGGCGTCGGCCTGGGCGCGGGTCGTTCGGCGCGGATCGGCCAGGGCGCGCGACGTCGCCCGGATCTGGTCCAGGCGGGCGATATTGCGCGGCGAACCGATCGCCGCCCAGATCACCGGTCGGCCCTCATGCGTCGTCGCCGACGGGCCGATGGCGACACGGTCCGGCGCATAGGCTCTCAGAGCGTCGAAATACCGGATCAGGTCGGCTGCAGAGGTGATCTTCGCGCCGCTGTCATGGCCCAGGACCGACGCCACGGTGGGGACGCCAGGATCATAGGACGCTCCGGCCACCAGGGGCGAAACGGTGGACGACGGAACAGCCGACGACGACGTCGTCTGCGCTCCGGCTGAGCCTGCCGATACGGCGAGGGCCAGGCACAACCCGGCGCTGACCGCGCCCTTGAACTTCCGCATCCTGCCCTCCCCGAGCATCACGGGACGGGTTTAGCGGCTCAGGCGAAAAAGAAAACGCCCGACCGGCGGCGCGCACGCCGCTTGATCAACGTCCGCACTCAGGACAATGTAAGGTTATGAACGTGGCATTGGCTTCGCGTATCGGTTTGCATTCAGACGGCGTTCCTGGCTCTGCCACCGCCGACGATCCTGCAACCCGCTGGTCCCGCATGGTCGAGAACTTCTCCTGCCACGGCCTTGTTCAGCTGACTTATGGTCTGGCCGAGGTGGACGCCTCCCAAAAGCCGAGCCTGTGCGCCGACCTGGCGATGTCGACCATGAGCCGCGACCTTATCGAGCGGCATTTCAACCATGGCTGCCTCGCCTTCGACCCGCTGCTGCGCGCCCTTCGCGCCGGCCGTCTGGAACCCATGCCGTTCGACATCGAGGCGATGGAGGTGGAGTCGGAAATCCTGGCGGAGATGCGGACAATGGGATTGAGGAGCGGCGTCCTCTTTCCTCTCCCCCCACTTGCGGGATGCCCGATCGCAGGTCTGATCGCCGCCTCCCCCCTGTCCTATCCTCAGGTTTGCGATCTGCTCGACGTGGAGGGACAGCGTCTGGTGGCGCTGGCGCACCGCTTCCACGCCCAGACGTCGGGCGAACTGATGCGGCGACGGGACGCGATCACGCCGCTGACAGGCCGCGAGAGAGATTGTCTGCAGATCATCGCACGCGGCGAGCGGATGGCCGCTGCGGCGCACCAGCTAGGCCTGTCCGAAGCCACGGTCGAGCTCCACCTGCGCAACGCGCGCCGCAAGCTGGGCGCCCGCAGCCTGCCTGAGGCGGTGGCTCGCGGCCTGCTGTACCGTCAGATCGAACCTCTATGACCCTTTCCTGCCTAAGGTTTTCCTTAGGTTGAGAAGCTTCGCGGTATTCGCCTAATAGGGGTTGTCCGGTCGGCCCCCCACAATCTGGCCGGATGTCGAGCGGGAGTGTCGGACCTCGCTCGCCAGATTCTCCGACGGGACGCCCCGCTCTGCTTGCAGGCGGGGCGTCTTCGATTCCGATCGTCCTCCTAACATTACGAACCGAGCCGAGGCGTTGACAGCGTCATACAGTATGCGTCATACACTGTATGTCACACACTATGTGAAGAACAGGCTCAGATGGCCGACGACGTCGAACTCTTTGAATCCATGCGACTGGAGCTCCGGCGCGGCTCCCTGGTCCTGGCGGTTCTCGCCCGGCTCAGGGACGAACGCTACGGCTACACCCTGCGTCAGGCCCTGGCCGAGGACGGGCTCGAGATAGAGGAATCCACCCTCTATCCCCTGCTCCGCCGGCTGGAGAGCCAGGGGCTGCTGACCAGCGAATGGCGCGAGGAGGAAAAGCGCAAGAAGCGCTTCTACCGCCTGTCACCGACCGGCGACCGGGTGCTGACCGCCCTGACCGATGAATGGCGAGCCATCAACGCCTCGCTCGACAAGATTCTCTGATCTCACGGACCTGGAGGAGGGATCCGTCATGACCCTGACCGAACGCTATCTGAAAGCCGTCGCCGCCCAGCTGCCTCGCAGCCAGCGCGACGACATCATCGCCGAACTCGCCGACGCCATCGCCGACCGCATGGAGGCCCGGGAAAACGACCTCGGCCGACCTCTGACCGACGATGAGCAGGAGGCCGTGCTGCGCGAGATCGGCCACCCCTTGGCTGTGGCGGCCCGCTACGGCTCAGGCCCGCAACATGTCGTCGGACCCGAGCTCTATCCCTGGTGGAAGTTCGGCCTGAAGGTCGGCCTCGCCGCCCTGGTGGTTCTGACCCTTATCGGCCTGGCCGCACGGGTCCTGACCGGCGACATCCTGGCGGGACAGGCCATAGGCCAGGCCTTCGCCGATGTCTTCTCCAGCGCCGTCACCCTGGTCGGCTTCGCCACGATCGCCGCCTTCATCATCGAACGGCAGAAGGAGAAGCCGGCCTTCCTGCGAGACTGGAAGGTCAAGGATCTGGGCCTGTTCGAGATCAGCCTGGACACCGAGCGCCTGACCCGCGACCTGCACAAGGGCGGTCTGGACGGGCTGGACAAGGCGCCGGCCGACGCCTCGGCAGGCTGGAGCCGCGCCGTGGGGTGGAATCTGTCCGACGGCCGGATGTCTCCGATGGCTGGGGCCGTCGCCAGCGCCGTCTGCTGGACCGTCTTTCTGATGTGGTGGACGGGCCTGCTGCCCGCCGTGCCCACCAATATCGAGATCGTCGACGGCGTCGTCGACGGCGTGGACTACGGGGCCCTGACCGCCGCGACCTTCAGCTTGATCTATTGGCCGGTCACCGCCTACGCCGTCGCCCGGATCCTGTTCGGCCTGTTCCGCGCCTGGCGACCCGAGGCCGTTCGTCTGGCAGGGGCCGGCGATATGGCGCTTGGTCTTGTCCGCATGGGGTCCTGCGTCTGGCTCTGGACCGTTTCGCCCTTCGCCGATCGCATCAGCGTGGCGGACTTCGACGACTTCACCCGTCGCGCCCAGACCCTGTTCCATGGCGAGGGAACCCTGGCCAACCTGCTGATGATCATCGTCGCCGTCGCCTTCATCGCCGCCGCCTGGGAGACGATCGCCGCCTTCACCCGCCTCGTCGGCGGCAAGGCGGCGCTCAGATCGCGAGCTCAGTCCGCCTGACCCCACTCAGATGTCCGAAAACCGCGAGACATGGGCGCCTCCCGCGCCCATGTTGCCGGCATGGAGATCGAACCCGACATCCCCGACCTGGACCAGGACGCCTGCTACCGGGCGGTCCTGACCCGCGACGCCCGGTTCGACGGCCGCTTCTTCGGCGCCGTGAAGACGACGGGGATCTACTGTCGTCCTGTCTGTCCGGCCCGCACCCCGCTGCGTCGGAACATGGTCTTCTATCCGTCGGCGGCGGCGGCCGAGATCGCCGGCTTCCGGGCTTGCCTGCGGTGCCGACCTGAGACGGCGCCGGACATGGGCGCCTGGCGCGGAACTTCCAACACGGTCAGCCGCGCCTTGGCCCTGATCGACGCCGGAGCCCTGGACTCCGGGTCCAGATCCGGCGGAGATGTCGACGCCCTGGCCAACCGGTTGGGCGTGGGCGAACGACAGTTGCGCCGGCTTTTCCGCCGCCACCTCGGCGCGGCGCCGATCAGCGTGGCCCAGACCCGTCGGGTTCTGCTGGCCAAGAGCCTGATCCACGACACCGATCTGGGCATGGCCGAGGTCGCCCTGGCGTCCGGTTTCGGCAGTGTCCGCCGGTTCAACGAGACCTTCCAGGCCCTCTATCACCGCCCACCGTCAGACCTGCGTCGTCACAGCACGCGACGGGACGCCGGACCGGGCGTGCGCCTGCGTCTTCCTTGGCGACCGCCCTACGACTGGCACGCCATGATGCAAGCCCTGGCCGCGCGTGGCGACCACGTCGCGGAGGGCTGCTGGACGCGCGTGCTTGAGCGCGCAGTCGACGCCGCCGAGGGCCGGGTCTCGGTCGCCTTCCGCGAAGACGATGCGCTGGACGTTCGAGTGGTCATCGACGACCTGCGCGCCCTGCCCCGCATATTGGCGCGTGTTCGCTGCGTGTTCGACCTGTCGGCCGATCCTGCCGCCATCGCCACTGATCTGTCGCGCGACCCCTTGCTGAAGCCGTTGGTGGCTAGGAGGCCTGGGTTGCGCCTGCCAGGCGAGTGGATTGACCTCGATCACCCCGCTGACCTTGCGGCGAGCGACGCCATAGCAGGCGACCTGCCGAACACCCTTCTTCACCGCGCCGAAGCCTGGCGGCCCTGGCGCGCTTATGCCCTGCTTCATCTCCAGGCCGCCCGCGTGCGCCTGGCCGACATTCCGGAGATCCCCCATGACCAGGCCGCTTGAAGCCCAGTTCGACCTCACCCTGTCGCGACTGACCTCCCCGATCGGCGAGATCCTGCTGGCGGCCGATGCGGACGGCGCCGTCCGGGCTCTGGATTTTCACGACTATGAGCCGCGGATGCTGCGGCTCTTGGGGCGACGTTACCCCCGCTTCGCCCTGACAGCGGGCGCAGCGCCTGTCGGTGTCGCCGCGTCTCTTGACGCCTATTTCAACGGCGATGCGAACGCGCTGGACGCCCTCCGGGTCGAGACCGCCGGCACTGACTTCCAGCGCTCGGTCTGGCAGGCCCTCCGAACCATTCCCGCAGGCCAGACCTGGACCTATGGCCGTCTCGCCCAAGCCATCGGCCGCCCTTCCGCCATGCGCGCCGTCGGGCTGGCGAACGGGGCCAATCCGGTGGCGCTGATCGTGCCCTGCCATCGCGTCATCGGCGCGAACGGCGCCCTGACCGGATATGCGGGCGGGATGGAGCGCAAAGCCTGGCTGCTGGCGCACGAGGCACGCCGCCACGCCGCCGGGCTCGCAGCCTGATCGGGGAACTACGGCAGGGGCGCGAACGCCGGACCCGCGAGCCGCAGCTCACAGGCCTTGCGCACCGCCATCGGCGCGGCGCTGAACCAGTAGGCGGCGTCCTCATTCCGCTCGGCCATCCGGCGTTCCAGCCCGCGCCGTCGCCGCAACGCCGCATTGGCCAGCAACCGCGCATGCAGGGCGCGCGGTGTTTCATAAGCTATGGCGGGCGAGCCGGGAACGGCGACGACGTCGGGTCCTTGGGGCTCCACCGCCGGTCGGATGACGGCGATGAACATCGGGGAAATCCTCGGCCGGGCCTATGACGCAGACCGCGCCAGGCCCGGGATGATACGCCCGCTTCCGGGGCGACGGTGAAATCAATCCACAAGTCCTGTGGACAGTTCCATACTCACCATCAAAGATGCGCAAATTCAGGCGGTTATTGTGACGGCTCCGCCATAGTGGTTAACGTCGCGATCGAGGCGCCTTGACGCGGGCGTCGTGCAGGACGACCTCCGATCTTGCTGATCCGGAGCTCGCCATGTCCGAAACCCGTCTGATCGTTCGCCGCACAGGCGGCCCCGAAGTCATCGAACTTGAGACGTTCGATCCCGGCCTGGTTCCGGCTGGACAGGTGCGGGTGCGACATCGGGCCGTCGGCCTGAACTTCATTGACGTCTATCGCCGCAGCGGCCTCTATCCCGTCGATCTGCCCTCCGGCATGGGCACGGAAGCCGCAGGCGTCGTCGAGGCGGTCGGCGACGGCGTTGCGACGGTCAGGGTCGGCGATCGTGTCGGCTACGCCACCGGGCCCCTGGGCGCCTGCGCCACCGTGCGCGACATCCCGGCCGAATTCCTCATTCCCCTGCCCGACGGCGTTTCCGAAGACGTCGCGGCCGCCAGCCTGCTGAAGGGCATGACCGCCGCCTTTCTGATTGAACAGTGCGCCCGGATTCAGCCCGGCTGGAGCGTGCTGGTCCATGCCGCGGCGGGCGGCGTCGGCTCCATCCTGGTGCAATGGCTCGCGGCTATGGGCGTCCGCGTGATCGCCCACGCCGGATCGCCCGAAAAGGCCGAGCGCGCCGGCGCCGACGGCGCCCATCTCGCCCTGTCCGTCCCCTTCGACCATCTGGCCGCCGCCGTGCGCGAGGTGACCGACGGTCGGGGCGTCGAAGTAGCGTTGGACGGCGTCGGCGCGGCCTCCTGGACCGCCTCCCTCGCCTCGGTCGCCCGGCGTGGCCTGCTCGTCTCCTATGGAAACGCCAGCGGGCCGGTCCCGCCGTTCAGCCCCCTGGAGCTGTCCAGGGCCGGCTCCCTGTTCGTCACCCGGCCGACCTTGTTCGACTACGCCGTGACGCCGGAAGAACGCATGACCCTGGCCGGCCTGCTTTTCGACCGCCTCGTGTCCGGCGACGTGAAGGTCGCCATCGGCCAGCGTTTCCCTCTCCGCCAGGCCGCCGACGCGCACCGCGCGCTGGAACAGCGCCGGACGGTCGGCTCGACGATCCTCACCGTCTGACGCGGGAAGGTCGGACGACAGCGGCCCCGGCTCGGCAGGACTCGCCTTTGCCGCCGATCTGCGGTTTTCTACCCGGATGGAGAGTTTCGCCGACCGTGGTTCCTCGATTGAACCGTCCGCACCGTCCGCCGCGCCCGCCCCCCGCGCGCGTGGCGCCGAGGCCCGGCGTGAAGCCATTCTCGACGCCGCCGCCGCCTGCTTCGTGGAGCGCGGCTACGGCGCCACCTCGGTCGACGACATCGCCGAGCGCCTGGGCGTCTCCAAACCGACCCTCTACTATCATGTGGGCGGCAAGCAGGAACTGCTGGGCGCCAGCTTCAGCCGCGCCCTGGACGCCTATTCCGACGCCGTCGAGGACACCGCCGTCAGCGGCGTCACAGGCCGCGAGCGCCTGCATCAAGTCGTTCAGAAATATGTGGAAATCACCACCACCGTGCACGGCCGCTGCCTGCATCGGGTGCCGGATGTCGAGCTGACGCCACAGGTCCGCGACCGGCTGCGAGCGGTCAAGCGCAAGGTGGATGCCCGCATTCGCGACCTGCTGCGCGAGGGGGTCCGCGACGGCTCCTTGCGCAGCGCCGACATCCGCATGTCCACCTTCGCCATCTCCGGCGCCATGAACTCCATCGCCCAGTGGTATTCTCCGTCCGGCAAGCTCAGTCCCGAGGAAATCGCCGAGCGATTGTGGGACAGTTTCGCCGAGGGGCTCAGGCCCCGCTGACACGCGCCAGTTGACCCCGCACCCGCATTCCGCCATTCCATTTTCTACTCGCCGGTAGGATTTTCATGCAGCAGATTCTCGAACAACTGGAACAGCGTCGCGCCGCGGCCCGGCTCGGCGGCGGCGAGGCCCGCATCGCGGCCCAGCACGCCAAGGGCAAGCTGACCGCCCGCGAACGGATCGAGGTCCTGCTGGACGAGGGCTCGTTCGAAGAGACCGACATGTTCGTGGAGCACCGCTCCCACGAGTTCGGCATGGAGAAACAGCGCATCCCCGGCGACGGCGTGGTCACCGGACGCGGCACCATCGGCGGCCGTCTGGTCTATGTCTTCTCGAAAGACTTCACCGTCTTCGGCGGCTCCCTGTCGGGCGCCCACGCGGCCAAGATCGTCAAGCTGCAGAAGATGGCCCTGACCAACGGCGCCCCGATCATCGGCCTGTTCGACGCCGGCGGCGCGCGCATCCAGGAGGGGGTCGAGGCGCTCGGCGGCTACGCCGACATCTTCCTCCAGAACACCCTGGCCTCGGGCGTCATCCCCCAGATCAGCGTCATCATGGGCCCCTGCGCGGGCGGCGACGTCTATTCCCCCGCCATCACCGACTTCATCTTCATGGTGAAGGACACCTCCTACATGTACGTCACCGGCCCGGACGTGGTGAAGACGGTGACCAATGAGGTCGTCAGCCACGAGGACCTGGGCGGCGCCCGCGTCCATGCCGGCAAGTCGGGCGTCGCCGACGGCGCCTTCGAGAACGACATCGAGGCCCTGTCGGAGGTCCGCCGCCTGATCGGCTTCCTGCCGCTGTCGAACCGCGAGAAGCCGCCGGTCCGCGACTCCTACGACGACCCGGAGCGGGACGAGGCCAGCCTCGACACCCTGATCCCCGCCAATCCGAACCAGCCCTATGACATGAAGGAGCTGATCCTGAAGACGGTGGACGAGGCCGACTTCTTCGAGATCGGCGCCGACTTCGCAAAGAACATCATCTGCGGCTTCGGCCGGCTGGACGGCCAGCCCGTCGGGATCGTCGCCAACCAGCCCCAGGTCCTGGCCGGCGTGCTGGACATCGACAGCTCACGAAAGTCCGCCCGCTTCGTCCGCTTCTGCGACGCCTTCGGCATTCCCATCGTGACCCTGGTCGACGTGCCGGGCTTCATGCCGGGGACGAAGCAGGAGTACGGTGCCCTCATCGCCCACGGGGCCAAACTGCTGTTCGCCTATGCCGAGGCGACCGTGCCGAAACTGACCCTGATCACGCGCAAGGCCTATGGCGGCGCCTATGACGTGATGTCGTCCAAACACCTGCGCGGCGACGTCAACTACGCCTGGCCCACCGCCGAGATCGCCGTCATGGGCGCCAAGGGGGCCGTCGAGATCATCTTCCGCAAGGAGGCTGGCGACCCGGAGGCCCTGGCGGCGCGCGAGGCCGAATACAAGGACCGCTTCGCCAACCCCTTTGTCGCCGCCAAACTCGGCTTCATCGACGACGTCATCATGCCCCACGGCACCCGACGCCGCCTGATCAAGGCCCTGCGCACGCTGAAGAACAAGGTCCAGGACAATCCCTGGAAGAAGCACGACAACATTCCGCTGTGATGAAAGCGCCGGATCTACCCAACGGCATTTCACTTTCGCCCGACGGTTATGTGGCGTTCTCCGGCAAGTCCGGTAGAACCCTGCTGCTTGGCCTGCTACTTCGCGCCAAATTCGCCCGTCCGCTGGAACGGCATGCCGTTCTGAACGGATGGATGACCCGTCTGGCGAAAGACCTATCGGCAGATTGGCCGACTCAGAACGCCGAAGATGGGAAATGGGGTGTCGATTTCAGAGACGAAGTCGCCGCCTGCATCCTTCAGGACGCCAAAGAGGGCAGCTTGCCTTGGTGGACGATGACTGAAGACGAACGCATCGGCTTCATCCGTGACACCGCCTTCGCTCCACACTCCGTGTCAAAATTCGATGCCGAAGAGATCGTGCTCGCGGTTCAGGACGAGGTCCTGCGCGCCGAGCGCCTCGTTAATGCGGTCGCCAAGGCGACAGGGAAATGACCATGTTCTCCAAAATCCTCATCGCCAACCGGGGCGAGATCGCCGTTCGGATCATCAAGACCTGTCGCCGGATGGGCATCAGGACGGTGCTGGTCCATTCCGACGCCGACACCGGGTCGCTGGCGTACGAGATGGCCGACGAGACCGTCCACATCGGTCCGTCGCCCGCCGCCCAGTCCTACCTGCTTCAGGACAAGATCGTGGAGGCCGTCCGGCAAACCGGCGCCGAGGCCGTCCACCCCGGCTTCGGCTTTCTGTCGGAAAACCCGGTCTTCGCGCGCAGGCTGGAGGCCGAGGGCATCGCCTTCATCGGCCCCAACCCCCACGCCATCGAGGCCATGGGCGACAAGATCACCTCCAAGAAGTTCGCCGCCGAGGCGGGCGTCTCCACCGTGCCCGGCCACATGGGCCTGATCGACACCCCGGAACAGGCCGTCGAGATCGCGCGCGGCATCGGCTATCCGGTGATGATCAAGGCGTCGGCCGGCGGCGGCGGCAAGGGCATCCGGGTCGCGGAATCCGACGCCGACATGGCCGAAGGCTTCGCGGCGGTGAAGGCCGAGGCCCTGACCGCCTTCGGCGACGACCGGGTCTTCCTCGAGAAATTCGTCGTCAATCCGCGCCACATCGAGATCCAGGTGCTGGGCGACAAGCACGGCAACATCGTTTCGCTGTTCGACCGCGAATGCTCGATCCAGCGCCGCAACCAGAAGGTCATCGAGGAGGCCCCCTCCCCCCTGCTGGACGAGGCCACGCGCAAGAAGATGGGCGACCAGGCCGTGGCCCTCGCAAGGGCTGTAAGTTACGACTCGGCCGGCACGGTCGAGTTCGTCGCCGGTCAGGACCGCAGCTTCTACTTCCTGGAAATGAACACCCGGCTGCAGGTCGAGCATCCGGTGACCGAGTTGATCACCGGCGTCGATCTGGTCGAACAGATGATCCGCTCGGCGGCGGGCGAGACGATGGCGTTCAAGCAGGACGACCTGAAGATCAACGGCTGGGCCATCGAGAGCCGCATCTATGCGGAAGACCCCTATCGCGGCTTCCTGCCCTCCATCGGCCGCCTCGTTCGCTACGAACAACCCGAGGAAGGCGATCAGGGAGACTACACCGTCCGCAACGACACCGGCGTCCGCGAGGGCGACGAGATCTCCATGTTCTACGACCCCATGATCGCCAAGCTCTGCACCTGGGGCGAGACGCGGATCGCGGCCGTGGACGGCATGGCCCGCGCGCTGGAGGACACCCACCTGTCGGGCCTCGGCCACAACGTCCCCTTCCTGGCCGCCGTCATGGATCAGGAGCGGTTCCGCTCAGGCGCCCTCTCCACCAGCTACATCAAGGACGAGTTCCCCGACGGCTTCCACGGCGTCCCCGCCGGGCCGCTGCAACGCGACGTCCTGGTCGCCGCCTCGGTGGCCATGCACGAGATCGTCTCCGAACAGGCCAGCGATCCGTCCGACCGCACTGACTGGATCGTCCTGATCGACCGCGAGCCCGTCGGGGTCAGCCTGTCCTATGACGACGACGAGGCCCTGACGCTCGAACTGGCGGGCGAGGACCGCACCCTGCGCCTGTCGGATATCGACTGGCGTCCGGGCCTCGCCCAGTTCCGCGCCGTGCTGGACGACGTGCCCTTCACCGCCGAGGTCCGCCGCGTCGCCGACGGCTTCGACATCCGCTCACGGGCCACCCGCGCCCGCGTCCGCGTCTTCACGCCCCGCATGGCTGAACTGTTCGCCCGCCTGCCCGAGAAACAGGCCGCCGACACCTCCAAACTGATCCTCTCTCCCATGCCCGGCCTCGTCGTCGCCATCGCCGTGACGCCCGGTCAGGAGGTCAAGGAAGGCGAGACCGTCGCCATCATCGAGGCCATGAAGATGCAGAACATCCTCAAGGCCGAACGCGACGCCGTGGTCAAATCCATCGGCGCCAAGGCCGGCGACCCGGTGGCCGCCGACGACGTGCTGGTGGAGTTCGAGTGATGCTTCCCTTTCGTCATTCCGGGCGGAGGGCCTCCTGGCCCGCAGACCCGGAACAAGGCGGCGCGCGCGAGCGCGAACCTGTCGCGCACGCACCTTTGTCCACCATCGCCTTCGCTTCGCTGCGGTGCCGCCTTGTTCCGGGTCTCCGCTGCGCTGCGCCCGGAATGACGAACGCATGACCTTCCCCCTCCCCTCCCCCCTCGACTGGCGGGACAGCGCCCGGAAGGCGCTGAAGGACCGGCCGCTCGAATCCCTGATCTATCTGGATGCGGACCACCTGACCGTCCGCCCCCTCTATGGCGATGCGACCGGCGTCGACCCCATCTTCGCCCCCCGCCCGTCGGACGCCGACGGCCGCGCCTGGGACCTGCGCACGCTGGTCGAGGGCGAGGAGGCCGAGGCCGTCAACGCCGCCGTCCTGACCGATCTGGAGGGCGGCGCCGCCTCCGTCCTGATCTCCGGCGGCGTCGCGACCGACACCGCCGCCCTGGCCCGCGCCCTCGACGGCGTGGCGCTGGAACTGGCCGCCGTGGCCTTCGACGCGGGCCTCGAGGGCCCGGCCGCCGCCGACGCCCTGGCCGCCGTCGCCAAGGGATCGCCGCGCGCCAAACTGGCCTTCCACCTCGACCCGATCTCCGCCTTGGCCGAAGTCGGCGGCGCTGATCGTCCGTTGACGGACCATCTGGCCGAGGCCGCCGCCTGCGCCGCCCGTCACGCCGCCACCTATCCCGACGCCGGCCTCTTCCTCGCCTCCGGCCGTGTGGTCCATGAGGCGGGCGGATCGGCCGCCCAGGAGCTGGGCTTCGCCGCCGCCTCGGCCATCGCCTGCATCGACGCCGCCGTCGACGCGGGCCTCTCCGTCGAGCGCGCCCTGTCCGGCGTCGTCCTCGGCGTGTCGGTGGACCAGACCTATTTCGACGCCCTGGCCAAGGTCCGCGCCCTGCGCCTGATCTGGAAGACCATTTCCGGCGCCTACGGCCACGAAACCCCCGCCGTCATCGAGGCCCGTTCGTCGCGCCGCATGCTGGCCGCGCGCGACCCCTGGCCCAACCTGCTGCGCCTGACCGCCGCCGGGTTCGCCGGCGCCGTGGGCGGGGCCGATGTCGTGGTGCTGGACGGCTTCACCCGCGCCTCGGGCCGCCCCGACACCTTCGCCCGCCGTCAGGCCCGCAACACCCAGATCGTCCTCATGGAGGAGGCCAACCTCGGCCGGGTCGACGATCCCGCCGCCGGCTCCTGGTTCCTCGACAGCCGCACCCACGATCTGGCCAGGGCCGGCTGGGACGAGGCGCAACGCATCGCCCGCGAAGGCGGCCTGATCGCCTCCCTCGAAGGCGGCGCCGTCCAGTCGCGCGTCGCCGCCGCCCGCACCGCCTGGCTCGTCGCCTTCGCCGACGGCCGCCACCAGATCATCGGCGTGACGAAATACGTCGATCCCGACGTTCGACCCGCGCCCGTGGAGGCCGCGCCCGACGCGACCGCGCCGACCGCCACGCGCTGCAAAATCGCCCCCCTCTCCCCCGTCCGCGCCGCCGCATCCTTCGAGGAGGCCGCCCAGTGAGCGCATCCGGCATGAGCCGCCCCGACTTCACCAAGGTCACCCTCGACCTGACCCCCACCGGCGACGGTCCAATCCGCGCGCCCTGGACCACGCCCGAGGAGATCACCGTCGCCCCGGCCTATGGCGCCGCCGACATCGAGGGCCTCGAACACATCCACGGCCTGCCCGGCTTCGCCCCCTTCGTGCGCGGCCCCTATCCGACCATGTATGCGGGCAATCCCTGGACCATCCGCCAGTACGCCGGCTTCTCCACCGCCGAGGAATCCAACGCCTTCTATCGCCGCAACCTCGCCGCCGGTCAGAAGGGCCTCTCCATCGCCTTCGACCTCGCCACCCACCGCGGCTACGATTCCGACCACCCGCGCGTGAAGGGCGACGTCGGCATGGCGGGGGTGGCCATCGATTCCATCCTCGACATGCGGACACTGTTCGACGGCATCCCGCTGGACCAGATGTCGGTGTCGATGACCATGAACGGCGCCGTCCTGCCGATCCTGGCCCTCTATGTCGTGGCGGCCGAGGAACAGGGCGTCCCCCACGCGAAACTGACCGGGACCATCCAGAACGACATCCTCAAGGAGTTCATGGTCCGCAACACCTACATCTACCCCCCCGCCCCCTCGATGCGGATCATCGCGGACATCTTCGCGTGGACGGCGAAGGAGACGCCGAAGTTCAACTCCATCTCCATCTCCGGCTACCACATGCAGGAGGCGGGGGCCTCGGCGGACATCGAGCTGGCCTATACCCTGTCGGACGGCGTCGAATATCTGCGCGCGGGCAAGGCGGCGGGCATGTCGATCGACGCCTTCGCGCCGCGCCTCAGCTTCTTCTGGGCCATCGGCATGAACTACTTCATGGAGGTGGCCAAGATGCGGGCCGGCCGCCTGCTGTGGGCCGAGGCCGTGCGGCGCGAGGGCGGGACCGATCCCAAGTCCCTGTCCTTACGCACCCACTGCCAGACCTCTGGCTGGTCCCTGGCGGCCCAGGATGTATTCAACAACGTGCCCCGCACCATGGTCGAGGCCATGGCGGCGGCGGGCGGCCAGACCCAGTCCCTGCACACCAACGCCCTGGACGAGGCCCTGGCCCTGCCGACCGACTTCTCGGCCCGCATCGCGCGCAACACCCAGATCCTGCTGCAGCAGGAGACCGGCCTGACCCGGGTCATCGACCCCTGGGGCGGCTCCTACTATGTCGAGCGCCTGACCCACGAGCTGGCCGAAAAGGCCCGCGCCCACATGGCCGAGGTCGAGGCCCTGGGCGGCATGGCGAAAGCCATCGAGGCCGGCATTCCCAAGCTCCGCATCGAGGCCTCCGCCGCCCGAACCCAGGCCCGCATCGACACGGGCCAGCAGACCGTCGTGGGCGTCAACGCCTACCTCAACGACACGCCCGACGACATCCCGATGCTGAAGGTCGACAACGCCGCCGTCCTGGCCGCCCAGATCGACAAGCTGAAACGCCTGCGCAGCCGTAGGGACGAAGCCGCCGTCACCGCCGCCCTCGACGCCCTGACCGAGGGGGCGCGCGGCACCGAGAACCTGCTGGAACTCGCCGTCCGCGCCGCCCGCGCCCATGCCACGGTGGGCGAAATCTCCGACGCCCTGGAGGCCGCCTTCGGCCGCCACGTCGCCTCGGTCCAGACCGTCTCGGGCGTCTATGCGAAAGAGGCCGGAGGTGACCCCCGCTTCGCCCGAGCCCGCGACATGGTGGCCACCTTCGTCGAGAACGACGGCGGCCCGCCGCGCATCCTGATCGCCAAACTGGGCCAGGACGGCCACGACCGGGGCCAGAAGGTCGTCGCCACCGGCTATGGCGACCTCGGCTTCGACGTCACCGCCGGCAGCCTGTTCCAGACCCCGGCCGAGGCCGCCCGCGACGCGGTGGCCTCGAACGTCCACGCCGTCGGCGCCTCGTCGCTGGCCGCCGGCCACCTGACCCTGGTGCCCGAGCTCAAGGCCGAGCTGGAGCGTCTGGGCCGTCCCGACATCATGATCGTGGTCGGCGGCGTGATCCCCCCCGGCGACGTCCAGCCCCTGATCGAGATGGGCGCCGCCGCCGTCTATCCCCCCGGCTCGGCCATCGCCGACACGGCCGTGGACCTGATCGAGAAACTGAACCAGCGCCTCGGCTACGCCCAGCCCGCCCCCGCGAAAGAACCGGCATGATCGGAAACCTGAACCACGTCGGCGTCGCCACCCCCTCCATCGCCGACAGCATTAAACTCTACCGCGACGTCCTCGGCGCCACGCGGATCGGCGAGCCCTTCGACCTGCCCGCCCAGGGGGTGAAGGTCTGTTTCGTCGACACCCCCACGGCCCAGATCGAACTGATCGAGCCCTTTGACGACACATCCCCCATCGTCGGCTTCCTCGCCAAGAACCCCAGGGGCGGCCAGCACCACGTCTGTTTCGAGGTCGAGGACATCCACGCCGCCGTCGCCGACATGCGCGCCAGGGGCGTCACCATTCTGGGCACCGGCGAACCCCGCATCGGGGCGCACGGGACGCCGGTGGTGTTTCTGCATCCGAAGGAAATGGGCGGGGTCCTGATCGAGCTGATGGAACGGCCGAAGGATCACTGACCAATCATTCCTCCCCCATCGGGGGCGGCGGCTCGGCGCGCAGCGGGGAGACGGAGGGGGCTAGGCGCGCGCACCGTGGGCGTGTTCGGCCCCCTCCACCCCTTCGGGGTTCCCCTCCCCCGGCGGGGGAGGATTTGATCCGCAATCATCCCCCGCTTCCAAAACCGAGTCGGGAGAGTCGGGAGAGTCGGGTTCGGCGGGGTGGGGGCCGTGTTCGAGGCGCAGGGCGTCTTCGGCCTCGACCCAGCGGTGCAGCTCGGCCTCGCGGGCGTCGAGGATTTCGGCGACGCGGTGCCAGCGCAGGGCCTCGGCGGCGTCGCCGCGCAGCACGGCCCGCATCATGCGGGCGTCGGCGACATGGCCCAGATCGGCCCAGTCGAGCCGGTCGAGGTCGCCGCCGATCCGCTCCTCCAGCAGCCGCCCCTCGTCCCAGGGATCCAGGCGGCGGGGATCGAGCGCCGCGGGCGGGGTCCAGGGCTGGTCCGCCCGCCGCCAGCCTTGCCGCGCCGCCCGGTCGCGCAGGGCCGACAGGGTCACCCCGTGCCGCCGGCAACAGTCCGGCCCCGACATCCCGGCCAGATAGTCGGCCTGCACCGCCGCCCACACCTCGACCGGCGCCGTGCGCCGCCCGGTGCTCACGACTTCGGTGTTCGCCGCCTCTTCCGCCATGCCCACGCCTCCGGTTTCAGGGGCCGCCATTATAGGGCCGCGCCGAGGGGCGGCCGGATGATCGGGCGAAACGGCGAGGCGGGTGTTGATCGGATTGGGGAATTTCGGGCGCGGAGTGTCGGAAGGCGGCGTTTGGGCGTGGGGTGGCGGCACGCTGTCTCCTCCCTGCGCCGCAGGCGTGGGGAGGTGGCTCGTAGCGTAGCGAAGAGACGGAGGGGTTCTTCCCGCTCTCTCTTTCGTCATTCCGGACGGACCCCGGCGAAAGCCGGGGGGAGACCCGGAACAGGGCGGCGCCGCAGCGAAGCGAAGGCGATGGGTCAGCGAGCGATGTGCGCGACAGCTTCGCGCTCTCGCGCTCGTCACCCTCCGACTCGATCGGAGGGCGCCCTGTTCCGGGTCTCTGGTCGCTCCGCTCCCGCCGCCCGGAATGACGAAAGCGGAAGATCAAACCCGCCGATACGCCCCGCGCCCGTTGAACGCCAGCCAGCCGCGATCCCGCAGCACCTGAAGCTGCTGCCTGATCTTGGGGCGGACGTTATTGTTGTCGGGATAGAGGGCCGACAGGCTCGCCTCGTGGGCATAAACGTCGTCGAGGGTGAACTCGGGCCGCCCGATGGCCTCGACCGCGTTCATGACGGCAAGCAACCAGCCGCGCGCGGTCTGCTTCGTCTCCCGCAGGAACAGGGTGGATCGCCACTGGTCCAGCACCGTCGCCTTGGGCACATGCAGGCCGGTGCGGATCAGGGAGATGCGCCCGGCCAGAGGCACCTGGCCGATCAGAATGTTGCAGCCTTGCCAGCCCGCGCGACGCGCGGTCATCGACAGGGGCTTGCGCGGCTCGATGATCGCCTCGGTGAAGAAGTGGGCGGGGACGACGATCAGGTCGGTGACGCGGGTGCGCGCCTTGTCATACCCCATGACCATCAGGCTGGGATTGTTCGCCGCCGCCAGCCGCGCCTTCATCGCGCCGTAGGCGCCGTTGACCAGCTTGCGGTCGATCCGCCCCTTGGTGGCCTTGAGTTCGTATTCCTCGGTGCACATGCCGCAATGAAAGTCCGCCACCGGAGAGTTGGCTGTAAAGGCCGTCAGGGGTGCCGCGCCACAGCTCGGGCAGAAGCCGTTTTCGGCGATCCAGCCCTCGCTCAGCACCCGGGCATTCTGGGTCGCGCCCCTATAGACGGCGCCCTCTTCATCAAATCCTAGATTGCTCCAGGGGATGTCGTCTTCGACCATACGCCAGAGTGGCCATACGTTGGTTATTCAGCCCTTACCGCGCGTGTAGTCATCGATGTCGTTCCAGTCCTCGTCGATGGCTGACACGCGGACCGCGTCGAACTCCGTTACGCCTTGGTTCTTCCAAGCGACTTTGACGTGGCCTTCATAGACGAGATCAACGGCTTCCTCAGCAGAGTCGGCTTCGACCTCGCAGGTGTAATCGACGTAGGCATCGACGCGGGAAAGGACAGTGAACACAGGCATGGTAGTAGCTCCCTGAGAAAATTCATGGATCCACGACAATGGGTTAGCGTCAATCGCGCTCTGCCGATTGGTCTTTCTCGATTGACACACCGGCGGTCGCAACGCTCGCGACCTTGGCCTTTCGAAGAAGGTGCTGGGCGAACAGGATCAACTCTAGCGCTGTCTCTCCTTCATCGACCCACCCGAACTCGTGGGTAACCGGGTTCCGAATGCCTAACATTGAGCCAGCATATAAGTGCATATAGCCGCGTTGCTCGTCCTTCTGCGACTGACTACGTCTCTCTGACCAGTAAAGTCTTGGTCTATTCGCGCTAAAAACAGTTTCCATAAGAGCCGTGCCGCTTTGAGAGTGCGCGGACGCACGTGACTGGACGAGCTTCTCAACGGCCTTGAACGCCTCTTGGACCGCAAGAGAATGATGCCCTGAGGCAAACAAATCTCTGGACACTTCAACGATTTCTGTCTCGGTTACAGTTCGAGAATAAAGGCCCGAATATCCCGCTTCCTCAGAAGAGGGCGATGGCAAGGACAGCATTCGCGGCGCTGGCAAAGCCAGTACTGACCGAGCCAATCCAGCCTCGAGCAGATGTTCTTGTAGGGCCTGCAGCCGCTTAAGTAGCGGTACCATCATAAAGATACCGCCTCATCGCAGAGAAAATCGACTCAATCTGATCTGACGATGCGTCCGCACCGATATGAATCTGGACGTTGACATTCAGCGGCATCTGATCAGGTGACGGTGCCCGCACTTTTGCTTCCCTCCGTGCGTTTTCCGAGACAGTTTTTTTCGGGACATCCCCTGTGCTCGCCTTGGAAGATGGCTTCCTCTGCGCGCCTGTGCCAGCCCCAGCTGACTTGGGCGTCGAGGCATTTGGCTCCGCGCTGCTGATCAGCAGATAAGTTGCGGCCTTATTGCCGGCAGTGCCCCTTCCAAGCCCCTCTCGTGTGAACCACGAAATGACCTTTTGGCGATCGGCCTCACCTGGCGGCGCGATCTGGATGAGGCTCTCCGGATAAGTCTGGGAGAGGATGTCTGAGACAGCATCGGCGTAGGTGTCATCGTGCCTCCACCTCTGGCCGAGCTCCGTGGCCTTTCCGTCTTCATCAAGAATGCCAGCTCGGCGCAGTTCCACCACGTACTGCTTGGCTGCGGCCTCCTGGACATTGAGCTGCACGCCAAGGGTCCGCTCCGATATCGGCGAGTTTGGCGAGCGCTGAAGGAGCGCGCGCACGCCCCACCACACGGTCGAAGGAATTTGAGGAAAGCTCTGCTTCTCGGCCATGTTCACCTCCTGTTCCTCACTCCATTGCACACGCACTGATTCCACGCAATGGCAAAGCGCTCATTATACCGGCAATGAGGGACTCGTGGAGGACTCCCGTGGTGCGAGTGGAGTCCACCCCTACCCCCGCCCCTTCCTGAACGCCTCCGCCTTCTCGGCCGCCGCCTCGGCGCGCCACTTCTTCGGGGCGGACTTGTCGACGGTCTCCCCCTCCCCGGTCAGGACCTCGTTGGCGAATTCCAGGTCCATCACCCTCCGGTCAAGCCGGAGGGCTAAAGGCGCGCCGGATTGAAGAGCCCCTCCACCACTTCGTGGTCCCCCTCCCCGTCGCAGCGCGACAGGGAGGAGAGGGTCAGTCGCCGCCGACCATGTCCTTGGCGAAGTCGAGGTCCAAGAGTTTCATCCTCTTGATTTCATCTCGAAGGCGGGCGGCGGTTTCGAACTCGAGGTTGGAGGCGGCCTCGCGCATCTTCGCCTCCATGTCCTTGAGGGCGGCCTGGAAGTTGGAGCCGGTGAAGGGTTTGGCCTCCTCCTTGACGCCCGGCGCGGTCAGCTTGTCCATCGCGCGGGACTCATAGGGGCTGTCGAGGATGTCCTTGATCTCGCGCTTGACGCTCTCGGGCGTGATGCCGTGGGCGAGGTTGTATTCGACCTGTTTCTCGCGCCGGCGGTCGGTCTCGGCGATGGCGCGCTCCATCGAGCCGGTCATGCGGTCGGCGTAGAGGATGACGCGGCCGTCGACGTTGCGGGCGGCGCGGCCGATGGTCTGGATCAGGGAGGTCTCGGAGCGGAGGAAGCCCTCCTTGTCCGCGTCGAGGATGGCGACCAGGCCGCATTCGGGGATGTCGAGCCCCTCGCGCAGCAGGTTGATGCCGATCAAACAGTCGAAGGTCCCCAGCCGCAGGTCGCGCAGGATCTCGATCCGCTCAAGCGTGTCGACGTCGGAGTGCATGTAGCGGACGCGGACGCCCTGTTCGTGCATGTATTCCGTCAGGTCCTCGGCCATCTTCTTGGTCAGGGCGGTGACCAGGGAGCGGTAGCCGGCGCGGGTGGTGGCCTTGACCTCGTCGATGACGTCGTCGACCTGGTTGCGGGTCTGGCCCGAGACCGGGCGGATCTCGACCGGGGGGTCGATCAGGCCGGTGGGGCGGATGACCTGTTCGACGAAGACGCCGCCCGTCCGGTCCAGCTCCCACTTGCCGGGGGTGGCCGAGACGTGGACCGTCTGGGGCCGCATGGCGTCCCATTCGTCGAACTTCAGCGGGCGGTTGTCGATGCAGGACGGCAGGCGGAAGCCGTATTCGGCCAGGGTCGACTTGCGCGCATAGTCGCCCCGGAACATGCCGTTGATCTGGCCGATGGTGACGTGGCTCTCGTCCACGAACAGCAGGGCGTTGTCGGGGATGTATTCGAAGAAGGTCGGGGGCGGCTCGCCCGGCGCGCGGCCGGTCAGCCAGCGGGAATAGTTCTCGATCCCGGCGCAGGAGCCGGTGGCCTCCATCATCTCCAGATCGAAGCGGACGCGCTGTTCGAGGCGTTGCGCCTCCAGCAGCTTGCCGTTCTCGACCATCCAGTCGAGCGTCTCCTTCAGCTCGGCCTTGATCCCGGTCATGGCCTGGTTCAGCGACGGGCGCGGGGTGACGTAGTGGCTGGCGGCGTAGACGGTGACCTCCTGCAGGTCGTTGGTCTTCTTGCCGGTCAGCGGGTCGAACTCGGCGATGGCCTCGATCTCGTCCCCGAACAGGCTGATGCGCCAGGCCCGGTCCTCCATGTGGACGGGGAAGATCTCGATCGTGTCGCCGCGCTTGCGGAACATGCCGCGCTCGAAGGCCGCGTCGTTGCGCTTGTACTGCAGCGCGATGAGGTCGGCGCGCAGCTTGGCCTCGTCGATCTGGTCCCCGACCTTCAGGGTGAAGGTCATGGCGGTATAGGTCTCCACCGACCCGATGCCGTAGATGCAGGAGACCGAGGCCACGACGATGACGTCGTCCCGCTCCAGGATCGCCCGCGTCGCCGAGTGACGCATGCGGTCGATCTGCTCGTTTATGGAGGAGTCCTTCTCGATGTAGGTGTCGGTGCGGGGGACATAGGCCTCGGGCTGGTAGTAGTCGTAGTAGCTGACGAAATACTCGACGGCGTTGTCGGGGAAGAAGGCCTTGAACTCGGAATAGAGCTGGGCGGCGAGGGTCTTGTTGTGGGCGAGGATCAGGGCCGGGCGCTGGGTCTGTTCGATGACCTTGGCCATGGTGAAGGTCTTGCCGGAGCCGGTGACGCCGAGCAGGACCTGGTCGCGATCGCCGGCCTCGGCCTGGGCCGCCAGTTCGGCGATGGCGGCGGGCTGGTCGCCGGCGGGGGTGTATTTCGTTTCGAGGCGGAAGCGGCCGCCCTTCTTCTTGCCGTCATGGCTGGGGCGGTGGGGCACCCAGTCGTCCGGCTTGCCGGGGGCCTCGGCGGGGGTCAGGCGCGGTCCTCCGGTCAAGCCGGAGGATGACGAAGGCACGGGGGCGAACATCGGCATCTTGCCGGTATCGTGGATGAAGGCGGCCGCGGCCTCCCTGACACCCGCGTTCGGGGTGTGGACCGGCTTGGCCGAACGCGGCGCGGCGCCCTTGGGAGTCGAGGAACGGTTCATGAACGGAACTTAGTGCGAGAGGGGCGCTGTCGCCAGTCAACGCGCCGGGCCGGGGACAGGATGCTGACAAACGCCGGCGCCAGGGTGGCGGCGGCGAAAAGCGGATAGGGTCGGCGGATGAAGCGAATCTGGGTGGTGATCGGGGTGGTGCTGCTGTCCGGCTGCGGGCGGCTGATCCCCGACGCGCCCGCGCCCGGCCCGAGACCCTGGACGCCGCAGCAGACGCCGGTCGGCGGCGGGCTGGTCGACCGGCCGGTGGACGGCGGGACCCGCGACCGGATCACGCGGACGGCGGCGGATCCTGCGCGGTGTGTGGCGGAACTTCAGTCGGCGCGGATCAACTACGTGCCCTCGGCGGACAGGGTGAACACGCAGACCTGCTTTCTGCAGAACGCCGGCGTGATCGGGCCGGACATGGGGACGGTGGCGCGGCTGGCGCCGGCGGGGCCCACGGCGACCTGCGAACTGGCGCTGGCGCTCAGCGTCTGGCGGCGACAGGTTGTGGAGCCGGCGGCGCGGCAGATGCTGGGATCGGACGTCGTCCAGATCGACCACATGGGGACCTACGCCTGTCGGCCGGTGAACAATCGGGCAGGCGCGCGACCCAGCGCCCATTCACGGGCGGCGGCGTTCGACTTCGCGGGGGTGCGACTGCGCGACGGGCGGCGGATCACGGTCCTGGCCGACTGGAACGACGCCGGGCCGGAGGGCGCCTTCCTGAAACGGATCCGCGACGAGGGCTGCCGGGTGTTCGGCACGGTGCTGTCGCCGGAGTACAACGCCGAGCACCGGGACCACCTGCATCTGGAGCCGGGTCAGGCATTCTGTCGATAGTAGGATCGGGGAGGACGCGCGCGCCCTCCCCGTCCGACGTCAGCGCACCGAGGAGATGCGGTTGCCCATGCCGATGCGGTTCAGATCGGCGACCGAGCGGCTGAGGGTCTGGCAGGCGCCGCGGAAGTTGGCGTCGACACAGACCTGAGCCCGGCCGCGCACGATGCGGATCGAGCGGACATTGTCGTTGAAGCCCGGATACCAGGCCAGGTTGGCGGCAGGGCCGCGCACGCGCAGCGACTGACCGCGATAGTTGGCGCTGGTGTAGAGGATGGCCTCGAAGTTGCCGCCGATCGGGGGCTGGACGCCGCCGCCGGGACCGCCGGGGCCTCCCGGACCGCCGGGCCAACCCGGGCCGCCGTGGCCCGGACCGCCCGGATTGCACCCCAGCCGGCCGCGATCATTGTAGATGTCCCGGTTGCCGCAAGGGCGGATGTTCAGGCTGGCGGAGACATAGCGACCGCGCTCGTCGGCGCACTGGGCCTGGAGCACGTCGCCGCGCACCGAGGCGTTGCGGCACGACCGCTGATAGCTGCCGGTCGGGACCTGGGGCGGGCGCGGCGGCTGGGGTCCGGCGCCGGAATCGCAGCGCAGATAGCCGTTGTCGTTGCGGATGTCCCGCCCGCGACAGCCGTTGGTGTCGATCGAGGAGAAGACAGGGGCACCGCGGCTGTTCGGGCACTGGGCGCTGAGGATATTGCCGTTCAGATTGGCGCCGCGGCAGCTCTGCTGATAGCTGCCGGCGGGCAGGTTTCCGCCGGGTCGGGGCGGACTGGACCGGTTCTGGGCCAGGGCCGAGGCGGCCAGCCCCCCCGCCACGAGGGCGGCGACGGCGGCGGCGAGACCGGTGGAGAGGCGAAGGCGAGACATCGGCGGGCTCCCTGTCCAGCGCCGTCGATCACGGCGCGGGCTCACCCTACGCCGAACGCGGCTATCGGCAATGGGACAGGCGCTGATCGGGGGGCGGGCGGTCAGTGCACATAGCGTCGCTGGTATTCCTGATACCGCATGGTCTGGCTGGTACGACGGCCCGAGGAATCCGTGGACCAGACCGTGACTTCGGGATTGAGGAAGGCCTGGCGCATGGCGTTGGACTGGGCGGCCTCGGTCCAGCGACGATCCTGGGCGGCCTGCTGCTGGGCGGCGCGATCGGCGAGGCTGTGCCGTCGCATGAGGGCGACCACCGCCTCGTCCGTCATGCAGTTCGACTTCCAGTGGAACCGGTAGGCGCCGCCCAGCACTTCGGCCGCCCGGCCAAGGCGCGAACAGGCGTCGAAATAACCGGCGCGGGTCACCGACTGGTAGACCCCGGGATCGAGCAGGCCGTCGAACGTCAGCCCGCGCCGGCCGACGATGGCGACATTCGCATTCCACAACCGGATCGCCTCGACGACCTCCGGCGGGGCGATCGCGGGCATCTGGCCCAGTTCCGCGTACGACTGCGCCTGGCTGGAGCCCGGTTGGGCGGCAGGGAGGGTCGCGGGCGAGGTTTGCCGTGGAGCTGAGGCGACGCGCGCACGCTGTTCTTCGGTGGAGGGGTTTTGCGACAACCAGGTCGTCACCCCGGCCAAATGCTGCTTGATGCTGAGTTCGTTGTGATAGCCGAACCAGGCCCGCTCGTCGGCTGTCAGGCCGGCAGGGTCAGCCTGCAGCCTGCGATCGATCACTTCATAGATGTCGCCGTCCGACAGCGAGGGCCAGCCGGCCGGACGCGGCGGCGGGGCATAGGTCAGGCTCGCGACCTCGGTGCGGGCGCGCTCGCGGGCGGCGGCCATGGTGGTGGCGTGTCTCTGCGCCATAGGAGAGTTCAGCCCGGCGCCGACGGTGAAGATCCCGTCGACGATGGCCATGACACGATAGTTTCCGACCCCGTCGCCCCGGCGATCGACGCGGATGAAATAGTCGCCCGGCCGGTCCGGCGTGACCTCCAGCCGTGCGTCGTTCGGCCCGCCCGTCGCGGCGCCGCCGTTGTCGTCGCTCCAGATGACCGGGGCCGAGCAGTCGCGCCCCTCCCCCACGCCCACGACCGCGTCGAAGCCCTCGGCGCGGACGATAGTCTCGAACCTCGGCATGTAGCGGTTGGTCGTGGTGACATAATAGCAGTCGGCCGCCGTCGCCCCGCCGGCGGCGAGGGCGCCGGTGACGGGTTCGCCCATGGACAACTGGCGCCGAGCGACGCGGGGGCCCGGCGGCGCGGGCGGCATGACGGACGCCCGAGTGACGCCTGGCTGGGCCGAGGCGGAGCCCGTCGACGCCTGACCGGGCGCATTCCCCGGCGGCGAGGAGGCCGCCAGGGCGATAGAGTTTGCACGAGACAGGCTGGGCGTCGGCGCGGCGGGCATGTTTGCAGCCGCCACGACATAGGGACCTGCGCCTGTCGCATAGAGTCTGCGCCGCACCTGAACGACATATCGTCCCGGATCGGCCCGGGCGATTTCGATACGCGCCTCGTTGGCATGCGACCCCTCTGGACTACGCCATTGAGGTCCCGGCGTTCCCCAACGAGAGTCGTCAGCGCACTGATCCCGCCGCAAGATACTTAGCGCGACGGGAAATCCGTCGGACCGAACCGCCACCGACAGCGGGCCGAGCTCAGCTTTGTCGAGGACAAAACAGTCGTCGGCCTCAAAGCCCGCCACCGACATCGTTCCCTCGACAGGGCGACCCTGAACAAGAGGCGTATCGGTGACCTGAGCCATCCCGAAGAGGACGGCGATTGCGAAGCTGCCGATGAGCATGTCTGTCTCCTCCCGCCCAGCTAGTCTTCGATGCCGCCGATCGACAGGGTGAGCAGATAGTCGCCTGTGGCGTGACCATCGACGGTGCTGACCACGACGGCGTAAGGCCCGGGGGCCAGACGCCGGCGGATGCGCGAGTCCAGGGTATCGTCGAAATCGTCATTCTCGGCGATCAGCCGGCCGCCGGGACAGCCGCCGGCCTTCACCGTCAGATAGCTGTCGAAGTCGCCGGAGTTCAGCAGGATCTCCGTCACCATCGCGCCTTCGGCCACGAAATCATGGCAACGGAAGTGGACGCCGTCGGCCGTCTGAGGGCTGTGTTCCGTGAGCTTGTCGGCGACGATCTCACCCATGCGGATGATGTCCCGGCCGCCGTTCATGCGACGAACCTGGTCGCCAAGGACCGCCGGAACAAGGGTCGTGTGCAGGACATAGGCTCCGACCTGGGTGCGGTTGACGCCGCTGGCGCGCACCCACCAGGGACCATCGTCATCGGCGGCGACCGTCACCTGGGCGTCCAGACCCTGCTCGCCGCCGCCGCTGTCGTCGTCGGTCTTGAACCCTGCCATCGAGCGGCAGGAGGCGCCCTTGCCGACCATCAGGAAGGCGTCGAAGTCGGTCGAGGCCATGACGATCTGGACCACTTGGCCACGCCGGACATCGAGAGGATGACAGCGATAGAAGCTGCCGTCCTCCAGAACGGCGTCGCTGTCGCGCAACTCGCCCGACGTCGGCGGTCCGCCGGGGACGATCGTGGCCGGAGAAGATTGCGCCTCGGCGCCGGAAGCGGCGACAAGGGCGGCGGCGGCGGCGGCGGCGGCGGCGGCGGCGAACACGGCTGTGACGTGATGTGGCGACATGTCGATCCCTCCCGATCCCGGCCACCCTGCCGAGGCCGGGAGCGGGGCCGCAACCCACCGTCCGGCAAGCGTCAGATTCCGAAAGGCGGGAAAAGGTCCGAAAGCCGCGAGACCACGTCGCCGATCCTCGGCATGATGCAGGCATGACGGCTCCGCCCGACAATCTTCCGGTCTGTCGCCTCGACAGTCCGATCGGCGCGCTCGACCTGGCGTTCGATCCGCAGAAGCGCCTGCGTGGCCTGTGCTTCGACAGCGACGGCGCGTTCAGCGGGCTGACGCGGACGATGAGACGCGAATATCCCAATGCCCGACTGGAGCGAGGTGAAGCGCCGGAGGACGCGGTCGCGGCGATCCAGTCCTATTTCGCCGGCGATCTGTCGGCGCTCGCGCGTCTGCCCTGGTCGCTGGACGGGGCGCGGTCGGCCGATGGATTTCAGGCCCGGGTCTGGCGGCTGCTGGCCGGCGTTCCGGCGGGAACGACTATCAGCTACGCAGAGACCGCGCGGCGGGCAGGGGAGCCGCAGGCCGCCGGGGTGGCCCTGAACCGCAATCCCCTGCCCCTGGTCCTGCCCTGTCACCGGGTGGTGGGCGCGGACGGGTCCATGACCGGCTTCGGCGGCGGGCTGGAGCGCAAGACCTGGCTGCTGCGCCATGAGGGGGCGTTGCTGTTGTGACCTACTCCGCCGGCGCCGGCATGGGCGCCGGGCCGTGGCCCGGCCCCTTGTCGTCGGCGTCGGCCCTGACCTCCCGGGCCTCCCACTCCTCGATCAGGCGTGCGGTGTATTCCGGCGACTTGGTGAAGCGCGCCAGCAGGGCGTAGATCACCGGCACCACGAACAGGGTCAGCAGGGTGGCGAAGATGGCGCCCGCGAAGATGACCACGCCGATGGTCTGGCGACTGCCGGCGCCCGCCCCCTGCCACAGCACCAGCGGCAGGGCGCCGAAGGCGGTGGCGATCGAGGTCATGATGATCGGGCGCAGGCGCAGGGTCGAGGATTCGATGATCGCCTCGATGATCGACCGGCCCTGATCCCGCAGTTGGTTGGCGAATTCCACGATCAGAATGCCGTTCTTGGCCGCCACCCCGATCAGGATGATGAGCCCGATCTGGGAGTAGAGGTTCAGGCTGGAGCCGGCCATGGTCAGGCCGAACAGGCCGCCGGCGGCCGCGAGCGGCACCGTCAGCATGATCACCGCCGGGGTGATCCAGCTCTCGAACTGGGCCGCGAGCACGAGGAACACCAGCAGCAACGCCAGGCCGAAGGCGGCGATGACCGCGCCGCCGGCCTCGGCCTGATCCCGGGCCGCGCCGCCCCAGCGCAGGGAGACGACGCCCTGCGGCTGGTCGGCGGCGACGTCGGTCAGGAAGGTGACGGCGTCGTTGATGGTGTAGCCGGGATTGAGGTCGGCCTGGAGGCTGATCGATCGCTGGCGATCCAGGCGACGGCGATCGGGCGTGTCGCCGGAGGTCTGGGTGCGGACCACGGCCGACAGAGGCACCAGCTGGCCCGAGCCGGTGGTGACGTAGAGCGCCTCGAGATCCGCCACATTGCGGCGTTCGTCGCGGTTGGTCTGGAGGATGACGTCATACTCCTGACCGCCCCTGATGTAGGTGGTGGCGCGGCGGGAGCCGAACATGGTCTCGAGCGTGCGCCCGATCGACTGGGCGGACACGCCGAGGCCGGCGGCCTTTTCCGGATCCACATCGACCAGCAGTCGCGGCGAGTTGGGCTCATAGTTCAGACGGGGCCGGGAAAAGCCCGGATTTTCGAGCGAGGCGGCCAGGACCGGCTGGAGCCAGTTGTAGATGTCGGCGTATTCGGCGCCGGTGACGATCATTTCCACCGAGTTGCCGCCGCCGCCACCGCCGCCGCGCTGGAAGGCGCCGGGCACGGAGGCGTTGACCTGGGCGCCGGTCTGGGTGCGCAGCTTGCCGTTCAACTCCTGGGCGATTTCATCGGATGACCGGTCACGCTCGGACCAATCGGCCAGATTGAGCACGGCGTTGCCGGAGTTGAAGCTGCCGCCGCCGAAGCCGGGAGCGGAGACCAGGAAGTTGGAGGCCTCGCCGTTGTCGCGGTACTCCTGCAGCAAAGGCTCGATGCCGAGCATGATCTCGCGGGTGTAGTCGAAGCCCGCGCCCTCGGGGCCGGCCACGCGCACGGTGACGCGGCCGCGATCCTCCTGCGGCACCAGTTCGTTGGGCAGAGAGACGAACATGGCCGCCGCCCCGCCGACCACGACGACGAACAGGCCGATCACCGCGAACAGGGCGACGCGCTTGCCGAGGAAGGCCGACAGAGTGGCCCCGTAGGATTCCCGAAGCCGGTCCATGGCCCCGTCCACGCGCCGGTTGAGCCAGCCGCCGGTCTTGGCCGGGCGCAGGATCTTGGAGGCCATCATCGGCGACAGGCTGAGCGCCAGGAAGGCCGAGAAGGCCACGGCGGCGGCGATGGCGGCGGCCAGTTCGACGAACAGGCGTCCGACATAGCCCGGCAGGAACAGCAGCGGCGCGAACACAGACAACAGGACGATCGTCGTCGCCACCACGGCGAAGAAGACCTGGCGGGCCCCGCGCTCGGCCGCGACCAGGGGCGGCTCGCCGTGGTCGAGACGGCGCTGGATGTTCTCGACCACCACGATGGCGTCGTCCACCACCAGGCCGATGGCCAGCACCAGGGCGAGCAGGGTCAGCAGGTTCAGCGAGAAGCCCAGCGGCGCGAGGACGATGAAGGTCGCCAGAAGGCAGATCGGCGCGACGACGGACGGGATCAGGGCGGCGCGCAGCGAGCCGAGGAAGATGAAGTTGACCAGGGCCACCAGGGCCATCGAAATGCCGATGGTGATCCAGACCTCGTCAATGGCGTGCGAGGTGAAGACGGAGTTGTCGGTGCCGACCTCGAGGGTCACGCCCGGCGGCAGGGTGGGGCGGACCTCCTCCATCAGCTTCTTGACGCCGTCGGAGATGGCCAGATCGTTGGACTGGGCCTGACGGGTGACGGCCAGACCGATCTGGTCCAGGCCGTTGCCTCGGAACAGGCGGCGGTCCTCGGCCGGGGCCTCCTCGACACGAGCGACGTCGCCCAGGCGGGTGACATAGCCGGTCCGGCCCTGGATCGCGCCCGAGGCGCCGCTGGGCAGGGCCGCGGCGGTGGCGCCGCCGGTCGTCTGGGTCGCCACAGAGGTCGAGGTCGCGCCGCGCACGCCGATAGGCAGCTGGCGGAAGTCCTCGGGTCGCGAATAGGTGCGGGCGACGCGGACGGTGTAGTCCTTCTGGCCGGACTCCAGGGTGCCGGCGGGCAGTTCGACGTTCTGGCTGGTCAGGGACGTCTCGACGTCGGTGACCGTCAGCCCGCGCGCGGCCAGGGCGGCGGGGTCCAGCCAGATGCGCATGGCGTAGCGTTGCTCGCCGAAGATGTTGACCGTGGCCACGCCCGGCACGGTCGCCAGTCGATCGACCAGATAGCGGTCGGCGTAGTCGGTCAGCTCCAGCCGCGTCATGTCGGTGGAGCGCAGGAACAGGATGATGATGGGCGAACTGTCGGAATCGGCCTTGGCGACCTCCGGCGGGTCGGCCTGGTCCGGCAGACGGCCGACCACGCGGCTGACCCGGTCGCGAACGTCATTGGCCGCGTCGTCGATGTTGCGGTCCAGCGAGAACTCGATGTTGACGTTGGATCGGCCGTCGCGGCTGGTCGAGTTGATGCGCTCGACGCCCTGGATGCCCGCGATCTGCTGTTCGATCGGCTCGGTGATCCGGCTTTCGATGACCTCGGCCGAGGCGCCGGCGTAGCTGGTGTTGACCGACACCACCGGGGGATCGACGTCAGGCAGCTCGCGCACCGGCAGGAAGAAAAAGGCCGCCAGGCCGATCACGCACAGGACGATGGCCGCGACCGCCGCGAAGACCGGGCGACGGACCGAGACATCGGACAGCATCATTGGGCGGCGCCCTTGGCGGCGGGCGCGGCGCCGGCGCCCGGACGGCCGCCGCCGGTGGACACCGGCGAGTTGGGCTGGATGCGGTTCAGGCCGGAGCCGACGATGCGATCGCCCGCGGCTACGCCCGAGAGGATTTCGACGAAGCCGCCCTCGACCATGCCGGTCTTGACCTCGACGCGCTGGGCCGTCTCGCCGCGCTCGCCGCGCGCGATGCGATAGACGAAGGCGGTCTGGCCCTCGTACTGGACGGCCGCCTCGGGCGCGGCCAGGGACTGGCGCTGGCCCTGGGCGACGGCGACGCGCAGCATCATGCCGGGCAGGATGCGCCCGCCCGGATTGGGAAACTCCGCCCGCGCGGTGACGGCGCGGGTCGCCTCGTTGATGCGGCTGTCGATCAGGGCGATGCGGCCCGAGAAGACCTCGCCCTCATAGGCGTCGGCCGTGGCCGTCAGCGGAAGGCCGGGACGCAGGACGCCGAGGTAGCGTTCGGGCAGGGGGAAATCGACGCGGATGACGCTGGTGTCGTCCAGGGTGGCGATCACGCCGCCGGGGCTGACCAGGGTGCCGGGCGTCACCGTCGTCAGGCCGATGGTGCCGGCGAAGGGCGCGCGGATGACGCGGTCGCCCAGACGGGCGCGGGCGGCGGCGAGGGCGGCCTGGGCCGTCTCCAGCGCCGTCTCGGCCTGTTCGGCGGTGACGCGCGGGGCCACGCCGCGGTCGGCCAGGGTCTTGTAGCGGTCGTATTCGCGCTGCGCCTGGTTCACCTCGGCCTGGGCCTGGATGATGCCGGCGTCCTCTTCACGCGATTGAAGCTGGACCAGGGGCGCGCCGGCGGCGACCCGCTGGCCGTCGCTGAACATCACCCGGGTGATCAGTTCGCTGGTCGAGGAGGTGATGTTCACAGACCGGGCGCCGCGCGCCACGCCGATGACGCGGATCTGGTCCGAGAAGTCGCGCGGCGAGACCGTCGCCACCGAGACCGCCTGACCCCGTCCGCCCCGCGCGCCCGGCCCGCCCTTGCTGTCGGCGCCGTCGCCGGCGAAAGCCAGGCGAAAGATCACCGCCAGCACCATCAGGGCGAACAGCACGCCGGCCGCGATCAGGAAGAAATGGCGTTTGACCACGATCGGCAGGCTCCGGCGACAAAAGAAGACGGCCGGGAACCACGCGACGTGGCCGGCAAACAAGGCTTGAACGCGCGGTGTCCTAGCTTCCGTCGCGGCAGGCCGCAAGAAAACGCAACACCCGATGTTGCGATGCTACGACCGAACGCCGCAGGCGGATAAAGACAGGCGGATCAGCTCCGCATCATGCCCGCGAACCGTTCGAACAGATACAGGCTGTCCGCCGGTCCGGGCGAGGCCTCGGGGTGGTGCTGGACGCTGAAGATCGGCTTGCCCGCGACGGCGATGCCGCAGTTCGTGCCGTCGAACAGGCTGACGTGGGTCTCGGTCACCGCCTCGGGCAGGCTGTCACGATCGACGGTGAAGCCGTGGTTCATCGAGACGATCTCGACCTTGCCGGTCGTCAGATCCTTGACCGGGTGATTGGCGCCGTGGTGACCCTGATCCATCTTCACGGTCTTCGCGCCCAGGGCGAGAGCCAGCATCTGGTGGCCGAGGCAAATGCCCATCAGGGGCTTGCCGCTGTCGACCAGCTTCCTGATCTCGGGCACCGCGTATTCTCCGGTCGCGGCCGGATCGCCCGGCCCGTTGGACAGGACCACGCCGTCCGGATTGCGGGCCAGCACCTCTTCCGCCGTGGTCGTGGCGGGGACGACGGTGATCCGGGCGCCGGTCGAGGCCAGGGCGCGCAGGATGTTGCGCTTCACCCCATAGTCGATGACCACCACCGACTTGTCGGCGGCGTCCACGCGCGGGTGGCCTTCCGGCCATTCCCACAGACCCTCGTCCCAGTCGAACGCCTGGAGCGTCGAGGCGGGCTTGGCCAGATCGAGGCCGACCAGACCGGTCCAGTCGCGCGCCTGGGCCGTCAGGGCCTCCAGGTCGAAGCGGCCCTCGGGGTCGTGGGCGATGACCGCGTGAGGCGCGCCCTTGTCGCGGATGATCTGGGTCAGGGCGCGGGTGTCGACGCCCGCCAGGCCGACCACGCCGCGCGACTTCATCCAGCCGTCGAAGCTGTTCTGGCTGCGCCAGTTGGCGGGGTCTGTCGGCACGTCGCGGAAGATCGCGCCGCGTGCGGACGTATCGGAGCCGCCGCCCATCTGTTCGATGTCCTCGACGTTCACCCCGACGTTGCCCACGTGCGGAAAGGTGAAGGCCAGGATCTGGCTCATGTAGGAGGGGTCGGTCAGGATTTCCTGATAGCCGGTCATGGCGGTGTTGAAGACCACCTCGCCCAGCGCCGAGCCGGCGGCGCCGACGCCCACGCCCTGAAAGACGGTTCCGTCGGCGAGGACCAGAACGCCGGTGCAGCCGGGAAGAAGCTCTGTGGTCATGGCGGTCCTCTAGAGCGAAATCGGTTCGATTGCGAACGCATCCGAACTCAGATTTCGGTCAACTTCGTGATGCTGGCGGATTCGGGCGGGCAAACGGCGGCGTCGATACAGAGGCGAGGCCCCCGGGTCAACGCGCCGAAGACGCTTCGGCCGTCCCCTTCGCCGGCGCCCGTCGCACCAGGGGCCAGGCCAGCGACGCCAGTGTGAAGACGACGATGGCCGGAATGACCGATCCCGGCGCCGCCGCCACCACCGCCCCGACCGCGAAAACCAGGCCCACGGCGGCCAGAATGCGCGCCGCAGGCGCGGACGAGGCGCGCCACAGGGCGATGGAGCACAGGCCGTAGAGGCAGATGGTCAGGACGGTGCAGGCCCCGATCAGCAGGTTGAACTGTTGCGCCAGGGTGGGCTGGATCGAGGCGACGATCAGCACGGCCATGACGGCGCCGTTGATCAGCGGATTGGTCAACGGCAGGCGGCCGGGCGTCGCGGGCGAACCGAACAGGCGGGGAAGATAGCCCTGTTCGGCGGCGCTGCGGGCGGTTTCGCCGCCCAGCATGGTCCAGCCGGCGATGGTGCCGGTCGCCTTCAGCACGGCGCAGGCGGCCACCAGCCCGGCGATGGAGGCGCCGAAGACGCGCGCCGCCAGATCGGCGAACGGGCTGGTCGAGCGGGCCAGCTGGTCCGCCGGGATGACGGCGAACACCGCCACACAGGCGGCGACATAGACCACCAGCGCCAGGGCCACGCCGCCGACGCCCGCCCGACCGACGTCGCGCGCCGGATCGCGGGTCAGCCGGGACAGGGCGGCGGCGCTCTCCAGCCCCAGGAAAGACCAGAAGATCACGACCAGAGAGGCCGGGACCGACCGAACGAGCGGCTCCCCCGAGGGGCTCCATGAGGCGGCGAAGGTGTCGGCGTTGAAGGCCACGACCCCGGCGGCGACCGCCAGCACGATCGGCAGGAGGCCGATGACCAGCGTCGCCGCGCCCAGCCGCGCCGCCCAGCGCGCGCCCCAGGCATAGGCCGTCGTCGTCACCGCGATCAGCACCAGGTTCGACACGGCCGCCCACACGGGCGTCTTCAGGGCGGGAATGAAGAAGGCCAGATAGCCGGTGCCGGCCAGGGCCACGGCCACATTACCCGTCAGACAGACCGCCCAGTAGGCGATGGCCGTCTGGTATCCCAGAAACCGTCCCAGACCACGCCCGGTGAAATCGGACAGGCCGTCGGCGTCCGGTTGAAGCCGTCCCAGGGCGGCGAAGACGGCGGCCAGCACCATCGCCCCGATGCCGCAGACCAGCCAGCCGATCAGGCTGGACGAGCCGACGGTCGCCAGGCTGACGGGGGCCAGATAGACGCCCGACCCGATCATGTTGCCCGCCACCACCAGCGCGGCCAGTCCCCAGCCCAGTTTGCGACCCGGGGCGGTGGAGACGGGAATGACTTCGGTCTGGCTCATGCGCCGAGACTATCCGGGGATTCGCGTCCCGTCCCAGGCGAAGACGCCGCCGCTGTCCGTCGGGGTCAGGCGATCGAGGACGGCCAGCAGGCGTTCTGCGGAATAGGCCGGCGTGAACAGCCGTTCCGGCTTCACCCCCTTCTGGAACGGCGCGCTGAGGTCGGTGGCGACGGTTCCTGGGTGCAGGCCCGCCACCACGGCCAGAGGATGGGTTCGCGAAAGCTCGATGGCGAGGTTCTTCAGGATCATGTTCAGACCCGCCTTGGACGCCCGGTAGCTGTGCCAGCCGCCCAGCCGGTTGTCGGAGATCGACCCGACCCGGGCCGACAGGGCGGCGAAGGCCGCAGGCCGATCGCGCGGCAGCAGGGGCAGGAAATGTTTCGCCGCCAGCGCCGGACCGACGGTGTTGACCCTGTAGTCCCGCAGCAGGTGATCAGCCGTCATCGCCCGGAAACTCCGTTCCGGCGCCTTGCCATGATGCAGGACGCCCGTGGCCACGAACACGAGCGTCGGCGCGGGGCCGTCCGCGACCCCGGCGGCGGCGGCGGCGACCGCGTCTTCATCCTCGAGATCGAGGCCGGTCCCGGAGCGCGACAGGGCGTGGACGACCGCGAACCGCCCCGAAGCCCGCAGCGCCGCAGCGACGGCGGCGCCGATCCCGCCCGAGGCGCCGATGACGACGGCGGAGCTGGAAGAGATCACGGGCGTCTCCATCGGACCTTCCCCCCTTACGTCGCCCGCGCCGATCGGATCAGAAGGGGGAGCCGGCGGCTATCTCGACGAAAGCGCCCGTCGGCCCCAATCCGAACGGATCAGCTGCGGCTGTCGAGGCGGGCGGGCGCGGTCAGATCGACGATCAGGCCGGTGTCGGTGCTGCGATAGACGGCCTCGCCGCCGAGCTGCCGGGCCATGCTCTCGATCATCCGCGAGCCGAAGCCCTTGCCCGCGTTGTGACCTCCGCGCCCCTGATCGGCCACCTGCAGCCGGAACCGGGTGTCGATCAGGTCCAGCCGCACCTCGATCGGGCCCGGCGCCCCCGCATAGGCGTATTTCTGCGCGTTGATGACCAGTTCGGTGAAGATGAGGCCGACGGTGACGGCGCGCTCGGGCTCGATCCGCAACGGTGTGAGATCCAGCGAGAATTGTCGCCGCCAGTCCTCGCCCGACGACCCGCCGATGTCCTCGACCAGCTCGGTGAGGTAGCGGGCCAGGTCGACGCTGTCGGCCTGGTCGGCCAGATAGAGGCGGCTGTGGACCAGGGAGACGGCCTTGATCCGGCGACGGGCCTCGCCCAGGACCTGGGCGCCGGGGCCGTCGCCATGTTCGCGCGCCTGAAGCGCGAGGAAGCTGGAGATCAGCTGCAGGCTGTTCTGGACCCGGTGGTTGACCTCCCGCAGCAGGAAATCATGCTGGGCGAGGCGGTTGTCCCGCTCGGCCAGTTCCGCCAGCAGATTGGTGTTGCGGCGACGCAGGGATCGGATCGAGGCGAAGTCGGACAGGGCGTCGCGAAAGCGCGCCAGCGACTCGACCTGGGCGGCCGACCACAGGGCGGACTGGCCGCGCACCGTCTCGGACCAGGCGTCGAACGAGGCGCGCGGGGTGAGCGCCTCCAGCGGGCCGTGGCGCACGCCCTCGTGAGGGTCGCCGGCCCAGCGCACCGTCTCGATCCGCTCGGCGCGCAGCCAGAGCACCACCGCGCCGCCGCTGTCGGGGATGACGAATCCGGCCAGGCCGCTGGCGGTCGCGGACCAGGCCTCGGCGCCGGGCATCAGCGCGGACAGCGACCGCGTGGTCACGGGCCGGGGGTCGGGACGGGCCGCCACCCAGTCCGCGATGGCGATCAGCGCGGGCTGATCGGGACAGGCCCCGTGGCAGACCGCGCGCCCGTCCGCGACGACGGCCACCGCGTCGGCGTCCATCATCTGCATCAGCTGAGACATCACGCGGGTCAGGCTCAGGGCGACCGGCATGTCCAGCGGCAGGCGGGCCATCACGCCCTCCTCCAGCTGGCGGGCCTGGTTGCGGGCGCGGAGCAATTCGGCGTCGGCGCGCGACTTGATCTGGCGGGCGAAAGCGCGGGACAGGGAGGCGGCGGCTCCGCGCACTTCCCGCCCCATCAGCCGCGGCGAGGCGTGGTGACAGGCGACCAGCCCCCACAGCCGCCCCTCGACGACGATGGAGACCGAGGCCGAGGCGCCGACGCCCATGTTGCGCATATAGCGGAGGTGGATCGGCGACACGCTGCGCAGGGCGCTTTCGGACAGGTCGAGCGGCGCACCCTCCGGGGCCGGCGTCAGGGCTTGCGGCGCATAGTTCACGTCCGGGATCACCCGCACGACATTGCGGACGTAGAGGTCGCGCGCCTGACGCGGGATGTCGCCGGCAGGGAAGTGCTGGTTCAGGAACGAGGGCATGGCCTCGTCCCGGGCTTCGGCGAGGACGGCGCCGGAGTCGTCCTCCAGGAAGCGATAGATCATGACGCGGTCGAAACCGGTCAGGCGGCGGAAGGCGAGCGCCGCCTCGTCACAGAGATCGCGCACGGTGCGGGCGCGGTCGAAGGCGGTGGCCGCCTCGTCCAGCTCCGCCAGGCGATCGGCCGCCGACAGGCCGCCGGAAGACCCCGGCTCGATCTCTACGACCCGAAAGCCGTCGTCGCACCAGGCGCTGACGTCGAAGTCGGCGCCGTTCGGGGCGGTCCAGCGCCCCAGATAGGCGGCCGAGGTCGAAGCGACCTGGCGGATGCGATCGGCGAGCGCCTCGCCGATCAGGGCGCCGATCGGCGTGCCCGGCCTGCCCTCGTCGACGCCGGTCAGCCGCAGGACCTCGCCGGCGGCGCGGGCGACGTCGCCCTATCCGTCCACCAGGAACAGCAGGCCGTGGGGCTGGATGGCCTCGGGCACATGGATGGGCTCGCGGTCGCAGTCGCTGAGGGCGGGCGACGACGCGACGTCGGCGAGATCGGCGGGCCCGGACCTCATGCGGCGGCCGCCGTCGCGTCAGAACCGGGCTCGATCAGGACGGCGTGAGCATAGGCGAAGGCGGCCACGGCGCCGGCCGTGACCTCGGTCGTCGGGGCGCGGCCGGCGGCCGCCTCGGCGTCGAGCATCGCCACCAGGGCGCGCCAACGGGCGCCGACGACACCGCTGTCCGCGTCGAGGAAACCCAGGCCCGTCAGGTCGACGCCGTCGGACACGAGACCGCGTCTGAGCACATGGCCGCCGAGGCTCGACCCCACGATGACGTAGGCCCAGCCCAGGGCCTGGGCCGACGTGGCCCCCAGATCGTCCACCGGTCGGTCACCGTCGAACGCCAGGTCCGACAGGTCCTGGTCCAGGACCGTCAGTCGGGAGGCCGGCCGCAGCCGGGTGGGAAGGGCGCGGGCGAACAGGCGGTCGGTCGAGGCGTGAAGGCGTCGAAAGGCGCCGACAAGACGCCGCCGACGGCGAGGGTCGCGCACACGGGCGTCGAAATCGATGTGGCGGTCCAGGGCGGCGTGGGCGTCGCCGGTGGACGAGCGCAGGGCCTGGAGGATCGGCGACGCCGTCATGCCCGATGATCCATGGAAAGCCCCAAACACGCGACGACACGACGGCCAAGCTGGAAGCTAACGCCGGAGAACGACAAAGGTTCGATCCGTTTGAGCCGGGGGCTTGTGGGACGGCCCGGAGGCGGCCAAGGAGACGACCGCCTTCGAGAGGACGCGCCATGCCTATCACCACCGTCGGCCTCGATGCCGACGACACCCTCTGGCACAACGAAACCATCTTCCGCCTGACCCATGCGCGGTTCGTCGACCTGCTGGACGATCACGGCGACCTGGAGACGATCGAGCGGCGGCTGGCCGAGGTCGAACAGCGCAACCTGCGGCTCTACGGCTATGGGGTGAAGGGGTTCACCCTGTCGATGATCGAGACGGCCATGGAGCTGTGCGACGGCGGCGCCCCCCCCGAGGTGGTGCGCGAGATCCTGGCCGCCGGGCGCGAGATGCTGGCTCACCCGGTCGAGACCCTGCCGGGCGTGGACGAGGTGATCGCCGAACTGTCCGAGACCTATCGGCTGGTCCTGATCACCAAGGGCGATCTGCTGGACCAGGAGCGCAAGCTGGCGGCCTCGGGCCTGGGGGAACGGTTCAGCGCGGTCGAGATCGTCTCGGAAAAGGATCGCGGAACCTATGAGCGCGTCTTCGCCCGCCACGGCACCGGCGCGGCCGAGGCGGTGATGGCCGGCAACTCGATGAAGTCCGACGTCCTGCCCGCCCTCGAGGCGGGCGCCTTCGGCGTCCACATCCCCTACCACGTCACCTGGGCCCACGAACTGGCCGACGCGCCGGAAGGACATCCGCGCTATGTGTCGCTGAGCCGGATCGCCGAGTTGCCGGCCTGGATCGCGGCGCTGCGATCCTGATCCGGAAACCGCGATATCCGGAAACCCTGTTCGCAGATTTGTGATCGGATAATTGCTGCATTGCGAAGTTTTTGTTGCTGCGACGCAACGAATCCGGTTTGACCCCAAGGCCGATTTGCAAAAACCCTTCCGTGTTCCGCCTCCCCGGAACGCTTTGGGGGTATTGCCATGTCGATCTCGCGTCCGCGTTTCAAACTCGCCCTGCTGGCGACCAGCAGTCTGATCATTGCGGGCTCCGCCGCCGCCCAGGAGGCGGAGCCGACCACGGTCGAGGAGGTGGTCGTCACCGGCACCCGCCTGGCCGGAACCTCGTCCGTCCTCGCCGCGCAGCCGGTCCAGGTCGTGACGGCGGAGGTGCTGGACCTTCAGGGCGCGACCGAGGTCACAGACATCATCGATCGCATTCCCGCCCTGCGAAGCTCCACCAGCACGGCCGAAGCCAACGGCGGCGCCGCCACCCTTGATCTGCGCGGCATGGGATCGAACCGGACCCTGACTCTGGTCAACGGTCGCCGCCACGTGGCGGGGGTGCCGGGCTCGGCCGCCGTGGACGTGTCCAGCATTCCCTCGGCCCTGGTCGAGCGCGTCGAGGTCCTGACCGGCGGCGCTTCCGCCGTCTATGGGTCGGACGCGGTCACCGGGGTGGTCAACTTCATCCTGAAGGACGACTTCGTCGGCACCGAAGTCGAGCTCCAGGGCGGAATTTCGGGCGACTGGGACGGTCAGCAGATGTACGGCGCCGTGACTCACGGCCGCGACTTCGCCGGCGGACGCGGCAATCTGGCGGTGTCGATACAGGCCTCCAAGCGCGCCGCCGTCTTCTATGGCGACCGCGACTTCTCTCGCGACAACCGCCTGGCCAACGACTGGGCCAATCCGGCCCTCTATTTCCAGGCGTCGGACGGGGTGCCGGCGGCCTGGGTCGGACGGTCGATCCTGGTCGGGTCGTCGCCCCGCTATGCAGGCACGCCGCAGGCCCTGGTCGATCGGGCCCGATCCGCGCCGCCGCGCGCCTACGCCGAATACCCGACCTGGAACATCTCCTCGACGCCCGGCACGATCGGCTTCGCACCGTACGGCTGGTTCCCCGACGGCGCCTATGCCTTCCTGACGTCCGCCGACCTCGACGGCAACGGCGCCAATGACTGCACCCAGAGCGGCCCCGGTCGGGGCACCCCGGGGTGGGTCGTCGGCTGCTGGATCAAGGATCCGGTCACGGGTCAGATCCGCCCGTTCCGGGACGGGATTTTCGCCGGCACCCAGAACAACTTCGGCGGCGACGGCGCCGAACTCACCTTCAACACCCAGACCCTCTATCCGGAAGAGTTCAGCCTGAACCTCAACCTGGTCGGACATTTCGAGGTATCCGACCGTTTCCGCCCCTATGTCGAGCTGAAGGCGGTGCACAGCGAAAGCAAGGTCTGGACGCCCTACCAGACCTTTGACGACACCATTCCCATCTTCCTGGACAACCCCTACATCCCCGCCGAGATACGCGGCATCATCGACGCGGAAATCGCCGCCGACCCCTCGATCGCCGGCTCGGCCATGGTCACCCTGGTCCGCGACCACATCGACATCTGGGATCCGATCGATCGCTATGAACGGCGCACCTACCGCGCGGTCGTCGGCGCTGACGGCGACCTGTTCACGGGCTGGTCCTATGACGTGTCCCTGAACTACGGCCGCACCGAACAGGCGTCGGAGTATCCGATGCGTCTGGAGGACCGCTTCTTCGCCGCGATCGACGCCGTGGACGAGGGCGAGTTCCGCACCGGCGTGGCGAACGGCAACATCACCTGCCGCATCAATCTCGATCCGTCGGCCCTGCCCTTCTACTCCTACCTGACGGACACCGCGAACTATCCGGGGACCGTGGCGATCAACACCTTCCAGCCGGGCGAATGCCGTCCGCTGAACCTGTTCGGCCTGAACCAGAACTCGGCCGAGCAACTGGCTTTCCAGAACTACTACGCCTCGACCAATTCGACGCTCGAGCAGTTCGTGGTCAGCGCGGTGGCCACCGGCACCTCGGAGGCCTGGTTCAGCCTGCCGGGCGGCCCGATCGGATTCGTGGTCGGCGCCGAGTATCGGGACGAAAGCAGCAAATATGTTCCCGACGCCTACGAACAGGCGGGGTACGGCTTCCAGTTCGCCGATGATCAGCCCACGCTCGGCGGCTACGACGTCAAGGAGGTGTTCGCCGAAATCGGCCTGCCGTTGCTGGCCGATCTGCCGTTCGCGGAGACCCTCACGGTGACCGGCGCGATCCGGGCCGCCGAATATTCCACGGTCGGCAGCGCCACCACCTGGAAGGTGGACGCCGTCTGGGCTCCGATCCGCGACATCCGTTTCCGCGCCGGCGTCGCCGAGACGATCCGGGCGCCCAACATCTCCGAGCTGTATTCGCCGCTGTCGTCCGCCACCTTCCGACCGGTCGACCCCTGCGACATGGCCAACATCAGCCTGGGCTCCTCGACGCGGGAAGCCAACTGCCGCACCGATCTGGGGATCGCCCCCGGCGCGGCCTACACCTTCTCCGATCCGTTGACGGCGCGTTTCCTCGGCCAGGCGGGCGGCAACCCCGACCTGGGAGAGGAGACCTCGCGATCCGAAACCTATGGCGTGGTGCTGCGCCCGCGGTTCGTTCCCGGTCTGACCGCCACCCTGGACTACTGGAACATCCAGATTGACGACGCCATCGCCTCGGTCGCGGCCCAGGACATCGTCGACAACTGCTATGACGCCCCGAGCCTCGACAATCCGTTCTGCGCCCTGTTCCGCCGCAATCGGACCGCCTCCTCGCCGACCTATCTCGGTTTTGAATATCTGCTGCAGACCCAGACCAACTTCGCCGGACTGGAGGCCTCGGGCGTCGATTTCAACGTCGGCTACACCCTGGATCTGCCGCCACGCTGGGGGTCCCTGGGACTGAATGTGGCGGGCACCTGGCTGGAGGACCGCAACAACTACCCCTTCCCCTCGGACCCGGACCTGCCGGATCCCGAGAAGGGCGAGCTGAACTTCCCGGAATGGTCGTTCAACACCACGCTGTCGTGGCGTGTCGAGGACTTCACGGTTTCCCTGTTCTCGACCTATTCGGACAGTCAGTATCTGGTCGAGATCGAGGACGCCGAGCAGTACACGCCCAACTCGGTCGGATCGTCGTGGGTGCACAACGCGTCCTTGCGCTGGAAGATGGACGACGTCTCGACGCTGATCGTGGGGGTGAACAACCTGACCGACGAACAGCCCTTCTTCTCCCTGATCAACAACCCGGCGCCGGCGATCGGACGGTTCATGTATTTCCGCCTGACCAGCAGCTACTGAGGCGGCGCGCCCCGCTGACGAACGCCCCGAGGCCGGCCTCGGGGCGTTTCGCCGTTTTTGGCCCTTGCCCGGCCGCCCCCCCTTCTCTAGACGGGCCGCTTAACCGACAACCCGACGGAACGGCCGCGAATCTCCGCGCCGGGCCTTCGCGCGCATAGAGGATCGCCGCGCCCGTGCATGAAGACGTCATCAGCCACGACGAACGCGACGCCATGGTGCGCGCGGCCCTGGCCGAGCATGGCGACAGCGGGATCACGCCGCGCCACACCCTGTTCTACTTCCATGGGGACGGCGACCACGACGATCTGAACGAGGTGGCGCGGCGCGCCGGCTTCGTGACCAGCGGCTCGGACGACATGACCGTTCTGGAGACGACGACGGCGGTGGACGAGACGTCCTTCGCCCCGGTCTCCGCCATGATGCAATCCTGGGCCGCGGCCTTCCAGCTGGACTATGACGGCTGGGAATGCGCGGTCGTGACGAACTAGAAGAACAAGAGGCCTCCCGATGCCCAAACGCACAGACATCCAGTCGATCCTGATCATCGGCGCCGGCCCCATCGTCATCGGCCAGGCGTGCGAGTTCGATTATTCGGGCGTGCAGGCTTGCAAGGCGCTGAAGGCCGAGGGGTACCGGGTGATCCTGGTCAACTCCAACCCGGCCACCATCATGACCGACCCGGAGGTGGCCGACGCCACCTATATCGAGCCGATCACCCCGGAGTTCGTCGAGCGGATCATCGCCAAGGAACGGCCCGACGCCCTGCTGCCGACCATGGGGGGTCAGACGGCGCTGAACACGGCCCTGGCGCTGGACGCGTCGGGCGCGCTGGCCAAATACGGCGTCGAGATGATCGGGGCCAAGGCCGAGGTCATCGACAAGGCCGAGGATCGCCAGAAATTCCGCGACGCCATGGACAAGCTGGGTCTGGAAAGCCCCCGCTCCAAGGCGGCGCATTCGATGGAAGAGGCGCTGGACGGGCTGGAGTTCGTCGGCCTGCCCGCCGTGATCCGCCCCAGCTTCACCCTGGCCGGCACCGGCGGCGGCATCGCCTACAACCGCGAGGAGTTCGAGGAGATCGTCCTGCGCGGTCTCGACCTGTCGCCCACCACCGAGGTGCTGATCGAGGAAAGCGTCCTGGGCTGGAAGGAGTATGAGATGGAGGTCGTCCGCGACAAGGCGGACAACTGCATCATCATCTGCTCGATCGAGAACGTCGATCCGATGGGAGTGCACACGGGCGATTCGATCACCGTCGCCCCCGCCCTGACGCTGACCGACAAAGAGTATCAGCGCATGCGGACCGGCTCGATCAACGTGCTGCGCGAGATCGGGGTTGAGACCGGCGGATCGAACGTGCAGTGGGCGATCAATCCGAAGGACGGCCGCATGGTCGTCATCGAGATGAACCCGCGCGTGTCGCGGTCCTCGGCCCTGGCGTCCAAGGCCACCGGCTTCCCCATCGCCAAGGTCGCCGCCCGTCTGGCCGTCGGCTACACCCTGGACGAACTGCAGAACGACATCACCCAGGTCACGCCGGCCAGCTTCGAGCCGAGCATCGATTATGTGGTCACCAAGATCCCGCGCTTCGCCTTCGAGAAATATCCGGGCTCGGAGCCCCTCTTGGGCACCTCGATGAAGTCGGTCGGCGAGGTCATGGCCATCGGCCGGACCTTCCAGGAATCGATGCAGAAGGCCCTGCGCGGTCTGGAGACTGGCCTCAGCGGCTTCGACGAGATCGAGATCGAGGGCGTGATCGGGGCCGAGGACGACGCCGCCCTGCGCGCCGCCGTTGTGCGGGCTCTGGGCATCCCGACGCCCGACCGCATCCGCGTCATCGCCCAGGCCTTCCGCCACGGCCTGACGGTCGAGGAGGTCGAGGCCGCCTGCGCCTATGAGCCCTGGTTCCTGCGCCAGATCGCCGACATCGTGCGCGAGGAAGGCCATATCCGGGTCAAGGGCCTGCCGACCGAGGCGACCGCCTTCCGCCAGTTGAAGGCCAAGGGTTTCGCCGACGCGCGTCTGGCGCAGTTGACCGGCAAGACCGAGGGCGAGGTTCGCACCGCCCGTCGCGACCTGTCCGTCCGTCCGGTCTTCAAGCGGATCGACACCTGCGCGGCCGAGTTCGCCAGCGCCACCGCCTATATGTATTCGACCTATGAGACCGGCGCCCTGGGCCAGGTCCCGGCTTGCGAGGCGGAGCCGTCGGACAAGAAGAAGGCCATCATCCTGGGCGGCGGCCCGAACCGGATCGGGCAAGGGATCGAGTTCGATTACTGCTGCTGCCACGCGGCGTTCGCGTTTGCGGACATCGGCGTCGAAAGCATCATGGTCAACTGCAACCCCGAGACGGTTTCGACCGATTACGACACCTCCGACCGCCTGTATTTCGAGCCTCTGACGGCCGAGGACGTGCTGGAGCTGATCGAGGTCGAACGGTCGAAGGGCGAGCTGATCGGCTGCGTCGTCCAGTTCGGCGGCCAGACCCCGCTGAAGCTGGCCCATGCGCTGCAGGCTGACGGCGTGCCGGTGCTGGGCACGACGGTCGATTCCATCGACCTGGCCGAGGACCGCGAACGGTTCCAGCAAATGCTGAACGACATCGGCCTGAAACAGCCGCCGAACGCCCTGGCCCGCAGCGCCGAGGAGGCCGCGCAGAAGGCGGACGAGGTCGGCTATCCCGTCGTCCTGCGTCCCTCCTATGTGCTGGGCGGACGCGGCATGATGATCGTCCACGACCGCGAGGGGCTGGACCGTTATGTCGGCGAGGCCATGCGGGTGTCGGGCGACGATCCGGTCCTGATCGACCACTATCTGAACCGGGCGACCGAGGTGGACGTGGACGCCCTGTGCGACGACGAGACGGTGTTCGTCGCCGGCGTGCTGGAGCATATCGAGGAGGCCGGGGTCCACTCGGGCGACAGCGCCTGTTCGATGCCGCCGTGGTCGCTGAAGCCCGAGACGGTCGCCGAACTGAAGCGCCAGACCGAGGCCATGGCGCGCGCCCTGAAGGTGCGCGGCCTGATGAACGTCCAGTTCGCCATCGAGGAGCCGCACTCGGACAGCCCGCGCATCTTCGTGCTGGAGGTCAATCCGCGCGCCTCGCGCACCGCCCCCTTCGTGGCCAAGACCATCGGCCAGCCCATCGCCGCCATCGCCGCCAAGGTGATGGCCGGGGTTCCGCTGAAGTCGTTCGGCCTGACCGACAAGCCCTATGATCATATCGCGGTGAAGGAGGCGGTCTTCCCGTTCGCCCGTTTCGCCGGGGTCGACACCATCCTGGGCCCGGAAATGCGCTCGACCGGCGAGGTCATGGGCCTGGACTTCAGGCGTGAGGGCGAGGCTGACATGGGCCCCGCCTTCGCCCGCGCCTTCGCCAAGAGCCAGATCGGCGGCGGCACCACCCTGCCGACCGGCGGCACGGCCTTCGTCTCGGTGAAGGATTCCGACAAGCCCTTCATCAAGTCGGCCGTGCAGCAGCTGCTCGCCGAGGGCTTCGAGGTCATCGCCACCGGCGGCACCCACGCCTTCCTGGCCGAGGAAGGTTTGAAGGTCGGGCTGGTCAAGAAGGTGCTGGAGGGCCGCCCGAACATCGTCGACGCGATGAAGAACGGCGAGGTCCAGCTGGTCATCAACACGACCGAGGGCAAGCAGTCGCTGCAGGACAGCTTCTCCCTGCGCCGCACCGCCCTGATGATGAAGATCCCCTACTACACCACCGCCGCCGGCGCCGAAGCCGCCGCCCGCGCCATCGCCGCCGTCCAGGCCGGGGACATGGGCGTCAAGGCGATCCAGGAGTATGCGTAGGCGGTCGTCGGGCCTCGATTGACCTGGACGTGAGTATCGGCGAGCGTCGCTTCGACGATGTGGAAGGGCCTCGCCGCCGATGGATGCAGAACGGCCGAATCTTCGCGTCCGGCTGCATCGCGCCCTTGATGTTCAGGACGCCCTGCGGCTGTCGCGACTGAACCTTGTCCTGATAGCGGCCATCGTCGCTTCGGTCGTGGTGGCGGTGCTGGACACGGAAGCGTCGATCTCCGGGCCTATGCAGCCGCTGTTCAGGACGCTGGACGGCGTCTTCCTGCTGATCTTCGGCGTGGAGTATGTCACGCGGCTTTGGATCGCGCCGGAGAACCCGCGCTATGCCCATCCGGTGTGGGGGCGGTTGTCGTGGATGGTCTCCCCGGCCGCGATCATCGACCTTCTGGCTCTCGCCCCGGCGCTGATCTTCGCCGGGGCCACGCCGGCCTATCTGTTCCGCCTGTTCCGGCTGCTGCGCATCCTGCGACTGGCGAAGCTGGGGCGGTTCAGCCGGGCCTGGGGACTGATGGCCGACGCCGTCGCCTCCCGTCGCACCGAACTGTTGCTGACCCTCGGCGCCGCGGGCCTGATCATGCTGGTGTCCGCCTGTCTGCTGTATTTCATCGAGGGCGGGATTCAGCCGGACAAGTTCGGCAGCATTCCGCGGGCGCTGTGGTGGTCGGTGATCACCATGACCACGATCGGCTACGGCGACGTCTTCCCGGTCACCGGTCTGGGCCGCATGGTGGCGGCCTTGACGGCGATCGCGGGCATCGGCCTGATCGCGGCGCCGACCGGCATTCTCGCCTCGGCCTTCAGCGACGCGGCGCAACGTCACAGAGAGGCCTTGCGAGCCAAGACGCATGCCGGCGAAACGCCGTGCGATCCCCCCTCGCCCCTCTGACCCCTACCCCATCATCGCCTTCACCCGCCGTTCCAGCACCGTCAGGGGCAGGTTGCCGCCGTCGATCATGGCGACGTGGAAGGCTTTCAGGTCGAAGTTCGGGCGGGCCTTCATCTGTTCGCGCAGGTCGGTCATGAAGGTCTCGCCGATCTTGTAGGAGCAGGCCTGGCCGGGCGACGAGCAATAGCGTTCGACCTCGGCCTCGTTGGGGTCGCCGACGTTTTCGGTGAAGTACTGGATGGCCTGTTCGCGGCTCCAGTCCTGATGGTGCAGGCCGGTGTCGACGACCAGGCGGCAGGCGCGGAACAGGAAGCTTTCCAGATAGCCGATCTCGCCGAAGGGATCGTTTTCGTAAACGCCCATCTCGTCGGCCAGACGCTCGGAATACAGGCCCCAGCCCTCGCCATAGGCGGAGAAGCCGCCGACGCGGCGATAGAGGGGCAGTTCGCCCGCCTCGCGCGCCAGCTGGCCCTGGAACAGGTGGCCCGGCGCGCTCTCGTGATAGGTCAGGGTCTTCAGCGTCCAGCGCGGCCATTCGGCCGTGTCGCGCAGGTTGATGTAGTAGATGCCCGGGCGCGTCCCATCCAGACTGCCGCCCTGGGCGTAGCCGCCCGGCGCCCCCGCCTCGATCGACGGCGGCACGCGGCGCACCTCGAAATCGCCCTTCGGGATGCGGGGGAAGACCTCGGGCATGCGGGCGCGGATGGCGGCCATTTCGGCGTTGACGAAGGCCAGCAGCTCAGCCCGGCCCGCGTCGTCATTGGCGAACCGGAAGCGCGGTTCGGCGCGCAGGCCCGCCAGCCGTTCGGCCGTCGTGCCCTGAGAATAGCCCTGGGCCTTGAGCAGGGTGTCGAGCCGCGACTGCAGGTCGGCCACCTGCTCCAGACCGATGCGGCGGATCTCGGCGGGACTGTATTCCGTGGTCGTGAAGTTGCGCAGATTGTGGGCGTAGTAGTCGGCGCCGTCCGGCACGCGCAGAACGCCCGCCTGATGCGACGACAGCGGCAACAGCCGTTCGATCTCCATCACCTGACGGTCCAGCGCCGACTTCACCGGCCCGTCGAACAGGGCCATGGCCTTTTCCGGATCGACCGCCAGACCCTTTTCGCCCGCGCGGCGGATCAGGGACCGGATCATCGGCTGCTGCGCCGCCGGCTGGTCGCGCAGGGCCTTCAGCTGGTCACGGGTCTTGGCCAGGACGAAGTCGGGGGCGATGACGCCCATGGCCGCATTGGCGCGGGTGCGCTCCGTGTCCTGATCGAGGGCGGTGGAAAAGGCCGCCAGACGCGACATCCAGGCGTCGACATCGGGCGCCGTTTCGATCGGCTGGGTGCTGTCGAGGAAGTCGGGGATGTCGATATAGGCGCCGCCGATCTGGCTGACGCCGTAGGGGGTCTGTTTCCAGCCGTCCGGCGTGTGCCAGTGAAACCGGCGATAGCCGTCGGCGATCTGGCGCTGGAACAGGGCGACGTCGTAGTTGAGCCGGGCGTCGGGGGACAGGGCGGCCGGATCGACGGCCTTCAGTTCGGCCAGACGGGCGCCGGCCTCGTCGCGGTCGGCGGCGAAGCCTGCGGAAGACCGGTCGTTGAGCAGGGCCCGCTGGCGGGCGCGGGCGCCGACATCGAGGCCCAGGCTGGTGACGCCCTCCGGGTCCTTGTCCAGCGCGGCCTCGAACTGGCGGGTCAGCAGGGCGTCGAGCGCCGCGCCGGCGTCATTGGCCCAGGCCAGGCGCGGCAAGGCCGCCAGGGTCGCGGCGGCGGCGGAGGCGCCCAGCAGGCGGCGGCGATCGATCATGTCGAAACTCCCTTACAGACGCAGTCCAAGGACAGGGGCAATAGGCCCCAGGCCGGCGGCCTGCACAAGCGCGCGACAGGCTCGATCCGCCCTTGCCGCGCCCGCCGGGCGGTCTAAGGTCGAATTTCGTATACGCGGGGGACGACGATGAAACGGATCATTCTGGCGACGGTCACGGCGGCGGCGCTGTGGGGCGGGGCGGCGTCGGCCCAGGACGCGGCCCAGGATGCGTCACTGAAGTCGGCGGTCCAGGCCGACTACCAGGCCAATCTCGGCGCCCTGTTCGACTGGTTCCACCGCAATCCGGAACTGTCCGGCCGCGAGGTCCAGACCTCGGCGCGGATGGCGCGGGAGCTGACGGCCCTCGGCTATGAGGTGACGACCGGCGTCGGCGGCACGGGGGTGGTGGCGGTGCTGAGGAACGGCCCCGGTCCCACGGTCATGATCCGCGCCGACATGGACGGCCTGCCGCTGGAGGAACGCTCGGGCCTGGCGAATGCCTCCACCGCCCGCCAGGTAGACGCCGACGGGGTCGAGAAACCGGTCATGCACGCCTGCGGCCACGATGTGCACATCACCGCCCTGGTCGGGACGGCGCGTCAGATGATGGCGCGCAAGGCCAACTGGTCCGGCACCCTGGTGCTGATCGCACAGCCGGCCGAGGAGCGTATCTTCGGCGCCCGGATGATGATCGAGGACGGCCTCTACACCCGCTTTCCAAAACCGGACTACGCCCTGGCCTTCCACGTCTCGGCCGACCTGGCGTCCGGCCGGATCGAGGCCCCGCTGGGCATCACGTCCTCCAGTTCCGACAGCGTCGACATCGCGGTGAAGGGGGTCGGCACCCACGGCGCCTATCCGCATCTGGGCGTCGATCCGGTGCTGGTGGCGTCGCAGATCGTGGTCTCGCTGCAATCCCTGCGCAGCCGCGAGGTCAATCCGCTGGAGGGCGCCGTGGTGACGGTCGGCGCCATCCACGGCGGGATCAAGCACAACATCATCTCCGAACAGGTGAACCTGCAACTGACCGTCCGCGCCGACAGCCCGGAGGTGCGGACCCTGCTGCTGGACGGCATCGACCGGGTGGCGCGGAACACCGCCCTGGCCCTGGGCGTGCCCGACGACCGCCTGCCCGTGGTGACCTGGTCGAAGACTGAAACCACCCCGCCCACCATCAATGATCGCGAAACGGCCCAGCGGGTGCGCGACCTGTTCGCCTCGGCCTTCGGCGAGGGGGTGCTGTCGGACTCGCCGCGCACCGGCATGGGCGCCGAGGACTTCGCCTATTTCGTCACGCCCGAGAGCGGGGTGAAGGGGATCTATTTCAGCGTCGGCGGCACGCCCGAGGCCGAGCTTGAAGGCGCGGCAGGCCACCATTCGCCCCTGTTCAAGATCACGCCCGAACCCGCCGTCACCCTGGGCGTCGAGGCCAGCGTGATCGCGGCGGAGGGGTTGATGCCGAAGGTGGCGGGGTAGGCGGCCGCTCGAACCCCACCCGCATTTGCTTCGCCCGGAGGTGGGGGATGCTTCGCCGTTGGCAAGCTCCGGACTCTGGGCCGAAAACGGACATGCCGATAGTCTGTTCGGGGTGGAAAGCGGTCATACTTTAAGCCAGGCTCCGCTGATGGCATGGCGGCGAACACATGTTGGACCCGAGCAGGATCACGGTCAGGTCGGCGGCCTGCCGGTCTGGCAGCACGAATGGCGCCGGCAAGCAGGTGAGGTCTGGCTCCCTGAAGACGCTCCGCCACCCTCACAGCAGAACTTCCAGATCTACGAGATCGGCGGCGCGGGGTGGCCGGTGCCAGTGCGCTTCGCAGCCACGGAAATCTCCAATGGCGTGTGGTCCTTTTGGGAGAAAGTCTAGGTCCGCCAAGGGTCTGTAGCGGACTCAGGGCACGTGCACGGACCAGACTTCGATTTGAGCTTCCTCATAATCTGGAAGTCGAGCGTGGAGGACCAGATCGCTGACGGGCTCTCCGGTGATGGTCAGATCAATCAGGAACTGCCAGTGCCGCCCGTCCCAAGCGTAGATTGACCGTTGCCAAACCTCGTCGTTTAGCGGCGCGAGCTTGGCCCCGTAGGAGTTTATCTGTTCAGCGATGAAATCGGCCAAGCGCGCGTCTACGGGCGCGACCCCGTCGGGCCTGTGTGTCGAAAGGTGATAGTCTCCGACTACGAATGCAGCCACCAGCTCTCGAAATCGGGGCCGAAGCTCTTCCGGTATCGGGTGTTCATTGTCATCTCGTGCAAGCATGAGACCGACGATGGCGGGGGAAATCGATGTCCGCAATGGGTCGATTTCAGTCACCACCACCACCGCTGACACCGGACATTGGGCCTTCGGTCTGAGCGCGGGCATCGCCAGCGTTGGCCAGAGGTGGAGGCGGACGGATACGCGCATGCGTTTTCCTTCTCCCGGTTGGGAGAAGCTGGCCCGCAGGGCCGGATGAGAGGACGCTCTGGAACTCGGCGAAGCCGTCGCATCGCCCACGCCACGGCTCACGCCGACGGCAGGGACTGTCCCCTCACCCTTGAGCGCCAGGACGACGGCTGCGCCGCCGTGCGCTCAAACCCTCTCCCAACCGGGAGAGGGAGGTCGCGACGGGCTAGGCTGGACCGGGGTCGGCGTCGCGCTGAGGCGTGTCGCCCTCGGCCACATCGACGATGCGCACGGCGGTCATGTCGGCGGTGACGTTGCCGAGGGTGCGAAAGATGTCGGGGATGACCTCGACGGCCAGCAGCAGGGGCAGGACGCCGACCGGCACGCCCATGGCCAGGCAGATCGGGCCGACCGAGGCGAAGAAGCTGACCTGACCGGGCAGGCCGACCGAGGCGATGGAGACGGCGATGGCCGTCAGGCCGCCGGCGATCAGGACCGGCAGGCCGAGCTCCACGCCATGCAGCTGGGCGACATAGAGACAGACGGCCAGGTTGGCGACCGGGCTGGTCATGCGGAAGACGGCGACGGCCAGAGGCAGGACCAGACCCGCGCGCTCGGCCGGAACGCCGAGGTTGTCGCGCGCCCGCTCGATCATCACCGGCAGGCTGGCGATCGAGGACTGGGTCGAGACGGCGACCGCCAGGGCCGGGCCCGTCGCCGACAGGAAGCGACCGAGGCCGATGCGGCCCCAGACCACGGCGATCAGCAGGGTCACCAGGATCAGGCCGATCTGGCTGAGGCAGACGATGGCGACGTAGTGGCCGAGCGCCCCCGCCGCCTTGAAGCCGCCGTGCAGGCCGACGCCGAGCGCCAGGGCGAAGACGCCGAAGGGCGCGGCCATCAGGATCCAGCGCACCAGGACGATCATGGCCTCGCTGACGGCCCGGAACACCTCCACCAGCGGTCGGCGGGCCTCGGCGGTCAGGCGCGTGGTGGCGAAGCCGAAGGCCAGGGCGAAGACGACGACGGCCAGAACCCCGTCCTCGGCGGCGGCCTTGACGACATTGCTGGGCAGGAGACTGCGGAGAAAGGCGGTGAAGCCGTCGGTGCGGGCGGCCTGGCCGACCTCGGCCGCGACCTCGCCCGACACCGAGCCCGCCAGCGCCCGTCCGGCCTCGGGGTCGATCGGCCAAAGGTTCAGCAGGCCCAGACCGGCGACGATCGCATAGACGGTCGCGCCGACGATCAGGACGCCGAACACCATCAGGGCCCTCGCCGCCAGCCGACCGGTCGCGGCCGCATCGGCGATCGCGGCCACCCCCACGATCAGCAGGGCGAAGATCAGCGGCATCACCGTGATCCGCAGCGCGTTCAGCCAGGTCTGGCCGAGGGATTCCAGAACCGACAGAATGGAAAACAGCAGGCCGTCCGGCGGGGCGCCGGCCCCCGCCTCTCCGACGGCTCCGCCCGCCAGGCCGCCGACGACCAGGCCGGCGATCAGGGCGAACAGGACCAGGGCGCTGAGCGACGTCAGGGCGCGAACGGCGGGCGAACGGGGTCGGGCGATGGCGGTCATGGCGAAGCTGTAGCACCACTCTCGGGCGACCGGCGAACCCCTTTCGCGCGATCCGCGCTGCCGTTTCTGAAAGCACGTGATAGCGTGCCTGAATGCGCGCACGGTCCCTTGCCTCGATCCTCGTCCTTTCGCTGTTCGCCGCCACGGCCGCGCAGGCGCAGTCGACCGCCCGGCGGACCTGGGCCAATCCGATCGACATCGACTATCGCTACAATTTCGAACAGACCCACCAGGGGGTCAGCTATCGCACCGGCGCCGATCCGGTCGTCGTGCTGCACCGCGACCGCTACTATCTGTTCGCCACCCTGGCCGACGGCTACTGGACGTCGCGCGACCTGACGAACTGGAGCTTCGTCACCCCGAACCGCTGGCCGATGGACGGAAACGTGGCCCCGGCCGTCGTCTCGGACGGGGAGACGATGTACGTCCTGCCTTCGTCGTTCGAACCGCGCCCGATGATGTCCAGCAAGAGCCCCGAGACGGGCCAGTGGTCGCTGCACACCCGCATCATGCCGCCCGTGCCCGGCGCCGTCGGGCTGCGGGATGAACGCAACGTGCCGGAGGGCCGCCTGCCGCCCGGTCCGTGGGATCCGGACCTGTTCATCGACGACGACGGGAAATGGTACCTGTATTGGGGATCATCCAACGTCCATCCGTTGTACGGCGCGGCGCTGGACCCGACCCCGCCCGTCAGCTTCCAGGGCGCGGTGCGGCCGCTGATCAGCCTGGACCCGGATCGGCACGGCTGGGAGCGGTTCGGCCACGACCATTCCGGCGGCCTGCCGGACGGAACGCCGATCAAGCCCTATATCGAGGGCGCCTGGATGACCCGTCAGGGCGGGCGCTACTATCTGCAGTACGGGGCGCCCGGCACGGAGTACAACGGCTACGCCACCGGGACCTATGTCGGGTCCTCGCCCCTGGGGCCGTTCGAATACGCGGCCTACAACCCCGTCGCCTACAAGCCCGGCGGCTTTGTGCACGGGGCCGGGCACGGCTCGACCTTCCAGGACCGGTTCGGCAACTGGTGGAACACCGGCACGGCCTGGGTGGGCGTCAACTGGACCTTCGAGCGTCGCGTGGCCATGTTCCCGGCCGGATTCCACAATGACGGCCAGATGTGGGTGTCCAGCCGGTTCGGCGACTTCCCGCAGCGGATGCCCGACGGGCCGGTGACCGATCCCGACAGCCTGTTCACCGGCTGGATGCCCCTGTCCTATCGCGCGCCGGCGACGGCCTCCTCGACCCTGGGCGACTTCGCTGCCGAGCGGGCGACGGACGAGGATCCGCGCACCTTCTGGGTGGCGGCCGGCAAGGAGGCGGGCCAGACCCTGACGCTGGATCTCGGGGCGACGAAGACGATCAACGCCGTCCAGGTCAACTACGCCGACTATCAGGCCGGCGTTTACGGCGACGCGCCCGGGCGACGGACGCGGTTCCGCATCCTGTGGTCGCTGGACGGCGAGGCCTGGACCCAGTTCGCCAGCCGCATGACGTCCGAACGCGACAGCCCCAACGCCTATGTCGAGGGCGACCGGGCGGTGAAGGCCCGTTATGTCCGCTATGTCCACGGCGAAGCGCCCGGTGCCCATCTGGCCATCGCCGACTTCCGTGTGTTCGGCACGGCCGAGGGCGCGGCGCCGGTCGCGCCGCAGACCGTGACCGTGGTGCGCGGCCAGGACCAGCGCAACGCCATGGTCCGCTTCGACGCCTCGCCCGATCCCGAGGGGTCGCGCATCCTGGGCTACAACATCCGCTGGGGCGTGACCCCGGACCGGCTGAACCTGACCTATCAGGTCTGGGCCGATGAACTGAAGGCGCGGGGCGGCCAGGTCGAAATCCGGGCGTTGAACCTGGGCGTCGGCTATCATTTCGCCGTGGAGGCCTTCGCCGAGACCGGCGTCTCGCCTCTCAGCCCCGTGGCGGCGGCCCCGGCGGGCGTGACCGATCCCGCCCTGGCGGGCGAGGCCGGCCTGCCGCAACCGACCAGTCCGACCGCGCCCCCCGCCAGCGGCGTTCGCGTGACGCCGATCCCGCCGGTTTACATCAGCGGCGCCCCGCCGGTGACCGGGCGAGAGCTGCCGGCGACCGGGACGCCGGGGGCCGACGGACGTGCGGCGACGCCGGCCGCCACGACGCCGCCCGCAGCCACACTCGCTCCGGCCGCCGATCCGGCGGCGACCGCGCCTCCCGCGCCCGAACCGGACACGACGCCGCAGGACGACGACGACCGTTGAACCGGAACGGTCCGGGGCCATTTCTTTCCTGAAGGAGAGAAATCCCATGGCCCTGTCACGCCTCGCCACCGTCCTCGGCGGCGTCCTGTTGTCCCGATCTGGTCGCAGGTTCGCCGGCCGCCACGCCGGCAAGCTGGCGCTCGCGACCCTGGCCTGGGAACTGTATCAACAGCATCGCAGCCGGGGGACGCCGCAGGCTGGAGCGACCCAGCCGAAGGCGACGCCGCATCCGCGCCGCCGCTGGAGCGGCCGCCGGACCTGATCCTGAGCCGGGCCGCCTGATCCGACTTGCATGATCCGGCGTAAACGCGCCTCAATGCGAGCGGAGACGGACGTAGCGTCCGTCCGGGGGAGGTCCGCCATGATCATCGTCCATCATCTCAACAACTCCCGCTCGCAGCGCGTGCTGTGGCTGATGGAGGAACTGGGTCTGGACTATGAGGTGCGACGCTATGAGCGGATGCCCAACATGCTCGCCCCGCCGGAACTGCGGGCCGTGCATCCCCTCGGCAAGTCGCCTGTCATCGAGGATGCGGAGACCGGGATCGTGGTCGCCGAGACCGGGGCGATCGTCGAATATCTGACGGCGCTGAAGCCGGACGCGGGATTGAAGCCGGAGGCCGGGACGGCCGAGGCTCGGGCGTGGACCTACTGGCTGCACTACGCCGAGGGCTCGGCCATGACGCCCCTGCTTTTGAAGCTTGTGTTCTCGACCCTGCCGAGACGCGCCCCGGCCCTGGTACGGCCGATCCTCAAGGCGGTCGTCGCCAAGGCTGACGCCAGTTTCATCGATCCCCAGGTCCGCGCCCACGTCGCCTGGTGGGAGGCCGAGTTGACGCGGCGGCCCTGGTTCGCCGGGGACCGGTTCACTGCGGCCGACATCATGATGAGTTTTCCGGTCGAGACCGCCGCCGTGCGCGCCCCCTATGGCCCGGAGGCCGGTCATGTGAAGGCGTTCCTGGATCATATCCACGCCCGCCCCGCCTATCAGCGCGCCCTGGAGCGCGGCGGCCCCTACGCCTATGCCTGAGCCTGTCGATGCGGCAACCGACAGGGGCGTGACTGCGTTAACGGATCATGCGTATCCGTTTCCTGCCCCTCGGCCTGACCCCCGTGACCCTGGCGTTGATGTCCGCCGTGGCCTTTGTGGTCGCCTTCATCTCGGCCGGCGTCTTTCTGGTGTCGGCGGCCTTCGCCCTGCTGGGCTCGGCGGCGCTGGGCCTGCTGTTCTATGTCGGGGCGCGGCGTCTGATGATGCGACGGGTGGCGCGTCGGCGGTCCGAGGACCGGCTGCATTCGGCCTGAAAATCGGCGGCTCGGCGGCCGACCTTGAGTTTTCCGGTGCGGCGCCCTAGTCTCTTCGCCCGGTCGCGAACGCCCGGCGACCCGCCTTCCGTCTTCCCCGAATCGAATGATTTTCACGCCGGATTCTCCGGGCGAAACTAGAAACGTCTGATACCTATGGAAAAAGTGCCCATGACGGGCGAGGGCTACCGCGCCCTCGACGATCAGTTGAAGCAGTTGAAGTCGGTTGAGCGTCCCAGCGTCATCGCCGCCATCTCCGAGGCCCGTGAGCACGGCGATCTGTCCGAGAACGCCGAATATCACGCCGCCAAGGAGCGCCAGGGCTGGATCGAAGGCCAGATCGCCGAGATCGAGGACAAGCTGAGCCGCGCCCAGGTGATCGACGTCTCCAAACTGTCCGGTGAGCAGGTCAAGTTCGGCGCCACGGTGACCGTGGTGGACGAGGACACCGAGGAAGAGGGCGTCTATCAGATCGTCGGCGAGCATGAGGCCGATGTGAAGGGAGGCAAGATCAGCGTCGCCTCCCCGATCGCGCGCGCCCTGATCTCCAAGTCCGTCGGCGACAGCGTCGAGGTCAACACCCCCGGCGGGGTGAAGGCCTATGAGATCCTCAAGGTCGAGTGGAAGTAGGCGACGATCGTCGTCCGCCGTTGCGGGTCCAGGTCGTCTCCGACGGCCGGGCCGGCATCGAAAATCAGGCGCTGGGACTGGCCGAGGCCGTCGCCCGCCTGACCTCCGCCGAGATCACGATCAAGCGCGTCGCCTGGCGGCGCGCTTTTTCGCGTCTGCCGACCGCGCTTCAGGCGCCGTGGATGCGCGATCCGGCCTCGGATGACCCCTTCCCAGCCCCTGGCGAACCCTGGCCGGACCTGTGGATAGCCACCGGCCGCGCCAGCCTGCCGTTCTCGCTCGCCGCGAAACGCCGCTCGGGCGGCCGCACCTTCGTTATCCAGACCCAGGACCCGCGCCTGTCGCCCGACAGGTTCGACCTGGTGGTGGCCCCGGCCCATGATGGCCTGGACGGCGACAATGTCTTCGAGATCGTCGGCGCCACCCACCGCATCACGCCCGAGGCCCTGGCGGAGGGGGCTGCGCCGTTCTCCGGCCGCCTGGAACCCCTGCCCCGCCCGCGCGTCGCGGTCCTGATCGGCGGACGATCCTCGGCGTTTGACCTGACCCCGGATCACGCCGCTGACATGGCCGCGCGGATCGCCGCGGCGGTGCGCGCGCACGGGGGCAGCCTGATGCTGACCTTCTCGCGTCGCACGCCGGAGGCGGCCCGCCAGGCGATGACGGCGCGGCTGGCGCAGCTTTCCGGCTGGATCTGGGACGGCGAGGGCGCAAATCCCCTGTTCGGCTTCCTGCACGCCGCCGATCATGTGCTGGTGACCGAAGACAGCGCCAACATGGCCACGGAGGCGGCGTCGACCGGCAAGCCGGTGCACATCCTGCCCATGGTCCCGCGCGGATCGGCCGGGAAGTTTCAGCGTCTGCACGACGAGTTGCAGGCGCTCGGCGCGACCCGCCCGTTCGACGGCGCGCTGAACGGCTGGACCTATTCGCCGCTCAATGAAACCGAGCGCGCCGCCCACGCGGTGCTGCAGGCCATGGCCGCGCGATAGGGCGTCAATCGACGAGATCAGTCGATGGCGATCCGCACCAGATTGCGATCGCCGCCGCGGCAGGTCGGGCCGGCCTCGTCGAGGGGAAGGACGCCGACGGCGGCAAGTTCGGCGAGGAAGGTCTCTCTGGCGTCCAAGGCCGGCGTCGCCTCGTCGCCAGCCGCCTCTTGCACCGTCGGCGCGGGAGCCGGGCGACAGAACCTGAGACTCGGCCGTGCCCGCCAGCGCGCCAGGGCCCAGGCCGTCTCGGCGCGGGCCGCGACGTCGCTCAGATCCACGGGCTGGAGCGCCTCGACCGGGGGCGTCACCCAAACTTCGACACCCTGGAACCGCGACCGGAGCGCCTTCTCCAGTCCGTAGGCCCCGTTCATGTCCAGACCTGCGTCCGGCCGCAGCAGGACCAGCGCCTTGCCGCCGTCCGCGTCGACCATGACCGCATCGGTGGCGAAGGGCACCGCCTCCGCGATCCGCCCCCTGAGCGCCGTCGTCGGATCGGGCGTGGCGGTCTGGCTGGACTGGACGGCGCGGGCCGCCGCTCGAGGATCCGCGACCACGATCTGATCCAGGGTGGCGTCCACCGGCACATGCAGCGATCCCGAGAGCCGTTCACGCAGGCGCAACTCGGCGTCGGCGACCAGACGTCGCGTGCTGACCAGGGCCGAGACGGTCACCTTGCCCTGATCCGCGCGCGCATCCAGGAGCGTCACGCGGGAATCTGCGCCGGCGAAAATCTCCTCGACCGCAAGGCGGGTCTCCGCCGTGGCGCGGCTTTCGAGGCTGATGGCGCGCAGGGACAGGGCCAGGGGTGCGGACATCAGGACGAACACCAGGACCACCGCAAGCCCTCGCCATGGAGCGGGACGTTCCAGCAATCTCGGTCGAAATCCGTAGAATCCCGCTGTCAGCGTCGCCGCAAGGGCGATCGCCACGAGGTTGGTCATGAACAGAAAGACGGCGCCGCCGGCGATCCGGAGATCGCCGGTCCCCAGCCCAAAACCGACTGTGGCGACGGGCGGCATCAGGGCCGTCGCGATGGCGACGCCGATGATGGTCTCTCCCCTCTGGCGGATCACCGCATAGGCGCCGGCGATGCCGGAAAAGACGGCGATGAGCAGGTCGAAGAAGTTCGGGCGCGTGCGCGCCAGGATTTCGCTGGTCGGCTCTTTCAAGGGCGACAGCAGGGTCAGGAGCACGGCGACCGCGAGCGCCAGACCTACGCCGACCGCCAGGGCCAGCACCGCACGCTTCAACTCCTCCCAGTCGAGCAGGGCGAGAGACAATCCCAAAGCCACGATCGGCCCCATCATCGGCGACACAAGCATGGCGCCGATGACGACGGCGGGCGAGTTGAGCATCAGCCCCAGAGCCGCAATGGCGGCCGAGATGACCGTCATCGTGAGGTATCGCCCGGTCAGCCCGCCATTCTCATAGACGGCGTCGGCGATGTCAGAGTGATCGACGCCCCGACGGGCCGCCGCCAGGGCGCGACGCGCAATGCTGCGAGTTTCTCGAGCGGCGGACGCGGATGATTCGGATGGCATGGATCGAGTTTATCTCAACCCAAGGTTCAGGTCCCGCCCACGCTCGACCAGCACGGTCCGGTCAGGCGAAGACCGTCAGTTCCGGCGGGGCGTATTCGACCGGCTCGCCGCGACGTCGGCGCAGGGCGTAGTCGACGGCCTTCTTGACGGCGATTTCATCGACCGGCTTGGACAGGACGCCGAGCGGCCCGGCCACCCCGCCCATCACCATCCCAGGGTTGGCGGTCATGTACAGAACCGTCAGCCCTTCCTCCGCAAGTTTCCGTCCCAGTTGCACGCCGGACGGGCCGTCGGACAGGTGGATGTCCACCAGGGCCAGGTCGATGTCGGTTTCGCGCGCACACTCCATGGCGGTCGCGGCGTCGGCGACCGTGTCCACGACCTCGTGGGCGAGGTCCTCCAGCACGAAGCGGAGCTCCATCGCGACGATGGCTTCATCTTCGACAATCAGGATGCGGGCGTTCATCGGTTCAGGCGTGAGAGGTCAGGCAAAAGGCTCTTGTTCGTGGTCGACAGCCGCAAGACCCGACGCGCGCCCACCCGCACGCCGGCCCCTGAAGATGTCACGACCCGCCTCCCCGAGAGCGATCCTGAGCCGCGCGGCGGCGCGACAGGGCCGTCTCGGGAAGGTCGGCCGTGACCACCAAACCCCCGACGTCCCAGACTCGTTCCAAACGACCGCCCAACTGTCCCTCGACGGAAAGCTCCGCCAGAGACGAGCCGAATCCCTGGCGGGTCGGCGGCGCCGTGATCGGCGGCCCGCCCGCCTCCGTCCAGGTCAGGACGAACCGGTCGTCACGCCGCTCGGTGGTCAGGCGGACATGGCCTTCGGGCGCCGACAGGGCGCCGTATTTGGCGGCATTGGTCGCGAGTTCGTGAAACAGCAGGGCTACGGAGGTCGCCGCCTGGTCGTCGAACAGGGCGTCCGCGCCGGAGATCTCGACCCGCGCCGTCCCGTCGGGACGCGCATAGGGCCGGAACAGGGCGGCCAGGAAGCCGTGCAGCGTCGTCTCTCCGATGATGGGCCGCGACACCTCGCTGTGGGGCCGGACGAATTCGTGAGCCCGGGCCAGGGCGGCGATGCGATCACGGACGGACCGCGCGAAGGCGCGCGCCTCGGGATATTCCCGCGCGGACAGGGCGATCAGGGCGGACACCACCGCGAAGATGTTCTTGATCCGGTGGCTGAGCTCCTGGCTGAGCAAGGCCTGACCCTGCTCGATGCGCTTCAGGTCATCAATGTCGGTGCAGGTGCCGAACCAGCGGGTGATCTCTCCCTCGGCGTTGCGCAGCGCAACCGCGCGCCCCAGGGTCCAGCGATAGACGCCGTCATGACGGCGCAGCCGGTATTCGATCTCATAGAGGTCGCCCGTCTCGAGGCTATGTCGCCACACGCGCCAGGCCCGGTCCTGATCCTCCGGATGGAACATGCCGTTCCATTCCTCGCCGTCGGTGGAGCCTGGCGGCGCCCCGGTGAACTCGTACCAGCGGGCGTTGTAGTAGTCGTGAAATCCGTCCGGCCGCGTCGACCAGACCATCTGGGGCATGGAGTCGGCGATGACGCGAAAGCGGGCGTCGCTTTCGGCCAGGTCCTCGCGTCCCTGGTCCCGTTGGCGCACAGTGCGGCGCAACTCCATCTGGGTGACCACCTGTCGGGCCAGAACTTCGAGCGTGCGACGCTGAAGGTCAGACAGGCCGTCGGGACGCGGCTGGACGTCGATGACGCAGAGCGAACCCAGCGGAAGCCCCTCGGCCGAAATCAGCGGCGCGCCGGCGTAGAAGCGGATGCCGGGCTCGCCGGTGACGAGGGGATTGTCGGCGAATCGCGCATCCTGCAGGGCGTCCGGAACCACCGTCACCACCGGCTCGCGCATCGCATGATCGCAGAACGAGACATCGCGGGACGTCTGATCGACGTCCAGCCCGATGCGGGCCTTGAACCACTGGCGGTCCTCGTCGACCAGGCTGATCAGCGCCGTCGGCGCGTCACAGATGCGGGCCGCCAGGTCGACGATGTCGTCAAACGCCGCCTCGGGCGCCGTCTCCAGCACGCCGTAACTCCGCAGGGCGTCGAGACGCTGGGTCTCGGTCCAGAAAGGCGGAAGGTCTGGCGTGGTCAAGCAAAGTCACCGTGGCGGCTGGATGGCCGAGTGTCCGATCTCCCCACAACGCACGGCAAGCGTGGCCGTTGCAAGATGATCGGACGGCGTCGGCGTCAGGCTCCGGGGACGGGGGCGCGGACCGGGCGTCCGACCTCTTCGACGTCCATCTGGACCACGCCGGCAGGCGCGGGCCGGATGGCGGGGACGGGGGGCGTCGGCGCCGCCTCCTCATAGGCCTTGAGCCGGGCGTTGATGGCGGCGATGTCCTCGGCCGTGGCGGCGCGGCGTCCGCCCAGATTGACCACGCCGACCACCCGTGACCGGCCGTCGATCTCCACGGTCTTGAACCCGGCCGGGAGCGCGGGGGCGGCCTCGGCGGTCGCCGGCTCGGCCTGGGGATCCCCCGCGACCATCAGGCGGGGCCTGGAGAAGCGCGCCTCGTCGATGACCGGCTCTCGCCCGGCGTAGCGTTGCCGGAAGGCGGCCGTTTCGCCGTAGGCGCCCTTCCAGCGATAGAAGATGTGCGTGCCGATCTGGGTGATGCGCGCCAGGGTCGGGGCCCACCAGGGCCGGACATAGTCGGCATGATAGTGGGTGGCCGTGCCGACGCTGAGCGCCACGTGACCGTCCAGGGCGCGCTCCGCGACCTTGCGGGCTCGCTCCCAGGCCCAGCTGACCGGCGCCTGGGACAGGGCGCCGTCGCAGGTGAAGCTGAACTGGCAGCCGGTGTTGCGCTCGGCGCCTTCGAACACCACGCCGCAGACGCTGGATGGATAGTTGGGATCGCGCACCCGGTTCAGCACGACCTGGGCCACGGCGGCCTGGCCGTCGTCGCTCTCCAGCGCCGCCTCGTAATAGACGGCCTGGGTCAGGCAGCGCACGGCGCGGGCGCGATCCTCGGTGGTCGCCGTCTGGATCCAGAACGGCAGGGCCGGGCGCAGGGCGGCGGGGGCCACGGCGGCGGCGGCGTTGAGCTTCTGCGCCTCGACGCCCACGGCCAGGTCGGTCGGATCGGCGATCAGCAGCGACTGCCATTGCGGCAGACGGCCGGACATCACCAGTTCCCGCAGCCGAGGGTCATGGCGCAGGGCGATGGCTCGCTGGGCCGGGTCCATGCTGGCCAGCAGGGCCGCGGCGCCGGCCGGGCCCAGATCGCCGCGCGTCACGCGGGCGACGGCTTCGGCCGTCAGTTCGATCTCTGGACGGGGGGCCGAACTGGCGGCCATGGCCAGACCCAGGGCGCCGACAAGCGCCGGAACCGCCGCCAGAGCCTGCCGTCCGCCGAGCCGACGCGACGCGCCCCGCGCGGTGACGCGCACGGCGATGCGCGCCCGTCGCCAGGGCGCGCTCGTCTTCAGTCGGGTCCAGTCCAGGGCCATGACGCCGGTGCGCTGCGCGCCCGAAGGCGCCGGAAAGACCGTCGCCGATAGGCGGTCAATCCGGCGGATTTCAGGCGTAACGTCGGTCGGCCGTCGGTCAGCGGCCGCCGAGGGTCGACCGCAGCATCCAGGCGAACTTCTCGTGCGCCGCCAGACGCTGGGTCAGCAGATCGACAGTGACGTCGTCGCCGTCTTCCTCGGACGCCTTCAACGCCGCGCGGGTCGTGGCGATCAGGGTCTCATGGTCCTTCATCAGTTCCTTGAGCATGGCCATGGCGTCCTGCTCGGGGTCGCCCTCCTTGATCGAGGTCAGGTTGGCGAAGGCGGACGCGCCCTGCGGCGCCAGTTCGCCCAGGGCCCGGATGCGCTCGGCGATCTCGTCCAGCGCTTCCCAGATATCGCGATACTGCTGCTCCAGCAGATTATGCAGGGTGAAGAATTCCGGCCCCCGCACGTTCCAGTGATAGCCGTGTGTCTTCTGATAGACGGCGTGGCTGTCGGCCAGCACCTTGGCCAGTTCTGCGGCGACGCCGGTGCGTTCGGCCTTGTTCAGTCCGGTATGGATGGCGACGGTCATGGGCGGCTCCTTGGGGAAGGCGGTCAGCAGGATATGGGCCGGCTCGCGGAGGCGGCGTCGAACCGCCGAGCCCACGGCCAAGCTTCAAGGGAGACTTAGGCGCCCCGGCGCGGCGCGCCAAGGCCTGCGCCCGTCGATCTCTCTCGTCGCGGCCGAAGGAACGCACCGCGCGTCGAAGCGTTGCAATGGCTCACGCGCCCGGGATCAAGGGAGCGGCTTCCGGGGGACGGATGAACGCCAGGGTTTGGTTGAGGCGACGGGTGGACCGGGGCGTGGCGCGGATCGCGCGCACGCCCGACCTGCCATGGTGGGGCGCCGTATTGCTCGGCGTCGGCTGCGCCGTGGTCATGCTCGCCCTTCGAAAGGCCCTGGACGGCCTTTACGGCGACGTCACCGGCTTCATGATCTTGTTGCCCGCGGTGATGATCGCGGCCCTGGCGGGTGGCGTCGTGGCCGGGCTGACCGCCGTCGTGGCCTGCCTGTTGGGCGGCTGGGCGGTCGTGGGATTGGACACCCTCGGTACGGGATGGGGTGAGCGCCTCGGCCGGGTGGCCACCTCGAACTTCGTGCTGGTGGGCGCCTTCGCATCGGTCCTGTCGGCTTCGCTCAGAAGCACGCTGCGGCGGCTCGACGTATCGGCGTCGGCGCTCGACCGGACATCGGACGCCGCGAGACTGGCCGAGGCCGCCCGGCTGGAGACCCAGGCGGAACTGCGCGGCATGATCGAACAGGCGTCCGCCGGCATCGCGCGCGTCGATCCCAGCGGCCTGGTCGTCAGGGCCAATGCGCGGTTCGCCGAAATCCTCGGCCTCGCGCCGGACACCGCCGTGGGCATCCGGACGGCCGACGTCACCCACCCGGACGATATCGCGGCGACCCTGACCCTGCTGCAGAAGGTGACGGAGACCGGGGGGGCCGGACAGATCGAGAAGCGCTACCTGCGGCCCGACGGCGCCACGGTCTGGGCCCTGACCAGCCTGGCCCCCATGAAGCTGACGGACGGCACGACCGAGGGCTATATCGCCGTCATCGTCGACATCACCGACGCCAAGACCGCCGAAGGCGCCCTGCGTGAAAGCGAGATGCGGTTCCGCGTTCTGGCCGACACGGCCCCCTCGCCCGTCTGGATGACCAACGCCGACGGCGAGGTGGAGTTCGTCAACGCCGCGCTCGAGACCTTCTACGGCGCCCCGGCCGACCAGATCATGGGCCATGTCTGGAAGGCGGCCATACACCCCGACGACCTGCCGATCGTGGCGGAGGCCCAGGCCGAAGCGCGGCCGGCTCACCTGCCCTATGGGTTCGAGTGCCGGTTCCTCAGATCGGACGGCGAGTGGCGATGGATGCGGGTGACTGTCAGCCCCCGCTTCGTCGAGGGTCGGTTCGAGGGCTATGTCGGCCTCTCGTTCGACGTCACTGACACCCGCGCAGCCCTGGACGCCCTGGCGTTGCAGGAGCGGCGGCAGACCTTCCTGCTGACCCTGGCCGACCGCATACGCGACATGACGGACGCCAGCGCTGTCATGGAGGCGGCGACCGCGGCCCTGGCCGCGAAACTCGGCGTCACCCGCGTGGCGTTCGGCGAGGTGGACGACGCGCGCGGCGTCTTCAGGGTCGAGGCGGAATGGACGAAGGGCGTGTCGATCCGCGAGCGCGAATTGCCGATCGCCCGCTTCGCCCCGGTTCATGCGGACATGACGCGCGGCGCGACGGTGGCCGTGGACGATGTCGTCTCCGACCCTCGAACCGCAGACAGCCTCGACGTCCATGAAGACGCCGGAGAGCGCGCCTTCATCACCGCCCCCCTGATGCGCGGCGGCCAGCCCCGCGCCTTCCTGGCGTTGTCGAACGATCAACCCCGCGTATGGAGCGCCAGCGACGCGCGCCTGGTCGCCGCCGTCGCCGAACGGGTGTGGAGCGAGGTGGAGCGCACCCGCGCCGAGGCCGAACTGGTGGAGAGCGAAGCCAGGTTCCGCACCATCGCCGACACCGCGCCGGTGCTGATCTGGGTCACCGCCGCCGACCGCCGTCGCAGTTTCGTCAACCAGGCCTATGTCGCCTACTACGGCCAGAGTTACGAGGCGGCGCTGAATTTGCCGTGGCAGGACGTCCTCCATCCGGACGATCAGGCGCGCATCGTCGAGGAGTCGCTGGCCGGCGAAGCCACCGGCCAGCCGTTCTCGATGGAGGCCCGCTATCGCCGCGCCGACGGCGAGTATCGCTGGCTGAAGTCGTTCTCGCGCCCCCGCCTGAACGCGCGCGGCGCGGTGATCGGCTTCGTTGGGGTGGCGTTCGACATCTCCGACGCCCGGCGCGCCGAGGCCGACCTGAAACGGATCAACGAGCTGCTGGAAGAACGTGTCGGCGCCGCCCTGGCCGAAAAGGAGAAGGCCGAGGCGGACCTGATGCACGCCCAGCGGATGGAGGCCGTGGGCCGGCTGACCGGCGGAGTCGCGCACGACTTCAACAATCTGCTGACCGTCGTCATCGGCGCCCTGGACATGATGCTGAAGACCCCGGAGGACACGGCCCGGCTGAAGAAGCTGGGCGGCGCGGCCCTGGCGGCGGCGCGGCGGGGCGAAGGTCTGACCCACCAGCTGCTGGCCTTCTCCAGGCGACAGGCGTTGCGGCCGGAGAATCTGGATCTGAACCAGGTGATCGCGCGTGGGGAACCGCTGTTCCGCCGCGCCGTCGGCGACGCGACGGACTTCGAGCTTCGGCTGCGTCGTGGAGGGGTGTGGGTGAAGGCTGACCCGGCGCAGTTCGAGGCCGCGCTTCTCAACCTGCTGGTCAATGCGCGGGACGCCACGCGCGGCCGGCCGGAGCCGAGAATAACCGTCGCCACCCGAAACTGCAGACTGCGGGACGGCGAGGCGCCTGATCTTCCGGCCGGCGACTATGTCTGCGTCATCGTCAAGGACAACGGCGAGGGCATGGACGCCGAGACCCGCCGGCGTGTGTTCGAGCCCTTCTTCACAACCAAGGCCGTCGGCAAGGGCACGGGCCTGGGCCTGAGCCAGGTCTACGGCTTCGCCCGCCAGAGCGGCGGCGGCGTCGATATCCGCTCCCGCCAGGGGCACGGCGCCGAGGTGCGTCTGTATCTTCCTCCGCTTCCGAAGGCGGAGCGACGCGCCACGCCCGACATCGCGCCGGCTCCCAGGGTCGACCTGTCCGGCCGCGACATCTTGCTGGTCGAGGATGATCCGGCCGTCGCCACGACGGCGACCGCCCTGCTCTCAGGCCTGGGCTTGAAGGTGCGCGCCGCGACCTCCGGCCCGGAGGCCCTGCGGCTGATCGAGCGGCGCGGCTTCGATCTGATGCTGACGGACATCGTGATGCCCGGCGGAATGACCGGCATCGAACTGGCGCGCAAGGCCGCCGTGATCCGGCCGGAGATGCCGATCTTGCTCACGTCCGGCTATGCCGGTGAAGATGTGGAGACGGCTCTGGCGGAGGCGCCTTGGCGCCTGCTGCCCAAACCCTATTCGGAGAGCCAGTTGCGCGAGGCGCTGGAGCGGGAGCTGGCGCCGGCCTCGACCGACGACTGAGGGGCGTGACAGAGGCCGCCGGGCGATCGCGCCCGGCGTGTAGCCGTCAGCGTTTGCCGGAACGCGCCTTGCGGGCGGCGTAGCGGGCGTCGCGCTTGGCCTTCTGCTCTTCCTTGGTCAGCTGCTTGCGCTCCTTGCGGGCGGCGCGCTTCTCGGCGTCGATCGCCTCCTGGGCGGCGAGGTCGGCGGCCATGCGGGCGGCCTCCTTCTCGGCCTTCTCGCGGCGCTGTTCGGCCTTGGCCAGTTCGTGCTGGCGGCGAGCCTCCTCCTTCTCGGCGGCGCGCTTCTCGGCGAGCCGGTCGAACTCGGGATCCTGGACCGTCGGCTTGGGCTTGAACTTCTCGAGCAGCGCCTTCTTGGCGGCCTGCTGGCTGGAAATACGGTCGGTGAAGCCGGTCTGTTTCAGATCTCTCATGCGGAGGCTAGGCGGTCCTTGATGGCGAAAAGTCGGATGTAGCCGGGGAGGCTGCGACGGCGCGTCGAAGGCCCGGCCGGGCGGTTGACGCGAGGCGAGGCGGGAAGAGCGGAACGCCGTCGGGGGCGCCCCTTAGCCGACTTTGCCCCCGAATGGCAAGGTTCGGCGCCGTTGATGACGCCGAAATCAAGCCGTCCGAGCCGGACCGGCCGGCTCAGTCGTTCTTCTGGGCCTGACCGACGGCCGTGCCCGCAGCGCCGCCGACGGCCGCGCCGACAGGGCCGCCCACCACGGCGCCGGCGACGGCGCCGGTCGCGGCCTTCTGCTCGATGGTGTGGCCGCAGGCGGCGAGGCTGAGGGCGACGCCCGAGGCGGCCAAGAGGGCGAGGGAGCGAGAGAGGGAGGGTTTGGCGAGCGTCATGGCGGGTCTCCTGACATGTGATGTTGGGCCAACGCCGCGCTTGCCGCCGAGGTTCCGCCGCCCTGCCGAGCCACGACGCCCTCAGGATCAGGTCGAAGACGCTCAAGTAGATGAAGACAGGCGCTATATCGCCATTCAACATCCGGCGCCGCACGCACAGATGCTCCCGTGATCAGCAATACTGTATTCGGCGCCCGGACTTCACACGGACATTCGGACTGAGGCGGTGCGCGGGCTTTTCGAAGTCTGGCGCGGCGCTCAGATGCTGCGCTGCACCAGAATCTTGCGAATCAAACACATTGAGGCCATAAACGGGTGGCTTAAGGCGCGCCCTCGGAGCCTGCCGTTCGGCGAGCATCGGGGTTTTCCGCGTCTGGGCTGCGAAATGAGATCGCAGGCGTGCGTGGACTTCCGGGGGCTGCATTCCCGCCCTGCTGAACAGGACTACGCCTTTGCTGAACGCCTCGCCGGCTTCTGCGGTTCCGATCGCCGACGCCCCCTCCCCGCGCCCGTTCACCCAAACCCTGTCGACGTCGCTGGACCATGTGTCGGCCCGCGCGTCCGAGCGGATCGCCCGGATTCGGCCGGTCACGGCGGCGGCGCTGTTCGGCGTGGTGGCAGGGCTGGTCGTGGGCGCGGCCTATCTGGGCGGCCAGGCGGCGCGGGCGGAGAGCCTGAAGACCCAGGCCCAGCGGCTGGATGGCGCGACCTCGGCGGGATTCACGGAAGAGGCCCTGGCGGCGGCGGCGGGCGGTCTGGACGCCAGCGCCCTGACCATCGCGCGTCGGCATGATCCCTATTCGGTGGCCGGCGGGGCCCAGCGCGACCGCCAGGCCGAGTTGCTGACCGCGCGGCTGGAGACCCTGCGTTCAAGCGCCGCCCAGCAAGGGCTACGGGCCATCAATCTGGCCGCCGCGACCGGCGACGCCGCCCGGCCGTTCCGACTGGCCAACGCCCTCGATGCGTCGCGCGATCTGGAGTGCCTGACCCAGGCCGCCTATTACGAGGCGCGCGGCGAGGGCGGCGACGGCATGCGCGCCGTGACCCAGGTGGTCCTGAACCGCGTGCGCCATCCGGCCTTCCCCAAGACCATCTGCGGCGTCGTCTATCAGGGATCGGGACGCAGCACCGGCTGCCAGTTCAGCTTCACCTGCAACGGAACCATGCGCGCGACGGTCAATCGCGCCGCCTGGAACCGGGCGCGCACGGTCGCCTCGGCCGCCCTGTCCGGTTCCGTCTTCGCCCCGGTCGGCAACGCCACCCATTTCCACACCACCGCCGTGTCGCCGAGCTGGCGCAACGCCCTGGTCCGTGTGAACCAGGTCGGGCAGCATCTGTTCTATCGCTTCGGTGGTCGCGCCGGATCGCGCTCGGCCTTCGCCTATGACGCCCGTCCGTCCGCGCCTGCGGAGCAACCCCAACTGATGCAGGCCAGCCTCAATCCGGTGGACGCCGCGCGTCCGGCGGGGCAGGCCGTGGCCTATACGGCCGTTCTGGCGCAGGAGGCTCGCAGCGGAGACCGCGCGGAAGCGACGGCCGACCACGCCCTGCGCGAGACCGCGCCTGCCAAGGCGGCGTCATCCGCCGCCGCACCGGCGTCGGCGCGACGGTCGACGGCGGAAACGCCGGCCCCCGCCGCAGCCGTCGCGCCGACTGAAGAGAGATAGGCCGACGCCCCTCCTCGCCCGGCGCCGCTTCAGCGGTCCTGAACGCGGGCCTGCTGATGCGTCAGATTCTGGTTGAGATTGCCGAACCGGCCCTGCTGGGACAGGTTGACGTCGGCGTCTCCCGGCTGTCCGGACTGGGCGCCCGTACGGGCGTCACGACGATCGGACGCCCCTTCGGCCTCCTGTAGCGAGCGGTCGCCACGATCGGCGAAGCTGCGCTGTTCCTTGGGAATCTTCGGCGACTTGGTCATGGTCGTCTCCTTGCGGGGGTTCAGGGAGAAAACCCGCGCACCGCAGGGAGCGTTCCGAAGGCCAAGCTTCAGACGGCGTCCAGACCGATATCCAGCACCGGCGCGGAATGGGTCAGGGCCCCGACGGAGATCACATTGACGCCGGTCTCGGCGATGGCGCGCACCGTCGTCAGATCAACCCCGCCCGATGCTTCCAACACGATCCGGCCGGTCGTGCGCCTCACGCCTTCGCTCAGGTCCTCGAGACTGAAATTGTCCAGCATGATCACGTCCGGCGCCAGGCCTTCGTCGATCAGGGCCAGGGCCTGATCCAGCTGATCGAGGCCGTCGACCTCCAGCTCCACCTTCATCAGATGGCCGGCCATGGCGCGGGCGCGGCGCACGGCGGCGTCGACACCGCCGCAGACCGCGACATGGTTGTCCTTGATCAGGATGGCGTCATCCAGACCGAAGCGATGGTTCAACCCGCCGCCGCACGCCACGGCGTGTTTCTCCAGCGCCCGCAGGCCCGGCGTGGTCTTCCTCGTATCGGCGATGCGGACGCCCGTGCCCGCCACCGCCTCGACATAGGCGCGGGTCAGGGTCGCGACGCCCGACAACCGCCCCAGGAGGTTCAGCGCCGTGCGTTCGGCTGTCAGCAGGGCGCGGGCGTTCCCCTCGATCTCGGCGATCACCGCCCCCGGCGTCAGGAGCGAACCGTCGTTCAGCAGGATGTCCACCCGCGCAGCCGGATCCATGGCCAGGACCGCCAGCCGCAGACAGGAGACGCCCGCCGCCACCCCCGGCTTGCGCGCCCGGAACTGCGCCCTCAACCTCGCGTCCGCCGGAATGCAGGCCTCGGCCGTCACGTCGCCGGCCCGGCCGATGTCTTCCAGCAGGGCGGCGCGGACGATCGGTTCGATCATCACGTCCGGCAGGGTGCGAAGCGGCGTCATGGGCGATCTCAAATGGAGGCGATGACGGCCGTCACAGCCGCCGTGGTCGCCACCGTCGTGGCGACGAAAATCGGATCGACGCGGGTCAGCCGGGTATGTCGGGCCCGTCTGTCCGTATCCGGATGATCGGAACGATAATGGCCGCCCCGGCTCTCCCGGCGGTCCAGCGCGGACCGGACGATCAGGTGCCCAGCGATCAGCGGCAGGGCCGGGCCATGGGCGCGCTCCAGCGTCTCGATCCGTTTCAGCAACGCCTTCAGCCCCTCTGCGTCGCGGACCACGCCGCAGTCGTCGCTCATGCCGCGACGCAGCTCCAGCAGGGCCTCGGGCGGCAGGTGCGGCGCCGGATCGACGCCGGCGACAGGCTTGCGGGTCCTGACCGGCTCCGCGGCGGCGGCGCGGCCCGTCCTGCGACCGAAGGCGGCGGCTTCCAGCAGGGAGTTGGAGGCCAGACGATTGGCGCCGTGCACCCCCGTGGCGGCGCACTCGCCGACGGCGAACAGGCCTTTCAGACTGGTGCGCCCCTCTGTGTCCGCCGTGATCCCGCCCATGTGGTAGTGGGCCGCCGGCGCGACCGGGATCGGCGTCACGCGCGGATCGAGGCCCGCCGCCGTGCACGAGGCGAAGACGGCCGGAAACTCGGTCGGGAAGTGATCGCCGATGGCCCGGGTGGCGTCCAGGAAGGCGCCGCGCCCCTCGGCCCAGGCGCGGAAGACGGCGCGGGCCACGATGTCGCGCGGCGCGAGATCGGCGTCGTCGGCCGGGCCCAGAAGGAACCGGCCCTCGCGATCGATCAGCCGGGCCCCCTCACCGCGCAGGGCCTCGGTGGCCAGGGGCATCGGGTCCTGGCCGACGTCGATGGCGGTGGGATGGAACTGGACGAATTCGGGGTCGCGGATCTCCGCCCCCGCCAGCCAGGCCAGGGCCATGCCTTCGCCCAGCAGGGCCACGGGCGTGGTGGTCATGGCGTAGAGGCCGCCCGCGCCGCCGGTGGCCAGGACCACGGCCGGGGCCAGGACCTCGACCAGCCGCCCGTCGCCGCGTTCGATCAGCCCGCCGATCACCCGACCCGTGGCGTCCTGGATCAGGCCGCGCAGCCGTCCGTCCTCCCACAGCTGAACATGGTCCGACGTGCGGACGGCGGCGATCAGGGCCGACAGGATGGCCTTGCCCGCCCCGTCCCCGCCCACGCGCGCCACCCGCGCCAGGGAGTGGGCGGCCTCGCGGCTGACGGCGAAGCCGCCGTCGGCGTTGCGGTCGAAGGGCGCGCCCAGCGACGCCAGCCATTCGACCGTGGCCCGTCCGTCCGTGGTCAGGGCCAGGGCGGCGTCATGGTGGACCAGACCGGCGCCGGCGGCCTCCGTATCCTTCAGGTGCAGGCCCGGCGTGTCCTCCAGCGTCAGGGCCGCCGCGACGCCCCCTTGCGCCCAGGCGCTGGACGCGGCCGTCAGCAGCGGCGCGGGGCTGACGACCAGCACCGGCGCCGGGGCGGCGGACAGGGCGGCCGACAGACCCGCCAGCCCGCCCCCGATGATCAGGGGGCCGTCGTGGATGATGCGGTCCCGGCTCATCCCGCGCCGCCGAACAGACGGTCAAACCCCAGGACGCGCAGCCCGGCGGAGGCCGCGCCGGCGACCGAGCCGTCCGCCAGCGGCAGCAGGGCCGCGACGGTCGCCCCGGCGCACAGGGCCAGGGTCAGGACATAGAGCCCCAGGCTGGCCACGGCCTGGCCGTTCGACAGCTGCGTCTCGCCCTCGCGCATCGGCCCGGCGCGAAGCTGAGCAAACAGGGACAGGCAGAGGAAGGCGGCGAGGATCCAGCGTCCGGTGGCGAAACCCCAGGCCACCACGGCGGCGCCGATGACCAGAAGGGCCCCCTTCTCCAGCAACGGATGGACCCGCGCCAGCACGGGCCCCAGGGCGTGCGAACCGTCCAGGGGCGAGGCCGGGGCCATGTTCACCAGATTGATCAGGCCGATGAAGAAGGCGCCGATCAGCCATTCCTCCTGGCCGGTCGCCTGCCAGACGCCGACGACCGGCAGGATGGCCAGCAGGCCGAACGCCGGACCGGCCAGGGAGACCAGCACCCCGTGCCACTCGCTGACGGGCGGCCGCTGTCCCTTGGCGAGGCCGCCGAGGAACGGAATGATGTAGATGCGCGCCGGCCCCATGCCGACCCGGTTCATCGCCAGCACATGGCCGTATTCATGGACCAGCAGGCCGAACAGGGCGCAGGCGACGATGATCAGACTGCCGGTCATCCACCACAGGAAGCCGCCCAGCAGCAGGGTGGAGATCAGGGCCCAGGCCGGGCTCTGGCCCTTGTCGAGAACGCCCCCCTGCGCGGCGCCCGTGCCGCCCGGCGCCTGGGCCGGCGTCGGGGCGGTCGCCGGCCTGACGCCGCGCTCCACCCGGATGTGCAACGGCCCGAGGCGACGCTCGGTCACCTTCGGCGCGGGCGGCGCATTGGGGTCGGGGTCCCAGGGACCCCGCGGCCGTTCGCCGGCGCGAGGCCCCGTGCTGGGTCCAGCGCGGGGCGTCGTGTCGTCCGTCATCAGATCAGCTCCACCGCCACATGGTGGCGCGCCTTGACCAGGTCATAGCGCGACGGGATCAGCGGCGGCGGCAGATCGACCATCCGCTGGACCGCCAGACGCGCGCGTTCGGCCACGTCCTCGTCCACCGTCACCTCGAACTGCATGTGCAGCAAGGCGTCGCGGATGTTCTCGAGCGTGATCCGCTTCATGTGCGGGCACATGTTGCACGGACCGATGAAGTTCACCTCCGGCACGTCGCCCTTGATGTTGGACGCCATCGAGCATTCGGTGATCAGCACCACCTGCTTCGGCTTCTTCGCCATCACATAGTCGGTCATGGCGGCGGTCGACCCGGCGAAGTCGGCGGCCGACAGCACCTCTTCCGGGCATTCCGGGTGGGCCAGGATCTCCGCGCCGGGCCAGGCGGCGCGCATCTCGGCCACGTCCTCAGCGGTGAACCGCTCATGCACCTCGCAACTGCCCTTCCAGGCGACGATGCCGACCGTGGTCTGGGCCGCCACATTGCGGGCGAGGAATTCGTCGGGGATCAGGATGACGCGGTCCACGCCCCATTCCTTCGCCGCCCATTCCACCACCTGAACGGCGTTGGCGCTGGTGCAGCAGATGTCGGTCTCGGCCTTCACATCGGCCGTGGTGTTCACATAGGTGACGACCGGCAGACCCGGGTAGCGCTGCTTGATCAGCCGCACGTCCGCCCCCGTGATCGACGAGGCCAGCGAGCAGCCGGCCCGCAAATCCGGAATCAGCACGATCTTGGACGGCGACAGGATCTTGGACGTCTCGGCCATGAAGTGGACGCCCGCCTGGACGATCACCTTCGCGTCCGACCGCGCCGCCTCCTTGGCCAGGCCGAGGCTGTCGCCGACATAGTCGCCCACGCCGTGGAAGATTTCCGGCGTCATATAGTTGTGGGCCAGGACGACGGCGTCGCGTTCGGTCTTCAGCCGGTTGATCTCGACGATCAGCTCCGCCTGGGCCGGCCACTCGATCGGGGTGACATGGTCCTTGACCTTGGCCCAGACCGGCGCGGTGGCCCGGGCGGTGGATTCCGACAATCCGAACATTCCGTCAGCCATCTCACGCCTCCTGATGCGACCGTCTCGCCGCCGACTTATGCTCAATCTGAACATAAGGCAGGACGAATGTAGGCTTCTCTCTACCCAATGCAAGCGGATACGGAAGGCTGCGTCGCCGCGCCCGAGGTCGTGCAAGCGGCGATCAGGTCGATTTTTGCTCGACGCGGGGCGATAGTCGCCCTAATCGACACGTCCTTCCTCCTACCCCGCCGTTTCAAGAGCCGTTCGTGCAAGACACTGTCCGCCGCATTCTGACCGCCCGCGTCTATGACGTGGCCGAAGAGACGCCGCTGGACGGTCTGCAACGGCTGTCGGCCCGGCTGGACCGGCCGGTGCTGCTGAAGCGCGAAGACCTGCAGCCGGTGTTCAGCTTCAAGATCCGCGGCGCCTACAACCGCATCGCCCAACTGACCGAGGCGGAGCTTGCGCGCGGGGTCATCTGCGCCTCGGCGGGCAATCACGCCCAGGGCGTGGCCCTGGCGGCGGCGCGCAGGGGCACGACCGCGACCATCGTCATGCCGACCACGACGCCGGGCATCAAGGTGGCGGCGGTGAAGGCGCGCGGCGGAAACGTCGTCCTGCACGGCGACGAATTCGACCAGGCCGCGGCCCATGCCCGCAGGCTGGAGGCCGAGACCGGCGCCGTCTTCATCCATCCGTTCGACGACCCCGACGTCATCGCCGGCCAGGGGACGGTGGGGCTGGAGATCCTGCGCCAGCATCCCGATCCGATCGAGGCCGTCTTCGTGCCGATCGGCGGCGGCGGGCTGGCGGCGGGGATGGCGGCGATCATCCGCTTCCTGAGACCCGAGGCGAAGATCATCGGCGTGGAGCCCGTCGACGCCCCGACCATGAAGACCGCCCTCGACAAGGGCGAGGTGGTCACCCTGAACGAGGTCGGGCTGTTCGCCGACGGAGTGGCGGTGCGCCGCGCCGGGGACCTGACCTTCGCCCTGTGCCGCGACCTGCTGGACGGGATCGTCCTGGTCGACACCGACGCCATCTGCGCGGCGGTCAAGGATGTGTTCGACGACGTGCGGGCCGTGGCCGAACCGGCGGGCGCCCTGGCCCTGGCCGGACTGAAGTCGTGGGCCGCCGATCATCCGGGCTCGGGCACGCTGATCGCGGTCAACTCGGGCGCCAATCTGAACTTCGACCGGCTGCGCCACGTCGCCGAGCGGGCCGAAATCGGCGAGGGCGCCGAGGCCCTGCTGGCCGTGACCCTCAAGGAGGACCGCGACGACTACAGCCGATTCCTCACCCTGCTGGACGGCCGGTCGGTGACCGAGTTCAACTATCGCTGGTCCGACGTCGGCACGGCCCGCTTCTTCGTCGGCGTGGCGCTGAAGAACGGCCCGGCGGAGAAGGACGCCCTGATCGCCCGGCTGATCGCCGCCGGCTATGCGGTCGAGGACATGAGCGACAACGAGGCGGCCAAGCTTCACGTGCGCCACATGGTCGGCGGGCGGGCGCAGGGCCTGGCGCACGAGCGGGTGCTGCGCTTCGCCTTTCCGGAACGGCCCGGCGCATTCCTGCGGTTCCTGGCCAGCCTGAAGCCGGCCTGGACCCTGACGCTGTTTCACTACCGCAACCACGGCGACGACGTGGGCCGGGTGCTGGCGGGGATCTCCGTGCGGCCCGAGGAGCAGCCGGCCCTGACGGAGGCCCTGGGCGCCCTCGGCTATCCCTATGTGGACGAGACCGACAATCCGGCCATCCGCCTGTTCCTGGACGGCGCGCGGGCGGGAAGCTGAACAGCGGGGGGCTGAAAAGGCGCCGCGCCGATCAGGGATCGCGCGCGGCGTGAGGTCGATGGGAGGAAAACGCTTGAGAGCGCCGGGGCGGTATGGTCGCCCCGACCGCGTTCCGCCAGCGAGGTCTTCTGCGTCGGGTGACAGGATTTCTGTCAGTGCGCCCCAGCGGTCAGCACGACCCCGACCAGGATCGCGGCCCAGTGGACCCCGGCGGCGGCGACCACATGCCCATGCCAGATGGCGCGAAAATACTTCAGCCGCTTCTGGACGTAGAACAGGACGCCGGTCGTATAGACCAGCCCGCCGATGGCCAGCAGCAGCATCGCCGGCCAGGACACGCTGGCCAGCATCGGCTTGATGGCGATCAGCACCAGCCAGCCCAGGGCCAGGTAGAGAACGATCCAGAACCTGCGGCCGAGTCCGGGCAGGAACAGCTTGCCCAGGGCGCCCAGGCCGCCGATCGTCCACACCGCCGTGGTCATGGCCCAGGACCAGGCCCCGTCCAGATTGTGCGTCGTGAACGGCGTGTAGGAGCCCGCGATCATCAGGAAGATGCCCGCATGATCCAGCCGCCTCAGCGTCGGCTGCCATTTCGGCGAGGCGAAATTGTAGGCGGTGGAAAAGCCCAGCATGGCCAGCAGGCCGACGGCGTAGACCATCAGCCCGGCGATCAGGCCGACGTCGCCCCGCGCCACGGAAAGGCCCAGCAGCACCCCGCCGCCGAACAGGGCCAGGACCAGACCCGTCAGATGCACGATCAGATCGGCCAGCCGCGCGCCCGGCGTCGGATAGTGGCGCGGCAACTCCAGCTTCGGCAGGTCGATCTTGGGCAGGTTCATCGGAGAAAGGTCCCGTCGGGGAGGAGCGCGGCCTGTGAATTCGCCCTAGCCTAACCCGATGTCCGCTTCGTGTCAGGCGCCTCGCCGCAGGCGCTTTCGCACGCCCAGCAGGCCCGGCCAGCCCCCCGAGGTCAGCAGCGCCACGTCCAGCAAGGCGAGCGGCAGGGGCGTGAAGGTCGGGGCGGCGATGTAGCGGGGGCGCCATTCCGGAAAGAACTTGGCCTTGTAGGTCCTCAGCCCCTGGAAGCCGTACAGCGCGCCCCCCTCCTCGAACACCAGGGCGCCGACGCGGGCGAACACCGGGGCCAGCCGCCGATCCTCCAGCCCCGCCAGCGGCGCCAGGCCCAGATCGAACTCGGAGAAGCCGTTGTCCCGCGCCCACTGGATGCAGCGGATGAACAGATAGACCATGGTGCCGTGCGGCGCATCCGGGTGGTAACGCATCAGATCGACCGCCGCCTCGCGCGGACGGCCGGCGCCCGGCAACAGATTGGCGAAGGCGACCAGGCGGACGCTCGGCGGCCCGCCCTCGACCTCGGACGGCGTCGTCTGACGCACCACCGCCAGCGGCGTCAGGTCCAGATAGGCCGGGTCGAACCGGCCCATGGAGAAGGCCTTTTCGTCGCCGTTGTGATGATCCAGCCAGGCGTCGGAGATGGCGCGAAGCTCAGCCCCCAGCGCCGAAGCCGATCCGGGCGGCAGGACCTCGAAGCTGAACCCTTCGCGTTCGGCCCGGTTGACGGCGGTGCGCAGGTTCTGACGCCCCTTGCCGTCCAGGATGAAGCTTTCGGTGGGAACCACCGCCGTCTCCCCGACCTTGCGCACCGCCAGACCCAGGGTGGCCACATCGCCCAGCAGGCCGTCGCCGATCGAATAGAAGACCGGCGAACCGCCCCAGGAATCGGCCAGTTCGGCGAAGGCCCACAACAGGTCGCGCCGCTCGGTGGCCAGGCCGGTCGGCTCGCCCATGGCGATCCAGCGACGACCGCGGACGCGATAGGCCAGGAAGCTGCGCCCAGAGGGGCTGAACAGCAGCGCCTTGTCGCCCAGGGCCGCCAGCCAGGCCTCGGGCGGGGCGTGGTCGGCCTCTGCGATCACCTGGACCGCCCGGGCGCACTCGGCGGGGGTGGCCGGGCGGTGACGGCCCGCGCCCGGCGCCGACAACAGGGACATCGCCGCCATGCACAACGACAGGATCGACAGCACGGCGACGGCGCGCAGGAAGGCCGAAGCCTCCCGGTCGATCAGAAAGCTCCACCACAGTTCATCGGTGTAGGCCACGTCCCGCCAGGCGAAGAAGCCCAGCCACAGGGTCGCCGCCACCGAACAGATCAAGAGGGCCAGCCAACCGGGCCGCAACGGCTCCAGCAGGCGCGAGCGGCGGTTGAAGGCGGGCTTGCACGGCGCCAGAAGCGCGGCGACCAGCATCAGCGCCGCCGCCTCCTCCCAGTCCAGGCCCTTGAGCAGGGAGAAGACCGCCCCGGCCGCCAGGGCCGCCAGGGCCGCCCAATAGGCGCCGCGCCGGCGTCGCCAAAGTCCTGCGGACAGGATCAGCAGCAGGAAGCCCAGGATGCTGGCGGCGAAGTGAGATAGGTCGATCAGCAGGGGCGACACCGATCCGGCCAGAGCCCGGACGCGGTCGCCGAAGGCCGGGGTTACGGCCGAGACCAGCATCAGGGCGCCGACCGCGAACACGGCCACGGCGAAAATCTGGGGCGTGGCCTCCAGCGCCAGCCCGGCCACGCGCCGCCCCACGCCACGGCGGGGCGAGGGGCGAAGCGTGACGGAATCAGGCGCGGAAGACGGCGTCATAGGGTCGCGCGATAGCATGAATCGGCCAATCGGGGCGGCGCGAAGGTCATTTGGAGACAGCCGAAACAATCGGAAACGGGGCGTGTTCCTCTATCGGCGGCGCCTCTGCCGCCCGACAACGGATTAAAGCATGTTCGCCAAGACCTCCCTGCTGACCGCCGCCGCTTTCCTCGCCTTGGGCGCCGCACCGGCTCTCGCTCAGGACGCCCCGGCGCAGGACGCGCCGCAGGCTTCCCAACCGGCCGCGCCGGGCGCGCTGACGCTTCAGCCGGGCTCTGACGTCAAGGGCTCCGACGGCGCCGTCCTCGGCAAGCTGGAGGGCGTGACCACCGTCAGCGGCGCCCAGCAACTGAGCGTGCGCGGCCCCGACGGAGTGGTGCGCGGCGTGCCCCTGGCCGGTCTTCAGCCGGACGGCGCCGGGGTCAAGGTCGGCATGACCTCGGCCGAGTTCCAGGCGGCCGCCGCCGTGCCCGAGGACCCGGCCGCCCAGCCGAACCCCCCGGCCCAGCAGCCCGCGCCTCAGCCCGAGACGCCTCCGAACTGACGCGGAAATCGACACGAAAAAGGGGCGGGCCAGACGGCCCGCCCCTTTCTGCATGCGCTGTCCGAAAGGATCAGCGGCGCTTCACCAGACCCAGCAGGAACAGCAGCAGGCAGGCGCCGCCGAAGGCCACCAGCAGGGTGACCAGATTGAACCCGCCGACCGGCACGCCGAGCAGATTGTTCGAGATGAACCCGCCGAGCAGGGCGCCCACCACGCCGACGACGAGATTGGTCAGCAGGCCGTGATTACGACCCATGACCTTTTCCGCCAGCCAGCCCGCGACGACGCCGATGACCAGCCAACCGATGATACCGAGACCCATAGAACTTCCTCCTGAGACACAAGCTCGGCCGTAGAATGCGCGCCGGACGTCATGGTTGCGAGACGCTTTACGTTTATTGATCCCGACCCGGCCCCTGACGCGGCTCGAGCGGGCTTCGCGCCTCAGGCGAATGCGGCACGCCGCTTGCGACGATCGGGGCGAGCCGTTCCATTTCGGGACAGCCCGCCAAAGAGGGAATTGGGGCCATGGCCACCGACATCGATCTCCATCTGGGCCGCCGGCTGCGTCGTCGCCGTCGCCTGCTGGGCCTGACGCAACAGCAGCTGGCCATGCAGGTCGGCATCCGCTTCCAGCAGATCCAGAAGTATGAGTGCGGCGCCAACCGCATCTCCGCCGCCCGCCTGTGGCAGCTGGCCGAGGCGCTGGAATCGCCGGTCAGCTATTTCTACGACGGGCTGACGGAGTCCATGGAACGCCGCGAAGCCGGTTCGGGCGCCGGCGAGATGTTCTCCCGCAAGGAGACCATGGACCTGATCCAGGCCTACTATCAGCTGGGCGAGCGTCCGCGTCGCCGCCTGCTGGACCTGGCCAAGTCGCTGCATGGCGACGCCGAGGTGATGGCCTGATCCATCAGGCCGGACGCGCCGCGGCGTCCGGTCTCCTGACGCCGCCGCCCGAAACGTGTATCGGGCGGCCATGACCGAGTTCGAATCCTTCGCCGTGGAGCTGGCGGCCGTGGCCGCCGAGGCCGCCCTGCCCTGGTTCCGCGTCGATTGCGAGACCGAGGACAAGGGCGGCGGGCGCGGCTTCGATCCCGTCACACGCGCCGATCGCGACGCGGAGGCCGCCATCCGCCGCCGCATCGCCGAACGCTATCCTCACCATGGCGTCGTGGGCGAGGAGTATGGCGAGGACCGGCCCGAGGCCGAGCACGTCTGGGTGCTGGATCCGGTCGACGGCACCCGCGCCTTCGTCGCCGGTCTGCCGCTGTGGACGACCCTGATCGCCCTGCGCGAAGCCGGTCGGCCGCGCGTGGGCGTCATCGCCCAGCCCTATCTCGACGAAATCTTCCTGGGCGGGCCCTCGGGCGCCGTCCTGATCGCGCGCGGCCGGACCGCGCCGATCCGCACGCGGGCCTGCGAGAGCCTGAACCACGCCGTCATCGCCACGACCGACCCCGACATCTTCACCGGATCGGAGCTGGGCGCCTGGACCCAGGTGCGGGCGGCCGCACGGCTGGCCCGCCTGGGCTGCGACGCCTATGCCTACGCCATGCTGGCGGCGGGCAGGATCGACCTGGTGGCCGAGACCTCGCTGAAGCCGTGGGACTGGTCGGCCCTGGTCCCGGTGATCGAGGCGGCGGGCGGCGAAGTGTCGAACTGGCGCGGCGAAACGCCGGACGACACGGGCCAGATCCTAGCCGTCGGCGACGCCGCCATTCGCGATCAGGCCCTGGTCACCCTGCGTCGCGCGGCGCTCTGAGCCCACACAGGAACCGGCCCCGATGGGCGCGGATCTGGGCGTCCTGGCCGGCAGGAATATCGAAATAGACCGCGCGTCCCTCGGAGAGGGCCTGAACCTGTGTCGGTCCCCGCACCGAGCAGTCCGCGCGCGACACCACCACACGACAGGACAGGCCGGTCTGTCCTTCCGCCTGGCGCACGCGCGTGCCGTTGGTCGTGTGGCGTAGCGACCGCCCCGGTCCCTCGAACGCCAGTCGGGAGAGCGCCGCCGCGTCAGGCTGGAAGGTCGGACAGGCGACAGGCGGAGCGGCCGGCCAATCCAGTGGTGCGGCGCGATCCCAAATCAGCAACGCCGCCACAATCGTCCCGCCGATCGCCACAGTCACTGTCATGCTTCTGGTCATGCCCGAACCCTGACCGACCCGGGCGAGCCAGGTGACCTACAAGACCTGACTTCTGGCGAACACGCCGGTCGGGACGCACGCTTCATCCAACGGCAGCGGCCGGTTCGTCCTGAACCACGGGGCTCAGGTCCTGTTCCGGCGCGACATAGTCGGCCAGGGCGTCGAACTCGGCCAGGAAGACGCCGCGCTTGTCGTCGGTCTCCATGATGACTTCGTGCTTGGCCCCGGCGACCTCGACGTAACGTCCGCGACCCAGGCGGCGGGCGGCCCAGCGGTTGGTCTGTTTCCACACGCGTTCGTCGTCGCCGCCCTGGACCACCACCACCGGCGCCTTCACCGTCTTCAGCGCCTTGACCCGCAACGCCCGCTCGCCGGCGTCCAGGGCGAAGTTCAGCCACCCCCAGGTGGGGCCGCCGACCGCCAGGTGCGGGCAGGCGTAGAGTTGCTGCCGCCACAGTTCATATCGGCTTTCGTCCGTCGTCAGGGCGTCGTTCTCGAAGGTGTGGTCGAACGGATCGTCGGCGTCGTCGAGAACGAAATCCCCGGCGCGGCCATGGCGAATGTTCCAGCGCACCGCCAGCTTGACCGACCACATCGACCGCTTGCCGGTCTTGATCCTGAGCATCGGCGACGACAGGACGGCCCCGGCGAACCGGGTCTCGCCCGCCTCCAGGGTCAGCAGGTTCAGGGCGCCGCCCATCGAATGGCCGACCATGATCCACGGCTTGGGACACCGCGCCTCGAAGGCGTCGAGCAGGCGGGCGTAGTCGTCGAGGAATTCCTCCACGGCCCGGGCATGGCCCTTCAGACGGTCCGGCAGCAGGCGGGCCGACAGGCCCTGGCCGCGCCAGTCATGGCTGAGGACGCAGAACCCCCGCGCCAGGAAATTGCCGATCACCTCGAAATACTTCTCGATCGGTTCGGTCCGGCCCGGGGACAGCACCACGGTGCCGCGCGGACGGGTGCGACCCGTCGGCGTCCAGACCGCCGCGCGCAGACGCAGGCCGCCGGCGCCCCGGAACCAGTCGCCCTCGCCCCCGACAGGGGCGGCGGCGCCGGGGATGCCCATCAGCGGGGCGTTGGCGGCGAAGGCGGCGGCGCGGTTCACTCGGGCTTCCTGAACTTCAAGGTCATGCGATCGCTTTCGCCGATCGCGTCGTATTTGCTGCGGTCGAACGCGGGGTCAGGCGCCTGGCCTCGCGGCGCGGTCAGGCGCTGAGGCGCCAGGGTGTCCACGCCGAACGGATGATCCTTGGTATCCGTTTCATTCGCGTTGATTTCCGACGACGCCTCGAAGACGAAGCCGGCCTCCTGCGCGAGCTGGCGGACGAAGGCCTCCTGCACATAGCCGTTGGCGGCGGCCGGGTCCTGATCGGCCTCGGGCGCGAGGCGATGCTGCTCGACGCCCAGCACCCCGCCCGGACGCAGGGCCGCGAAGGCGTCCCGGAACGCCTTTTCGACGATGCCCGCCGCCATCCAGGCGTGGACGCCGCGCATGAACAGCGCCAGATCCGCCGACCCCGCCGGCGCCACCGGCCCTGTGGTGGCCCCGAAGGCGCTGAACTTGACCTCGCCGTACAGCTTCTTGTCCGAGGTGAACCTCTGCTCATAGGCCGCCATCAGGGCGGCCTGGGCCGGATCGGCGCCCGGCCCGGTGGGGAAGCCGGCGGCGTAATAGGTCCCGCCGCCCCGCGCCAGATAGGGGGCCAGGATCTCGCTGTACCATCCCGCGCCAGGCCAGAAGTCGACCACGGTCATCTTGGGCTGAAGATCGAAGAACCGCAGGGTCTCCATCGGATGACGCCAGACGTCGCGCTCCCGGTCCGGGCCGCTGCGCCACGGTCCCTCCACCGCCCATTCCAGCGACCCTTCAGCGGGACCGGCGGGGGCGTCGGGCTCGTCCGGCTCCACCGCCTTGGGCTTTCGCCCGCAGGCGCCGATCGCAAACAGGGAGCCGGCGGCCAGGCCCAGGGCGCATACGCCCTGCAGCATCCGGCGACGCGACGTCCGGCCGTCAGGCCCGCTCACGGGTTCCCCATCAGGTCCGACGTCCTTGCGATCATCCATGCGTGTCTCCGGGCGGCGTGATCGCACGCCGCCAGCCCCAAAGCCTGCCGATTAGCCATGTTCGGCCGGGGGGTCAAAGCGCCGTGACGTCCCGCCCCCGGTCAAAGGCGCGTGATCGCGCGCCATGGCGCGGCCTACTCGGGCTTGCGGAAACGCAGGGTCATGCGGTCGCTCTCGCCGATGGCGTCGAAAGCGGCCCGTTGCTCGGGCGTCAGGGCGTTCGATCCGTCCCGCGCCGCCGACTGGCGCACCGGCGGAAGGGTCCAGACGCCGAACGGGTGGTCGCGGTCGTCCTTCGGATTGGCGTTCAGTTCGCTGCGCGCCTCCAGCACCAGCCCGGCCGCCTGGGCGGCGTGGATGACATAGCTTTCGGAGACATAGCCGGTGGACGCCGTGTCGGCGGCGTTCAGCCCCTCCGCGCCACGATGCTGCTCCACCGCCAGGACGCCGCCGGGCTTCAGCGCCTTGGCGAAGGCCGTCATCAGGCCGGGAGTGGCCCCCTGTCGCGCCCAGTTGTGGAAGGCCCGGGCCACGACGACCATGTCGGCGGTCCCATCCGGAACCCCCAGACCGTCGGCCGGGCGATCCACGCCGATCCAGGTCCCGCCGGTCTGGGCCAGATACGGTTTGAGAATATTGCTCCACCATCCGGCCTGACCCGGCTGGATCTCCACCACCGTCATGCCGGGGTTCAGGCCCCAGAAGGTCAGGGTCTCATAGGGACGACGGTGGACGTCGCGCGCGCGATCCGCCTCGGGGCGGGCGTCGGAGGCGATCGCCGTCTTGAGCGCCTGATCCTCCTCCAGCACCGGCGGGGGCATGGCGGCCTTGCGGGCGGCCTGCTGGGCGGGGGTCTCCAGCGGCGCGGCGGCCTCCTGCCCGGCGACGGCGGCGGGCGCCAGCAGAGCGGCGCAGACGAGGACGGGGAACAGACGACGCATGGGCGAACCTCCGATGTGTTTTCCTCTCCTAGCCCTCGTGCGCCCCGTAAAGAAGCCCCGGGACCGGCGCGAGTCGTCGCAGCGACCGGCCAGCCGAATTCGACGACCGGACCTCTTGCGCGGCGAAAATCCCATCCCAGATCATGCGCCGAGGACGCCGTTCGCGGGTCCTCCGGACAGGCGGCGCCGATCACCGGGCCGCCCGACCGATCCCTTGGCCGTTCCGGGAAACCGCGGGGCGGCTCGACCTTGCTGCTCGTCAGGAGATTGACATGCGTACCATCGACTTCACCCCCCTGTACCGTTCCGCCGTCGGCTTCGACCGTCTGGCCGGCCTGCTGGAGAGCGCCGCGCGCACCAGCCAGGAGAATGGTTGGCCCCCCTACAATATCGAGACGACGGGCGAGAACGCCTATCGCATCGAGATCGCCGTCGCCGGGTTCCGGCCCGAGGAGCTGAACCTCGAGGTCAAGGAGAACCTGCTGACGGTCACCGGGCGCCGCACCGCCAACGACGACGGCGCCCAGCGCACCTATCTGCATCGCGGCCTGGCCGAGCGCGACTTCGAGCGCCGCTTCCAGCTGGCCGACTATGTGGTCGTGATCGACGCCCGGCTGGACAACGGCCTGCTGTCCATCAACCTCGAGCGTCAGCTTCCCGAGGCCCTGAAGCCCCGCCGGATCGAGATCGCCGGCGGCGCGGCGCCGCTGATCGAGGGAAAGAAGAAGACAGCGGCCTGATCCGTCGATCCTGAGATCAGACGCTTGATCTGAGACGAGGGCGGTCCCGACGGGGCCGCCCTTTTTCGTGGGCTCAGGCCGCCAGCGACGGCGGCAGGCCCGACGCGTGGTGCAGTCGGGCGTCCGTCAGCACCGCCCCGGTCAGATCGGCCTCGTTCAGGGCGGCGCCGGACAGGTCCGCCCCGTCCAGGCGTGCGCCCGCCAGGCTTGCACCGTTCAGACGGGCGTATCTGAGGCGCGCGCCGGCCAGATTGGCGGCCAGGGTGCGGCCGGCGCCCAACGGCAGCGGGCCGAGCCGGGCCCCGGACAGATCGGACTGGTTGAGCAGGGCGTTGGACAGGCGCGCCCCCGACAGATCGGCGCCCCTCAGGTCCGAGCCGCGCAGGTCGGCGCCTTCCAGCTGGGCGCCCTGAAGCGCCGCGCCGCCCAGCTTGACCCCGACCATACAGGCGCCGCGCGCGCTGAGGCCCGGCAGGGACAGACCGCTCAGGCGCGAGGCCAGGGGCCTCAGATCCTCGCCGTCGAAATTCGCCGGCGCGCCCAGAACGCCGCCGCTCTCGGCCCAGGCGTTGGCGTCGAGCGCCATCTGATACAGGTCGTCGGCGCGCTTGATCGCCTCCGGCGTCGGCGAACGCAGGGCGCCCGACAGGTCGGTCCGGTCCAGCCGCGCGCCCTCGACCGCGCAGTCAGTCAGATCGGCCCCGATCAGCCGCGCGCCCGACAGGTTCGCCCCGCCGATGTGGGCGCCTTCCAGCATCGCGCCGGACAGGTCGGCGTCCTTCAGATTGGCGCCCGTCAGGCGGGCGCCGCGCATCGTGCAGTCGGTGAAATCCGCCTTGTGGGCGCTGACCCCGTCGAACCGCGAGCCGTCGAGGGTCGCCCCGGCGAAGGTGGCGCCGTCGGCCAGGCCGACACGGGTCTCGTGCTTGATCTGCGACAGACCGCGCGTGGCGTGGGGAATGGCGATCACCCCTTCGCGGAAATCGGCCTGGGTCAGGTCCGCCTGGGTCAGGTCGGCGCCCTGCAGGCAGACGCCCCGGATATCGGCCCGACGCAGATTGGCCCCGGTCAGGTCCGCCATCCGCATGTCGCAGCCGAACAGCACCGCGCGCTCCAGCCGCGCGCCGCGCAGGGAGGCGCCCTCCAGCGAGGAGCCCGTCAGGTCGGCGTCGTCGAGAATGCGTCCGTTCAGGTTCAGCCCGTTGAGGTCGAGGAACTTCAGCTGGAGCCGACGGCCCCCGGCGCGCCCCTCGATGAACCGTTGGTGGGCGGCCACGAAAAGATCGAGGTCGCCCTGGCCCAGCCGTCTGCGTTCGGCGGTCATGACCTCACCCCTTCTGCGTCGCGCGACGCGACCTCCAGTCCTTTCGCCCCCGTCAGGGCGACATTGGCCAGATCGGCGTCGCGCAGCACCGCCCCGTGCAGCCGCGCCCGGCTGAGATCGCCGCCGGTCAGGGCGGCCTGGCGCAAGTCGGCGCCGGACAGGTCGGCCCCGCGCAGCACGGCGCCGCTCAGATCGGACGGCAGCAATCGGTCGGGGGCGATCATCAACGGGCCCAGCCGGGCCTCGCGCAGATCCGCCCCGTCCAGACGGGCCCCGGCCAGCCGGGCGCCCCGGAGGTCCGCGCCGCGCAGCCGCGTCGCCCGCAGGTCGGCGCCCTCCAGATGCGCGCCCTGAAGCTGCACGCCTTCCATGTCGAGGCCGTAGAAGACGGCGCGCCGGGCCGACAGGGCGGTCAGGTTCAACCCGGCGATGGACCGAAGCGGCCGCAGATCGACGCCGTCGAAGACCGAAGGACGCCCCTCGCGACCGGCGGTCTCGCACCAGCGTGCATGTTCGCCCAGCATGTCGGCGGCCGGAAGCTCGGCGACCGGCGCGGCCGCCGGACGCGCATCGGTCAGGGCGCCGGTCATGTCGGCCCCGTCCGTGCGCCACATCGTAGCCTTGACCCCGACCAGAACCGCGTCGCGCAGGTCGGCCCCGGTCAGATCGGCGCCGGACAGATCTGCGCCCGCCAGATCGGCGTCGCGAAAATTCGCCTGTTTCAGATTGGCCCGGACCAGCTTGCAGTCCTTCATCACCGCGCCGGAGAAGTCGGCAGCCACCGCGACCACGCCCGACAGGCGCGACCGCTGCAGATTGGCGCCCGACAGGATGGCGCCCGAGGCCTGGGCGGCGCGGGAGGCCCTGGGCTCCACCACCCGAAATCCGGCGTCCTGGTCGGCCGTCGCCAGTGTGCCTTCGCGCAGATCGGCCTCGAACATGTCAGCGCCGGTCAGGTCGGCGCCCCTCAGGCAGGCGCCCCGCAGGTCGGCGCGGCGAAGACTGGCCTCGACCAGGACCGCGTCCTGCATGTCCGCCCCGAACAGGACAGCGTTGTCCAGCTTCGCTCCGCTCAGATCACAGCCGATCATGCGCGCGGCGGTGAAGTCGGCGTCCGCCAGATTGCGCCCCCGCAGGCTCAGCCCCGACAGGTCCAGCCAGGCGAAGACGGCGCGGGCCCCGCCCGGCCGGGCCTGCCACAGCCGGTCGTGACGCGCGCAAACCGCGTCCAGCTCGCGCTGGTCGATGCGGCGATAACGGTCTTCGGCTGGAAGCGCCCCCATGGCCCCATCATGCCGCAACGCGCTTAAGGAAGGCTTGCCGGAACCGGGGTCGGATGCGCCGCCCTATTCCGTCAGCAGCCCCTGGGCGGACAGGGTTTCGGCCAGTTCGCCGGCCGGGGTCCACAGACGGGTGTAGCCGGCCTCGCCCAGGCGGGTCAGCTCCGTGACAAGATCTGCGCGCGGCGAGGCCACGAACCGGGCGTCGAAGCCCTGGCCGTCGGCGCTGATCCGCACCATCGGGCGGCCGGTCTCCAACCGGTGCAGGAACCCCTCGCACAGCACACGGGCCTCGGCGCCGAGCAGCCCCGTCTCGACCGTCAGGCCGGACTGACGCAGCCGCTCCGTGCCCCGCCCGGAGGCGAAGGGCGAAGGGTCCAGACAGGCCACCACCACGCGCGCCACCCCGGCCGAGGCCAGATAGTGGGCGCAGGACGCCCGGCCGGACGATCGCGCGCCGCAGGGCTCCAGCGTGACATAGGCGGTGGCGCCTTCGACGTCGGGACCGGCGGCGGGCACGGCCTGTTCCTCCGCATGCGGACGGCCGCCCGGCGCGGTGACCGCCTCGGACAGCACCTTGCCGTCCTTGACGATGACGCAGCCGACCGCCGGATTGGGCCAGGTCTCGCCCATGCGGGCGACGGCCAGGTCGATCGCGCGGCGCATATGGACGGCGTCCGCCTCCTGAGCGGCGGTCAGGGTCAAGGCAGCGGCGGCAGGCTTTCGGCCCGTCCCTCGTCCAGATAGCGCGCGCCCGTGGGCTTCAGATCGGCGTCCAGGTCGATCTCCAGCGGATTGCCGGTCGGGATCTCGACGCCGACGATGCGGTCGTCCGGCACGGCGAACAGCAGCTTAACGATCGCCCGCAGGGAGTTGCCGTGGGCGGCGATCAGCACGTCCTCGCCGGCCTTCAGCCGCGGCGCGATCTCGGCGTCCCAATAGGGCTGAACCCGGTCGAGCGTCGTCTTCAGGCTTTCGGTGTCGGGAATGTCCTTGCCGACATAGCGAGGGTCGGCCGTGAAATCGTATTCCCCGCCCGGCGCGAGGGGCGGCGGCGGCACGTCATAACTGCGTCGCCAGACCAGAACCTGGTCCTCGCCGTGCCTGGCGGCGGTCTCGGCCTTGTTCAGCCCGGTCAGTCCGCCGTAGTGGCGCTCGTTCAGACGCCAGTCCTCGACTGTCGGAACCTCCTTCAGCCCGGCCGACTGCAGGGCCAGAGCGCCGGTCCGGCGCGCCCGCTTCAGCACCGAGGTGAACATCACAGCGGGCCGGAACCCGGCTTCGGCGATCAGTTCGCCGCCCCGGCGCGCCTGGGCCTCGCCCTCTTCGGTCAGATCGACGTCGACCCAGCCGGTGAACCGGTTTTCGAGGTTCCACTGGCTCTGGCCGTGGCGAAGAAGGATCAGGCGCGGCATCGGGGTCTCCGGGGATGGATCGTCTGGCGTAGGGCCGGGGGCCGGGCGGGTCAACCTCGGGCGCCGAGGGCGGGCCTCGGTTGTTTGGCGTGCGCGGGCGGGCTAAGACGTCTGGCCATGTCGGATCGCGCCTTCTTCATCGCCGCCGCCGTCGTCGCGGTCGCCATGATCGCGCTGGCCCTGGTGTGGCCGCAACCGCTCTGACCTCCCAGGACGCCCCATGATCAAGCCTCGCCAGGACCTCGCGCCCAATACGGCCGCGTTCGAGACCACTCCCCTGGTCAAGCCGACCGGGTTCCGCGAGTACGACGCCCGCTGGATCCTGGACAAGGAGATCAACCTTCTGGGCATCCAGGCGCTCGGCCTGGGTCTGGCCACCTATGTGCACGAGATCGGCGTCAAGCCGCGCATCGTCGTCGGCCACGACTTCCGCTCCTATTCGCTCAGCGTCAAACAGGCCCTGATCGTCGGCCTGATGCAGGGCGGGATGGAGGTGCTGGACATCGGCCTGGCCCTGTCGCCCATGGCCTATTTCGGCCAGTTCGCGCTGGAGGCGCCCTGCGTCGCCATGGTCACCGCCAGCCATAACGAGAACGGCTGGACCGGGGTCAAGATGGGGGCCAACCCGCCTGTGACCTTCGGCCCCGACGAGATCGGCCGCCTGAAGGAGATCGTCCTGGGCGGTCTGGGCGTCGAACGTCCCGGAGGCCGTCTGGAGCAGGTCGAGGGCTTCCGCGACCGCTACATCGCCGAGGTGGTCGGCGGCCGGAAACTGAAACGTCCGCTCAAGGTCATCGCCGCCTGCGGCAACGGCACGGCCGGCGCCTTCGCCCCCGACGTCCTGCGCGCCCTGGGGGCCGAGGTGATCGAGATGGACTGCGATCTCGACTACACCTTCCCCAAATACAATCCGAACCCGGAAGATCACGCCATGCTGGTGCAGATGGCGGCGCGCCTGAAGGAGACCGGCGCCGACCTGGCCCTGGGTTTCGACGGCGACGGCGACCGCTGCGGCGTGGTGGACGAGACGGGCGAGGAGATCTTCGCCGACAAGATCGGCCTGCTGCTGGCCCGCGACCTGTCGGCCCTGCATCCGAACGCCACCTTCGTCGTCGATGTGAAGTCGACCGGCCTCTACAAGACCGACGAGGTGCTCAAGGCCAACGGGGCCGAGACCGTCTACTGGAAGACCGGCCACTCCTACATCAAGCGCAAGACCGCCGAGCTGGGGGCCCTGGCCGGGTTCGAGAAGTCGGGCCACTTCTTCCTCGCCGACCCGATCGGGCGCGGCTACGACGACGGTCTGGTGGCCGGCGTCGCCGTGCTGGAGATGCTGGACCGCAATCCGGGCAAGAGCCTGAGCCAGCTCAAGACAGCCTTGCCCGACGCCTGGACCAGCCTGACCATGTCGCCCCACTGCGACGATGAACTGAAATACGGCGTGCTGGAAAAAATCGTCGCCGAATACGAAAAACTGGGCGCCGAGGGCGGCTCCATCCTGGGCCGCAGGATCGTCGAGGTCATCACCGTCAACGGCGCCCGCGTCCATCTGGAGGACGGCTCCTGGGTCCTGGTCCGCGCTTCGTCGAACAAGCCGGAACTGGTCGTGGTGGTCGAGAGCATGCGGTCCGAAGACGATATGCGCGCCCTGTTCCGCGAGGAGGTCAAACCGCGCCTGGCCGCCTATCCCGAGATCGGCGCCTACAACCAGGAAATCTGACGCGAGGGCTGCGTCCCCTTCGCCTTGCGGCGAATGCAGACGAGACGGTTTGACCCCATGAGCGACCCGGCCCAAGGTCAGGCCGTGACCCCTTCCCTGCCTGTAGCGATCGTCGGCGGCGGCTTTTCCGGCGCCATGCTGGCGGCGCGGCTGGCCGAGCGCGGACAGCCGTCCGTCCTGATCGACAGAATCGGCCGCTTCGGCCTCGGCGTCGCCTATTCGACCCCGTTCGACGGACATCTGCTCAATGTCCGCTCGGCCAGGATGAGCGCGGTCGACGGTCGTCCGGACGACTTCACCCGGTGGCTGGCGGCCAACCGACCAGAGCTTGCCGACCCGGACGGCTTCGCCCCCCGCGCCGTCTATGGCCGCTATGTCCAGGACCGCCTTGAGGAAGTCGAGGCCGCCTTCCCCGACATGATCGCACGCCGGACCGGCGTGGTCGCCGCGATCGAACCCGACGGTGTCAGGCTGGATGACGGCGAGACTGTCGCCGCCCGAGCGGTCGTCCTCGCCACCGGCAATCCGGAGCCCCGCTCGACCGAACGCCAGGCCCGCGTCATCCGCGACGGCTGGGCGCCCGGCGCGCTGGACGCGATCGCCGACGACGACGCCGTGCTGATCGTCGGCACGGGGCTGACCATGGTCGACATGCTGCAAAGCCTCCAGGCGCGCGGCTGGCGCGGCCGCTGCACCGCCCTGTCCCGGCGCGGTCTCCTGCCCCGCGCCCACGGCGAACGCCCCGATCCCGCAGCCGCCCTGCCGGCCGAAGCCCGGACGGGTCCCGCGTCCCGCCGGTTGCGCGCCGCCCGGGCGACGGCTGACCAGGCCGGCTGGCGCGAAACGATGGAGGCCTATCGCGCCATCACGGCCGACCTCTGGTCCAGCGCCCCCGTCAGCGTCCGCAGCCGGCTGCTGCGTCATCTGCGTCCGTGGTGGGACGTGCATCGCCACCGTATCGCTCCGCACATCGCCGCCGGGCTCGAGACCCTGATCGCCGCCGGACGGCTGGACGTCCGGGCAGGACGACTGGGGCTGATCCATCTGGAACCGACCGGCCTCTCGGTCGACTGGTCGCCGCGCGGCGGAGGCCTGGCCGAGCCGATAAGGGCCCACTGGCTGATCGACTGCACCGGGCCGGGCCATTCCGCCGCGACGGATCCGCTGACCGCCCCCCTGATCGCGACCGGTCGCGCGCGCATGGATCCGCTGGGTCTGGGGCTGGATCTCGACGGCGAGGGGCGGGTTCTGGGCGCAGACGGCGCGCCCGACCCGCGCCTGTTCGTGCTCGGCCCCCCGGCCCGCGCCGCCTTCTGGGAAACGATCGCCGTGCCCGACATCCGCAAGCGCATCGAGGCCGTCGTCTCGGCCGTGACGGCGACCTGACCTTCAGCGCTGACCGGCCCGTTTCGTCGGCCCGACCCGGCGGCTGCAGGTTCACGCGTTCAGAAACCCGCGCGTCAGTTCGATCGCCTCGACCAGGCTCATCCGCATCACCTCGGCGCCGGGCGGCAGGGCGGCGAACAGCCGGGTCGGGCAGGCGGCGTCCAGCATGACGAACACCCCCCTGTCGTCGGCGCGGCGGATCAGCCGGCCGAAGGCCTGGGCCATACGGGCGCGGGCCAGGGCGTCGTCATAGGTCCGGGCCCCAGCACCCTCCCCTGCGAACCGTCCTCGCCGCGCCTTGTGCAGCAGGTCGGGCCGGGGCCAGGGCACGCGGTCGAACACCAGCAGACGCAGGCTCCGGCCCGGCACATCCACCCCGTCGCGCACCGCATCCGTGCCCAGCAGGCAGCTGTCCCGCTCCGCCCTGAACACATCGACCAAGGCGCCGACCTCCAGCGGATCGACATGCTGGGCGTAGAGCGGCAGGCCGTTCCGCGCCAGGTCCGGCCCCAACCGCTCATAGACCGACTTCAACCGCCGAATGGCCGTGAACAGGCCCAGCGCGCCGCCGCCGGACGCCAGAAACAGTTCGCGCATCGCCGCGGCCGTCTGGCGCGGATCGTCCTTGGCCACATCGGTGACCACGATGACCCGGCTGTTCCCGGCGTAGTCGAACGGGCTTTCGACCTTCAGCGTTCGCGCCGGCTGGACCAGCCGCGCCGCCCCCGACCGCATCCGCGCCAGATCGAACGGATCGCGCCCCTGATCGGCCGCTGCCGCGTCGGTCAGGGTGGCCGAGGTGACCAGCACGCCATGCGCCGGCATGACCACCGCCGCCTCCAGCGGCACCGTCGGGTCGATCCAGTGACGGCGCAGGGCCACGTCATGCACCCGGCCGAACGCCGTCTCGACCGACAGCCAGTCGACGAAATCCGGGTCCGGCTCGTCCGACCCTTCCGACAGCCCCGCCAGCATCGACCGCCAGCCCGGCAGGGTCATTCGCGCCCGCCGGTCCAGTCCGCGCAGGGCGCCCTCGATCCGGGCGCGGGCGGCGCCGTCCAGCTCGGCGGCCTCCTCGTCCAGAATGTCCTCCAGATGCCGCGACAGGGCCAGAAGCGGCGCCTCGATGGCCGCCAGGGCCTGGGCCGCGCCCCGCGCCGTCTCCAGCACCGGCTCGGTCGCCGGCCGCACCGCGCATTCCGCCCCGAACTCGCCCGGCCCTTCGGACGCCCGCGCCCGCACCTGCTCCAGGGCCGCGACCAGGAATTTCTCGATCGGCCCGACGGGATTGACCTCGCCCGACGGCGGGGCGATCCGGCCCGAAACCCCTTCGCCCGGCAGGGCCGCCGCCGCCCGCATGGCGTCGGTCAGGGCGTTGCGCGCCGCCTCATTGTCCGCGCACAGATCGCCCAGCCGCTGCTCCAGCCCCCGCCCGCGACGACCCCGCCCCTCCGGCCCGCGAATCCAGCGCCGCAGCTCGGCCGCCTCCTGCCCCGACAGACAGGCGGAAAAGGCGCTGTCGGCCGCGTCGAACAGATGGTGCCCCTCGTCGAAGACGATCCGTTTCAGGGCCGCGGTCTCCCCGTCCTGCTTCAGGCCCCGGGCCGTCCGCGCGCCGTCGAAGGCGGCCTGGGTCATGACCAGGGCGTGGTTGGCCACGACGATGTCGGCCCGGCGGCTGGCGCGGATGGTCTTTTCGACGAAACAGGTCCGGTAGTGGGGACAGGCGGCATGGACGCACTCCCCTCGGCGATCGACCAGATTGGCCGCCGATGCCTGCTGGCCCGCCGCCGTCGGAAACAGACCTGACAGCCAGCCGGGAAAATCCCCGCCGGTCATGTCGCCGTCACGGCTGTGCAGAGCCCAGCGCGCCACGAGCCCCAGGCCGATCAGATCGCCGTTCCCCAGCTGCGCCGCCTGCACCATCTCCTGCAGGTTCAGCAGACAGAGATAGTTTTCGCGCCCCTTGCGGACCACGGCCTTGCGCTTGCGCTCGGCAGGATCGGGCCACAGGGCGTGGGCCTCGCGGTCGATCTGGCGTTGCAGGGCCCGGGTGTAGGTCGAGATCCAGGCCGCCCCCGCATTCCGCTCGGCCCAGACCGAGGCCGGCGCCAGATAGCCCAGGGTCTTGCCCGTCCCCGTCCCGGCCTCGGCCAACAGGACACGTGGGCGCCCCTCCTCATCGCGCGGCGAAAACGCATAGGCGGCTTCGGCCGCATAGTCCGACTGGGTCGGCCGGGCCTCGTCCAGTCCTGACGCCTGAAGCAGTTTCTCCAGCCGGATGCGCGCGCTTTCGGAATCCACCGGCGCCGACCCCGCCTCTCCGCGCGGCGCCTCGTCCTCCCACTCCGGAAGGCGCGACCAGGCGTCGAGACCCGATCCCCGATGCTGGCGCGTCCTCAGCGGAGCCGCCTGCAAGGCCTCCGCCACGCGCCCGGCCCAGGCCCAGCCTGCCCGGCCCAGGGTCTCGTTCAGGGTGAAGGCGTCCTCCCGTCCCGGATAGGCGGGGTCGGCCAGCTCGGCCAGCAGCGCGCCCGTCGCTTCGCGCAGGGCCGCCGCCAGCGCCTCCGCCCCTCTCGGCTCGTCCATCCCCAGCGCCAGGGCCAGCCCCGCCGGCGACGGGGCGCAGAACCGCGCCGGCCGCACGAAGGCGAACAGCTCCAGCACATCCATCAGGTCCGAAGAACGCGCGGGCGGGCTCAGCCCCAGCCGCCGCGCCGTCAGGGCCGCATGGGCCACCATGACCGGCCCGCCCGTGAACAGCCCCTCGGCCGCCCCCCGCCCGATCTTCCGCGCCCCCTGATCGTCAGCGACCGCCCCTGCGCCCGGCGGCACGGCGAGGGCGGGCGGCAGATCAGAAAGAGCCAACGAAGGCGCGGTCAGGCTGGATGTCGAGGTGCCGTCAACGATCACTACGGTCGTTTCTTGTCTTTCAAGGATTTGGCGATCTGACGGAGTTGATCCTCACCCGCCTTTTCGTTCTCAATCCGCTTCGCGGTCTTGAACGCCTTGATCTCACGAGAGACGTGAGCTGTCGCCTCGGCGTGACTGATGGTCGTGGCCGCACCGAACGGCTTGAGAGGCCTACCATCGAGTTTGATCAGGTCGCGAAGCTTGATCTGGAACTCTCCGAGAGTGGTCAAGCGACGCTGTTCGGCCTGGCTGTCAAAGAACTCCAGCATCAGACTGGTGATGTGGTTCAGCGCCTTGATTTCCGGCTCATGCAGAAGGTTCTTCGCCGTGGCCGCCTCGCTCACCGTGGGCATTTGGCCCTTGAAGCTGACGACACCGGCGTTTTCCTGCCGATGATCCACGCGCTCAACGATGAGTTCGCTCGCCGTTTTTTGAAGCACTGCCCAATGAAGGGTGTTCTGGATGTCAGCGAAGAACTCAGTGTGCTGGCTCTTGTCTCGCGGATCGTAGTCCGCACAGAAGGACGCCAGTTCCAGAATGCGCGTCCACATCCGTTTTTCCGACGAACGGATGTCGCGAATGCGCTCCAGCAATTCATCGAAGAAATCTGGCTTGCCGTCGGGGTTCTTCAGGCGCTCATCGTCGATGACGAACCCCTTGGTCAGATAGGCCATCAGAACTTGGGTGGCCCAGATGCGGAACATGGTTCCAAGGCGCGAACTGACCCGATAGCCGACGGCGATGATGACATCGAGGCTGTAGAGGTTGGTGCGATACGCCTTGCCGTCCGCGGCAGTTATCCGGGATTCCCGGACAACTGAATCTGGCGCCAATTCACCTTCACGAAAAATGTTCTGAACGTGTTCGCTCACAGTGCGGACATCGACGCCGAACATGTGCGCCATCTGGGACTGGGTGGCCCAGAAGGTGTCGCCCAGAACCCGCAATTCGGCGCGCAGGCCGTCTTTCGACACATAGACGAGAAAGCGATCACCCGTGTCGCCATCTTCCCGGATCGTCACCGGGCCGGACGGCTGTGAATCGGGCAGGTGGTCGTCGCTCATCTTGGGAAGTTAACACCGACAAGGATGAAACGGAACGGGAACATGCTATATCGCGGACGTGCCGTCGCCCGCCGTTCCTGCAACGCTTCCCCCCCTGTTCGCCGACTGGTTCGCCCGTCGCGGCTGGACCGCGCGACGGCATCAGCTGGAGATGGTCGCGGCGGCAGAGGCCGGAGCGCATGCCCTGCTGGTCGCGCCGACGGGCGGGGGCAAGACCCTGGCGGGGTTCCTGCCCAGCCTGATCGACCTGGCGGAGCGCGGACCGAGGCCGGAGAGCGGGCCGGGCAGCGGGGTCCATACGATCTACATCTCGCCGCTCAAGGCCCTGACCACCGACGTCGAGCGCAACCTGATGACGCCGATCCGTGAGATCGGGCTGAACATCCATGTCGAGAGCCGCACGGGCGACACCAAGGTGTCCAAGAAGGCGCGCCAGAAGCAGTTTCCGCCCGACATCCTCCTGACCACCCCCGAACAGCTCGCCCTGTTCTGCGCCTGGGACGGGGCCCGCGACTGGTTCGCGGACCTGAAATGCGTCGTGCTGGACGAGGTCCACGCCATTTGGTCCGGCAAGCGCGGCGACCTCCTGAACCTGGATCTGGGGCGGTTGCAGAGTTTCGCGCCCGACCTCCGACGTGTCGCCCTGTCGGCGACGGTCGACGATCCGGCCATGATCGCGGAGTGGCTGGCTCCTGGTCCTTCTCCCCTCGGGGGAGAAGGTGGCCCGGAGGGCCGGATGAGGGGGCTGGCAGCTTCGTCCCTGACTTCGGAAAGCCCGAATGAGTCCAGAGCCCCCTCATCCGAGCGGCTTCGCCGCCCACCTTCTCCCCCGAGGGGAGAAGGAATCCGGATTGTAAAAGGCGATCCCGGCGCGCCGCCGGTGGTGGATGTGCTCGTCAGCGAAGGCCACGTCCCCTGGGCCGGCCATACCGGCCAGCATGCGATTCCGGAGGTCTATGAGGCCATCCGGCGCTCGGGGATGACCCTGATCTTCGTCAACACCCGCTGGCAGTCGGAGTTCGTGTTCCAGCGGCTGTGGGAGATCAATGACGACGACCTGCCCATCGCCCTGCACCACGGGTCGCTGGCCGCCGAGCAGAGGCGGAAGGTCGAGGCGGCCATGGCGCGGGGCGACCTCCGGGCCGTGGTCTGCACCTCGACGCTGGATCTGGGCATCGACTGGGGCGACGTCGATCTGGTCATCCAGCTGGCGGCGCCCAAGGGGGCGAGCCGCCTGGTGCAACGGATCGGCCGGGCCAACCACCGTCTCGACGAGCCCTCTCGCGCCCTGATGGTGCCCGCCAGCCGGTTCGAGATGCTGGAATGTCAGGCGGCGCGCGAGGCGGTGGCGGAGAACGCCTTCGACTGGGAGCCGCATCACACCGGCACGCTCGATACCCTGGCCCAGCACGTCATGGGCGTGGCCTGTTCCGAGCCCTTCCTTATGGACGACCTCTTTGCCGAGGTGACCGGCTGCGGCCCCTATCGCGAACTGTCGTGGGAGGCGTTCGAGGAGGTGGTCGATTTCGTCGCCACCGGCGGCTATGCGCTGCGCGCCTATGACCGGTTCGCGCGGATCGTGAAGGACCGGCAGGGCCGCTGGAAGGTCCGCACCGCCCAGATCGCCCAGCAGCACCGGATGAACGTCGGCGCCATCGTCGCGGCCGGAACCCTGAATGTCCGGTCGGCGCGGCGTCGCGGCGGGGCGTCGGGCGGCTGGGTCGGCGGGCACAAGATCGGCGAGGCCGAAGAGTGGTATTTCGAACAGCTGACGCCCGGCGACACCTTCGTCTTCGCCGGCCGGGTCTGGGCCTTCCGCGACATCGACGGCACCGACGCCCTGGTCACGCCCGCCGAGGACAAGGATCCCCGCATCCCCTCCTGGGGAGGATCGAAGTTTCCGATGTCGACGTCCCTGGCCGACCGGGTGCGCAACCTGATCCAGGACCGCGATCACTGGCGCGTCCTGCCGCCCGACGTGCAGGAATGGCTGGAGTTGCAGGAGAGCCGGTCCGCCATCCCCGACGCGGAATCCATGCTGGTGGAGACCTTCCCGCGCGGTAATCGCCACTTCATGGTCGCCTATCCGTTCGAGGGCGGTCTGGCTCACGGGACGCTGGCCATGCTGCTGACCCGGCGGCTGGACCGGCTGGGCGTCGGGCCGCTGGGCTTCGTCTGCACCGACTATTCGGTCTGCATCTGGTCGATCAAACCCATGGAGGGGCTGGACTGGGACGCCCTGTTCCAGCCCGACATGCTGGGCGACGATCTGGAGGCCTGGCTGGAGGAGAGCTTCATGATGAAGCGCACCTTCCGGAACTGCGCGCTGATCTCCGGCCTGATCGACCGGCGACGGCCGGGGGCCGAGAAGACCAGCCGCCAGGTCGTCTTCTCCACCGACCTGATCTACGACGTGTTGCGGCGGCATCAGCCCGATCATCTGCTGCTGAAGACCGCGCGGGCCGATGCGGCGGCGGGCCTGCTGGACGTCGCGCGACTGGGCCAGCTTCTGACACGGATCGCCGGTCGAATCCGCCCCGTCGCCCTGACCCGCCCCTCGCCCTTCGCCGTGCCGGTGATGGTCCAGATCGGTCGCGAACGGTCGCCGGGCGACGCCGCCGAGATGATCCTCGACGCCTCGGCCGAGGCCCTGATCGCCGAAGTGCTGGACGAGGACCCTTCTCCCCTCGGGGGAGAAGGCCGATATGAAGATCGATGAACGCCCTTCTGCGCCAGACCCTGTCGCCCGCCCGCAATCCCTGCGGCGGCCTGGCCGTGCGGGTGGCCGGCGAGGCCTGCGTTCTGCGCTGCTCCGGCGCCCTGCTGGTCCCGGCGCATGAGCTGCTGATCGTCGCGGACCTGCATCTGGAAAAAGGCTCGGCCTTCGCCGTGCGGGGCCAAATGCTGCCGCCCTACGACACCGCCGCCACCCTGATGCGGCTGGAGGACGAGATCGCCGCCCTGAACCCGGCGCGGGTCGTGCTGCTGGGCGACAGTTTCCACGACCGCGCCGCCGTGCCGCGCCTGTCCGGCGACGACCGCGACCGGCTGGAGCGAATGGCCTTCGGTCGCGACTGGATCTGGGTGGAGGGCAACCACGACAAGGCCGCGCTGGAGACGGATGGCCTCGACCTGCCGGGCAGGGTCGTCGGCGACATGGCGGTCGGGGCGCTCCGCCTGACGCACGAACCCGGGCCGGGCCACAGCCACGAGACGGCCCAGGGCGAGGTCGCCGGCCACCTGCACCCCGCCGCCCGGGTCGCCGCCCATGGCCGCGGGGTGCGCCGCCCGTGTTTCGTCACCGATGGAAACCGCATCCTCCTGCCCGCCTTCGGCGCCTTCACCGGCGGGCTGAACGTGCGCGACCCGGCCATCGCCGGCCTGTTCCCCGCGCCACCCCTGCTGGGGGTCCTCGGCCGCGACAAGGTCCACCCCGTCGCCTGGAGGACCCTCCGCTGACCCGGGGGGTCCGGCGAATTCCGGACGCCGCCTGCTTTGCCTCCATCGCCGCGCGGTCTATGTCGGCGCCGTACCGTTGCGGAGCGAAGCACCATGGCCGACACCTATGACACCCTGCTGATCGAGCGCCACACCGACGGCTATGCGGTCGTGACCCTGAACCGGCCCGAGGCCCTGAACGCCCTCAACTCGGCCCTGTTCGCCGATCTCGCCGCCTTCCTCGACAGCGTGGAACAGGACGACACGGTGCGCTGCCTGATCCTGACCGGCTCGGGCGACAAGGCCTTCGCCGCCGGCGCCGACATCAAGGAGATGTCGGACCAGTCCTACGCCGACATGTATCGGGGCAACTTCTTCGCCCTGGGCCACGACCGCATCACGCGCTTCCGCAAGCCGATCATCGCCGCCGTCAACGGCTTCGCCCTCGGCGGCGGCTGTGAACTGGCCATGCTGTGCGACTTCATCGTCGCCTCGGACCGGGCGAAGTTCGGCCAGCCCGAGATCAACCTCGGCGTCGCCCCCGGCATCGGCGGCTCGCAGCGCCTGACCCGGCTGGTGGGCAAGTCCAAGGCGATGGACATGGTCCTGACCGCCCGGATGATGGACGCCGGGGAGGCCGAACGCGCCGGCCTGGCCTCGCGCGTCTTTCCGCATGAGACCCTGCTGGACGAAGCCCGCAAGATCGCCGCGAAGATCGCTTCCCAGAGCCCGCTGGCCGTCATGGCCAACAAGGAGATGGTCAACGCCGCGCTGGAGACGACCCTGACCCAGGGCGTGCAGTTCGAGCGCCGCCTGTTCCACTCCCTCTTCGCCTTCGAGGATCAGAAGGAGGGCATGGCCGCCTTCGTCGAAAAGCGAAAGCCCGCGTTCAAGGGCCGCTGACGCGCCCTGTCTCCGTCGTCAGGAGGGCGGTTGACGCCGGTTCGATCCGGCTCTCGATCAACTGCATGAAGGCGCCGCGCTTCAGGCCGGCCGGAGCGGGCTCGAGGAATTCGAACACCACCTTGCCCGGATGGCGCTTGAATCCATGCGCCGGCCAGTGGACGCCCGAGTTGGTCGCCACCAGGGCGCAGGACGCCTCCAGATCGCGATAGATCGCCGCCACGCCGGGCTTGTAGTCGCCGGGCGCCCCCGGCGCCGTGCGCGTGCCCTCCGGGAAGATGATGATCTGCCTGCCTTCCGCCAGCCGATCACGGGCCTGACGCGCCATGTCCTTCAGCGCCTTGGCGTGACCCTGACGGTCCACGGCGATCATCCGCGTCTTCCAGGCGAACCAGCCGAAGAACGGCAGGGGCATCAGTTCCTTCTTCAGGACGAAACAGGGGTTGGGCAGGATGGCCAGCAGGGCCACGACGTCGAGCATCCCCTGATGCTTGGCCGCCACCAGGGCGGCGCCGGACGGAACATGCTCCGTCCCCCGCACCTCGACCTCGACTCCGGCGATGTGCTTCAGCCCGAACAGGACCGCCCGCGCCCACATCCGCACCACTTTCAGAGCCACCGGCACAGGCATCAGCAGGGCCGGCGACAGGCCGATCGCATAGACCGGCATCGACAGATACAGCCACAGGGTGAACAGCAGGGACCGCAGGGTCGTCATCGTCTCGGGTCGCTCATTTGGCGGGCGGGACGATCGGCCCGGCCTGATTGGTGACGGTCGGCGGGGCGTCGCGTTCGGGATGGCGGCCGGTCAGGCGGTGCAGGCCCTCGCGACCGAGCACAGCCAGATATTTCATGTATTCCAGCGTCATGCGGCGCGCCGTGACCGCCGCCCTCCACCAGCGTGAATTGTCGAGCGACGGCGTCTCGATGGCGTGCGGGACCAACCGCACCCCCGGCGCGACGCTGCGGATCTCCAGCAGGGCGCGGGGCATGTGATAGTCCGAGGTCACCACGATCAGGCTGCTGTAGTCGTGGCGATCGGCCCAGGCGGCGATCTCCTGGGCGTTGCCGATCGTGTTCTCGGCCTCGAAGCCCAGGTCGACGCAGCAGGTGAACAGCCGCGATGAGCCGGGGGTCAGGGCCTGCAGTTCCTTGCGCTTCACCTCACGATTGACGCCGGAGATCAGCAGACGTTCGCCCTTGCCCTGCTCCAGCAGTCGCACCCCGGCGTTGACCCGTTCGGCCGAGGGGCCGGTCAGGGAGACGATCGCGTCGGCGCGCGCCGGATCGTCGGCGGGCGCGAAGCCGCGCACCCGGTCGGCGAACACGAACAGCCCGACCAGCCACATGAGGGCGATGACGCCGATCAGCGACAGGAATTTCATCCGCCCTACCTACCGTTCCGCGCGGCGACCGCCAAGCACGGTCAAGCCGCCGATCCAGGCGGCGGCCGCCGCGACCGCGCCGGACAGCAGAGGGCACATGACGACCAGCGCCAGATCGCTCCAGGCCACCGGCAGGGCGGCCGTCAGCCCTCCCTCTCCGCCGACGCCGCGCAGGAGACCGGCGACCCCGGCGGCGGCCAGAGCCCCGACGGCGCCGGCGCCGGACGCCAGCAGGCCGTAGCGCCGCATGAACAACCGGGCGATCGCGCCGTCCGTGGCGCCGGACAGGCTGAGCGTCTCGACCGCCTGCCTCTGGGCCTGAAGACCCGCCCGGGTCGCATAGACCACCGCCGCCGCCGCCGCGAGGGCGGTCAGACCGAAGACGGCCAGGGCCAGGGCGGACAGGACGGCGGCCGATCGCTCGACCTCGCCCCGCCAAAGCCGGTGGTCATCCACGGTGGCGTCCAGGCCCGCCTCGGCGAGGGCGCGGCTCATCACCACCGCGCTGGCCGGCGCGTCGCGGTCCAGCCGCACGGTGACCAGATGCGGAACCGGCAGGTCGGCCAGCGCCGCCTCCCCCACCCACGGCCGCAACAGTCGCTCGGCGGTGGCGCGATCCATGGCCTCGGCTTCCTCGACGCCGTCCAGCCCGGCCAGGGTTTCGGCCGCACGACCGGCCGCCGCCGCCCCGGTTTCGTCGACGCGCGGCCGCACCTGGACCGTCGCCTCGGCCCGCAGCCGCCCGGCCCACCCGTGCGCGGCGCGCTCGCCCGCCGCCGCCCCGATCGCCGCCAGGCAGGCGATGAAGCACAGGGCCGCGATCACCGCCGCCAGCCAGGTCTCCCCGGCGGCGTCGCGCGACAGCAGGTCGGGCCGCGACGACAGCTTCATCGCCCCCCCTCCGTCAGGCGACCGTGTTCCAGATGCAGGCGGCGCGCGCCCGATCGATCGGCCAGCGCCTCGTCATGGCTGGCGATCAGCACCGTCGCACCCAGCCGGTTCAGGGCCTGAAACAGTTTCAGCAGTCGATCGGCCATGGCCCGGTCGACGCTGCCGGTCGGCTCATCGGCGACGATCAGGTCGGGCTTGGCCATGACCGCCCGGGCGATGGCGAGCCTCTGCTTCTCGCCGCCGGACAACGAGGGCGGCCGAGCATCCATGCGCTCGCCCAGCCCGACCCAGCGCAACATCTCCTCGACATCGGGCGCATAATCCCTGGCCCGGCCTCCGGCGAGCCGCAGCGGCAGGGCCGCGTTCTCGAACAGGCTCAGATGATCCAGCAGCCGGAAATCCTGAAACACCGCCCCGATGCGGCGACGCACCAGAGGGATCTCGCCGCGCGACAGTCCGGCGGCGTCCCGCCCGAACACCCGCACCTCTCCCGCCGTGGCCCGCGCCGACAGGGTCAGCAACCGCAGCAGCGTTGATTTTCCGGCGCCCGAGGGCCCGGTAAGGAAGTGGAAAGAGCCGGGCTTCAGACTAAGGTTAACGTCCCGCAGCACCTCGGGCGAATCAGCATAGCCGAACCCCACGCCGGTCAGGCGGACGGTCTCGGAAGCGGGTTCGGACACAGTGGCGCGGCGGGGCGGAGAGGACATCTAGGGTTTCAGGACCGGGCGGGAACGCCGCGACAGGAGAGGGGCGGCTTCAAGCCTCACAGTCAGACGACATGATACTGACCTGCCCGTCCTGCGCCACCGGCTATTTCGTGCCCGACGCCGCCATCGGCCCCGAGGGCCGCAAGGTCCGCTGCAAGTCGTGCGGAAATGTGTGGAAGGCCGAACGCGCCGACGAGCCGCTGGAGCTGACCGTCTCCCCCGAGGAAGCTCCGGCCGAGCCCCCGGCGGCCGAGCCCGTCGCCGCCCATCATCTCGCCGGCCTTGCGCCCGAGGCCCTCGCCGAAGCGCCGGCCGAGGAACTGCCCAAGGCCTTCCGCGCCCGCGCCGAACAGTCTCGCCGCCTCAAGCGGGCCGCCGCCCATGGCGTCGTCTGGGCCGGACTGGCCAGCATGTTCGCCGCCATTCTGGCCGGCGCCTGGCTGTTCCGCGTCGAGGTGGTCGAGTTGTGGCCCCGCGCCGCCGCCGCCTACGCCGCTGTCGGGTCTCCGGTGAACGTCGTCGGACTGCAGTTCGAGGCTGTCGGCGCCCGGCCCCTGGCCAATGATCCGGGCACGGTCGTGGTCTCCGGCGCCCTGCGCAACATTCGCGACCACGAGATTTCGTCGCCCCCGATCCGGATCGCCCTGCTGGACGCCCACGGCGCCGAGGTCGCGCACAAGCTTCTCGATGTGCGCAAGGCGCCTGTGCTGCCGGGCAAGGTTCAGGGCTTCGCCGTCCTCCTGCCGGATCCGACGGCCAAGGGCGTCGGCGTCGACGTCCAGTTCGCCAGCGCCGCCGAGCGGCCGAAGCCCGCCGCCCACCCGGCCGAGCCCGCGCCGTCCGCACCGGCTCACGGACCCGCTGCGGAACATCATGTCCCGGCGCCTCCGACGCCCGCCGTTCCCGCTTCGGCCGAGCACGGCCTGCGCCCGGCCTTGAGTCCCGATCTGTCCGCCGCCGCGACCGCCACGCCGGTCGAGGCGCATCCGGTGTCCGACGCCCCGGCTGGACCGGCGCACTAAACCCGACGACGGTCAGGTCAGACGTCGTCCGGCGGCGCGAGATTTCGCGCCTACGGACCTTGGAACCCTCGACAGCCGGCCCATGCGCGCGATACGGCTGGGCATGGCCGATGCTCCCTCTCCCGCCGTCCTGCTTCCCGAGACAGAGGTCGCCCGAGTGGTGGCCGAGATGGCCGCCCGCATCGCCCCCGTCATCGACGACGACACGGTGGCGGTCGTGCTGCTGACCGGCGGCCTGTGGTTCGCCGCCGACCTGACCCGCGCCCTGTCCCGTGTCGGCCGCAACGTCCGTTTCGACGCCCTGTGGCTGGCCTCCTACGGCGACGAACAGAACAGCCGGGGCAAGATCGACGTCTACGCCCCGCTGCAGCGGTCGGTCGAAGGCCGCAAGGTGCTGATCCTGGACGATGTGTTCGACACCGGCCTGTCCCTGGCCGAGGCCGTTCGCATCGCGCAGCAGGCCGGCGCGTCAGAGGTGCTCACCGCCGTCTTCGCCAAGAAGCCCTGGCCCCTGCCCCGCGCGCCCGAGCCCGACTTCGTCGGCTGGGAGGCGCCGAACCGCTTCCTGGTCGGCTACGGCCTCGACCACGCCGGAACCCTGCGCGGCCTGCCCGACGTCTGTGCGCTGGATTGAGTTCACCACCATCACAAGTCAATATAACGTATAGACGTTATCATTACGGAGTGAGCGGATGGCCAAGGACGCCGTATTCACAATGAAGCTGGAGCCGGACCTGCGGGATCAATTCATGGCTGCCGCAGAGGCCGCGCATCGGCCCGCGTCTCAGGTGGTGCGAGAGATGATGCGGGAATTCGTGCATCGCCATACCGAAGCCGCAGCCTACGACGCCTTTCTACGCCGCAAGGTGGAGGTCGCTCGGGAATCTGTCCTCGCCGGCGAGGGGCTGACCGACGATGATGTCGAGGCTGCCTTCGCGGCGCGCCGGGCCAAGATCACGGCGTGAAGGTTCGCTGGACGCCTCAGGCTCTGCAGGACCGCACGGATATCTGGGACTATCTGGTCGTCCGGGATACTCAGGCGGCCCTGGCCATGGACCAAGCCTTCAGCGACGCCCTGCCTCGGCTCCGCGACTTTCCAATGTCGGGACATGAAGGGCGCATCTCCGGGACAAGAGAGCTGATCCCGCACCCAAGTTACCGCCTAGTCTATGAAATCTCCGGCGACACCGTCTGGATTCTGGCCCTGATCCATACCGCCAGACAGTGGCCTCCGGTCAAAGGGTCGGCAGGATCTGGCGCCGCAGATTGAGCCTTGTCTCGTGCCGCAGCCTCCCCAAGGATCGTCTGATGCGTATCTGCCCCCTGATACTGGTCGCCCTTTTCGCCGTCCCCACCCTGTCCGCCTGCACCGACAGCGGCCGGGCTCGCAATGATGTGAAATGGTCGGACCGTCCGGCCGACATCACCTGCTGGACCTATGGCACGCAAAACTTCGCCGGCCGCTCGACCGGCAGGGTCGAATATGACGAGGGCGGGCGGATCTCGTTCGTCGACGCCGCCAACGGCCGCTACACAACGCTCGAGGGCGACTGCCGCGTGGTCTACGCCCCCGCCGCCAAATAGGCCCTACAGCCAGTCGGCCCGCGTCTCGCGCGCCAGCATCTCCTCATAGGAGGGGCGCGGCCGGATGACGGCCCAGCGGTCGCCGTCGACCAGGATCTCCGGCGCCAGCAGCCGGCTGTTGTATTCGCTGGCCATGACCGCTCCATAGGCCCCGGCGCCGGTGAAGACGACCAGATCCCCCGCCTCCAGCGGCGGCAGGGGCCGGTCGCGGGCGAAGGTGTCGCCGGTCTCGCAGACCGGGCCGACCACGTCATAGGCGGTCGGCGAATTGTCGCCGCCCGACGGACGCGCGCGGACCGGCTTGATGTCGTGAAAGGCGTCATACATGGCCGGGCGGACCAGATCGTTCATGGCCGCATCCAGCACCAGGAAGCGACGGCCGTCCTGCCGCTCCGACACCTGGATCACCCGGCTGAGCAGGACGCCGGCGTTGGCGGCCAGCAGACGTCCGGGCTCGAACGCCGCCTCGACCTCCAGCCCGTCCAGCACCGCGGCCGTCATGGCCATATAGTCCTCGATCGAGGCCGTGGCCGCGTCCTCGGCGTAGGGCACGCCCAAGCCGCCGCCCAGATCCAGCCGCGTCACCGACAGCCCCCGCGCCCGCAGCGTCTCGGTCATCGACCGCAGCAGACGGAACGCGCCCTCCAGCGGGGTCAGATCGACGATCTGGCTGCCGATATGACAGGCCAGCCCGACCGGATTCACATGCGGCGAAGCGGCGGCGCGGGCGTAGAGATCCAGCGCCTCCTCGGCCGGGACCCCGAACTTGTCGCCGACGCCGCCGGTGGTGATCTTGGCGTGGCCCCCGGCCCCGATGCGAGGATTGACCCGCACAGCGATGTCCGGGGCCCGGCCCAGCCTCTGGGCGATCGCGACGATCCGGTCCAGTTCGACGGCGCTCTCGATATTGATCTGGCGCACCCCCGTGGTGATGGCGAAGGCCAGTTCATCGTCGGTCTTTCCGACGCCCGACAGGATGATGCGCCCGGCCGGCACGCCCGCCGCCAGCGCCCGGCGGATCTCGCCCTCGGACACCGTGTCCGCCCCGGCACCCAGCTTCGCCAGGGTCGCCAGCACCGAGACGTTGGAGTTGGCCTTCACGGCAAAGGCGATCAGGGCGTCGCCCAGGGCCGCCGGATATTTCGCGGCCGCCTCGGCCAGAAGCGAATAGTGCCGTCGCAGCGTCGCGGACGAATAGACATAGACGGGCGTGCCGACCCGCTCGGCCAGATCGAGCAGCGACACGTCCTCGGCGTGCAGGGCGCCGTCTCTCGGGGTGAAGTGATGCACGTCGGTCGTCTACTGCGGACGGCCGCTCTGCGCCGAGGTCGATCCGAACGGATTGGACGGACCGCCGTCCACCGGCACCTGGCTGGACGGGCGGTTGACCGTCGCCGGGTCTTCCAGCTTGGGCGCCCAGCGATCACGCTGCGCCCGTTCGGTCTCGCGCGGGGCCGGCGCCTCGAGGTCGGCCATGCGGCCGCAGCCCGAGGCCGACAGGGCCAGAAGCGCCGAGGCGCCGATCAGGATGAGCGTCTTCATGTCAGCGGGCCTTCCAGTCGGCGATGCGCGCGCGGACCTGTTCCGGCGCCGTGCCTCCGTAGCTCTGGCGACTGGCGCACGACGCTTCGGGAGACAAGACCTTATAGACGTCTTCGGTGACGCCCGCCTCCAGCGCCTGCAATTCCGTCAGCGGCAGTTGCGCCAGGCCCACGCCCAGCTGTTCGGCGCGCTTGACCGCGGCGCCCGTCACATGGTGCGCCTTGCGGAACGGCAGGTTGAGTTCGCGCACCAGCCAGTCGGCCAGGTCGGTCGCCGTCGAGAAGCCCGCCCCCGCCGCCGCCGCCATCTTTTCCGTGTTCGGGATCAGGGCCGAGACCATGGCCGTCATCGCCGTCAGGGCCAGATCCAGCGCGTCGAACGCCTCGAACACCGGCGGCTTGTCCTCCTGCATGTCCTTGGAATAGGCCAGCGGCAGCCCCTTCATCACCGTCGACAGGGCGACGAAGGCGCCCATGATCCGTCCCGTCTTGGCCCGCACCAGCTCAGCGGCGTCGGGATTGCGCTTCTGCGGCATGATCGAGGAGCCGGTGGTCAGGTCGTCCGGCAGGCTGGCGAAGCCGAACATCGGCGTCATCCACACGACGATCTCCTCGGCGAAGCGCGACAGGTGACCGGCGCAGATCGAGCCGGCGGCCAGGCTCTCCAGGGCGAAATCGCGATCCGACACGGCGTCCAGCGAATTGGCCATCGGCCGGTCGAAGCCCAGGTCCGCCGCCGTCGCGTGACGGTCGATCGGGAAGGGCGACCCGGCCAGGGCGGCGGCGCCGAGCGGATTCTCGTTCATGCGCGCCCGGGCGTCAGCGAACCGCCCGGCGTCGCGACCGAACATCTCGACATAGGCCATCAGGTGGTGGCCCAGGGTCACCGGCTGGGCGGTCTGCAAGTGCGTGAATCCGGGCATCAGGTCGCCCGCATGCTGTTCCGCCCGCGCCAGCAGCGCCGACTGCAGCGCCTTCAGCTGATGTCCCGTCCGGTCGCAGGCGTCCCGCACCCACAGGCGGAAATCGGTCGCCACCTGGTCGTTGCGGCTGCGCGCGGTGTGCAGGCGGCCGGACGGTTCGCCGATCAGCTCCGACAGCCGCGCCTCCACATTCATGTGGATGTCCTCGAACTGGTCGCGGAACGGGAAGGTCCCGCCCTCGATTTCGACCTGGATCTGATCCAGCCCGTCCAGGATCGCCTGGCCGTCCCCGGCGGCGACGATGCCCTGCTGGATCAGCATGCGGCAATGGGCGCGCGATCCGGCCAGATCCTGCGCCCACAGCCGCCGGTCGACGCCGATGGAGACGTTGATCGCCTGCATGATGTCGGCCGGCCGCGACGAAAAGCGCCCGCCCCACATGTCTTGACCCGACGCGTTGGGATTGGTCTTGGAGCCCTGTTCAGGCGAAGGATCGGACATGGTCGGCTCGAAACGGATTCTGGCGGTGATTGCGACGGCCCTGGTGTTGGGAGCGGGGGGCGTCGGCGCGTTGCTATACGTCAACCGGGGCGTCCCTGCCAAAGACGAAGGCGCCGTCCCGACGAATTCGGCGACGTCGCCCTTCGCCAAAGGAACTCTGGCGAAGATTTGGACGCCGCAGGGCGTGATGCCTGCCACCGATCACGCCTTCCTGGCGCCCAACGGCCTGCCGACGCGCCTGGACGCCTTCCGAGGCAAGGTCGCGGTCGTCAATCTGTGGGCCATGTGGTGTCCGCCGTGCCGGCTGGAGATGCCCACCCTGGCGCGTCTCGCCGACGCCTACGCCGACAACCCCGACGTGGCCGTGGTGGTCGTCAACGTCGATGTCGGCGACCTGGCCCCGGCCCGCGCCTTCCTGGCCGACCACGCCCCCCTCGCCTTTTACAGCGATCCGAAATTCAAGATGCCGTTCGAGTTCGGCGCCAAGGGCGGCATGCCCCAGACCGCGATCATCGACCGACAGGGCCGCGTCCGCGCCGTCATGACCGGCGAGGCGGACTGGAACACCCCGGAAGCCCGCGCCCTGATCGACGCCCTGTTGGTTGAGCCTGAACCGAAATCGGCTGGGTTGGACGCCGTCCAACTCAGCTCAGATTTCGGTCCAGCCATCCCTGGAGCCTGATTCACGGCATCGGCGGAATCGCGGAGCGATTCCACCTCTACCGATCAGGCTCTAGCGAACCATCCCCGCCATGAGCAGGGCCGCGCCGACGCCGGACAGGGATCGGCTGTCGGGGAAGGGTTTCACACCCGTGCAGGCGAACGCCGTCTTCCTCGCCGAGGCCCCGCCGGTCGGGTAGAAGCGGTCGTGGAACAACACCTCCGGCGCGACCCGCGCCGCGCCCAGCCTCAGGTCGCCGTCTATGCCATATTTGACGACCTGCCGTTCCATCCGCCGCGCGCAATCGACCTCCATTTGGGTCCAGTAGCCCACATAGGGTTCATGAAAGCGGCGTTCCCGCATATGCAGCGGCGACAGCTCCCAATAGGTCGCCCGGTCGCCGACGCGCTCGATCGACAGGGCATCGATCCACCAGGTCACGCCGGTGAAGCCCTCGGCCGATCTTTCCAGCCTGACGGCGTCCGGCGGCGGCGGGGTCGGCGGCGCCGGCTGATAGGCGGCGACCGAAGCGGCCGCGATCACAGACACAACCGTCGCTGACACGACCTGACCCATGGATGTCGCCTCCCGGCCAGGACTGAACCATGGACCGGGCTTTCAGGCGACTGACGCCGCCTGACCTCAGTTCGACGGGACGCGCTGGTCCGTGGCCGGATCGACGGCGCCCGGGCGGCCCTCGGCGGCGGCTTCGGCCTGGTTGTCTTCCAGCTTGTCGGCGACCTTGGCGGCGCCGGTCTCGACGGCCTGGGCGGCCTTCATGGCCCCGGCCTCGATCACTTCGCCGGTCTGGGCGGCCAGGTCCTCGGCCTTTTCACCGGCCTGTTCGGCCTCGACCTCGGCGCGATCGGTCTCGGCCTGGGTGCAGGCGGCGGCGCCGAGCGACAGCACGCCCAGTGAAAGGACGGCGGCGGCGATCAGGGGACGACGGACGGTCATGGCGAACTCTCCAGAGAATTGAACCTTGGCCGTGAACGCCCGGATGACCTCCGGGTTGCGCCTCGCCTCCCACCGGGGCCGAAAGACGAAGCGGCCTATCCCGCCTTCACCTTCCTGCGGAAGGCGTGCAGCAGGGGTTCGGTATAGCCGTTCGGCTGATCAACCCCCTGGAACACCAGGGCGCGCGCCGCCTGATAGGCCAGGCTGGCCTCGGGGTCCGGGGCCATGGGGCGATACAGGGGGTCGCCCGCGTTCTGGGCGTCGACCTTGGCCGCCATCCGCAGCAGGGCCGCCTCCGCCTGCTCGGCCGTACAGACGCCGTGCAGCAACCAGTTGGCCATGTGCTGAGAACTGATCCGCAGAGTCGCCCGATCCTCCATCAGGCCGACGTCGTGGATGTCCGGCACCTTGGAGCAGCCGACGCCCTGGTCGATCCAGCGCACGACATAGCCGAGGATGCCCTGGGCGTTGTTGTCCAGCTCGTCCGCCACGTCCTGTTCGGACCAGTTCGTCCCCTCGGCCAGAGGCGGGGTCAGCAGATCGGCCAGACCCGGGATCGGACGCTGGGCGACCTCCTTCTGCACCGCGAACACATCTACCGCATGATAGTGCAGCGCATGCAGGGTCGCGGCGGTCGGCGACGGCGTCCAGGCGGTGTTCGCCCCCGTCCTCGGGTGGCCGATCTTCTGCTCCAGCATCTCGGCCATGCGGTCGGGCGCGGCCCACATCCCCTTGCCGATCTGGGCCCGGCCGGACAGGCCGTGCTTCAGCCCGATCCCGACGTTGCGCGCCTCATAGGCGGCGATCCATTTCGAGCTCTTGATCTCGGCCTTGCGGACCACCGGCCCGGCCTGCATCGCCGTGTGAATCTCGTCGCCGGTGCGATCCAGGAAGCCGGTGTTGATGAAGACGATCCGGTCCTTCACCGCCTGGATACAGGCCGCCAGATTGGCCGAGGTGCGCCGCTCCTCGTCCATCACCCCGACCTTCACGGTATGACGCGCGACCCCGATCAGGTCCTCGACCGCGTCGAACAGGTCGTTGGTGAAGGCGGCCTCGTCTGGCCCGTGCATCTTGGGTTTGACGATATAGACCGAGCCGGTGCGGCTGTTCCGCGTCGCGCCCAGACCGCGCAGGTCGTACAGGGCGATCAGACTGGTGACGACGGCGTCCAGAATGCCCTCCGGCGCCTCGGCCCCATCGGCGAACAGCACCGCCGGATTGGTCATCAGATGGCCGACGTTGCGCACGAACAGCAGCGATCGCCCCTTCAGCGTCACCGTCGATCCGTCCGGCGCCGTGAAGTCGCGGTCCGGGTTCAGACGGCGGGTCAGGGTCTTGCCGCCCTTGTCGAAGGTCTCGACCAGATCGCCCTTCATCAGGCCCAGCCAGTTGCGATAGGCGGCGACCTTGTCCTCGGCGTCCACGGCCGCGACCGAGTCCTCCAGATCGCAGATGGTCGACAGGGCCGATTCCAGCACCACGTCGGCGATCCCCGCCGGGTCGGTCCTGCCGATCGGATGGGTCGGATCGAGCGTCAGGCCGATGTGCAGGCCGTTGTTGCGATACAGCAGGCCCTTCGTCGAATGGCCGACGAACTGCGACGGATCCTTCAGGACCGTGGCCGGCGAAACCTCGGTCAGGTCCGCCCAGGAACCGCTCGCCAGAGGCACGGCCTCGTCCAGAAACGCCTTGGCCTTCGCCACCACCCGGGCGCCGCGCGCCGCATCATAGGGTCCGGCGGGTGGCAGGTCGCCGAGCGCGTCGGTGCCGTAAAAGGCGTCGTACAGGCTGCCCCAGCGCGCATTGGCGGCGTTCAGCAGGAAGCGCGCATTGAGGATCGGCACCACCAGCTGCGGCCCGGCCAGCCGCGCCAGTTCGTCGTCGACGTTCTCGGTCGCGATGGTGAAGTCGCCGGGCTCCTGAACCAGATAGCCGATCTCCCGCAGGAAGACCTCGGTCGCCGCCGGGTCGTTCGGCTGACCACGACGGGCATGATGCCAGTCGTCGATCTTCGCCTGCAGTTCGTCCCGCATGGCCAGAAGCGCACGATTGCGCGGCGTGAACCGGTTGAAGACGTCGGCGAACCCGGCCCAGAACGCCCCTGCCTCAATCCCCAGACCCGAAAGCACCTCCGTCTCGATGAAGGCCGACAGGGGCTCGGCGACGGACAGGCCGGCGCGGGTCGAATAGGCGGTCATGAGGGTCCTCGAAATGCCATGGGGAGGTCGGACGCCCCTCGCCTGTAACATTACGTGATCGGTGATGGGAAGCCGGGATTTCACCGCCGTCGCGCCAGGAGCCTCGGGCGCTCCGCCTTGACTTGGCCGTAGTTTGCGCCCATCTGCGCTGCGTCGCACCATTGCGATCTCCGGCGTCTCCAGCGCGTGTGGGTCTTCGTTTCTGTGAAGACCGGCTGTAGCAGCCGTCGGTTCGTCACCCTCCGACCTGATCGGGGGGCTCAAGTTTCATTCGCTGCCCGGACACGCGGGGCGGCGCCCGATCCACCCCGCAGGCTCCCTCCCCGGAGCGCCGTCGGGACTGGCGGCGCGCGGCCCTTTCGGCGTTGAGCCACGGCTGTTTGCGCGTCGCCGCATACGCGAAAGAACCCCTCCGTGAGCACCCTCACCTTCGACGCCATGGGCCTGAACCCGGCCCTCCTGACCGCCCTGAAGACCTCGGGCTATGTCACCCCCACGCCGATCCAGCAGAAGGCCATCCCCGACGTCATGGCCGGCAAGGATCTGCTGGGCATCGCCCAGACGGGCACCGGCAAGACGGCGGCCTTCGCCCTGCCGATCCTGCATCGCCTGGCCGAGAACCGGGTGCCGCCCCGGCCGCGCACGACCCGCGCCCTGATCCTGTCGCCCACCCGCGAACTGGCCACCCAGATCGGCGAGAGCTTCAAGGCCTATGGCCAGCATCTCGGCTTCCGTGTCGCGGTCATCTTCGGCGGCGTGAAATACGGCGCCCAGGAACGCGCCCTGCAACAGGGTCTGGACGTCCTCGTCGCCGCCCCCGGCCGTCTGCTGGACCATATCCAGCAGAAGAACCTCGACCTCTCGACCTGCGAGATCTTCGTCCTGGACGAAGCCGACCAGATGCTGGACCTCGGCTTCATCAAGCCGATCCGCCAGATCGTCAGCCGCATCCCGGCCAAGCGCCAGAACCTCTTCTTCTCGGCCACCATGCCGTCGGAGATCGGCAAGCTGGCCGGCGAACTGCTGAAGGATCCGGTCAAGGTCCAGGTCACGCCGCAGTCGACCACCGTCGAGCGCATCAACCAGTCCGTCATCTGGGTCGAACAGGGCAAGAAGCGCGCCCTGCTGACCGAGATGTTCAGCGATCCCGAATACAAGCGCTGCCTGGTCTTCACCAAGACCAAGCACGGCGCCGACAAGGTCGCGGCCTATCTGGAGGCCGGCGGAGTCGAGGCCGGCGCCATCCACGGCAACAAGTCCCAGCCCCAGCGCGAGCGCACGCTGGAAGCCTTCAAGAAGGGTAAGCTGCGCGTTCTGGTCGCCACCGACATCGCCGCGCGCGGCATCGACGTGGACGGCGTCTCCCACGTCGTGAACTTCGAGCTTCCGCACGTGCCGGAGAGCTATGTCCACCGCATCGGCCGCACCGCGCGCGCAGGCAAGGACGGCTCGGCCGTCAGCTTCGTCGCCGGCGACGAGATGAAGCTGCTGCGCGACATCGAAAAGGTCACCCGCCAGAAGATCCCGGCCGTCGACCGCCGCAACGACAAGCAACTGGCCCAGCTCGACGCCTCGATCATGGCCTCGGGCGTCGGCAAGAAGGCGACCCTGCCGGAACGCGAGGGCGGCGACCGCAACGCCGGTGGACGCGGCCGTCGCAACCCGCATCGTGACGGCGTCCGGCCCGAGGGCGGCGGCCAGCCGCATCGCCAACGCAAGGGCCAGCGCGCCGAGGCCCGCCCGACGCCCGAGCGCGTCTTCGATCCCATGGCCAAGGAAAGGGCCCGGGAGCGCCCGCGCGTGGTGAACAACGACCCTCGCGACGCCGCTCCTGCCAAACCCGAGGGCCAGATCAAGCGCCGTCCGCGCCGCCGCCCCTCGAACGGCGGCAAGGGTTACGCCGCCCGGGCCTGAGCTTGAGACGTTCGCTGGATTGAGATCGGCCGGTCCCCTCGCGGACCGGCCTTTTTCGTAGGGCGCGACGCTTGATCCGCTCTGGCGAACCGCTACCGTTCGGGTCGAACCGCCGACGGAAGCCCGTGACCGACCCCTCCGCTGAGCCCGACGCCGCAGGTCCCGTGACGCGCAAGACGCCGCCGCGCCACAGCGGTCATCGCGAGCGGCTGCGCGAACGCGCCGCCAGGGGCGGACTGGACGCCCTGCCCGACTATGAGCTGCTGGAGCTGCTGCTGTTCCGCAGCATCCCCTACAAGGACACCAAGCCCCTGGCCAAGGATCTGCTGGCCCGGTTCGGCAGCCTGGAAGGCATCGGCGCGGCCAGCCACGAGGCGATCGACGACCTGGTCGCGCGCTCGCTCAACATCGTGCGCGGCAAGCAGTCCCGCGCCACGGCTCTCGACCTGCAGCTGATCTATGACGTGGCCCGCCGTGTCGCGCGCGAACCGGCGTCGAAGCGCGCCGTCATCTCCTCCTGGTCGGCCCTGGTCGCCTATGTCCGCGTCGCCCTTCAGCACGAGCCGCGCGAGCAGTTCCGCGTTCTCTATCTGGACAAGAAGAACCAGCTGATTCTCGACGAGATCCAGAACCGCGGCACGGTGGATCACGCCCCCGTCTATCCGCGCGAGGTCATCCGCCGGGCGCTGGAGCTGTCGAGCCCCAACATCATCATCGTCCACAACCATCCCTCGGGCGATCCGACCCCCTCCCCGGCCGACGTCGACATGACGCGCCAGGTGATCGCCGCAGGGCGATCGCTGAACGTCACCGTCCACGACCATCTGGTCGTGGGCCGCGACGGCGTGGCCAGCTTCAAGCAACTGGGACTGATGTGACCCCGACCTCTCCTTCCCGCCGCGCCGTCCTGACCGCCGCAGCCATGGCCGGCGCCTCCCCGGCCCTCGCCCGGACGGAAGCGCCCGCCGTGATGGTCTCGACCTGGGACTTCGGCCGCGCCGCCAACGCCGCCGGGATCGAGGCGCGCCGCAACGGCGGTTCGGCCCTGGACATGGTCGAGGCGGGCGGCCGCGTGACCGAGGCGGACCCGACCAACACCTCCGTCGGCGTCGGCGGCTTCCCCGACCGCGACGGCAAGGTCACCCTGGACGCCTGTCTGATGACCTGGGCCGGCGACATCGGCGCGGTGGCCGCCCTGGAGGATATCGCCCACCCCGTCTCGGTCGCCCGCGCGGTCATGGAGCGCACGCCCCACACGATGCTGGTCGGCGAGGGCGCCCGCCGCTTCGCCCTGGATCAGGGGTTCGAGACGGCGGCCATGCCGACGCCCCGGGCCGAGGCCGCCTGGCGCGAGTGGCTCAAAACCGCAGACTACGCCCCCGTCATCAGTCGCGAGAACCGGGAATGGCGCGCCACGCCGGGCGGGCCGGGCAACCACGACACAATCGGCCTTCTGGCGATCGACGCCCAGGGGCGGATGGCCGGCGCCTGCACCACCTCGGGCCTGGCCTTCAAGATGCGCGGCCGGGTCGGCGACAGCCCGATCATCGGCGCCGGCCTCTATGTCGACGACGAGGTCGGCGGGGCGACCGCCACCGGCGTCGGCGAGGACGTGGTGCGCGTCGCCGGTTCGCATGCGGTCGTCGAGGCCTTGCGTCACGGAGCGGACCCGCAGGCGGCCTGTCGCGCCGTCATCGAACGCCTGGCCAGACTGCGCGGCGGCAAGGTCGCCGCATCCCAGGTCGCCTTCCTGGCCCTGGACAAGCGCGGACGGGTCGGCGGCTTCGCCCTGCAACCCGGCTTCACCTACGCTGTCACCGACGCGACCGGCGCGACCCGCATGGTCGCCGCCCCCAGCCTATTCGAGGCCTGATGTCCGTATCCGCCCTTCCCGTTCTGACCACCGACCGCCTGACCCTGACGCCGGTCGCCGTGTCCGACTTCGACGACCTGACACAGGTCTGGGCCGATCCGGACTTCGTCGCCGCCATCACCGGCCGCCCCCTGTCGCACGAGGAGGTCTGGTTCCGCCTGCTGCGCGACATCGGCCACTGGACCGCCCTCGGGCGCGGCAACTGGTCGATGCGGATGACGGCGACCGGTGCCTATGTCGGCAGCGTGGGGGTGCTGGACTACCGGCGCGACCTCGAGCCGCCGTTCGACGCGCCGGAACTCGGCTGGGGCGTCGCCACCGCCTTCCAGGGCCAGGGTCTGGCCGCCGAGGGTCTGCGCGCCGCCCTCGCCTGGGTGGACGACCGGCTCCAGGCGCCGCGCACCGTCTGCATGATCTCGCCGGACAACCACCCCTCGATCCGGCTGGCGGAACGCGTCGGCTTTCGGACCTACGGCGACGGGACCTACAAGGACCAGACCGTCCGCCTGTTCGCCCGCCCCCATCCCTGACGCCGCCCCCTGACGTCGTCGGCGCGGCGTATGCCGGACATTAAGGTTTATGCGGCAGTCTTCGCGCCAAATACTGAGGCGGAGTCCGTCCCATGCCCATGTCCGTCGAGGACCTTCACGGTTGTCTGATCGCGGCCTTTCCCGACGCCGAGATCGTCATCGACGATCTGGCCGGCGACGGCGACCACTACCGGGCGCGCATCGTCGCCTCGGCCTTCGCCGGGGTGCCGCGCGTGCGCCAGCACCAGATGGTCTATGCGGCGCTCAAGGGCCGGATGGGCGGGGAACTTCACGCCCTGGCGCTGGAAACCTCCGCGCCTCCGCCGACGGAAGGCGACTGACCGATGCGGTATCGTCCCTTCTCCATCACCGGCGGCGCCGTCTCGGACCTGACCTTCAGCCTGGCCCCGGCCATCCTGGCGCGCGGCCCCGAGGCGGCGGCCGAACTGATCTACGGCGCGCTTGAATCCGGCATCAACGCCTACCGGCTGGAATGCGCGGACCCGGTCCTGGCCGAGGTCGCCGGCGCGGCCCTGGCCAGCGTCGATCGCAAGCTCCTGAACGTCAGCCTCGTGCTCGGCCCGCCGGACGGCGGCCGCGGCCCCCGCGACTTCTCGGCCGAGGGCATGACCCACGCCATCGACCGCGTCCTGCGCGTCTCGCGCCTGGGCTGGATCGACATCGCCCTGCTGGACGGGCCGGATGAACACGAACTGTCGCAAAGCTCCCTGAACGCCCTGAAGGCCCTGCGCGCCACCCAGCGTGTGCACTGTCTGGGGGTGATGGGCGACGATCCGGTGACCGACGTCTATGTTTCGACCGGCGCCTTCGACGTCCTGGCCACCCCCCTGCACGTCAATTCGCCCTGGCAGGTGCGATCCCGCATCCGCGCCGCCCGCGAGCGCGACATGGCCGTCATCGTCCACAACTTCTTCCCCGAGGAGCTGGACACCGAACGCAAGGCCGCCGCCGCGACCGAAGGCAAGAAGAAGGGCCTGTTCGGCCTGTCCTTCGGCGGCTCGCGCCACCGTCATCCGCTCCAGGGCGCCGGCGGCTTCGGCTTCCTGCACCAGACCCCGAACTGGTCGGCCGAGGAAATCTGCCTCGCCCATGTTCTCAGCGACACGGCGGTCACCAGCGCCCTGGTCGAGACCACGGACCTCAAGGCCCTGGCCGCCCTCGCCGCCGTGCCCGATCGCCAGATGCCGCCGGGCCTGGCCGCCCAGATCGAGATGGCGCGCGTCAGCATGGCCAATCGCGCCGCCTGATCGCCGCCGCCTTTCGATCGTCTTCGCCTGTGACGGGCTGTCGCTGCGCGCTTGACCTCGGGGGTCGTCGTCCCTAGCTGACGCCTCAACCGAAAGGGCCCTCCCCGTGACCGACGCCACCACCACGACCGCCGACCCCGTCCACGCCTTCATCGCCCAGACCGTGGCGGACCACGAGGTGGTGCTGTTCATGAAGGGCACGCCGGACCAGCCGCGCTGCGGCTTCTCGTCCCTGGCGGTCCAGATCCTGGACCAGGTCAGCGCCCCGTTCGTCGGCGTCGACGTGCTGCAGGACGACGCCCTGCGCGAAGGCATCAAGGCCTTCACCGACTGGCCGACCATCCCCCAGCTCTATGTGAAGGGCGAGTTCGTCGGCGGCTCGGACATCGTGCGCGAGATGTTCCAGTCGGGCGAGCTTCAGGCCCTGCTGGCCGAAAAGGGCGTGACCCTGGGCGACCAGGACTGACTGCGCCATGGCGCGCCCCGCCCTGGAGCCGCGCGAGGACCGCGAGATCTTCGTCGTGCCTCTGGAAATCCGGCCCGAGCACATCGACGCCAACGGTCATGTGAACAACGTCGTCTATGTCGGCTGGCTGCAGGACGTCGGCACGGCCCACTGGAACGCCCGCTTCGACGCGGCGACCCGCGCCCGATGGTCCTGGGTCGCCGTCCGGCATGAGGTGGATTACTTCCGCCCCCTGGCGCCCGACGCCGTCGGGGTGCAGGCCCGCACCTGGGTCGGCGACCCCCAGGGGCCCCGGTTCAACCGCTATGTCCGGATCGAGGACGCCGAGGGCCGCCTCTGCGCCCAGGGCGTCTCCGAATGGGTGCTGGTCGACGCCGAACGGATGCGGCCGCACCGCATCCCCGCCGACATGCTGCCGACCTTCGAACGGCGCTGAGTTCGTCGCGGCGGCCTTCAATCCGGATGTCGGCGTCCAATTTCACCGAGCGCCCCGGCGAAGGCCGGGGTCCAGGCGGCCGAGGCCGTTCCTGGGGCCCGAACCCCGGCCCTCGCCGGGATGCACGGAGGGCGGGACGGCGCTTGCCTCAGGGCAGCCGCAGCGGATTCCGCACCAGAGCCGCCTTGCCCGACGCCAGCCCCAGCTCTTCATAGGTCCAGCGCAGCTCCACGCCGTCGGGAACCAGGGCCTTGCACAGGTCCGGCGATTCCCGCGTGAAGGTCAGCTCCGCCGTCTGGTCGTCCACCACCTCCACGGCGAAGTCGGAGACCTGGGTGCAGCCGTTGGACTCGACGCGCACCACCACCGCGCCGGCGTCGAACCGGATGGCCCGCAGGGTCTCCAGCGGCGCGGCCTGGGCGGTCGTGGTCTGGGACCCCACCCGCACCGAGACCTCGTCGCCGCCCGTCGAATCATAGATGACGCAGCCGGCCAGCAGCGGCGACAGAAGCGCCGCCGCCGCCGCGAACTTCACAACCGGCGCCATTACTGGGCGTCGGCGGGCGGGGTCTGGATGACGCGGGTGGTCGGCTTTTCCGTCGAGATGACGATGCAGCCCGACAGAAGAGGCGCGGAAATGATGACGGCGAGCGCGAGACGCAGCATGAGGGATCCCCTTGATTTGAAAGCGTCACGCTTGATCGCCCGCATGCGCCGCGAACACACGTGAATTATCAGAAAGGGTCGTTTCCGCCCGCGGCGGCCTTCAGGTTCCGCCCGTCGGCAGCTGATAGGGATTGCCGACCGTCACCGTGGAGCCCGGCTTGATGCCCAGTTCCTCGAACGTCCACCGCAGCTCGACCCCGTCCTCGACGGGCCGGGTGCACAGGTCCTCGGTCAGCCGCCGCAGGATCAGCACCGACGACAGCCCCTGGCGCGACACCACCGGCAGCATGTCGTCCTTCTTGGTGCAGCCGTTCGAGGGCACCCGGAACACGGCCAGATCATTGACCACGGCCGCCGCCCGCACGGGCTCGATTAATCCCGGCGCGGGCTCCGCCGCCGGCGTCCGCCAGGCCAGCAGCCTTTCCGGCGCCGATCGCACGGCCTGACAGCCCGCCAGCAGAAACACCGCTGCGGCCCCTGTCAGAATCGCCCTGGTCGACGGTCTCGTCATCCGCACCCCACGGCGCGACTATCACCCAATTCGCCGGATTTCGCACCCGGAAACTGACGATCGCCCGCGCGGCGGATCAGGACGCGCCGCGACGCCGACAATCGCCGATGTGTGTCGGCATTCCGCCGCCCCCTCCTCCGTGCATCCCGGCGCAGGCCGGGATCCAGTTCAGTGTCCGGCTGAGCGGCTCAACGAAAAAGGCCCCGGATCGCTCCGGGGCCTTATCGTATCTATGCGCTCAAGTCGTGAGCGCCCGTGGCGCGAACATAGCGCCCCGAGAACAGGCTTCGTAAGCGCAGCTTACGAAGCGTAGTATTCGACGACCAGGTTCGGCTCCATCTTCACCGGATACGGCACGTCGGCCAGTTCCGGGGTGCGGACGAAGCGCACCGAGAAGCCGCGGTCGCCCAGCTCGACATAGTCCGGCACGTCACGCTCCGACGACTGCTGGGCTTCCAGCACCAGCGCCATGTTGCGGGACTTTTCCTTGACCTCGACGACGTCGCCGATCTTCACGCGGTAGGAGGCGATGTTCACCTTCTTGCCGTTGACGGTCACGTGGCCGTGGTTGACGAACTGACGGGCGGCCCAGACGGTCGGGACGAACTTGGCGCGATAGACGATCGCGTCCAGACGGGCTTCCAGCAGACCGATCAGGTTTTCCGAGGTGTTGCCCTTGCGGCGGGCGGCCTCGTCATAGGTCTTGCGGAACTGCTTCTCGGTCAGGTTGCCGTAGTAGCCCTTGAGCTTCTGCTTGGCCTTCAGCTGCAGGCCGAAGTCCGAAACCTTGGACTTGCGGCGCTGGCCGTGCTGGCCGGGGCCATAGGACCGCTTGTTGACCGGGGACTTGGAACGGCCCCACAGGTTTTCACCCATGGCGCGGTCGATCTTGTACTTGGCGCTGTGGCGCTTGGACATTCTATTCTCTTTTCAGTGATGCGGCCCGGCGTCCCCGAAAGTGGGAATGCGATCTCAACGGCGGTCCACGCATCGTCCGTAATGGTTCGCGCCCCGAACCTTTCGGCCGGGGCGAGAAGGGGCGGCTTATGACGTTCGACGTCCCGCGAGTCAAGGCGGGCGGCCCCGTCCTCGGCCGGCCACCTCAGCCGACCGGCGCCATCCAGGTCATGATGAACAGGACGACGTTCGGATCGCCCGCCTCATCGGCCGCTCCGCAGGGCGCCGAGGGCGCGCGCGGTGGCGGCAGTGGTCACCTCCGACACGCCCGCCCGCCAGCGCTCCGGATCGGCCGTCATGGCGTAGCGACGGGTGGAGTTGGTGCCGATCCCGCCCAGAACCCCGATGACATTGGCCGCCAGCTCCGCCGTCCGCTGGCCGCGCGTGGTCGCGTCGACGAACTCGCCGAAGTCGCCGCCGACCGCGATCGGCTCGCGCAGCGTCACCGACGACACCCGGCCGTTGGGCGCATAGGCGAACACCTTCGACACGTCCGGCATCACCGCCAGCCCCGCCTTGACCGACACCGCCGAGCTGTTGCGGAACCAGCCGCCATAGGTCTCGGCGTTGGCGAAATCGACCACATAAAAGGCGTTGACCGCCGCCTGGCCGGTGGCGCGGGCGTGGGCCGTGCCGCCCATGCTGATCCCGACCGCCGCCTGGTTGCCGCTGAACCCCGGCGCGCTGATATGGCCCAGCACCTCTCGGGGCAACCACACGCCGCCCAGTTCGACCGGCGAGAACACCTTCGCCTTGGCGCGGCTGTCGCGGTCCAGGATCACATCCCGCTCCAGGCCGTTGTCCAGCGGACGCGCCCGGTTCTTGGTGAAGGCCTCGACCAGGGCCGTCCGGTCCCCGACCTGATAGCCGGCGTTCGCCAGCTGGTTCAGGAAATCGGCGTAGGCGGCGTCGGTCGCCTGCTGGAAGTCCGCGTCGGACACCCCCTCCAGGGCGCTGCGGGCGGTCGATCGCCCGCCGAACCCGTTGCCCAGCAGCCCGCCGCCGGCCCGCGCCCGGTCGGTCCGGTCGGTCAGGAAGGCGACGATGAAGCTGCCGATGGCGACCTGGCTGGCCCCGTTCATGGCCGCCGCATTGTCCACCCGCACCGACTGGGCCGCAGCCCCCGTCGCCAGCACGCCCGTCGCAAACACCCCCGTCGCCAGCCCGCCGGCCAGGGCGCCCCGCCGGCTCAGCCCGGTCGTCTCCCGTTCGATCGTCATCGCTCCGCCCCACATCACCGCCGGATCTCCGGCGGCCTGACGCTAGGCGGGGGCGGAGGCGGTCACGACTGTCCAAACCTGATCGGTCGGCGTGCAAAAACCAGAACGCCCGCCGGCGGACCGGCGGGCGTCTGACGTCGGGATCGCGGAACGATCAGCCCTTGGCGGCGGCGTACAGTTCGTTCGCCTTGTTCCAGTTCACCACCGTCCAGAAGGCCTTCAGATAGTCGGCCCGGCGGTTCTGGTATTTCAGATAGTAGGCGTGTTCCCACACGTCGGCGGCCAGCACCACCGCGCCTTTCTCCGGTGCATCGTCCATCAGCGGATTGTCCTGGTTCGGGGTCGAGACGACCTTCAGCTTGCCGTCCTGCACGATCAGCCAGGCCCAGCCCGAACCGAACTGGCCGGCGCCGGCGGCGTTGAAGTCCTCCTTGAACTTGTCCATCCCTCCCAGATCCGCCTCGATTGCGGCGGCCAGTTCGGCCGAGGGCTCGCCCGTCTCGCCGGCCGGAGCAAGCAGTTCCCAGAACAGGGCGTGGTTCCAGTGTCCGCCGCCGTTGTTGCGGATCGACTTCGGCAGGGTCGACATTATGCCCATCAGCTCTTCCAGGCTCTTGCCCTGGGCGGCCGGGGTCGCGTCCACGAACTTGTTCAGATTGTCGACATAGGTCTGATGGTGCTTGTCGTGGTGGAAGGTCATCGTCTCCTTGTCGATGGCCGGCTCCAGCGCGTCATAGGCGTAGGGCAGCGGGGCGAGGGTGAAGGCCATGAGAGGAGCTCCTGATCTGACAAGCTTGGCTGGCCCTCATCTAGGAGAGCCCGTCGACAAACCCAAGACGGCGACGCCGATTAAGTTCCGCTGTGAGCCGATACCGTTGAAAAAGTCGGCTGCCTGATCGGTTGGTGTCGCGGCGTGGTCAGGCTGTGACGCGGTTCGCGACGCTTGTGGACTTCAGGCGGGCGCCGGGGCGGCTTCAAGCGGGATCAGTCGGGCCATTTTCCGCAGGTTCTGGGCGGTTGCGGCGAGGAGGAACTCGTCTCGGGCGCCGCAGGGACCGCGAAGACGCAGGCGATCCAGTCTGAGGATGCGCTTGAGGTGGGCGAACAGCATCTCGACCTTCTTCCGCTCGCGCCTCGAGGTGACGTAGGCGTCGGTTCTGGCGATGTCGCGGGCGACATCTCGGGCGCTTTCGTGGATGGAGCGCGTGACCTTCCGGGCCGGCGCATTGGGACAGCAGCGCGGCTTCAGGGCACAGGCGTCGCAGTCGATCTTGGAAGCGCGATAGCGGTGGGTGTCATCCGGTAGCGTCTCCGGATGATCTGCGCGGAAGGCGCGTCGATACTGCTTCAGCTCATTGCCGCCCGGACAACGGTATAGATCCGCCTCGGCGTCATAGGCGAAGTCGGCGCGGGAGAAGGTGCCGTCCGTCCGACCGGACTTGTCGATGACCGGGATATGCGGTGCGATCTCCTGGTCGTTGACCAGCCAGTCCAGCATCTCGGCTGAGCCATAGGCGGTGTCGGCGGCAAGGCGGTCGGGGTGCAGATCATGTCGATCCCGAACCCGCTCGATCATGGTGCGCGCCGCCGTCAGCTCGGCGGGACGCACGGCCGTGGAGGCCTCGACATCGACGATGACGGCATGCTCCAGATCGATCAGGTAGTTGGCGGCGTAGGCGAAGAAGGCCGGCCCCTTGTTCGCGCCGGTCCAGCGCGCGGCAGGATCCACCGGTGAGATGAACTTGGGCGTCACCGGCGTGGCCGCACCGAAGGCCGCGTCGTCCAGCACCGCCAGATACTCGTCGATGGCCCGGCTCGACGCCTCGGGCGGCAGACCCGGATCGCCCGGCACGCTGCGCTCGCGGTTCGCCTCAGCCTTGATCAAACTGGCGTCCACAGCGAAGCCCTCGCCGCCGACCAGGCCTTCCGTCATGCAGCGGCGCAGGACCGTGTCGAACAGCTGACGCAGCAGATCGCTCTCCCGGAAACGGCCGTGGCGGTTCTTTGAGAAGGTCGAGTGATCCGGCACGGCGCCTTCCAGCCCCAACCGACAGAACCAGCGGTAGGCCAGGTTCAGATGGACCTCCTCGCACAGCCGACGCTCCGATCGGATGCCGAAGCAGTAACCGACCAGTAGCATCCGGATCAGCAGTTCGGGATCGATCGAGGGGCGACCCATCGCGCTGTAGAACGGCGCCAGATGCGCCCGCAGCCACTCCAACTCCACGAACCGGTCGATCGACCTCAGCAGGTGGTTCACCGGGACATGGTCCTCCAACGAGAAGGTGTAGAACAGGGCCGCCTGATCGACCCGCCGCTCGCCCATCATCGCGCTGCCTCCAGCCTCAATGACCAGAGTGAATCAGCCCCCGCCGCCCGTGGCAATTGCCGACTTTTTCAACGGTATCAGCCTCCAGCCGCTCGGCGTGGAACGCCAGATGGTCGGCGATGAAACTGGCCATGAAGAAATAGCTGTGGTCATAGCCTGGCTGCATCCGCAGGGTGATTTTCTGCCCCGCCGCCCCGGCCGCCGCCGTCAGCAGTTCGGGCTTCAGCTGACCGACCAGAAAGCTGTCGGCCTCGCCCTGATCGATCAGGATGTCGTCGAACCGGCCCTTCGCCGCTCCGCCTTCGATCAGCAGGGCCGCGTCGTGCCTGGCCCATTCCGTACGATCCTCGCCGAGGTAGGCGGTGAACGCCTTCTCGCCCCACGGGCAGCGGGTCGGCGACGAAATCGGCGCGAAGGCCGACACCGACCGGAACAGGTCCGGATGCCGCAACGCCAGGGTCAGGGCCCCGTGCCCGCCCATCGAATGGCCGCTGATCGACCGCGCGCCGGTCGTCGGAAACGCCTCGTCGATCAGCCCGATCAGCTCCTGCGTGACATAGGTCTCCATGCGGAAATGCAACGCCCACGGCGCCTCCGTGGCGTCCACATAGAACCCCGCCCCCTGCCCCAGATCATAGGCCGCATCGTCGGCCACCGCCCGGCCCTTCAGATCCGGGCCGCGCGGCGAGGTGTCCGGCGCGACCACGATCAGCCCCAGCCGCGCCGCCGCCTCATAGGCCCCGGCCTTGGTGGTGAAATTGTCCTCGGTGCAGGTCAGGCCCGACAGCCAGATCACCACCGGAAACGGCCCCTCCCCCGCCGGCTGAAACACCGACAGGGTCATCGGCGTGCCGGTCACCACGCTGTCGTGCTTCAGATAGCGCAGCACGCCGCCGTGGACGGTATGCGATTTCGTGGTTTGCAGGGTCATGCCGCCCGATTAGCACCGGGCGGCGCGCCCGGTCACCCCACCCGGTGCAGGGCGCAGATCTTGTTGCCGGACGGATCACGCAGATAGGCGAGGTTCAGCACGCCGAACGGACCGGCGCGCTCGCCCGGCGGGTCCTCGATGGACGTGCCGCCGGCCGCCACGCCCGCGTCATGGAACGCCTTCACCGCCGCCGCATCCCGGGCGAAGAACCCGATGGTGCCGCCGTTGGCGGGGCAGGCGGGCTGGCCGTCGATCGGCTTGCCGACCGCGAAGGCGCCGCGATCCGTCCGCCACCAGTAGCGGCCCTTGGGGTCCGGTCCCTGCGAGGCCGGAATGCCCAGGACGGGCAGCACGGCGTCATAGAATTTCCGCGACGCCTCGACGTCGTTGGCCCCCACGGTCAGGTGCGTGAACATGTGTTTCCTCCCTCTTTGCGTCCTGTGTCGGACCTATCTGGCATCATTCAATGTAGCGAGGTCCACCGATAGCCCCGACTGGGCGTCGGTCCATTTCAGATTTTCCAGAGCATCTTCTCGGAAGTAGCGCAGCGCATCTTCGAGCGTCGCTTCCCAATAGTCCTCGCTGGAAAAAACAGCGCCGTCCTCATCGACACTTTCGATCAGCACGCTCCAATCTCCAGCTTCCCCATAGATGGCGAAGCGTTGACGAGAAGGCTCGAACCTCTCGGCGATGAAATGATGCTGAGGATCTTTCGGCGCAGCCCACGTCACCGCGGCTCCAAGTTCGGCCTCGCTGAGTTCGGGGAACCGCTCACGAATATGGGCTGCGTATATGCCCGGCTGGCGCCAATAGGCCTGCACCTCGGCAATCGTCAGATCGGTGCCTTCGATATGAGGCGCACCGCCAAACTTCTCCGGAATGCTGACGACTGCTCGGGCCATGCGTCGGTCGTTGGCTAGAACACCACCACCGAGCGGATGCTCTTGCCTTCGTGCATCAGGTCGAAGGCCTCGTTGATGCGTTCCAGCGGCAGGGTGTGGGTGATCATCGGATCGATCTCAATCTTCCCGTCCATGTACCAATCGACGATCTTGGGTGTATCCGTCCGGCCACGCGCGCCGCCGAAGGCCGAGCCGCGCCAGACGCGGCCGGTGACCAGCTGGAACGGGCGGGTGGCGATCTCCTTGCCAGCCTCGGCCACGCCGATGACGATGCTCTCACCCCAGCCGCGATGGCAGGCCTCCAGCGCCTGACGCATCACCACCGTATTGCCGGTGCAGTCGAAGGTGTAGTCGGCGCCGCCGCTGGTCAGCTCCACAAGATGCGCGACCACGTCGCTGACGTCCTTCGGATTGACGAAATGGGTCATGCCGAAACGGCGGCCCCACTCCTCCTTGTCCGGGTTGATATCCACGCCGACGATCATGTCGGCGCCGACCAGCTTCAGACCCTGGATGACGTTCAGCCCGATCCCGCCCAGGCCGAAGACCACGGCGTTGGCGCCCGGCTCGACCTTGGCGGTGTTGACCACCGCCCCTACGCCCGTCGTGACGCCGCAGCCGACGTAGCAGGCCTTGTCGAACGGCGCGTCCCTGCGGATCTTCGCCACCGCGATCTCGGGCAGGACGGTGTAGTTCGAGAAGGTCGAACAGCCCATATAGTGGGCGATGGCCTGACCCTTGTAGCTGAACCGGCTCGTCCCGTCGGGCATCAGCCCCTTGCCCTGGGTCGCCCGGATCGAGGTGCAGAGATTGGTCTTGCGGCTCAGGCACGACTTACACTGGCGGCATTCCGGCGTGTACAGCGGGATGACATGGTCGCCGACCGCGACCGAGGTCACGCCCGGCCCGACCTCGACCACCACGCCCGCGCCTTCATGGCCCAGGATCGAGGGGAAGATGCCCTCCGAGTCCAGACCGTCCAGCGTATAGGCGTCGGTGTGGCACACGCCCGTCGCCTTGATCTCGATCAGCACCTCTCCGGCGCGCGGCCCCTCCAGATCGACCTCGACGATCTCCAGCGGACGTTTGGCCTCAAAGGCGACGGCGGCGCGGGTTTTCATGGGGAGGATCCTTTCGCTGAGTCGAAACGGGTTCTAGCGGGCCGGGGTAGCCTTTGCCATTGCATGAACGCGCCGGATCGCTGACGGTCGATGGCATGGGCCGCCGTTGGACGAACCGAACCTATCTGAAGGTCCGAAAGTGGGTCGACGACGATCTGACGGAGGTGCGCGGCAGGGCGATTTCCTTGTTCGCCCCCGTGTACGCCGGAATTGGAGCCCTAGTCGCCGCTGGACTTTTGGGGCCGGTCGGAATCGGGGTCTTCTGGCTGCTGGCTCTGCCGGCGCTCATCGCTTGCGAGGTGTTCGTGCTGTGGCGAGCAGTGCGACTGTCACGCGCTTTCACGATCCTTGGAGACCGCGACTACGACAGACGTGGCAAGTATCTGTTGCCGCCTGAATACGCTAATACCGAAAGCCCGCTGGCCGCAAAGCGGCGTAAGCTCAGATCACGCTAGAAACCGTCACGCTGGCGCGCGATGACAGGGGCATGACCCATCGCAACCTCGTCGTCCTGACCGGCGCCGGCGTCTCGGCCGAAAGCGGCGTGCCGACCTTTCGCGCCTCGGACGGGCTGTGGTGCGGCCATCGCGTCGAGGAGGTGGCGACGCCCGAGGGCTATGCCGCCGATCCCGCCCTGGTCCAGGACTTCTACAACCAGCGCCGCCGTCAGCTGGCCGAGGTCCATCCGAACGCCGCCCACCTGGCCCTGGCCGAGCTGGCCGCGCGATGGGAGGGCGACTTCCTGCTGGTGACCCAGAACGTCGACGACCTGCATGACCGGGCGCATGAGCGGGTCCTGCCCGCGCCCGGCTTCGAGCTGATCCACATGCACGGCGAACTGCTGAAGGGGCGCTGCACCCGATCGGGCGTCGTCAGTCGCTGGACCGGCGACATGGCGGCCCACGAACCCTCGCCCGACCATCCCGACGGCCGCATCCGCCCCCACATCGTCTGGTTCGGCGAGATGTCCCTGCGCATGGACCGGATCGACCGGGCGCTGTCGGCCTGCGACCTGTTCGTCTCCATCGGCACCTCGGGCAACGTCTATCCGGCGGCGGGCTTCGTCCAGCAGGCCCGCCACGCCGGCGCCCGCACCGTCGAGATCAATCTCGAACCGACCCTGGGGCGTTCGATGTTCGACGAAGGCGTCTACGGCCCGGCGACGCGGACCGTGCCCGAATTCTTCGCCGGCCTCTGAGATCGTCCCCGAGCGACCGTCACGTCTCGTCAGACCTGACGGCCTTTTCCCGTCGCCCCGGACCGTCCACCCTGTCGGCATGGAAGACAGCACGATCCGACAGATCGCCGCCGGACTGGTGCGGCGCCTGGGCTGGCGCCGCCTCGCCCTGCTGGTCCTGCTGAACCTCATCCCGGTGGGCGGCGTGGCCTTCCTGGGCTGGGATGCGGGCTACATCCTGCTGCTCTATTGGGCCGAGAACCTGATCATGGGCGGCATCGCCCTGGTCCGCATCCTGACCGCGCGCGGCGATGGACCGGGGCCGAAGACCCAGGGCGCCGGAGGTCGGCTGGGCCTGGGCTGCTTCTTCGTCGTCCACTACGGCATCTTCTGCCTCGGCCATGGGGCCTTCGCCGCCTCCATGGCCTCACGACTGGCGCCGGGCGCGGCGGGGGACGTCGGTCTGTGGGCCCGCACCTTCGGCGATCGCGGTTTCCAGCTGGCCCTGCTGGCCACCGCGATCCTGCAGATCATCATCCTGGTGCGCGACTGGTGGATCGCCGGCCGCTGGAAGGACAGCTCGCCCGGGCTGGAGATGTTCAGGCCCTACGGCCGCATCGCCGTCCTGCACGTCACCATCATCCTCGGCGCCTGGGGCCTGGCCATCGTCAACGCCCCCACCGGGGCGGTGCTGATCCTGTGCCTGATGAAGCTGATCCTGGAGCTGACCCTCCTGGCCTTCTCCTCGACCGGCGACGACCGGGCCGCCTGACGCGCCTTCAGCCGATGCGGTCGGCCACGCCGGTCAGGGTCTCGCGCAGACCCTTGATCCGCTTGCCCGTCTGGCCCGTGGCCGAGCCGTCCAGACCCCGCGCCGCCGACCGCAGCTCGCCCGCCAGCGCCGCATCGCGCCCACCCGCCTCGACCAGGGGGTTCGCCCGATCCAGCAGACCCTTCAGCGCCGCATCGGTTTCGGCCGGCAGGACGCTGTCACGCGCAAGCTGATCCATATAGGCGCGGGCCACGACCGGATGGGCGGGCCAGGTGACGGGGAACTGCTGCTGCGGGTTCACCGTCTCGCCCTGCTGCGCCATGCGCGCCGCCGCGATCTCGTTCTCGCTCAGATGCTCGCTCGGCGTCAGGGTGAAGACGTCCAGACCGCGCGCGATCTCGGTGCCGTAGATCCGGCCGTTGTACCAGTAGACCGACCAGTAGCCGGCCATTGTCGCCGTCTCGCCGTTCACCGCCCCGCGATCGAAATAGGCGATCTCCTTCGGCTGGGCCGAGTCGGTGAAATCGCTGATCGACAGTCCGCCCTGATACCAGGCCTGGACGAACAGATCGCGCCCCGGCACCGGCACCAGCGAGCCGTTGTGGGCGACGCAGTTCTCCTTGTCCGTCTGGGCGGCCGGCAGCTTGTAGTAGCTGCGGAAGGTCAGCTTGCCGTCGACGATGTCATAGATGGCGTTGGCGCCCCAGGTCATGGGGTCCTGAACGCGGCAGCGCGGCCGCGCCCCGCCGCCCCACTCATCGGTGAAGACAACCTTGTCGCCGTCGTTGTTGAAGGTGGCCGAGTGCCAGTAGGCGAAGCCCTCGTCGACCACCGCGTCGATCCGTTTGGGCTTCATCGGGTCGGAGATGTCGAACACGATGCCGTTGCCCGAACAGGCGCCGCCCGCGATGTTCCCGGACGGGAACAGGGTGATGTCGTGGCAGTGGTCGGTGCGGTTGGTGGTCTGGGTGCCCTCGCCGTGATCGCCCCCGCGCCACAGACCGGCCACCTGACCGGCGTCGTCGGCGAAGACGGCCGGGCTGTCGATGATCCGCGCCTTTGACGGATCGGCCAGCGGAATCTCGATCACATCGACTCGGAACATGGCCGTGCGGTCGTCGCCGGGCTGACCGACCACGCACCCCGCCAGTTCCTTCTCGTCGCGCACCCCGGCCGTGCCGGAGTTGTAGACGACCAGTCGGCGTTCATCGGCCTGGACCACCGAATGGGTGTGCGACCCCCGGCAGGTCTGGACCTGGCCGACCTGACGCGGACGGGTCACGTCCGAGATGTTGAAGATGCGCAGGCCCCGGAACCGGTCGGCGCTCGGATCCGGTCCGACGCCCTCCCGCCCGCAATCGACGCGGCCGTTGGTCGATTCCACCGACATCAGCAGCAGGTCGCCGACGATCGAGACGTCGCCCTGCCCGCCCGGACAGACGATGGCGCTGACCAGTTTCGGCTCGGCCGCCTCGCCCAGGCGATAGAACTGGACGCCGTGATAGTTGCCGACCGCCAGCAGGTCGCCCGAGAAGGCCATGTCGGTGTTGGCGAAGCTGAGGAAGGGCGCGCGACGGCTGGTCTGGTCGGCCGTGCCGCGACGGGCGTCGCCGTCCTGGCCCTCCGGCGGGGGCGCACGCATGGGCAGGCCCTCGGGATTGGACGGATCGAAGAAGCCGGTCGGCTTCGGCAGGCTGGCGGCCAGCTCCATGTTCAGGATCGCCTGTCCCGCATCGCGGAATCCGGCGGTCAGGTTCGGGCGCGGATCGGTCGACCGTTCGCGCAACAGGGCCGCCATCCGATTGATCTCGGCCTGCTGCTCGTTGGTGATGTCGTTGGCGAAGCGGAACAGGGCCGGGTCATAGGCCGAGCCGGGCCGGGCCAGCAGGTCCGCCACCATCTTCACCGCCCCCTCATGGTGGGCGATCATCCGGCGCAGGAACAAATCGTCGAACGTCGAGCCCTCGCTGGCCTTCATCTCGGCCATCTGTTCGGGCGTCGCCATACCCGCCATGCCCGCATGGGTCGAATGATCCACGGCGGCCGCTGGGGCGCCGTGCCCCTCATGCCCCATATGATGACCGGCGTGAGGATCAGCTGCGGTCGCAGCGGGAGCGGGCGTCGGCGCCGGAGCGGGCGCCTCTTCGCCCCGCTCGCTCAGCCAGCCCTGCATGAACTTGATCTCGTCTTCCTGCGAGGCGTCGATCCGCCCGCCCAGATCGACGATGGCCTTGGTGTTGGTCCGGTCGGCGATCAGGGCCGCCATCTCCACCGCCTGGCCGTGGTGATGGATCATGTCCTGCATGAACTTCACATCGTCGGCCGAATAGCGGTTGTCGGCCACCCGGGCGGCGTCGCGCCCCTCCAGGGCCCGGCTGTCCTGACCCGGCGCGCCCGGCTGGATCAACGGAACGTCCTGGGCCTGGGCGTCCTGGGCCTGAACCGCGCCCGACAGCAGCGCTGCAGCGGCCGAACAGCCCAGCAGCAAGGAAACACGACGCGACATCAGCGACCCCCAAATCGTTACGGGGCGAATTGCTACAGTATACGGTTGGACCCTGCCTAGCCCGTCTCGGCGGGAAATCGCGATTTCGCCGGCCGCGACGCCGTCGCCGGGGGCGTGTCGGCTGCGCGTCCCGGCTCGCGACATCCCGCCCTAGCTGCTAAGGGCCCGCCATGACCGACTCCCGCCCCGCCCCCCGCCGCCGTCGAGGTCGCGCCGGCCTGTTCGCCCCCTTCATTCTTATCCTGATCGCCTTCGCGGCCTGGTCCGGCTGGTGGGTCTGGCTGTCCCGCCAGGTGGACGCCCAGGTCGAGACGCGCGTCGCCGCCCTGCAACAGGCCGGCTGGACGGTCGAACGCGAACGCACCGGTGTCACCGGCTGGCCGTTCCGACTGAAGCTCGACACCGGCGCCATGCGGATCGCTGCGCCGTCGGGCCACGCCGTCGCCGCCCCCGCCTTCGCCGCCCAGGCCAGCGCCCTGAACCCCGGCAAATGGGTGATGGTCGCCTCCGACGGCCTGACCCTGACCCGCGCGGCCAAGGGGGATGTCGACATCACAGCCCGGGCCATCCGCATGAGCGTCCACGGCCTGACCCAGCGGTTCCCCAATGTGGCGCTGGAACTTGCCGAGCCGGTCTTCGCCGCCCGCACGGGCGCCGAACCCTTCCCCCTGGCCAGCGCCGGCAAGGTCGAACTGTATCTGCGTCCTCACCTCGCTCCGGCCGGATCGCCCGGCGCCGAGGATTCCGTCGACGTCCTGTTCCGCCTGCTGGACGGCGTCGGCCGCCCCGGCGGGCCGATCGAGGGCCTCGCCCAGAACGGCCGTCTGACGATCCAGGCCGAAACCGTGATCGCCCGCGCCGATCGCATTCGCGGCGCCGACGCGGCGGGCGTGCTGTCGGCCTGGAGCCGCGACGGCGGTCGGTTCAGCGCCCTTAAGGGAGAGATGACGGCGGGCCGGAGCCGCGCCCGGCTGGTCAGCGAGGGCCTGTCCGCCGATCGCGACGGCCGCCTGACCGGCGTGATCGACCTGGACGCGGTCAACCCCTATCCCGCCCTCGCCGGCCTGGTCCAGGCCAGTCAGGGTCAGGCGGGCGGCGGCGGCGTCAATCCGCTCGGGGCCGCCGCGGCGGCGGCGGCGGCGGCCGGTCCCGCAGGTCCGGCCGGCGCGCCCGCCGACGACGGTCAGTCCGAGGTCAAGCTGACCCTGACCTTCCGCGACGGTCGCGCCTGGCTCGGCCCCTTCCCTCTGGCCCCCGCGCCCAAGCTGTTCTGATGCTTGAAGAGCCGAGCCTCGACCCGACGCGCCAGACCCTGGACGGCCGCCTGATCGACGCCCTCTCGGCGGCCCTCGCCCATCGCGCCGCCGCCGGTCCGACCTCGCCCGACGCCGAGGCGCTGATGCTGCGGGGCCTGATCGCCCAGGCGGGCGACCCCGGCCGCAAGGCGCTGCTCCTGGCGCTGTTCGGCCGCCTGTCGGCACAGGGCGGAGCCGCCGTCATCGCCGCCGGTCCCGCGGCCCAGACCCTGGCGGCGGACCGGTTCGGGCCGATGCAGGCGGTGGACAGCCCGGAGGCCGCCCTGGACGCCGTCACCCCCGACACCTCCGCCCTGATCGATCTCGGCGGCGGCCGTCCGTGGTGGGGCCGCCTTCTGGCCCGTCCGGACCTGCGGGTCGTCGGCGCCCTGCCCGACGCCCCAGAAACCGCGCCCCGCGCCCTGCTGGTCGGCGCCGCCCGGCCCGGTCCCACCGGCGACGACCGCACCTTCTGGGTCACCGACGCGACCCTGCCGGACGCCCGGATCGTCGAGACCCTGGCCGCCCTCGGCCTGTCCGCGCGTCCCCTCGCCGCTTCGGGCGGCTTGAAGCTGTTCGTCCTGGCGGGCTATGTGCAGGGCGAGGACGGGCGGCTGGATCAGGCGCCCGGCTCCCTGAAGGGCGTCATCGGGGCCGCCCCCGTTTTCTGAGTTTTCGAGCATGACCGACCTGCCCACGCCCAAGCCCGGCATCCTCGACATCGCCCCCTATGTCGGCGGCAAATCGGCCATCGCCGGCGTGGCCGAGCCGATGAAGCTGTCCTCCAACGAGAACATGCTGGGCGCCGGGGAGAAGGCCCGCGCGGCCTATGAGGCGGCGATCCGGAACATCCACATCTATCCCGACGGCCGGGCCAACAAGCTCCGCGCCGCCGTGGCCGAGACCCATGGGCTGGAGCCCGAACGCCTGATCTTCGGCAACGGCTCGGACGAGGTCTTCGCCCTGCTGAACCAGACCTACCTGACCGCCGGCGACAACATCGTCACGGGCCAGTACGGCTTCCTCGCCTATCGCATCTCGGCCAAGGCCTGCGAGGCCGAGGTCAAGCTGGCGCCCGAACCCGGCTACAAGGCCGAGGTCGACGCCCTGCTGGCCCAGGTCGATGAGCGGACGAAGCTCGTCTACGTCTCCAACCCGTCCAACCCGACCGGCAGCTGGAACTCGGGCGAGGAGATTCGCCGCCTCCACGCCGCCCTGCCCGCCCACGTCCTGCTCGTGGTGGACGAAGCCTATGCCGAATATGTCGCCGAGCCCGACTGGGAGACCAGCTTCGGCCTGGCCCGCGAGGCCGACAACATCGTCGTCACCCGCACCTTCTCCAAGATCCACGGTCTGGGCGGCCTGCGCATCGGCTTCGGCTATGCGCCGCTCAAGGTGGCCGAGGCGGTCGACCGCATCCGCCTGCCGTTCAACGTCTCCGTCCCCGGGATCGAGGCGGCGACCGCCGCCCTGTCCGACACGGCGCACCAGACGGCCTCGCGCGACCTCATCACCACCTGGAAGCCGCGCCTGACCCAGGCCATCCGCGGCTTCGGTTTCGAAGTCCTGCCCTCCGCCGGCAACTTCGTCCTGGTGATCTTCAAGGGACCGGAAGAGGCGACCGCCGCCAGCGATTATCTGAACCTCAAGGGGATCATCGTCCGCCCGGTCGGCGGCTACGGCCTACCGCAGGCCCTGCGCATCACCATCGGCACCGAAGACCAGAACCGCGCCGTCATCGACGCCCTCAGCGAATTCGCCGCCCGCTGAACCGCCTTTCCCACCGTGCGCCCCGGCGAAGGCCGGGGCCCGGATCACAGACCGCAACGGCCGGGGTGTCGCACCGTAGGATTTGAGCCCGCCCATCTGGACCCCGGCCTGCGCCGGGGTGCACGGTGCGGACGCTGACACCCCACACCCCACACCCCATACCCGCCCATGAACCGCGACCGCCTCAATCCGATCTACGCCCAGATGGGCGTCACCGTGTTCGAGGCCATGTCGGGCGCGGCGCGCGATCTGGGCGCGATCAACCTCGGCCAGGGCTTCCCCGACGCCCCCGGCCCGCGCGCCCTGCTGGAAGCCGCCGCCCGCGCCGTTCTGGACGGGCCCAACCAGTATCCGCCCTCGCGCGGCCTGCCCGTCCTGCGGGACGCCGTCGCCCGCCACTACGGCCGTCATCAGGGGCTGGACCTGACCGAGACCGGGGTGCTGGTCACCTCCGGCGCCACCGAGGCCATCGCCGCCGCCGTCCTGACCGTCGTGCGGCCCGGCGACGGGGTCGTGGTGATCGAACCCGCCTATGACGCCTATGGACCCCTGGTCCGGCGCGCGGGCGGCGAGGTCCAGACCGTCCGCCTCGCCCCGCCCGACTGGCGTCTCACCGAGGCCGTCATCCAGGCCGCCGTCACCCCGACCACCCGCGCCCTGATCCTCAACACCCCGCACAACCCCACAGGCCGGGTCTTCGACGATCAGGAAATGGCCGCCGTCGCCGCCGTCTGCCGCCGCCACGACCTGATCGCCATTTCCGACGAGGTCTGGGAGCATATCGTCTTCGACGGTCGCCCCTTCGCCTCCCTGCTGTCCCAGCCCGGCATGGCCGAGCGCACGATCAAGGTCGGATCGGCGGGCAAGATGTTCGGCCTGACCGGCTGGAAGATCGGCTTCGCCTGCGGAACGCCCGACCTGATCGAGGTGGTGGCGCGGGCTCATCAGTTCCTCACCTTCACCACCCCGCCCAATCTTCAGTCGGCCGTGGCCGAGGGGTTGGACTGGCCGGACGACTGGTTCGCCGACATGCGCGCCGGCCTGCAACGCTCCCGCGACCGCCTGACCTCCGGACTCGAAAGGGCCGGCTTCGTCGTCACCCCGTCCGAGGGCACCTACTTCCTCTGTCTCGACCTTCCCGCCGCCGGCCTGGGTCAGGACGACGAAGCCCTGGCCTGGACCCTGGTGCGCGAGCACGGCGTCGCCTCCATCCCCGTGTCCGTCTTCCAGTCCGGGCCGTCGACCGGCGTCCTGCGCCTGTGTTTCGCCAAGTCGGACGAGGTTCTGGATCAGGCGATCGGCCGCCTGGCCCGGGCGCGCGACACCCTGAAGGCCTGAACCACGCCGTCGGGGGAACCCGGCGCCGGGCTCGGCCATTCCGTCACCGGACGGAGGAAGCTGGGCCATGAGCATCGACGACACCCTGGACGAGACCCTGGACGACGTGCGCGAGGCGGCGACCGAGTTCCTCAACAGCGACGGCCGCTCCCTCGGTCATGTCCTGATCGGAGCGGCGGTCACGGCCGGCTTCGCCCTGTTCGCCACGGCCCTGGCCACCGGCGCGATCAAACCGCGCCGCACGCCCCGTCATCTGCGCGAGCAGGAAGGCCCTGTCACCGAACGCCCGACCGGCGCCCTCAGCCTGGTCCTGCCCGCCGTCTTCTCCGCCACAACCCTGTCGGCCCTGCGGGTGTGGAACGCGCCCAGCCAGCCGGGCCGCAACCGCACCCTGGGCCTCTGGGCCCTGGCCCAGGGGGTCAACGCCCTGTGGCTGGCCGCCCGCCCCGCCAGCCTGCGCGGCCAGATGGTCGCCGCCATGTCCAGCGCCGGCCTCGCGGCCGCCTTCGCCAACCAGGCCCGCCGCCTGGACGAGGGCGCCGGCAAGATCGCGGCCCCGACAGGGGCCGGCGTCCGGCTGGCCAATCTGGTCGAGCGCAAGATCGACGAGCAGCGCACGACCGTGCACTGAGGCTCCGGCGCCCCGCCTTGCCCTTCTTCGCCGCTTCCTCTAGGGATCGCGCCCGATTTCGCGCGGCCGAGGGCTGCGCCCGAACCCCAAGATCCTTACCCGAGATCCCTATGGCGAAAATCAACGGCAACACCATCAAGCCGGGCATGGTGCTTCAGCACAACGGCGGCCTGTGGGTCGTCACCAAGGCCAGCCACGTCAAGCCCGGCAAGGGCGGCGCCTTCGCCAACGTCGAGGCCAAGAACCTCGAGACCGGCAACAAGCTGAACGAACGCTTCCGTTCGGAAGACAAGGTCGAGCGCGTCACCCTCGAGCAGAAGGACTTCTCCTATCTGTTCGACAACGGCGATTCCCTCGTCTTCATGGACGACACGACCTACGAGCAGATCGAACTGCAGAAGGACTGGGTCGGCGAGGAGCGCATCCCCTATCTGCAGGAGGGGATGAAGGTGGTCATCGAGATGCACGAAGAGCGTCCGATCGGCCTGGAGCTGCCGGAACAGGTCACCCTGACCGTCGCCGAGACCGAGCCCACCGTGAAGGGCCAGACCGCCTCGTCGTCCTACAAGCCCGCCGTCGCCGACAACGGCGTCCGCATCATGATCCCGCCCTATATGTCGGCCGGCGAGCGCATCGTCGTCGACACCACCACCGGCGAATACGTCCGCCGCGCGGACTGATCTTGAAGTAAGCGAGAGGTGCTGGTGAGCAAGGGGTGAGCGCAAGTCCGCCGGCCCTCGCTCACCCCTTGCTCACCAGCACTTTTCACTGTCGCCCCTCGGCGCCGAACTTGAGCTTCTCCGTCTGTCCGGGCCATTCCGCCTTTGAAGGACTTTCGGACCAGGAGATTTCCCATGGCCCTCGCCTCCGCCCTGCTGCAAGTGATGATGGACGCGGTCCGCAAGACCGCCCGTCCCATGTCCCGCGACTTCGGCGAGGTCGCCCAGCTCCAGGTCTCGCGCAAGGGCCCCGGCGACTTCGTCTCCGCCGCCGACAAGAAGGCCGAGCAGTCGCTGCGTGAACTGCTGACCAAGGCCCGCCCAGGCTACGGCTTCCTCGGCGAGGAAGGCGGCATGGTCGAGGGCACGGACAAGTCCCACACCTGGATCGTCGATCCGATCGACGGCACGACCAACTTCATCCACGGCCTGCCCCTGTTCGCCATCACCGTGGCCCTGGAGCGCCGCCATCCGGACGGCCGCACCGAGATCGTCGCCGCCGTCACCTACAATCCGATCCTCAACGAGATGTTCTGGGCCGAGAAGGGCAAGGGCTGCTACCTCAACGACACCCGCATCCGGGTGTCGGGCCGCCGCGACCTGGCTGACGGCCTGATCGCCACCGGCCTGCCCTTCATCGGCAAGACCGGCCACGCCCAGGCCATCAAGGACCTGCACGCCGTGGGCCAGCGCGTCGCCGGCATCCGCCGCCTCGGCGCCGCCTCGCTCGACCTGGCCTATGTCGCGGCCGGCCGCTTCGACGCCTACTACGAGCGCAACCTCCAGCCGTGGGACGTGGCCGCGGGCCTGCTGCTGGTCTCCGAAGCCGGCGGAACCGTCACCGCGATCGAGGACGACGGCGACCCCGCCACCGGCAGGACCATCCTCGCCTCCGCCCCCGACCTGCACGGCGCCCTGCGGAAGGTCCTGCAATCGACCTGAGGCGGCCTAGCGCTTCGTCCGGATCCGCATCGCCCCGCCGGGGCCGACCTCGACGTCGAACGCGCCGGTGGCCCGGATCAGGTCCGACAGCTTGGCGTGACCATAGGACCGCTGGTCGAAGTCGGGATAGGCGTTCCTCAGCCGGTTGCCGATGCCGCCGATCCCCACCCAGCCGTCGCCGTCCTCGTCCATGTCGGCGATGGCCGTGCGGATCAGGGGGGCGGCTTCGGCGGCCTTGCGACGCTCGGGCGCGGCCTCGGCCGGGGCGACGTCCCGCGCGTCCGCCTCGCGCCCGGCGGTCAGGTTCTCGGTATAGATGAAACGGGTGCAGGCCTGGCGGAAGCTCTCCGGCGTCTTGCGTTCGCCGAAGCCGTAGACGTCCACGCCCTCTTCCCGGATGCGCGAGGCCAGCCGGGTGAAGTCGCTGTCGGACGACACCAGGCAGAAGCCGTCGAACCGCCCCGAATGCAGCAGGTCCATGGCGTCGATCACCAGGGCGATATCGCCCGAGTTCTTGCCCTTGGTGTTCTGGAAATTCTGCTGCCACTGGATGGCCCAGCGCGCCAGCACGTCCGTCCACGCCCGCAGCGCCGGGCTGGCGGCGTCGCCATAGATGCGTCGGGCGCTGGCCTCGCCCAGAGTGGCGATCTCGGTGAACAGCACCTCGGCGATCCGGGCCGAGGCGTTCTCCGCGTCGATCAGCACGGCCAGCCGCATCGGCGCGTCGGGCGACCGGGGCATCAGACGAACCTGACGCCCACGCCGTCCGCCCCGCCCGACGGCGCCACGGAGACGTCCAGGCTCTCCTCGCCGAACGCCAGGCCGGTCACGGCCCGCTGCACCATGGCGCGGATCTCGTCGGACGGCCGGCTGGTGCGGAAGTCCAGGAACCAGCCCTCCTGCCCGCTTGCGCTCCAGCGCGCCCGCGCCAGCCAGGCGGCCGTCACCCCCGTGCCGCCCACCGTCCCGAACGCCTGGGTCAGCCGCCCCAGCAGGGCCTCCGGCAGCCGGTCCGGCGCGCTCAGCTTGACCTCGCCGCTGGACGGTCCGATCGGGCGCGACGCCGAACCGGCCTTCTGCTCCGCCGCATGGGCCTCTCCGGCCGCGATCAGATTGGCGACGTCCTCGACCTGGAACAACAGCACGCGCGGCGCGCCGGGGTTCAGCATCACCGGCCGGTCGCGCCACAGTTTCAGCAGCGCCAGGGCGTTCATGCCGATGATCGGCCGCTCCTCGCCCCACACCGCCGTCAGTCGCCGGGGATCGGTGAAGGCCGCCGCCGCCGTGCGCCCGTCGTCAAGGTTCACGCCGCGCAGCTCCAGCTGCTCGTTCGGCCGCAGGGTCCGCATCCCGACCTCCCCGGCCTTCAACCCCTTCGCCGTCGCCCCGTCGGGAGAGATGTAGAGGTCGACGCGCGGCAACAGCGCCTCGAACGCCGCCCAGTGCTGCGGATCCGCCAGGGCCGCCTCGATCACCTGCTCCAGGCCGGTGAGGGGCGCGTCCATGGGCTGTTGCGCGGGGGCGGTCAGAAAGCCGTTGGCGGTCGTGTCGGTCATGCCCGATCCTTCGCGGACGACGCGCCCGTGGTCAAACCGAAACTGGACACGAAGACGGCCGCCCCGGTCAGGGCGGCCGCCTGTCGGTCCTGTCCGGCGATCAGCTCAGGACGACGATGGCCACGCGGCGGTTCTGCGACCGGCCCTCGCGGGTGTCGTTCGGCGCGACGGGCGCTTCGGAGCCGTAGGAGATCGTCGACATCCGGTTCAGGGCGATGCCGTCGCGGCTCAGGAACCGGCGCACGGCCTCGGCGCGCTGCTCGCCCAGCTCCTCGTTATAGGCGGCCGGGCCCGTGGCGTCGGTGTGGCCCTGGATTTCCAGATAGACGTTGCGGTTCTCGGCCTTCAGCCGCTGCGCCAGCTCCGCCAGCCGCGACTGGGCCTCGGGCGACAGCTCATGGGCGTTCACCGGGAACTTCACCGAATCGTCCGACAGCACCACCTGATACAGAAACTTGCCTTCGGCCAGCTTGTGCGCGGCCGTGGCGCGCTGCAGCGCTTCTCCGGCCGTGCCGTCGACCTGGGCGAGGCGCTGGTCGGTGGCGTCCACGCGGGCGTCGACGACGGCGACGTTCTCCCGCACAAACTTGTGGCTGGCGCAGCCCGAGGCCACGAAGCCCAGGGCGATGACGGCGCCGCCTGCTAGGGCGGTCCTGATTTTCGATCGGTTCAGCATGTGGTCTCCATATCGCCGGGGAGGCGCAACTCCCAATAATCGCGCGCCAGGCCTAGGTGTTGCAGTGGTAACGGCAGCGTGATGACACGTTCTTGTCCACATTCGTTCAGCTTGACCATAAGACGGACTTAATCCAGCGACCCTCGATCGCCATCATGATGACTTCAGATCATGGAAAATCTGCGATATGTATGGGATTTTCTTACCAATACTGTGGGTCGGCGAGCCCACTAACACCGCTACGGCGAACCCCGTTCCTTGATGGTGAGGCGCGCGAATAATTTTTCGTCGCCGACGGCGAAGGCCCGTGGCCGGGGTCGGTTCGTGTGGGCGGCGGCCCTCAGCCTGGCCGCGCACCTGGCGCTGGCGCCGCTGCTGATGTGGCGGACCTCGCCCTCGCCGGAGCCTGCGCCCCAGTCTTTCGTCTCCGTCGACCTGACCCCGCCGCCCCTGATCCCGCCGCGCCCTCGCCCGGCCGCTGAACCGGCGGGCGGCGGCGGCGGAGAGCCCGCCGCGGAACCCGAGCCAGAGCCCGTCGCGGGACCGAACCCCTTGCCCGAGGAGCCGCCCCCCGCCCCGCCGACGCCGCGCCCCGCCGCCCCGCGCCCGCCGCAGGCCAGACCGGCCGCCCCCGTCGTCCTGGCGGTCGCCCCCGCTCCGCCCGCCCCGACCCCGCCGGCCCCCTTCCCCAGCGTCGGCGCCGGCGAGCTCAGCGGCGCGGCCAGAGCGGGGTTCGGTTCCGGTTCGGGCGGCGGAAGCGGCTCCGGCGCGGGCGGCGGCGCGGGCTCCGGCTTCGGCTCGGGTTCGGGCGCCGGCGCCGGCGGCGCCTGCGACATGCCCGCCCGGCTGCAGCGCGCCCTGCGCGACGCCCCCGGCGTCCGCTCGGCCCTGGACAAGGCGGGCCGCGACCTGGCGCCCGGCCGCACGCCCCTGGTCTGGAACGGCGCCTGGATCCGCAGTCCCGGCGAAGAGGGCGAGGGCCTGGCCGCCGTCCGTCAGGCCATCGCCGTCGAGGTCGCCTTCAGCCCCGCCGAATGCCGCCGCCAGTCCATGCGCGGCCTGGTCCTCCTGACCCTGTCCGACAGCCCCGCCGCCCCCCGCCTGGCCCTCGGCGCCTCCGCCTGGCGCTGGTCCGACCTGACCGGGGTGTCAAACCGCTGAGCGTCCCGTCTTCGACGCCGGGTCCGGCGCCCTCAGCCGCGCCAGCCGGCCCTCCAGCATCATCCAGAACGCCTCGGCCATGACCCGCCGGGGCTCGGCCGCCGTCGAGCCCGTCATCCGCCGCCAGAACTCGACCTTGGCCGGATGGGGCGAGGTCGTCTCCTCCTCCTCTCCGTCAAAGCTCAGCTCCAGCGCCGCCGTCCGGTCCGTCGCCGCCCGGGCGAAGTCGGCCCAGTCCACCCGGTCGCGGTCCTGTTCCGGAATCCGCCCCAGCGACGCCGCCAGCGCCCCCAGCGCTCGCGCCTCCTCCAGCCGCCCCTGATCCAGCGCCCGCGCCAGTCCGCGCAACACCCGCCGCCCCAGCGTCCGCGCATCCGTCGCCGCCTCCGCCCCGGTCTCCGGCGGCGTCAGCGGCGGCGGGGGCTCGGCGCGCTTCGCCTCCCGCGCCTCCATGGCGCGCGCATGGGCACGGGCGCGGTCGTCGCCGTTGGTCTTCTTGCCCCACCCGTCCCTGCAGGCGTGGTAGTAGACGGAGCCCGGGGCGACCTTCCATTTGACCGCCAGAGACCGCGCCGTCGCCCCGTTCCGGTACGCCTCCACGATCTCGTCCCAGCTCTCCTTGCTGAGGCGATAGTTGGCGGGCTGAACCGGCTCTCGAAAGGTCATGGCCCATTATCGCCGACCGGCTGACCCCGTCCGGCAAACGATATTTTCCGGCCGACCCGAATGCAGGCGGGGCCTGGCCCAGCTCCTCGCGCCCCTTTCGCAGCTGGATCTAATTGGCGCGCTTCTCTCCATGACACATGACGAGGCAAAGGCGGGGCCTTTCGTCCCGGCTCTGCATCTGCCTAACCTACCTGAGGTGAGAATCGGCGCTCTATGAGCCGATCTAAGGTAGGCGAAACGGGTCGAGTGCGAGACATGTTCGGTCGCGGTTCTTGAGCGCTTTGTCCGAAATGACGTGACCCCCGTTTCTCATCCAGCCATAACAAGAGTCCGTCGTTGATCTGAGCTGGGGTTGTTGGGGTTGGCAAGAGGCCGGTCTGCGCAGCCATCAACCAGCGCAGCAGGCCGGCCGATCTGT